>NZ_JBIVIV010000018.1:160764-182175 GCF_044749865.1 Streptomyces sp. NPDC088910
GCGGCAAATCGTAGGCGTACGCGAGCCGCCGTGGCCGCGGCTGGCTGGATCACGACATCCCGGGCACCCCGCGAAAGACGGCCCACGCGTCCGCGCGGCGCGCCACGGCCGTGATGCCCGAGGCCAACGCCCGGTACCCCGCACCGTACGGCTCGTGCCGCCCGCCCCAAGGGCCTCTCGTGTCTCCCGCCCTCTGGCGGACGCGCGTAGAAGCGCGCATCATGGCCGTGTTCCACCATCACTGCCGACCCATCCGACGCACACCTTGTCATGGGCATGCAATTCTCCCGGCGTCCCCACATGCCCCGGAATCCCCACAGGACCCGTGCCGCCCTCAGCACTCGCAGTACCCGAACCCCCCACTGCTCCCGCACACATCGAGCGCACCACGCACCTCGCACATCCGCGCGATTCACGCCACACCGCCCCACCGCCTCGCGGTCCCGCCCGTCGCCCCACCTCCCCCGCGAGCGCGCGCATCCCGGACGCCGAACGCCCAGCACTGCCGCCGTCCCCACCGGCGGCCCCGTGTCACGTGTCACGCATGGCGCGGCACGCACCTTGTGTTGTCATGCGCAGGTCACAACGCCTGCGCGCGAGCGAAGGGAATCGACATGGCTTGCGGATCGACCAGTCTCTGGGCAGGTGAGACCACCTGGTTCTGCTGCGGCAGCGCCTGGGGCCCCTGCGGCAGCACCGGCACCGGTGCCTGCGGCACCTGCCAGTCCAACGCCCACCAGGCGGCGTGGCCGAACGCCTCCCAGGCGTGCTTCGACATCACCCGGCCCGACCTGTGCGGTGAGACGATCGCGCGCCGCGGCTGCGGCTCGGTGATGAACGTCAAGCACCAGTGCTCCGGCGCGACGGTCTGCGTCACGGTCTCCGACTGCGGACCGCGCACCAAGAGCTTCTGCGGCGAGTCCGCGTGCTGCAACGGCGTCTGCCGCACCAACCGGGTCATCGACCTGACCCCGGCCGCGTTCTCCGCGATCGGCAATCTCAGCTCCGGCAAACTCCCCGTCTACATCTACGAGTGAGGAGGACCGACATGAGCCACGACCAGAATCCCGCGGGCCGCGGCCGGATGGACCGCCGGCGCTTCCTCACCACCGCCGCGCTCGGCGGTGCGACCATCGTCGGCGCCACGGCGCTCGGCGGCATCGACGCGGACGCCGCCTTCGCCGCGCCGATGCCGTCGCTCGACCCGGCGATCTCCAAGTCGGCGTTCGCCGAGGGCCGGATCACCGCGATCAACGGCACCGTGCTGGAGGTCGCCGGTTCCTACGGCGACCAGCACCTCATCCAGCTCACCAACGCCACCAGCGTCTGGAAGCTGCGCCCGACCACCGCGGCGGAGATCAAGGTCGGCGACGGCCTGTACGCGCGCGGTGTCGACATGCCGGACGGCACCATCGCGGCCGACGCGGTGTGGGTCAACATCGTGAATCTCTTCTGCGAGATCCAGGGCATCGCCAAGGACCGGCTGCACCTCACGCACGGCAACAACCACGCCGTCGTGGGCCGGATCGTCACCGAGACGACCACCGCCTCGTACCTGGGCGGCGCGCTCACCTCGGACCTGTCGCGGGTGCGGATCGGGCAGTCGGCGCAGATCCTCGGCGCCTGGCGTCCCGAGGACGACACCATCGACATCGCCCGCGTGACCGTCGGCCACTAGGAGGGAGCGCGATGATCTCCGTCATCCCGAGTCTGGCGCCGCTGCTGTGCGGGGTCCTGCTCGCCGTGACCGGCGCGCCGAAGCTCTTCGGCCGCCGTACGGCCCAACTGGCCGCGAACACCGTCCTGGTGCGGGTCCTGGGCAACGGCCACCGCGCCACCCGGGCACTGCGCGCGGTGGGCGCGGTCGAGCTGCTGATCGCGGCGGCGCTGCTCGCCGTTCCCGAGGCCGTGGCGCCCGCCGTGGCAACTGCGGTGCTGGGCGCGGGCTTCACCGCGTATCTGGGGTACGCGCGGGCGACGGCGCCCGAGTCGTCCTGCGGGTGCAGCGCCCGTGACGAGGGGCCGGTCGGCTGGCGGTCCTTCACCCGTGCCGGTCTGGTCGTCGTGGGCGGTCTGGCCGCCGTGGCCGCCGACCGTACGTGGTGGTCGCGGATCGGCGGGGATCCGGTGCCGTCGGCCGTCGTCCTGGTGGTGGCCGCGGCGGTGCTGCTCGGTCTGTCCTCCGACCTCGACCAGCGGTGGCTGCGGCCGTTGCGCAAGCTGCGGCTGCGGGTCCTCGGGCATCCGCTGAGCGGTTCCGGCGAACGGGTGCCGGTCGCGGCGTCCGTGGAGCTCCTGGAGAACTCCCTGGCCTGGCAGGCGACGGCTCCCGTCGTCCGCTCCGCCCTGCTCGACCACTGGGACGACGAGGGCTGGCGCATCCTGCGGTTCGCGGGCGTCCACGAGGACTCGCGCGGGGCGCGGCCGGTGAACGTGCTGTTCGCGCTCGACCTGGCGGCGACCATCGACACGGCGCCCGTGCCCGCGGTGCGGGTGTCCGTCATCGACGACGTCACGGAGGAGCCGGTCGACGTGGACCCGCTCCTCTCGGCGGCCGAGCGCCTTCAGCTCCTCCCGCTGGTCAACTGACCCGAGAACGAGGGGGCGCGCCCCCCTCCCCGGTCAGGGGGGGGGGCGCGCCCCGCGTGGTGCCCGTTCGGGCCGTGGTCAGGCGCCCGGTGCGGAATCCGGCGGGTAGCCGACGGGCGTGTCGGCGTAACTGCCGTAGGCCCGCATCTCGGCTGCCGCCGCGAACGGCAGTCCGTTGAGCGCGCTGAGCGCGGTGAAGCGGACATAGCTCGCGCGGACCCGGTCGAAGGCGATGACCTGGGTCGACGGGGAGTCCACGAGGGTGCCGCGGGCGACGGTCGTCCAGGTGGCGCCGTTGTCGGAGACGGCGACCTCGTAGCCGGCCACCCGGCCGTTCTGCCCGCCGGTCTGGCGGTCGAGGTAGCCGAAGCCGTCGAGGTCGGCGGGGCCGCCCAGCTTGAGGGTCACCCAATGGGGGTACGGCGCCTCGGAGTTGGTGTAGTCGGTGTGCCAGATGGTGCCGGGGTCACCGTCGAGCACGTTGGAGACCGGTCCTTCCGCGGCTCCCGAGGAGAGGTTCTCGGAGTCCGCGGTCGCCGTCATCGAACTGGGCGAGAGCAGCGCGCGGGTCGCGACGGTCGCCTTGGCGTCCGCCGACACCGACTTGGTGGCGCCGTCGTTGGTATAGCCCGCCACGACCTTCCAGGAGGCGGCGGTCCCCGCCGCTCCCGCGGGCGGGGTCAGCAGCCAGGTGGTGCTCACCGACGCGCCGGGCTTCACGGTGGCGAAGCTGTTGCCGTGCTCGGTCTTCACCGCCGCGGTCCACCCGGCGGGCAGGCCGTCGAGCCGCTGGACGACGCCGGTGGCGTCGGTCAGCTCGCTGTTGGTGAAGGTGGTCACGTACTCGCTCGGCACGCCGGGGCTCAGCTCGGCGGTCGGCGGCGTCGTCACACTCGCGCACGCCGGACCCGCCGGGGCGGGGCCCAGGTCGGTCACCGAGAAGTCGTCCAGCACGAAGTCCGTGCCGTTGGCACCGCCGAGCTTGCGCAGCCCCACCCAGGTGTCGCCGCAGCCCGCGACGATCTCCTTGGAGTACGTGGCCGTGTCGAGCGCGGGCGCGAGCACGTCGCGCGTCACATCCTTGGACGCGACCTTTCCGCCGCCGACGACGTCCGCGCCGGTCACCCAGGCCCACTGGCCGTCGAGGTTGGTCTGGTAGCGGAAGGAGACCGCGTACGTGTGGCCCGCCACGAAGGGCACGGTCGCGGGCACCGTCCGGTAGACCAGACCGCTGTTCTCCTCGTGGGCCTTGAGCGAGTGGTTCCCGCCGATGACGTCGTCCACCGCCTGGCCCTTGAGGGCCCCTGAGTTGTACGGCGAGTAGGTGTTCTTCCAGGTCTTCTGGCTGTACGGGGCGTGCAGGTCGCTGATGCTGGTGCGCGGGTCGGTGGCGCCGCCCGCGTCGCCCTTGACGAAGGGTCCCCAGCCGGGCTGGTTGCCCTCGAAGTCGTCCCGCGCGAGGACGGTCCCGTCAGAACCGGCCGCCTTCTTGGGCAGCGGCAGCGTGGTGTCGGCCATCAGGCGTATGTCGTCCAGCGTGACGGCCGCGCCCCCCGCCACCGCGCTGACGGCGACGGTGACCTTGCCGTTGGACGGCGCGGTGAAGGTCACCGACGCGCGCTGCGAGTACGTGCCCTGCTTGGCGTCCGCGGCCATCTGGTTGGCGGCGGGCGTGGTGTCGAAGGTGTTGGCGGCGGGCTGCTTGCCGCCGGTGACGGCGAGGGTGGTGGCCCTGCGCTGCCCCTTGGCGATCTCGACGTTGGCGCTGAGGGTGTAGGTCTTGCCGGACGTCAGGCCCTTGACCTGCTGCGAGATGCCGGAGGCCGCGGTGCCGAGCCGGGCGACGTTGTCACCGTTGGCGGTGCGTACGGCGGTCGCGCCGCCGCGGGCGTTCCAGGCCGTGAGGTCGCCGGCGTTGAAGCCGGGGTCGTTCAGACCGGTGCCCTGCCCGAAGTCGACGTTGGTGTGCGGCGCCTTGCCGGACTGCGGGGCGAGCACGTACGGCTGGTTCTTGTCGCCGCTGATCGTGACCTTGCCGCCGGTCGGGGTGATGTCACCGGCCTTCACCCGGCCCTGGTCGGTGAGCTTGTAGAGGGTGAAGCGCTTGGTGCCCGCGAACTGCCGTGTCACGTCGAAGGTGTGGGCGCCGCCGGACGCGCTGAAGTAGTACATCTTGTCGGCGTCGCTCGGCGAGGACGTGCCGTTGCCGCGCTTGGCCTCGCCCCACGGCAGCAGGTAGCTGTCGCCGTCGAGGACGAGCGCGCCGCCCATGGTCACCTGGCGCTTGCCGCCCGCCATCGCGACGTGGACACCGCCGGTGAGGTCGGCGGAGACGCCGAAGTCCCAGGTGGTGAGCTGGTAGTGCTGGAGGAATTTGGTCGGCAGGTTGTCGGTCCAGATGTTCCGGTAGAAGGCGTTGTAGTCGTCCTGGCCGGTCCAGCCCTCAAACTCCTTGATGTCGGAGCCGCCGAGCAGCGGGTCGACGTTCCACACGTCGCGGTCGGAGTTGGCGATGAAGCGGACGATGTTGGAGTTGATGCCCTTGTTGGTGGCGCCGCCGTAGTTCTTGTCGCTCGCCCAGTGCGACCAGATCGAGTCGCCCTCGAATTTGTAGGCCCACTCGCTGGCGACCTCGAAGCCCATCGCGTGGAGCTGGCGGGCCAGTTCGTCGGCGAGCCAGCCGCTGGAGTAGTAGGCGTCGATGTAGACGGTCTTGATGCCGGGCGCCTGCTTGCGCAGTTCCTTGAAGCGGTCGAGGACGGCGCCGCTGCCGAGGTCGGTGCGCTGGTCGATGTGGTACGACTGGTTGAGCCAGTCCCAGCCGTTGACCTGGCCCTGGATGAGTCCCGAGCTGAAGTTCTTGGCCTGCGGGTACGCCTCGGTCACATTGACGTGGACGGCGATGTCGGAGTTGTAGTCGGCGCCCACGGAAGCCAGCTTGTTGAGGTCGGTGAGGCCGCCGGCCCTGACGTTGTAGTCGCCGCCGTAGTCCGGGTGCGCGGAGTCGTGGCCCTCGTTGGCGTAGCCCTTCTCCAGCACCCACTGGCCGAGGTCGTCGGTGGCCAGCGAGATCCGCTTGACGTTGTCGAGCGTCTTGAGGAACGGGTTGGTGGCCTGGCTCGCGAAGTTGAACGGGATGTGCTGCACGACGCGTTCGGGCACCCGGTCGGCGCCGAGCGGGCGCGTCATCGCGGCGCGGTAGGCGAGCGCGCCGTCCTCCCAGGTCACTTTGTTGTCGCCGTTGGCGTCACCGGAGAGCACGACCGTGGTCCGCGGCAGCGCGTACGTCGCCACCCGCCGGTCCGTGGCGCCCTTGGGCGCGTAGGTGTAGGTGCCGACGGACAGCTCCGCGCGGCGCGCGCCGCCGCCCGCGTCCACGATCCGCGACTGGAGCCGGGTGTTGCCGTTGTCGTTGTTGTCCTGCGCGGCGTCGTCGGTCGCGTCGGTGATCAGCCCGCCCGCGAGCGTGGAGTTGCTGACAAAGCCGTACGGGGTGCCGACGGACGCCTTGTCGGGCTTGGCCGCCGCGCTGATCGTGAGGAACTGGTCGGCCGTCGTCGTGGAGTCCGTGGAGATCTTCGTACGGGCCAGGCTCGCGTGCGGGTCGGAGGAGTCGACCGACAGCAGCGACTGGCCGGGGATCGAGAACTGGTTGACGGTACGGGCGGCGCTGCCGGTGATCTTCCGGACGGCGAAGACGACGGTCTTCTTCGCCGTCGCGGTGATCGTCGAGGTGATGGTGACGTTCGGCAGGTCGGCGAAGGTCGAGGTGTACGTCGCGGTGTCGCCGTGCGCGGACATCTTCGTGGTCGCGGTGTGCGCGGCGCCGTTGATGTCGAAGGTGTGCAGGACGGACGCCTGGCCCGCGAGGGTGCCGCCGTTCAGCGCGTACGAGATGACCTGCGGGAATTCCTTGGCGACCGTGACCTTGAGCGCGCCGTGCCTGATCTCGACGGGGGTCGCGGGGTCGGCCGGGGGCGGCGGGTCGACGGGGGCGGGCGTGGTGTCGCCGACGGCGCGGACCCTGATCTCGGAGGCGGAGGCGTTGTCGGACCCGTTGACGGCGCTCTCGGCCTCGACCTTCACATAGCGGCCGGTGACGGGCCTGTCGAAGACGACGGTCTGCACCTCGGTGTTGCTCGTCGGCTGGTGGAAGGAGCCGGTCGCGGCGGGCGCTCCCCAGTTCCCCTTCGGGTCCTTGGCGACGGCCGCGTCGTCGGTGACGAAGATCCGGTAGCCCTTGACCGGGCCGTTGGCCTGGTTCTTCACCGAGTAGTCGACACCGGTGAGGGTGAAGGAGCCGCCGACGTCGAGGGTGATCCAGTGCGGCATCGGGGTCTTGGCGACGCCGACGCCGCCGACCACGTCGTAGGCGACCGTCCACTGCGTCGACGGGTCGTTGTCGAACGCGGCGAGCGCCGTGCCGTCCAGGGCCGGGGGCGCGGGGTAGGCGGGCGACTCGGAGTCTGCCTGGACCAGCGTGTACTGGGCGGGGTCGATCGGGGTGCCCGCGGCGGCGGCCGGGTCGGCCGACGTCTGCGGCGGGGCGGCGAGCGCCGGAGTGACGCCGACCGACAGCAGGGCGAGCGAGGCGAGCAGGGCGGCGGCGGTCGCGGACCGCTGCCGCCGCCACCTTCCGCGGTGGGGTGATCGGGGCGAGCGCGAGGTCATTCCTGTACCACCTAGGGCCGTGAAGAGCCGGGAGCGAGTCGGGAGTGGTGGAGACTGTAGCGGCGATGGCATCGATAACACCAGAGCCCGACAGAGCTTCTTCCACAGGTGATAGCGGCCGACATCGGGCGGTCGTGCGGCCGGTGTGGTCCGGGAACGCGGACACGCGGCGGCACGGACGGCAGGGGGACGTACTCCCCCGCGCGTGGTGACGCCCTCAGGCCGTCGGCCGGCGCCTGACCGTCAGCGGCGGGCGGGCGCCGTGCTGGCGCGGACGACCAGCGTCGGCTCCACGGAGGCCGGTTCCAAGGTGGCGTCCGGGTCCGCGATGTACCGCATGAGGTGGGAGACCGCGAGCGCCCCCATCTCGGCGAAGGGCTGGGCCACCGTGGTCAGCGAGGGCGAGCAGTACTCGGCGAGCGCGATGTCGTCCACGCCCACGACGGAGATGTCCTCCGGCACCCTGCGGCCCAGTTCGTGCAGGGCGCGGATCACGCCGAACGCCATCTCGTCACTGGCCACGAAGACCGCGGTGACGTCGGGGATCCGGCCGAGGATGAGGCCGTTGCGGTAGCCGGAGGCGGGCGACCAGTCGCCCGTCAGCTCCGGCGGCACCGTCCTGCCCTCCGCTTCGAGCACCGCGCGCCAGCCCTGCGACCGGCTCGCCGCGTCCAGCCACTCGCCGGGTCCCGCGACGTGCCAGACCGTCTCGTGGCCCAGGTCCAGCAGGTGCCGGGTGGCCAGCCGCGCCGCCGCCGACTGGTCGACCGCGACCACTTCGGTCGCCGACGTGCGCGAACCGTCGACGGTGATGGTGGGCACGGCGCTGGTGAGCTGCTCGATCTGGCGGCTCACATGGATCAGCGGAACGGCGAGCACGACGCCTTCGACGTGCTGGTCGGCCAGCCGCAGCATCGAGCTCTCGATGGCGGAGGTGTCCAGCGAGGCGGTGGTGGCGGTGCTGACCGCGTAACCGGCCTCCTGAGCGGCCCGTTCGATGCCGAGGGTGAGGGCGGTGCGGGAGTAGAAGCTGGTCTGGAGGGTGACCACGCCGATGGTGCGGCTGCGGCCGGAGGAGAGCATGCGCGCCGCGTTGTTCCTGCGGTAACCGAGCTGGTCGACGGCGGCGAGCACCTTGGCGCGGGTCTTGTCCTGCACATTGGGGTGACCGGCCAGGGCCCGCGAGACGGTCTGCGCGGAGACCCCGGCGACCCGTGCGACATCCGCCATGCCGGGCGGACGGGAGGCGTCGCGCGCGCTCTGGTTCTTCATGGGTCCCTTCCGGCTGATCCGCTGCCGCCGATGATAGCGGTCGCACCCGCCCAAAGGGGGCGCTCTCCGGCTCGTGGTCCCGCCCCGGACCGGCTGAAGGCACCGCGTTGGCATCGATAACAATCTGTGCCACAGTTCGGTGCTGTGAGCCTTCCGACCACCACCGCACCCGCGGACGCCAACGGCCGACCCGCGCCCCTGCTGTCGTATCCGCACGGCACGTTTCTGCGCGGCGGGCAGCCGCACCGCGTCCTGGCGGGGTCGCTGCACTACTTCCGCGTCCACCCCGAGCAGTGGGCCGACCGGCTGGAACGCCTCGCGGCCATGGGGCTCAACACCGTGGACACCTACGTCCCGTGGAATTTCCACGAGGCGCGCCGGGGGCGGCCGTCCTTCGACGGCCCGCGCGACATCGAGCGGTTCGTCGCGCTCGCGCGGGACACCGGCCTGGACGTGATCGTGCGCCCCGGCCCGTACATCTGCGCCGAGTGGGACAACGGCGGGCTGCCCGCGTGGCTGACCGGGACGCCCGGCATGCGGCTGCGCTCCTCGCACCGGCCCTTCCTCGACGAAGTGGCGCGCTGGTTCGACGCGTTGATCCCGCGCGTCGCCGCGCTCCAGGCGGCCCGCGGCGGGCCGGTGGTCGCCGTGCAGGTGGAGAACGAGTACGGCAGCTACGGCGACGACCACGGCTATGTGGCGTGGGTGCGCGACGCGCTGGTGGAGCGGGGCATCACCGAACTGCTCTACACCGCGGACGGCCCGACCGACCTGATGTTCGACGGCGGCGCCCTGCCGGGCACGCTGACCACGGCGACCTTCGGGTCCCGCGCCGCGCGGGCCGCCGAACTGCTGCGCTCGCGCAGAACGGGCGAGCCGTTCGTCTGCGCCGAGTTCTGGAACGGCTGGTTCGACCACTGGGGCGAGAAGCACCACATCCGGACCGTCGACAGCGCCGAGGCCACGCTCGCCGAGATCCTGGACGAGGGCGGCTCGGTGAGTGTCTACATGGCGCACGGCGGCACCAACTTCGGCCTGTGGGCGGGCGCCAACCACGACGGCGACAGGCTCCAGCCGACCGTGACCAGCTACGACTCGGACGCGCCGGTCGCCGAACACGGCGGCCTCGGCCCGAAGTTCTTCGCCCTGCGCGACCGGCTGCTCGCGGTGACCGGCGCGGCCGAAGCCTCCCGGCCGCTGCCCGCGACCGCGCCGCCGCTCACCGCTCGCGCGCTGCCCGTGGTCCGGGGCGCCGGTCTGCTGGACGCGCTCACCGCGCTGTCGCGGCCGGTGGCGTCCCCGCATCCGCTGAGCTTCGAGGAGCTGGAACAGCCCTCGGGGCTGGTGCTCTACCGCGCCCGCCCCCGTCTGCCGCGCGGCCCGCGGGAGATCACCGTGCACGGGCTGCACGACCGCGCCCAGGTCTTCGTGGACGGCGCGCCCGCCGGTGTGCTCGACCGGGAGACCGGCTCGCTCACCGTCGAGGGCGCCGGCGAGCCCGTACTGCTGGAACTCCTGGTCGAGAACCAGGGCCGGATCAACTACGGTCCGCTGCTCGGCCAGGGCAAGGGCATCCTCGGCGGGGTCCGCGTCGAGCGCCGCCTGGTGCACAACTGGTCGGTCCACGGACTGCCGCTGGACGAATGGCCCGCGGCCGACGTGGAGCGCGCGCCGTCGGTCGCCCCGCCGTCCGGCGGCGCGGGTTTCGCGACCGCCCGGTTCACGGCGGACGCCCCGGCCGACACCTTTCTGGCCTTTCCCGGCTTCGGCAAGGGCTTCGCCTGGGTGAACGGCACGCTGCTCGGCCGGTACTGGGAGATCGGCCCGCAGGTCACCCTCTACGTGCCCGCGCCGCTGCTGACAGCCGGCGAGAACACCGTCACGGTGCTGGAGCTGGAGCGTTTCGGCGACCGCGTCGAGCTGCGCGACCGGCCGGAGCTGGGGCCGACCGAGGAGTACATCGAGACGTTCGACTGAATCGCGCGGCCGGAGGCCACCGCTTCGCGTCGCTACCCGTCCGCGTCGCTGTCCGACGCGGCCTTCTTGGCGCGGCTCGGCTGCACCCGCTTGGGCTCGCCCTTCATCTTGGGGTGCTCCGGCGGGTAGGGCAGGTCGCCGAGGCCGTGCTCCCGCTCGTCCTTGTCGGCCAGTTCGAGCGCCGCGTCCAGCCGGAAGGCGTGCTCGTCCATGTCGGCGTGCACGTCGCCGACCTCCGCGAACCGCCCCGGCATGGTGCCCAGGTCGAAGTCCTCGGGCACGGCGCTGCTCACCTCGTCCCAGCGCAGCGGCGCCGAGACCGGGGCGTGCGGGAACGGCCGTACGGAGTAGGCGCTGGCGATCGTGCGGTCGCGCGCGGTCTGGTTGTAGTCGACGAAGATCCGCTCGCCGCGCTCCTCCTTCCACCATGCGGTGGTGATCCGGTCGGGCGCGCGGCGCTCCAGTTCGCGGCCGATCGCGATGGCCGAGCGCCGTACCTGGGTGAAGGTCCACTCCGGCGCGATCGGCACGAAGACGTGCAGGCCGCGTCCGCCGGAGGTCTTCGGCCAGCCGGTCAGGCCGAGTCCGTCCAGCACCTCGCGCAGCATGAGCGCCGCGCGTACGGCGTCGCCGTAGTCCGTGCCGGGCTGCGGGTCGAGGTCGATGCGCAGTTCGTCGGGGTGGTCGGTGTCGGCGCGGCGCACCGGCCAGGGGTGGAAGGTGAAGGTGCCGAGGTTGGCGGCCCACAGGACGGCGGCGGTCTCGGTGGGGCAGATCTCGTCGGCGTACCGGCCGCTGGGGAAGGCGATCCGGGCGGTGGGGATCCAGTCGGGCAGATTCTTCGGGGCCCGCTTCTGGAAGAAGGACTCGCCCTCCACGCCGTGGATGTAGCGCTCCAGTGTGGTCGGCCGGTCCCTGACCGCGCGCAGGATGCCGTCGCCGACGCTGAGGTAGTACCTCACCAGGTCGGCCTTGGTGAATCCGCGCTGCGGGAAGTAGACCTTGTCGGGGTGGGACACCCGGACGGCCCGCTCGCCGACGGTCAGTTCCAGCGTCTCGGCCATGCGACCACGCTAGGCCGTACGGCCGGGCGGCGCCCGTCGGCGGGCGCCGCCGGGCGGGGCCGCGCACAATCACCAGCATGGACCTTCCGGTGATGCCCCCTGTGCGGCCGATGCTGGCGAAGTCCGCCGCGGCCGTCCCGCCCGGCATGCTCTACGAGGCCAAGTGGGACGGTTTCCGGGCGATCGTCTTCCGCGACGGCGACGAGATCGAGCTGGGCAGCCGCTCGGGCAAGCCGCTGACCCGGTACTTTCCCGAGCTGGTCGAGGCGCTGCGGGAGCGGATTCCGCCGCGCTGCGTGCTGGACGGAGAGATCGTCATCGTGCGGGGCGGCCGGCTGGACTTCGACGCGCTGCTGGAGCGGATCCACCCGGCGGAGTCCCGGGTCCGCCATCTGGCGGAGGTGACGCCCGCGTCCTTCGTCGCCTTCGACCTGCTGGCCGTGGGCGACGAGACGCTGCTGCCGGTGCCGCAGCGGGACCGGCGCGAGGTGCTGGTGGAGGCGTTGCGCGAGGCGACGGCGCCGGTGTTCACCGCGCCCGCCACGCAGGACATCGACACGGCCAAGGAGTGGTTCTCCCGCTTCGAGGGCGCCGGTCTCGACGGGGTCGTCGCCAAACCCCTGCATCTGCCGTACCGGCCGGGCGAGCGGGTCATGATCAAGGTCAAGCACGAGCGCACCGCGGACTGCGTGGTGGCCGGGATGCGGCTGCACAAGAGCGGTCCCGTGGTCGGCTCGCTGCTGCTCGGTCTGTACGACGGCGAGGGGATGCTTCAGCACGTCGGCGTCTGCGCGTCCTTCCCGATGCGCCGCCGCGAGGCGCTGATGACGGAGCTGGAGCCGCTGCGGATGGCGTCCGTCGAGGGCCATCCGTGGCAGGAGTGGGCGAGCGAGGAGGCGCAGGCCGCCGACCGGCTGCCGGGCGGTCCCAGCCGGTGGACCGGCAAGAAGGACCTGTCGTGGATCCCGCTGCGCCCCGAGCGGGTGGTCGAGGTGGCCTACGACCACATGCAGGGCGACCGGTTCCGCCACACCGCGCAGTTCCGCCGCTGGCGCCCGGACCGGGAGGCCGCGGAGTGCACGTACGCGCAGTTGGAGGAGCCGGTGGGGTACGACCTGGCGGAGGTGCTGGGCGCCTGACCGGCCGTGCGGCGGCGCCCTCGTCCGCTCCTCGGACTACCTGGCGCCGTCGCTGCGCTGGGCGTCGCGCTGGAGGCCGGCCAGTACGACCTTGGGGTCGCGGTGCACGGCCTGTCCGATGTCCTTCTTCAGTTCGGCGCTGACCGGGGCCCAGGACGCCTTGGCGACGGGATAGAACGCCGCGTCCGACAGCAGGTTCATGAATGGCACGAGATCGCGGTACCGCGGATCCATCCTGACCGTTTCCGCGACTTTCACCGTGACCGGGAGCAACTTGTACTCCTGTTGGAATTTCAACAAATTCTCTTCGCTGTATATGTACTGGAGGAACTTGGCGTCGGCCTCCCGGTGTCCCTTCTGCCGGAAGGCCATCATCCAGTCGGCGTTCCCGAGCGCCTGCGAACTGGGGCCCGTCCTTCCGGGAAGCGGCGCCACTCCGATGTCGATTCCGGCCGCCTTCGCGGAGGGAAGCAGCGTCAGATGGCCGTTGAGCATCCCCGTGCGGCCCGCGAGGAAGTCGCTGAAGGCATCGCTGACACTCGTCCTGGCCGGGTCCTTGGGGCCGACGAGACCGGCGTCGACGAGGTTCTTCTTCAGCCAGACGAAGGCGTCGACATTGCGCACCGAGTCCAGGTTGTACGAGCCGACGTTGTCGGTGTAGCCGCCGTCGTTGCCGATCATCCACATCATGGTCTCGGCTTCCGCTTCCTGCGGGCCGAGCGGCAGTCCGTACGGCACCGGGACGCCGTGCTCCTTGAGCTTGACGGCGTCGCGCCTGATGTCGGCCCAGGTCTCCGGGGCGCGGGTGATGCCCGCGCGGGCGAAGAGCTTCTTGTTGTAGAAGAACATCCGGGTGGAGGCGACCCACGGGATGCCGTACTGCACGTGGTTGACGGAACCGGCGTCCGTCAGCGACGGGACGAAGGCGGACTGCATGCTGATCGGGAACAGTTCGTCCGCGCTGTAGAGCTGCTTGCCGTCGCTGAAGGCGCTGAAGGAGTCGAGCTGCGCGAGATCGGGCGCCCGGCCGTCCTCGACCATGGTGGCGACCTGCGCGTCGGCGTCGGCGACGGGCACGAACTGCACGTCGATCGTGATGTTCGGATTCCGCTCCTCGAACGAGCGGGCCAGGCTGTTCCAGGTCTGGGCCACCGGACTCGCGGTCTTCAGACCGCTGTAGTCGGTGGCGACCACGTGCAGGGTGATGGCCTTGCTCCGCGGTGAGGTGTTCCCGCACGCGCCGAGGGTGGTCACCGCCAGCACCATCGAGCCACCGACCGCCGCTAAGCCCAGGAATCGTCGCCGCCGCACCGCTTTCTACCGCCTTCGTATATTACTCGCCCCGTATTAGCCGTGCCGAGTTTTCCGCATGCCTTCACCAACGGTCAACACCACACGTGATATCCCGTCAGAAGAAGCGGAGCGCCCAGGTACAACACATCGCGGTATTTCGGAAATCGCGCCAGTCATATCCGCCGCAAAAGGCGGATATGACTGGCGCGATGTGTGTCGGGGCGTCGGGATGTGGCGGCGCTCCAGGTGGAGCGGCGCGGCGTGCGGGTCAGCGCTTCTCGGCGAGCGCCCGCCGGTCAGCCCAGAAAGCTCAGCCGGACCTGGCGGCGCGGATTGTCGACGTTGGTGTCCACCAGGACGACCGACTGCCAGGTGCCGAGTTCCAGGCGGCCGTCCAGTACCGGCAAGGTGGCGTGCGGCGGGACGAGCGCGGGGAGTACGTGGTCGCGGCCGTGCCCGCGGCTGCCGTGGCGGTGGCTCCAGCGGTCGTCGGCGGGGAGCAGGTCCTGGAGCGCGGCGAGCAGGTCGTCGTCGCTGCCCGCGCCCGTCTCGATGACGGCCACGCCCGCGGTGGCGTGCGGCACGAAGACGTTCAGCAGCCCGTCGCGCCCGGCCGCCGCCTCGCGCAGGAACGACGCGCAGGCGTCGGTGAGGTCGTGGACGGTCTCGCTGGAGCCGGTCGCGATGTCGATGACGCGTGAGGTGAGGTTGTCGGCCATACGTCCATGGTCACTCAATTCCGCGGGGCGGCGGGGGTGTCGGCGCGGCGGGTCGCCGGGGTCCCCGTGCCCGGCGGCGGGGGGGGCGGGCTCCGGCCCGGCGGGCGGCTCGCGCCGCGATCAGCCGCTTTCCGCGGCCATCCGCCGCCATCCGCGAGGTGAGACGGCGTTGACCTGCCGACGGACGCGTGACTACCGTCGTTGTATGCCGCGTCCCTGCATGCTCACCTCGCGTGGTCACATCGACCTCCTGCGGGTGGCGTCTGCCGCGTGTTGTCGCGGTCGCTGACGTTTCGCGCCGCTTCCCCTCCCCCGCGCTTCCGTAGCTCTTCTTCGCGTTCCGGCCCCGCCGGTCCCCTCGGGACGTCCCCGCGGTGATCCGGCGGACCTCCCGTGCCGCGCGCCGGGATCCCGCCGGACCGCACCGGATCCCGCCCATCGAAAGGCGTCCGCCCGATGTCCGTACACCTGCACTGGTTCCTGCCCACCGGCGGCGACGGCCGCACCCTGGTGGACCGCCACGTCTACACCGACGGAGGCGTGAAGCGCTCCCGGATCACGCCGGTCTCCGGCATCCGCGCCCCCGACATCGAGTATCTGGCCCAGATCGCGCGCGCCGCCGACCAGTTGGGGTTCGAGGGGGTGCTGACGCCGACCGGTACGTGGTGCGAGGACGCGTGGCTGACGACGCTGGCGCTGACCCAGCACACCGAGCGGCTGAAGTTCCTGGTCGCCTTCAGGCCCGGGGTGATCTCGCCGGTGCTCGCGGCGCAGATGGCGGCCACGTATCAGCGGATCAGCCGGGGGCGGCTGCTGCTCAACGTGGTGACCGGCGGCGACTCCACCGAGCAGAAGCGATTCGGCGACCATCTCGACCACGACAGCCGGTACGCGCGCACCGCGGAGTTCCTGTCGGTGGTGCGCGGGGTGTGGGAGGGCAAGCCGTTCGACTACGACGGCGAGCACTACCAGGTGGCGGGCGGGCTGGTGGCGCTGCCGCCCGAGCCCCGCCCCGACATCTTCTTCGGCGGTTCCTCTCAGGCGGCCGGGCCGGTCGCGGCCCGCTACGCCGACGTCTATCTGACCTGGGGCGAGCCGCCCGAGCAGGTGAAGCGGAAGATCGACTGGATCAGGGGGCTGGCGGAGGCCGAGGGCCGTACGGTCAGATTCGGCATCCGGCTGCACGTCATCGCGCGGGACTCGGCGCGCGACGCGTGGGCGACCGCGGACCGGCTGCTGGCCGACCTCGACGAGGACACGGTCGCCGCGGCCCAACAGGCGCTCGGCCGCAGCGAGTCGGTGGGCCAGCAGCGGATGCTGGCGCTGCACGGCGGGCAGCGGGACAAGCTGGAGATCTCGCCGAATCTGTGGGCGGGCGTCGGGCTGGTGCGCGGCGGCGCCGGTACGGCGCTGGTCGGCGCCCACGCGGAGGTCGCCGACCGGATCGAGGAGTACCACGCGCTGGGCATCGACCACTTCATCTTCTCCGGCTATCCGCACCTGGAGGAGGCGTACTGGTTCGGCGAGGGCGTGATGCCGGAACTGGCCGCGCGCGGTCTGCTGGAGGCCCTTCCGTCGCCGCTGTCCGCCGTGCCCGCCGCCAACGGCCGCCCGCCGTCCGCTCCCGGCGGGGCGCCGCTGCTGCTGTCCGGGGGCCGCTGAGCGGTCCGCGGCCGTGGGGCCGGCTGTGGGCGCGGGGGTCACCGAGGGGACGCGGACCTGGGGTGATTGCCGCCTCCGGGCATTGGTCTGTACCATTCGGCGGGCCTCGGGATATCGCCGGGGCTCGGGACATCCGCCTCTGTCGCGCCCCGAAGGGGGACCACCACGTGAACGCGCTGCACCGGCTCGCCGTGCTCGTCGACTCGTGCCTGCTGCCCGCCGTCGACGGCGCGGACGAGAGACTTCCCGACTGGATCCTGCGCGGCCTGGAACGCGGCACCCCCGGCGTCGCGGTGCACGCGCGCGGCCAGGCGGCGCGCAAGGCGTCCGACGCGCTGCGCGCGGCGCTCCCCGACGCCCTCACCGGTCACCCGGAGCCGCACCGGCCGGGTGGCGGCAGCGCCGCGGCGGCCGAACTCATGGCGGCCGGTGCCAATCTGCACCTCGCCGTACGGCCCGGCACCCGCGCCGACGAGACGCGGGTCTTCGTGACCGACCTCCAGACGCACGGAGTGGCCGCCGCGCTGGGGCCGTTCACCGGTACGGGCAGCCTGCGGCCCTTCGCCGAGGGGGCCGCGGCCGGTGTCCGCGCGATCACCGCGGGGCGCTCCCCGGTACCCGGCGAGGACGGTCTGCCCGCCACGCTCAGCGGCCCGGCCGTCACCGGCATCCTGCGCGGCGAGCTGGGTTACGGCGGGGTCGTGGTCAGCGACACGCTGGACGCGCCGTCGATCGTCGACGGCTGGGGCGTGCCGGGCGCGGCCGTGCTCGCCTGGATCGCCGGGGTCGACCTGGTACGCCTCGGCCCCGCGAGCGGCGCGGGTGTGCACGACGCGATCCACACGGCCGCGGCCCGCGCGGTCGCCGACGGCGACCTGCCGCTGTCCCGGCTGGAGGAGGCGGCGGAACGCGTCTCCCGGCTGCGCCGCTGGGCCTCGGAACCGCGCATGCCCGCCCCGGCCGGGGTCACGGGTCCGTCGGCCCGCACACCGGCCCCCTGAGGCGGCGCACGCTCCTCGGATCGCGGCGGCGGCGCGGGTCCGTCGCGCGCCGGCGCCCTGTCACCGATCCGTTTGACAGCCCTGGAGATGACGCCCATATTTATCTGCGTGACACAGATTCTTCGTGGCGCATAGTTTTCGCCACGACTGCTCCCTCCGACCTTCCGTCGGCCGCACGGCTCCTTGTGCCACCCGCTCCCAAGTCCTTTCCACGAACGGGGAACACCGCCATGACCGTCCTCATCACCGGAAGCCGCGGGCGCGTCGCCCGCGCCCTCACCGCGCTCCTTCACGACCGGGGCGCCGACGTGCGCGTCGCCTCGCGGAAGCCGGAGGAGGTCGAACCGCCGGAAGGGGTGCGGACCACCGCCCTGAGCCTGGACGACCCGTCCGGCTTCCCCGCCGCGCTCGCGGGGGTCGACTCGGTGTTCCTCTACGCCGAGGCGTCGCACATCGGCGCGTTCCTGGAGCAGGCGGAACGGGCGGGGGTCGGGCACGTGGTGCTGCTCTCGTCCGCCAGCGTCATGGAGCCCGACGCCGAGCGGGACCCGATCGCCCGGCACCACCTTGAGGTGGAGACCGCGCTCGCCGTCTCACCGATCGCCTCGACCGTGCTGCGCCCCGGCGCCTTCGCCGCCAACGCCCTCCAGTGGGCGTGGCCCATCAAGGCGTCAGGCGCGGTGAATCTGCCGTATCCCGGCGCCCACACCGACCCCGTGCACGAGGCCGATCTCGCCGAGGCGGCCTGCGCGGTTCTCACCGATTCCCGTGTGCGCGGCGGGACGTACCACCTGACGGGGCCCGAGTCGCTGAGCTTCGCCGAGCAGGTCGCCGTGCTCGCGGACGCCACGGGACAGCCGATCGCCGCCGTGCCGGTCAGCCGTGAGGCATGGCGGGCGGAGACGGCGGAGCATCTGCCCGAGGCGTTCGCCGAGGCGCTGCTCGACTGGTGGAAGGCGCTCGACGGTACGCCCACGGAGGTGACCGACACTCTTGAACGGCTGATCGGGCGTCCGCCGCGCACCTTCGCGTCCTGGGCGGCGGAGAACGCCGCCGCCTTCACCCGCCCGTAGCGGGTACGGCGGATCAGGCCCCGGCGGCGCCCCTGTGCTCCTCGCCCGCGCCGCCGGGGTCGGCCACGTCACCCGCCCGCAGCCGCGCGATCTGCGCGGTGCTCAGGTCGACGGTGCGGCGCATATGGGCGAGCAGGAGCGCGAGTTGGTCGTCGTCGTAGGAGTCGAGCATCCGCCACCAGCCGCCGCTCAGGCCGCCCCACACACGGCCGAAGTCCGCCATCCGGTCGGGCACGGTGGTCACCATGACCCGGCGCCGGTCCTCGGTGTCCCGCTCACGGACCACGTAACCCGCGCGTTCCAGCCGGTCCACGAGCCGGGTGGCGGAGCCGGTGGTGAGGCCGGTCAGCTCGGCGATCCGCCCGATGGTGACCGGGCGCGACTCCAGGCTCAGCAGATTGAGGCACTGCACGTCCGTGGGGTGCAGCCCGAAGTAGTCGGCGAGCGCCTGGTTGAACAGCGCGTACGACGCCGTGTAGTGGCGCGAGGCCACGGACAGCTCGGACAGCAGATCGGAGCGGCGGCCGGTGGGGGCGTCGGTCCGCGCCATGGTGCCTCCTGCGTGGTTCCGCGCGGCCGTGGAGGCCCGCGCCCGTGCCGTCGCGCTTCTCTGCGCGACGCAGACAGTTTGGCAGACCGCCGCCCGCCCGGACACCGACGTCTCCCGCGTCCCCGGCCGCCCGCGCGCGGGGGAAGCTTTCACTCGCCCCCACCGTTGGGTGAAACATGAACGACTTGGGTGACGCGGCGGACGGGCCGGACGTGTCCGGCGTGCGGAGCGTGCGGACGGTCGTGGTCGGCGCCGGGCAGGCGGGGCTCTCGGCCGGGTATTTCCTGCGCCGCGCGGGGCTGCGGTCCGGCACGGACTTCGTCGTCCTCGACCACTCCCCCGGCGCGGGCGGCGCCTGGCAGTTCCGCTGGCCGTCGCTCACCTACGGCAAGGCGCACCGCGTACACGAACTGCCCGGTATGCCGCTGGGCGACGCCGACCCCGACCGGCCGTCCGCCGAGGTGGTCGGCGAGTACTTCGCGCGCTACGAGCGGGAGTTCGACCTGGATGTCCGGCGGCCGGTCGACGTCACCGCCGTACGGGAGGGGGTCGCGGGGCGGCTGCGGGTGGAGACCGACGCGGGTGTGTGGTCCACGCGGACGCTGATCAACGCGACCGGCACCTGGGACCGGCCGTTCCTGCCGTACTACCCGGGCCAGGAGACCTTCCTCGGGCGGCAGTTGCACACGGCGGAGTACCGGGGATCGGCGGAATTCGCCGGGAAGCACGTCCTTGTGGTCGGCGGCGGTACGTCGGCGGTGCAACTGCTGATGGAGCTGGCCGAGGTCGCCCGCACCACCTGGCTGACCCGCCGCCCACCGGTCTTCCACAGCGCGCCCTTCGACCAGGAGTGGGGAGGTTCCGCGGTCGCCCTCGTCGAGGACCGGGTGCGCCGGGGGCTGCCGCCGCAGAGCGTCGTCAGCGTCACCGGGCTGGCCGCGACCGACGCGATCCGCGACGCGCAGGACCGCGGAGTCCTGCGGCCCGAGCCCGTCTTCGACCGGATCACCCCGCACGGCGTCGCGTGGTCCGACGGCCGCACGCTGGACGCCGACGTCATCTTGTGGGCGACCGGCTTCCGCGCGGCCCTCGACCACCTGGCCCCGCTCAAGCTGCGCGAGCCCGGCGGCGGCGTCCGGCTCGACGGCACCCGCGTGGTCAAGGACCCCCGCATCCACCTGGTCGGCTACGGCCCGTCGGCGAGCACGATCGGCGCCAACCGGGCGGGGCGAAGCGCCGTACGCGAGATCCGCGCCTTCCTGGCCACCCGAACAGTCGAACCCACGAGCGAGCGTTCGCTCGAACGCGTGCACTGAACGCGAGTTGTCCCCTGCGACCCACGGGGACGCGTGATGCTTACCGACCGTCCCGGGAGGGGCGGCGCTCCGCGTTGTCCGCCGCTCCGGTCGTCCGCACGCCTGCCGCTCTGGCCACCGATTCCGATAAACATCGGATGTCTCGCTTCCCCGCGTCACGCCGTTGCGGCAGTATGAGCGCCATGGGTCATCGTCAGTCGCACGGCCTGCCGCGGCGCGGCGCGGAGGAGACATGCGCGTAGCGCTTTTCGTGACATGCGTGAACGACCTGCTGTACCCGGACACCGGGCGGGCCGTCGTCACCCTGCTGGAACGGCTCGGCGTCGAGGTGGACTTCCCCACCGCCCAAACGTGCTGCGGACAGCCCCAGTTCAACACCGGCTACCGGCACGAGACAGAGCCGCTGGTCCGCCGCTACGCCGCCGCCTTCGACGCCTACGACCACGTGGTCACGCCGTCCGGCTCCTGCGCGGCCATGGTGCGCGACAACTACCCGCGGATCGCCGCCAAGGCCGTCGCCGAGGGCCGCGACCGGGGACTCACCGAGGCCGCGGCGAGCGCCGTGCCGAAGACGTACGAACTCACGGAGTTCCTGGTGGACGTGCTGGGGGTGACGGATGTGGGCGCGTACTTCCCGCACACGGTGACCTATCACCCGTCCTGTCACGGGCTGCGGATGCTGGGGCTCGGTGAGCGGCCCCGGCGGCTGTTGGAAGCCGTGAGGGGGCTTGAGCTGCGGGAGTTGGAGGGTGCGGAGGAGTGCTGCGGCTTCGGCGGCACCTTCGCCGTGAAGAATCCCGACGTCTCGGCCGCGATGGGCGAGGACAAGGTGCGGCACGCGCTCGACAGCGGCGCGCAGGTGCTGTGCGGCGCGGACAACTCCTGCCTGATGCACCTGGACGGTCTGTTGCGGCGGCAGGACGCCGACCTGCGGGCCGTACATCTGGCGGAGATCCTCGCGTCCACCGAGGAACAGCCCTACCGGCAGGAAGTGGTCCGATGAGTGGTACGTATCTGGGTCTGCCGTCGTTCCCGAAGGCCGCCGCCTCGTCCACGAAGGACACCCAGCTCCGCGCGAACCTCAC
>NZ_JBIVIV010000019.1:0-123890 GCF_044749865.1 Streptomyces sp. NPDC088910
GCGCCCGGCCGGCCCCTCGCCCGGGGGGGGGTTCGCCCGGGGGGGGGCTCGCGGGCGGGGGGCGGCCGGGGGGGGGGGGGGCGGGGGGGCCCCCCCCGCGCGGGGGAGGGGCGGCGGCTCCCGCGAATCCGCACCAAAGCGTGCCGTTCGCGGGCGGCCGGTACGCACGTGCGGCGCGGCCCCTCGGAGGGCGGAAAGGCCAGCTCACGTCGCGTGTCGGCATCGCTCGACAGCGGTCCCTCGCTCGCCGCTCACCCCCTTTTCCGCCCGTGTCGGAGATCCGGACATCGCGGCAGGTCTTGACAGAAGCCGGTAGGGATTACAGCCTATGGCAACGTTGTCATCCGAGTTGAGAGCCGGGCCGATCGTTCCGTCGGCTCACGTGGGATTGGACTTTTTGGACATGTCGGATCAGCCGCACCTTTCCCGGCGAAGGATCGTCGCCACCGGCTCCACCCTCCTGGCGGGCTTCGGCCTGGGCACCGCCTTTCCCACGGCTGCCTCCGCTACCGCCCCGGCCCCCGCCGCCGGGCCCGCGGCGCCGTCGGGGGGCGCCGCCGCGCGGGCCGAACTCGCCGCCTACCGCCCGATCACCGTGTCGTCCACGGACTACGCCCCCACGCCCGGCGAATTCGCGGTCGACGGGATCGGCACCGTCGGCGTACGCGGCACTGGCTGGCGGGCCGCGGCGGGCGACCCGCAGTGGATCTGTGTCGACCTCCAGGCGGACTGCGAGGTCGACTCCGTGAAGCTGACCTTCGAGGCCACGGTCAACGACCCGGTCTTCACCCCCTCCGACAGCGGCAATCCGCGCGACAGCACCACAGGGCAGGAGATCCTGTCGAGCTGCGCGGTGGACTTCGTCGTCGAGACCTCGCGCGACCAGCACGCCTGGACCACCGTGTACCGGACCACCTCGGGCACCGGCGGCGTCGTGGACATCGCGCTGGACCGCAAGGTCACCGCGCGCTGGGTGCGGCTGACCGTGCGCAAGCGCTCCAACGCCAACCCGCTGGGCCTCAACGGCTTCGCGGTGTACGGCACTTCGCGCGCCCACCGCCCCGCCGCCACCGGCTGGACCGACTGGGGCACCCATCACCACCACGCCCCCGCGCTGAAGACCGCCGCCGACGGCACCGTGCCGCTGGAGTCCGGCTGGACGCTGACCATGGACGACTGGGCGGGCGGCGAGGGCGCCGACCTGTCCCGCCCGTCGGTGGACACCAGCCGCTGGCTGCCCGCGACCGTGCCCGGCACGGTCCTGGCCTCACTGGTCGAACAGGGCCATCTGCCCGACCCCGTGTCCGGCCTGAACAACCTGCACATCCCCGAGTCGCTGTCCCGCCACTCGTGGTGGTACCGGCGCGGCTTCGAGCTGCCCCGTAACCTGACGACCGGCTCGGGCCGCCACATCTGGCTGGAGTTCGACGGCGTCAACCACACCGCGGACATCTGGCTGAACGGCAAGCGGGTCGGCGGCCTGACCTACCCCTTCGCCCGCTCCGCCCACGACGTGACGGCGCTGCTCACCGCCCGCGGCGAACAGGCCCTCGCCGTGAAGATCACCCCGATGCCGTTCCCCGGCAGCCCCGGCGACAAGGGGGCGGCCGGACTGGCCTTCGTGGACGCGGGCGCCACCATGATGAACCGCAACTCGCCCACCTACCTGGCCTCTTCCGGCTGGGACTGGATGCCCGCCGTACGCGACCGCGTCTCCGGGATCTGGAACCACGTACGGCTGCGCTCCACCGGCCACGCCGTCATCGGCGACCCCCGCGTCGACACCGTTCTGCCCGATCTGCCCGACACCCGCAGCGCGGAGGTGACGATCGTCGTCCCCGTGCGCAACGCGGACACCACCGAGCGGCGCGTCACCGTCACCGCCGCCTTCGACGACGTCAAGGTGACCCAGACGGTCACCGTGCCCGGGGGCGGCGGCAAGGACGTCACCTTCACCCCGTCCGTGTACGGCAAACTGCGGCTGCGCAACCCCAAGCTGTGGTGGCCCAACGGTTACGGCGAGGCCGCCCTGCACGACCTGACGCTGACCGCGACCGTCGACGGCCGCACCAGCGACCGGCGCACCACCCGGTTCGGCATCCGGCAGTTCGGCTACGAATTCGCCGTGCCGCTGCCCTTCACCGCCGGCGGCGACGCGTACACGCAGTCCGTCGACCTCGGGGCGCGGACCGCGCGGTACGTACGGGTGCGCTGCCTGACCCGCGCCACCGCCTGGGGCTCGTCGTTGTGGAGCCTGTCGGTGGTCAACAGCGCCGCGCCCGGCACCGACCTCGCGCTGCGCAAGACGGCCACCGCCTCGTCGGTCGACGAGGACGACCACCAGCCGGGCAATGTCACCGACGGCGACCAGGGCACCCGCTGGTCCTCGTCCTTCGAGGACGACCAGTGGGTCCAGGTCGACCTCGGCGCCCAAGTCGCCTTCGACCGCGTCGACCTGACGTGGGAACAGGCGTACGCGCGCACGTACGTCGTCCAGGTCTCGGCCGACGGCTCGGCCTGGACCGACGCGAAGTCCGTCGACAACTCCGCGGTCCCGCTACCCTTCAACGGCGGCGACGCCAGCCTCCAGACCGAGGACTTCAGCGCGGTGACCGCCCGCTATGTCCGGATCAACGGCGGTGCCCGCGCGACCAGTTGGGGCAACTCGCTGTGGACGCTCTCCGTGGTCGACAGCGCCAGGCCCGGCACCGACCTCGCGCTCCACAAGACCGCGAGCGCCTCCTCCGAGGACTCCGGCAGCCCGGCGTCCCACGCCACCGACGGCGACCCCAACTCCCGCTGGTCGTCGGAGTATCTGGACAACCAGTGGATCCAGGTCGACCTCGGCTCGGCCCAGAGCTTCGACCGCGTCGTCATCGTGTGGGAAGCGGCCTACCCGAAGACGTACACGATCCAGGTGTCCGCCGACGCGAAGACCTGGACGGACGTGAAGTCCGTCGACAACACGCCCGAACCGCTGAAGATCAGCGTCAACGGCGTCCGGGTCTTCTGCCGCGGCGGCAACTGGGGCTGGGACGAACTGCTGCGCCGGATGCCCGCCGCGCGGATGGACGCCGCCGTGCGGATGCACCGCGACATGAACTTCACGATGATCCGCAACTGGGTGGCCAGCAGTAACCGCGAGGAGTTCTTCGCCAGTTGCGACGAGCACGGCCTGCTGGTGTGGAACGACTTCCCCAACGCGTGGGGCATGGACCCGCCGGACCACCAGGCGTACAACGACCTGGCGCGCGACACCGTACGGCGCTACCGCGTCCACCCCAGCGTCGTCGTGTGGTGCGGGGCCAATGAGGGCAATCCGCCCGCCGCGATCGACACCGGCATGCGCGACGCCGTCACCTCCGAGGCGCCCGGCGTGATGTACCAGAACAACTCCGCGGGCGGCATCATCACCGGCGGCGGCCCCTACGGATGGGTGGAGCCCGCCCGTTACTACGCGCCGTCCACGTACGGCAGCGGCAGCTTCGGCTTCCACACCGAGATCGGCATGCCGGTGGTGTCCACGGCCGCCAGCATGCGCAATCTCGTCGGCGACGAGCCGGAGTGGCCGGTCGGCGCGGCCTGGTACTACCACGACTGGAGCACACGCGGGAATCAGGCGCCGCAGAACTACCAGGCCGCCATCGAGGCCCGCCTCGACACCGCCACCGGCCTCGACGACTTCGCGCGCAAGGCGCAGTTCGTCAACTACGAGAACACCCGCGCCATGTTCGAGGCGTGGAACGCCAACCTGTGGAAGGACGCCAGCGGCCTGATGCTGTGGATGTCCCACCCGGCGTGGCACAGCACGGTGTGGCAGACCTACGACTACGACTTCGACGTCAACGGCACCTATTACGGGGCCCGCAAGGCGTGCGAGGCGCTGCACGTCCAGGCCGACCCCGACAAGTGGCAGGTCATCGCCGTCAACCACACCCCGCACGCGGTCACCGGCGCCCGGGTGACGGCCAACTACTACGACCTCGACGGCCGCCGGCTCGTCCCGGAACAGCGCAAGTTGGTCAACATCGCGCCGTCGTCGTCGGTCACCGCCTTCACCGCCGACCGGATGGACACCCTGCCGTCCTTCCACCTGCTCCGGCTCCGCCTGGAGGACCCGCTCGGCCGCGTGCTGTCCGAGAACACCTACTGGCGCTACCGCGACACCAAGGACATGCGGGCCCTGAACAAGGCCAAGCAGACCCGCCTGTCCACCGACCTCGGCCGCCTCACCCACTCCGGCGCCCGCCGCAACCTCACCGCCACCGTCCGCAACCGCGGCTCCGCCGTCGCCGCCATGGTCCGGCTGTCGCTCCTCGACGACCACACCGGCGAGCGCGTCCTGCCCACCCTCTACAGCGACAATTACCTCTGGCTGCTGCCCGGAGAGTCCCGCACCCTCACCCTGACCTTCCCCGCCGCCGCCCTGCCCTCCTCCCGCCCCGCCCTGCGCGCCGAGTCCTACACCACCCCCACCACCCTCACCCGCCCCTGACCCCGGGACGCGAGGCGGGCGGCGGCGGGGGAATCCGCAGGTCAGTCCTACCCCCGCCGTCGGCGGACGGCGGGGGGCACGGAGAATGGGGGCATGGATTCGGTGGATATACGTTTTTCGCGTGACGAGCTGATCGACCATCTGCGACGGACCCGCATCGCCGGGGACGTCGCCACCCCGCGGCAGGGGAATCTGCGCCACTACAGCGAGCTGGTGAAGGGGAACCGGCGCTTCTGGCTGGGACTGGAGCTGGGGGAGCGGTGGACCGAGGAGACGGTGCTGGCCGTGATGGCCGAGCGCGTCGGCGTGGTGGCCGACCCCGGACACCTCCAGGGGCAGGACACCATCGACGCGCGGCTCACCGTGGAAGGACTCGACCGGATGGCGGCCGTCCTGCGGGAGGCGGCCCGGCAGCGGTGGCGGGTGCTGGTCGCCACCGGGCACCCCGGCGGGCTGCTCGATGTGCACCAGGCCATCGCGCGGGCGCTGCGCGCGGCCGGGGCCACCGTCGTCGCCATTCCCAAGGGCCTGTCCACCACCGAGGGCGACGACGACTCCTACGGCGACGTCCGTCAGTTCGGCGGCGTCGCCGTGCTGGAGGACGGTGCCACCCTGTGGCACACCCACGCGCCGCAGCCGATGTCGGCCATTCTCGACGCGCTGACCGCCGCGGGCGAGCCGCTGCCCGACCTGGTGGTGG
Organism: Streptomyces sp. NPDC088910; assembly: GCF_044749865.1. Classification (NCBI taxonomy): domain Bacteria; kingdom Bacillati; phylum Actinomycetota; class Actinomycetes; order Kitasatosporales; family Streptomycetaceae; genus Streptomyces; species Streptomyces sp. NPDC088910. The sequence continues at coordinate 5,196 of NZ_JBIVIV010000019.1, forward strand.
CCGACCACGGCTGGGCGGGCCGCGCGGGCCAGCGCGGGATCAGGACCGTCGCCTTCGCCGACTGCAACGATCCGGCGCTCTTCCTCGGCGAGGCGGAGGGCACCATCGCGGTGACCGTCCCGCTCGACGACCACGTGGTGGACCCGCAGGCGTACGAGCCGATGACCGCCTATCTGCTGTCGGAGGCCGGGCTCACCGCCTGAGGCCCGCGCGAGCCCGTACGACGCGCCGGTGCGACCGCGACCCGCCCCGTACGACCCCGCGGAACGCAGCCGCGTCGCCCCGGCGGGACCCACCGGCCGCCCACGGCCAGTAGGCTTCCCGTGGGTGCCCGAAGCACCGCAGAGACCGCCGCGGACGCCCCGGAACACGGGGCGTCCGCCGTGTGTTACCGCCAAGGAACACGAGGAGGACTGAGATGACCGCTCAGACACAGAAGGCCGTCCTCGCCGGCGGATGCTTCTGGGGCATGCAGGACCTGATCCGACGCCTGCCCGGCGTGACGGACACCCGGGTCGGATACGCGGGCGGCGACGTGCCGAACCCCACGTACCGCAACCACGGCACCCACGCCGAGTCGATCGAGATCACCTACGACCCGGAGCGGACCGACTACCGGGCGCTGCTGGAGTTCTTCTTCCAGATCCACGACCCGAGCACGAAGAACCGCCAGGGCAACGACATGGGCCTCAGCTACCGGTCGGCCATCTTCTACGAGGACGACGAGCAAAAGCGCGTCGCCGAGGACACGATCGCCGACGTCGACGCCTCCGGCCTGTGGCCCGGCAAGGTCGTCACCGAGGTGTCGCCCGCCGGTACCTTCTGGGAGGCCGAGCCCGAGCACCAGGACTACCTGGAGCGCTACCCCGACGGCTACACCTGCCACTACGTACGCCCCGGCTGGCGCCTGCCCGCCCGTACCAAGGACTGACGCCCGGCACGCCCAGCAAACTCAGCACGCCCGGCGCCGCTGGTTACGGCATCCGGCCTTTCCCCGCCGGCCGTCCGACGCCCCATTGATAGCGTCGGACCGTGGCGCATACAGTGCGCGCGGCGACTGGTATCCGGGGAGGCCAGATGTCGGGTTCACCGTCGGGCGGGACGCCGAGGCGTGCCATGGGGCGCAGGGCTCTGTTGCTCGCGGGCGCCGCCTCCGCGGCGGCGGCCGGCGCCGGATCCCTGGCCTCCGCGGAGCCCGCGCACGCGCGCCCCCGCGGCCCGGAGGCCGAGTGGGTCGGCAGTTGGGCCGGGTCGCCGAACGCCGCGCCGACGGCCGCCGTCGTCCACCTGGAGAACCAGACGGTCCGCCATGTGCTGCGTCTGAGCCTCGGCGGCTCCGCGCTCCGGTTACGGCTGACGAACGAATTCGGTGAGAGCGCCGCGTCCGTCGGCGAGGTACGGGTCGCCCGCCGCGCGGGAACGCGGGGCACGGCGATCGTCCCGGCCACCGACCGCCGGGTGACGTTCGGCGGCAGCGGTTCCGTCCTGATCCCGGCCGGGGCCCCGGCCGTCAGCGATCCCGTCGACCTGGCCCTGCCCGGCGGCGCCGACCTGGTCGTGAGCCTCTACCTGCCGGAGCGTACGGCCGCCACCAGCCTGCACGCGTACGCACTCCAGAAGAACGCCGTGGCCGCAGGCAACGTCACCGGCGCGACGACGGTGACGCCGACCGCCGAGCCGCAGGCGGTGTATCTCGTCTCCGGTGTCAGCGTCCGGGCCGGACGGCAGGCGTCCGCGATCGTCGCGCTCGGGGACTCGATCACCGACGGCGGCAAGAGCACCGTCGGCGCCGATCTGCGGTGGCCTGACCAGCTCGCCGCGCGGCTGCGGTCGGCCCGCCCGGCCGCCGACCGCGCGGTGGTGAACGCGGGCATCTCCGGCAACCGCCTGCTGCACGACCCCAATCCGCCCGCGGGCGACCCGGCCGAGGCGTACGCGCTCAACTTCGGACCGAGCGCCCTGCGCCGATTCGACCGCGACGTGCTCGCCCAGCCCGCGGCGGCGTACGTCATCACCCTGATGGGCGTGAACGACCTCGGCCATCCGGGCACCGTGGCGCCGCTGTCCGAGACGGTGACGGCCGAGCAACTGATCGCCGGGCACGGGCAGTTGGCGGCGCGCGCGCACGCCGCGGGCCTGATCGCCATCGGCGGCACGATCATGCCCTTCAAGGACGACACCTTCGGCTTCTGGAGCCAGGCCAACGGCGAGAAGCGGAACGCCGTCAACGACTGGATCCGCACCAGCGGTGTGTACGACGCCGTGATCGACTTCGCCCGCGTCACCGCCGACCCGGCCGACCCGGACAAGCTGGCCGCCGCGTACAGCAGCGGCGACGGCCTGCACCCCAACGACGCGGGCCACACCGCGATGGCCGCCGCCGTTCCGCTCGACCTGTTCCGCTGAGCCGTCTCCGTACGGCTCGGCGGCCACGGCGCGCGGCGGCAGGACGTGCGCGCCTCGGCCCTGAGCGACCCGTGCCCGGCCCTCCGGCACGGCCGCCCCGGCACGCCACCGAGCCCTCCTGGACGGGTCGCTGACCGGCCGTCGGACGCGCGGCGGTTGGCGTGGAGCCCCGTACTAATACGTATTATCCCTTGACTTCCGGGAATCCGGAAGCCACGATCCCTCACGGCGCCGAGCGTCTCCCGATCGGCCGCGCCGCTCCCGTGGCCGATGTCCTCCCCCCAACCGTGAGGGTGCCCCATGTCCGTTGACCACTCGTCCCGCGGCCTCACCCGTCGCTCCGCCCTGCTGGCCGGCGCCGCGCTGGCCCCCGCGTGGTTCCTCGGCACCGCCGGCGCCGCGCCCAGCCGCGCCGCCGCGGCGACGGCCTCGGACTTCGCGACGGTCCGCACCCAGTGGGGCACCACGCTGATCGGCAGCTACGACGCCTCCGACCAGGTGATCTCCGCCTACGCGCAGGCGATGGCCGACACGGCGAACGGCCTGTGGTCGACGCTGAACACCGCCAACTCCCGCACCTACCTGTGGGCGGACCTGAACAGCTCCACCGTCTCGGCCGTCCAGCGCGACGTGATCGGACGGCTGCGCCAACTCGCCCTCGCCTACGCCTCGCCGGGCTCGTCGCTGGCGGGCAACGCGACGCTCCTGGCGGACCTCACCTCCGCGCTCGACTGGTTCCTCGCCCACAAGTACGGCGTCACCGCGCGGTACGACAACTGGTGGGACTTCGAGATCGGCATACCGCTGGCCCTCAACGACACCTGCGTCGCCCTGTACGACCACCTCTCGGCGAGCCAGATCTCCACCGCGATGGCCGCGATCACCCGCTACGCGCCCGACCCGACCAAGGTCAACGGCGGGACGGCCACCGGCGCCAACCTCAACTGGAACTGCGCCATCGCGACCGTGCGCGGCGCGCTGAGCCAGGACGCGGCCGTCATCGACAGCGCCATGGCGGCGATCGCGCACCTCTTCCCGTACAGCACCAGCGGCGACGGCTTCTACCCCGACGGCGGCTTCATCCAGCACGCGGTCTACGCCTACAACGGCTCCTACGGGGTGTCGCTGCTCCAGTACCTGACCTACCTGCTGGTCACCGTGCAGGGCACCCCGTGGGCGGCGACAACGGACCAGGTGCAGCGCGTCTACACCTGGACGCAGGCGAACTACCGGCCGTGGATCTACCGCGGGGCGTTCATGGACATGGTGCGCGGACGCGCGCTCTCCCGCTTCTACGAGACCGACCACCGTATCGGCCGCCTCACCACCGCCACCCTGCTCCAACTCGCCCGCGTCTTCCCGGCCGACCAGGCGCTCACCGTCCGGTCGCAGGCGAAGGGCTGGATCGGCGCGGACACCTACCAGGACTTCTTCGCCTTCGACGCGGCGCCGCTCGAACAGGTGCGGATCTCGTCCATCGCGCTCGGCCGCGCCGTCGTCGCCGACAGCGCCATCCCGGCGGCGGCGGAGTCCACCACCTCCGTCGTGTCGACCTCGATGGCGCGGATCGTGCACCGGCGGCCCACGTTCGCCTTCGGCATCGCGATGGACAGCACGCGGATCAAGCCGTACGAGTCCGCGAACAACGAGAACCTCCAGGGCTGGTACACCGGCGAGGGCGCCACGTACCTGTATCTGCCCACGCAGCCCGGTCACTGGGTGAACGGGTACTGGCCGGCCGCGGACAAGTACCGGCTGCCCGGGGTCACGCTCGACACCAAGACCCTCGCGCTCGGCGCGAACCGCGGCTCGACCAACACCTGGGCGGGCGGCGCGCTGCTGGACGGGAACGTGGCCGCCGGTATGGGGCTGTCGTTCGCCGTCCAGACCCTCAAGGGCCACAAGTCGTGGTTCTGCGTCGACGACATCGTCATCTGCCTGGGCGCCGGGATCACGAGCGACGACGGCCATACGATCGAGTCGGTCATCGAGAACCGCAACACCGGCCCCAACGGGCAGGCGAACATCCACGTCGATGGCAACGTTGTCCTGTCCACGCCGAGCAACACGCCGACGGTGGTACAGCCGCGGTCGATCTTCGTGGACAACCTCGGCGGCTATGTCTTCCCGGTCGGCGGCCACGTCACCCTCCTGCGCCAGGACCGCACCGGCAAGTGGACCGACATGGACCACCGCGGCGTCTACGACGACACCGCCGCGTACACCCGCAGGTTCGTCACCATGTGGGTCGACCACGGCGTGAGCCCGACCGCGGGCAGCTACCGCTACATCCAACTGCCCGCCGCCACCTCGGCCCAGACCTCGGCGTTCGCCGCGTCGAACGACGTGACCGTCGCCTCGAACACCGCCGCGGTGCAGGCCGTCAGCCGCTCCGGCTCCGGCGTGGCCATGGCCAACGTCTGGCAGGCCGGAGCGCCCAAGGCCGCCGGAATCCAGGTCGACAGGACCGCATCAGTCGTCACGCACCGGACGAACGGAACGCTCAGCGTGGCCGTGAGCGACCCGACCCAGCAGCTCACCGGGTCGGTCGTCGTCACCGTCGACGGCGCCGTCTCGGCCGCCACCTCCGTCGACCCCGGGGTGACGGTCCTCGCCACGACACCTGACCTCCGCCTCTCGGTAGCGGTCGCGGGAGCGGCCGGAAGGACCTTCGTCGCACGCTTCACCGTCTGACAGCCGTCGGCCCGGTACCCCGTCGGCCCGTCGGCCCGCGAGATAAGGAAGTCGCACATGCGCATGAGGGCTTTAGCAGTGGTGATCGGCATGCTCGTCGCGAGCTACGGCGTGACGTCGGGCGCGGCGCACGCGGCGTCATCGCTCTACGAGGCGGAGAACGCCACCGTCTTCCACGGGACGGTGGACCGGGATCACCTGGGATACACCGGGACCGGCTTCGTCAACACCGCCAACGAGGTGGGCGCGTACGTCGAGTTCAGCGTGAGCGCACCGGCCGCGGGCGGCTTCGCGCTGGCCCTGCGCCACGCGAACGGGACGGGGGAGGGACGCGCGGGCACCGTCAGCGTCAACGGCACGGTGATCTCCGCACCGGCCTTCGCCGCGACCGCGGACTGGAACACCTGGGCCGTCACCCGGATACCGGTGACGCTGCGGGCGGGAACCAACGCGATCCGCGTGACCGGCGCCACGGCGGGCGGCCTGCCCAACCTCGACTCGCTGACCGTCTCCGACCCGCGGAGCACGGACTGGGCCGACGCACTGGTCGACTCCACCATGCAGCGCTACACCCCCGCGACCGTCGGCGGCTGGAGCTACCCGGTCGCGCTCTACCTGATGGGGCAGTACCAGGTCGCCCGGCACACGGCGGACCCCGCGCGCCGGGCGGCCCTGATCGCGTACATCAAGGCGTGGGCCGACCGCTTCGTGGACGCCTCGGGGCACATCGGCATCACCTTCAACAGCCTGGACAGCATGATGCCGGGTCAGGTGATGATCGCCCTGTACCGCGAGACCGGTGAGGCCAAGTACGGCCTGGCCGCCAAGCAGATCCACGACCGGCTGCTGCCCGGCGCCGGGTACCCGACCACGAGCGACGGCGGCTTCTGGCACGCCAACAGCGCCGACCGGGCCAACCAGCTCTGGTCCGACGGCACCTTCATGGCCGACCCCTTCATGGCGCAGTACGGCAGGTACATCGGCGACAGCGCGCAGTCCTACGACATCGCGGCCAAGCAGCTCGTGGTCTACGCCAGCCATCTGCAACAGGCGAACGGGCTGCTGAAGCACGCCTATGACGCGTCCAAGGCGGCGACCTGGTCCGACCCGACCAGCGGCCTGTCCTCCGAATACTGGTGCCGCGCCGTCGGCTGGTACGGCGTCGCCGCCACCGAGATCCTCGACCTGATCCCGGCCGACCACCCGCTGCGCGCCCAGTTGACCGCGACCGTACGCGACCTGGTGCGCGGCATCGCCGCCTACCAGGACCCGGCCAGCGGGCGGTGGTTCCAGGTCGTGGACAAGGGGAGCAGCGCGGGGAACTGGACCGAGACCTCGTGCTCGGCGATGTTCACCCTGACCGCCGACGCCGCGATCAAGCGCGGATACGTCCCCGCCGCCACGTACCAGGCCACGGTGGACGCCGGAAAGCGCGGCGCATTGGACCGGATCTCCCTGCACAGCGACGGTCTGACGTATCTGACCTCGATCTCGGTCGGCACCAATGTCGGGGACTACGCGTATTACACCGCCCGGTCCCGGGCCACGAACGACTTCCACGGGCTGGGCGCCTTCCTCTACTTCTTCGAGCAGGTCAACGGCTGAACCCGGCTCCTGCGAGCAGATCCGCGGCGGGGGAGTGGCGGTGGAGCGCCGTTCCCGGTTCTGGAACGCTACGACCGTCGGCCCGACAGGCCGACGGCACGGCTCTCCTCGACCCGGTGAAGGAACGACGCCATGACCACCGCGCACCCCATCGCGCTGGAGCCCACCGCGATCCATGTGGCCGACCGCGTCCTCGACGACCTGCGCACCCGTCTCGAACTGACCCGTCCGCCGCTGGACGAGGGGAACGAGGACTGGTCGTACGGCGTCCCGGCCAGCTATCTGCGGGAGTTGGTCGCCTACTGGAAGGACGGCTACGACTGGCGGGCGGCCGAGCGCGCCATCAACGCCTACGAGCACTACCAGGTGGAGGTCGCCGGTGTCCCCGTGCACTTCCTGCGCAAGCCGGGGCGCGGCCCCCGCCCGATCCCGCTGATCCTCACCCACGGCTGGCCGTGGACGTTCTGGCACTGGTCGAAGGTGATCGACCCGCTCGCCGACCCGGCCGCCTTCGGCGGCGACCCCGCCGACGCCTTCGACGTGATCGTGCCGTCCCTGCCCGGGTTCGGTTTCCCCGGCCCGCTCACCGGCTTCCCCGACGTCAACTTCTGGAAGGTCTCCGACCTCTGGCACACCCTGATGACCCGGACCCTGGGATACGAGAAGTACGCCGCCGGGGGCTGCGACATCGGCGGGATCGTCACCAGCCAGCTCGGCCACAAGTACGCCGACGAGCTGTACGGCATCCACATCGGCTCGGGGCTGCCCCTCGACTTCTTCACCGGCCCCCGCGCCTGGGACTTCGCCCGGAACCGGCCCCTCACCGACGACCAGCCGGCCGACATCCGCGCTCGCATCATCGAACAGGACCGCCGTTCGGCGACCCACCTGGTGGCGCATATGCTCGACGGCGCCACCCTGGCCCACGGGCTGAGCGACTCACCCGCGGGACTGCTCGCCTGGCTGCTCGAACGCTGGAACGCCTGGAGCGACAACGGCGGCGACCTCGAATCCGTCTTCACCAAGGACGACCTGCTCACCCACGCCACGATCTACTGGGTCAACAACTCCATCGCCACGTCGATGCGGTACTACGCCAACGCCAACCGCTACCCCTGGACCCCCGCCCACGACCGCACCCCGGCCGTCGAGGCCCCGGTCGGCCTCACCTTCGTGACGTACGAGAACCCGCCCGGCGTTCACTCCGCCGCCGACCGCGTCCAGGCGTTCAAGACCGGCGCGCAGTCCCGCTGGTTCCACCACGTCAACGTGAACGCCCACGACCACGGCGGCCACTTCATCCCCTGGGAGAACCCCGACGCCTGGGTCACCGACCTCCGCGGCACCTTCCGCACGCGCAGGCCCTGAGCGCCGGAAGATCGCTCCCTCCCCGAACGGCAGAATCGACACGGCGGTGATAAAAATCGACACGGTGTAGACTTTTCGACATGGGAGGCCGTCGACTCCCCGCGTGACCGCCGAGGAGGAGCACATGGAGACGCGGAACTGGCTCATCACGGGCGTCAGCACGGGCCTGGGGCGCGCTTTCGCCCGGGCCGCGCTGACAGCCGGGCACACCGTCGTCGGCACCGTCCGCTCGGAGAAGGACCTGCGGGCCTTCGAGGAGCTGGAATCCGGGCGCGCGCACGGCCGCGTCCTGGACGTGACCGACGGCGACGCCGTCACGGCCGTGGTCGCCGAGGTCGAGCGGAGCGTCGGCCCGCTGGACGTCGTCGTCGCGAACGCCGGCTACGGCCTGGAGGGCACCTTCGAGGAGACGCCGCTGGCCGAGGTGCGGCGGCAGTTCGAGGTCAACGTGTTCGGAGCCGTGGCCACCTTGCGGGCCGCGCTGCCCCCCATGCGGCGCCGTCGCCGCGGACACCTGATGGCCGTCACCTCCATGGGCGGGCTCATGGCCGTGCCCGGCATGTCCGCCTACTGCGGCAGCAAATTCGCCCTGGAAGGCATCCTCGAAGCGCTGGGCAAGGAGGTCGCACAGTTCGGGATCCACGTGACGGCGATCGAGCCGGGCTCCTTCCGCACCGACTGGGCCGGACGGTCCATGACGCGCGCCGAGCAGTCCGTCGACGACTACGACGAGCTGTTCACCCCCATCCGCGAAGCGCGGCGGAAGGCCAGCGGGAATCAACTGGGCAACCCGGCCAAGGCCGGAGAGGCGGTCGTGCACATCGCGTCGGTCGACCGGCCCCCCGCCCACCTCGTCCTGGGCTCGGACGCGCTGCGCCTGGTCGCCGCCGCGCGCACGGCCGTCGACGAGGACATCCGCGCATGGGAGACGCTGTCGCGTACGACCGACTTCGCCGAGGGCGCTCAGCTCTGATGCCAGGCCACGAACCCGCCCGAGGCCGCCGGACCGCCGAACGCAAGGGCGATGTCCGGGAGCGCGCCATCCTCGACACCTGCGAGGCACTGCTGGCGACCAAGGGCCACGAGGCCATGACGGTCGCCGACATCGCCCAGGGCGCGGGCATCACCCGCGCCGCGCTGTACTTCTACTTCGGCTCGAAGCAGGAAGTGGTCACCGCGCTCGTGGCCAGAACGGTCGAGCACCTGTGGGAGCGGTCCAGGACCACCGCCCAGGCCGACGAACCGCGCCAGGCCGTCGCGGCGGCCATGCGGCGCACGGTCGAGCTGTGGAACGCGCACGGCCTGGTCATGCGCACCGCGATCGACCTGTCCTTGACCGTGCCGGAGATCGGCGAGCTGTGGAACCACACGGCCGACCTATTCATCACGGCCATCACCGCCGTCCTGGAACGCGCCGGAATCGCACCGGGCACCGCGCCCCACCAGTCCTCCGCCCTGGCCCGCGCCCTGTGCTGGATGATCGAGCGGACCTTTTACCACGCCTCGCGGGAGTCCCCGGAAAAGCTGCGCGAGGCGTCCGCGACCTGCGAACACATCTGGCTGACCACCGCCGGCCTGATCGTGTGAGCCGTCCGCGGCGACCTCCCGACGACCGAACGGCATGTGCGCACCGGACACTTCGACGTCCCGCTCACCCCCCAACCGCTGGACCCTGGTCAACCGTTCCGTCGGTCCGCTCATCGACCTGGCGGTGTCGATGAACGCCGGGGTCGTCAACGCCGCCGTGTCCGGCGGCCAGATCCTGCCGACCGGCGTCGGCGGCTCGCGGCGGTGCCCCTACCGTGAGGGGCCGAACTGCTCGCCGCCATCGGCGCGATCGAAGAGGCGTGCCGTGACCGCGGTGTGCCGCTCGCAGCGACGGCGGTGCGTTTCTCCACGCGCGACCCGCGGATCGCCAGCACCGTCATCGGCACCTCGCGGCCCGAACGGATCGAGCAGACCCTCGCGCTCGACGCGACCGAGGTGCCCGACGCGCTCTGGGACGACGTGGACGCCATCGCCGCGCGCGTCGATCCCGCACACCTGCCCGCCTGGAGCCGACGCGCCGTCATCTCGAAGCCCTCGAAGCCCTCGAAGTCCTCGGAGTCCGATGAGGAGCCCCATGTCCGACCCCCTGCGCGTCCTGCTGTTCGGCTACGGCCTGGCGGGCCGCGTGTTCCACGGCCCACTGCTCGCCACGAATCCGCACTACACGGTCCGGGCGATCGTCACCTCCGATCCGGCCCGCGCCGCCGCCGCGGCCCGACCACCCGGACGCCCGCGTGGTGGCCGACGCCGACACGGCGTTCGCGGCGGCCGACGGCTACGACCTCGCGGTCGTGGCCACGCCCCACCAGACGCACGTCGAACTGGCCGGGCGCGCTCTGAAGGCGGGTCTGCACGTGGTCGTGGACAAGCCGCTCGCGCTCACCGCCCGTGACGCGCAGGAGCTGGCCGCCGCCGACGCCGCGAACCGCGCCCGGTCGGTCTTCCAGAACCGGCGCCGGGACGGCGACTTCCTCACCCCCGCTTCGGCGCCACCGCGCTCGTGGTGGGCGGTTCGATGACCGGCTCCTGGGACCTGATCAGCTCGGCACTCACCGCGGGGCTCCCCGCCGGCCTCCCGCCGCCGCTGCCCGCGGCCCGGCCGGCCGGAGCCGGGCTGATCGGCGCGGCGCGATACGCGGCCGAGGTTCCGGAAGACAACGATGCCTCTATTCTCTAGTCAACGAGCCGAGAGGGAGACCACCGTGGCCGGCGCGCCGCTCACCACCGCACCACCGACCATGAAACAGGTCGCCACCCTCGCCGAGGCCAGCGCGATGACCGTGTCCCGCGTCCTGCGCGGCGACACCGGGGTGTCGGCGGACAGACGCGCACGCGTCGAGGCCGCGGTACGGCAGCTCGGCTACCGGCCCAACGCTCTGGCCCGCAACTTCCGGCACGGACAGGGCACCGGCACCATCGGCCTGATCGTCACGAACCTCGCCAACCCCTTCTGCGCCCGGCTCGCGCTCGGCATCGAGGCCGCGGTCGCCGAGGAGGGACTGCGGGTGGTGATCACCAACACGGCCGGTGACGCGGGCCGCGAGCGCGACGCCGTCCGGGACTTCTCCGCGCGCCGGGTCGACGGCGTGATCCTCGTCCCGGCGGGGGCCGACCAGGCGTATCTGGCCGAGGAGTTGCCCACCTCCCTGCCCGTGGTCACCGTCGCCCGGCCCCCGGCCGGATTCGAGGCGGACAGCGTCCTGGTCGACGACTTCGGCGGCGCGTACGCGGCGACCAGCCGACTGCTGGCGGCAGGACACCGCAGGATCGGCTTCCTCGGCAACCCGCCGTCGGTGTACACCGGTTCCGAGCGCTACCGCGGCTACAGCGCGGCCCTCCACAAGGCGGGCATCGACCCCGACGACGCCCTGGTCAAGCGCGGCCGGGAGGATCTCGCCTCCGCCGAGGCGGCTGCCGCCGAATTGCTCGCGCTGCCCGAGCCGCCCACCGCGCTGTTCTGCGCCAACAACCACAACACCCAGGGCGCCTACCGGGCGTTGCGGCACCACGGCGCCAGCGCGACGCTCGCGGGGTTCGACGACTTCGACCTCGCCGACGTGCTCAGCGTGCCGGTGCTGGTGGTGGACCACGACCCCGACGAGATCGGGCGCCGCGCCGCCCAGTTGCTCGGCGAGCGCCTGGCCCGCCAGGGCGCCGGAGCGCTGCCGCCGCGCCGGGTCGTGGTGCGCACCACGATCATCGCCCACGGGGAGGACCGCGGCCCTGACCGGGACGTGTCCTAGCCGCGCGCCACGGACAACGCGCCCCGGAAGCAGGCGCGTTGCCCGTCCGAGCCTCGCGGTCCCCGAGCCCTGCCTCCACCGCGCCACGCCCGTCAGCCACTCGACCCGGCCGCCCACCACACCCCGGAGCCCGTACATGCACGACGACCGCAGCCTCATCGAGTCCCGCCTGGAACGCGTCCTCAACGAGCGCGTCCGCCCCGCGGTGTACGGGGAGCGGGTGCCGCTGACCGTCGGCATCTGGGACGCGCCCGACGAGCCGGTCCCGGTGGCCGAAGGCATCGCCGCGGCCCGCAGGCCGATCGCGCCCGGCGAGCCGTGGGGTCCGCCGTGGGGAACGAGCTGGCTCACCGTCAGCGGTACCGTGCCCGAGGAGTGGGCGGGCCGCACCGTCGAGGCCCTGCTGGACCTCGGCTTCGAGCGGGACACCCCCGGCTTCCAGTGCGAGGGCCTCGTCTACCGGCCGGACGGCACCCCGGTGAAGGGCCTCAACCCGCGCAATCAGTGGGTGCGCGTCGGCGACCCCGTCACCGGCGGTGAGCGGATCCTGCTGCACGTCGAGGCCGCCTCCAACCCGATCGTGCTGGACAACCCGCCCTTCCGCCCGACCGCTTTGGGCGACAAGGCGACGGCGGGCCGCGCGCCGCAGTACGTCCTGGGCCGGATGGACCTGGCCGTGCTGGACCGCACGGTCTGGGAGCTCGTGCAGGACCTCGAAGTGCTGGGCGAGCTGATGCCGGAACTGCCCGCCGACTCGGCCCGCCGCTGGGACATCCTGCGCGCGGTGGAACGGGCGCTCGACGCGATCGACCTCCAGGACGTCGGCGGCACCGCCGAGGCGGCCCGAGCCCTGCTGGCCGACGTGCTGGCCGCGCCCGCGCACGCGTCGGCCCACCGGATCAGCGCGGTGGGCCACGCGCACATCGACTCCGCGTGGCTGTGGCCGCTGCGCGAGACCGTCCGCAAGGTGGCCCGCACCACCGCGAACATGACGGCCCTGATCGAGGACGAGCCCGACTTCGTCTACACCATGTCCCAGGCGCAGCAGTACGCCTGGATCAAGGAGCACCGCCCCGAGGTCTACGCCCGGGTCCGACAGGCCGTCGCCGACGGACGGTTCGTGCCCACCGGCGGAATGTGGGTCGAGTCGGACACGAACATGCCCGGCTCCGAGGCGATGGCCCGTCAGTTCGTGCACGGCAAGAGGTTCTTCCTGGACGAGTTCGGCATCGAGAGCGACGAGGTGTGGCTGCCGGACACCTTCGGCTTCGCGGCCGGGCTGCCGCAGATCATCCGGGCGTCCGGGTCGAGTTCGCTGCTGACGCAGAAGATCTCCTGGAGCCGCACCAACTCCTTCCCGCACCACACCTTCGCCTGGGAGGGCATCGACGGCAGCCGGGTCTTCACGCACTTCCCGCCGATGGACACCTACAACGCGGGCCTGGAAGGCCGCGAAGTCGCCCACGCCGCACGCAACTTCAGGGAGAAGGGCATGGCCGGGCGGTCGCTGGCGCCGACCGGGCTGGGCGACGGCGGCGGTGGGACGACCCGCGAGATGATCGCCAAGGCCGCCCGGCTGCGCGACCTGGAGGGTTCGGCCCGGGTGGAGTGGGAGTCCCCGGCGGAGTTCTTCGCCAAGGCCCGCGCCGAGTATCCCGAACCGCCTGTCTGGGTCGGGGAGTTGTACCTCGAACTGCATCGCGGCACGCTGACCAGCCAGGCCGGCACCAAGCAGGGCAACCGCCGCAGCGAGCACCTGCTGCGCGAGGCGGAGCTGTGGTCCGCGACCGCCGCCGTACGGGCCGGACTGCCCTACCCGTACGAGGAGTTGGACCGGATCTGGAAGACGGTGCTGCTGCACCAGTTCCACGACATCCTGCCCGGCTCGTCCATCGCGTGGGTGCACCGCGAGGCAGAGGCGACGTACGCCGCCCTCGCGGTGGAGCTGCGGTCGATCATCGACGCCGCCCAACTCGCCCTGGCCGGTGGGCCGTCGCGGGAGGGGGGCGAGGAGGGGGAGGGGGGCCAGGAGGGAGAGGGGGCCCTGGTCTTCAACGCGGCCCCGCACACCCGCGGCGGTGTCCCGGCAGGGGGCGCCGTGCGCGTCGCCGACACCGGCGTCGACGGGACGGTCACCGCTTCGGCCCGCCCCGGCGGCGGCCACGTACTGGACAACGGCCTGCTGCGGGTCGAGATCGACGACCGCGGCCTGGTGGTGTCGGTCCACGACCTCGCCGCGGACCGCGAGACCCTCGCCGAGGGACGCCCGGCCAACCTGCTCCAACTCCACCCCGATTTCCCCACCATGTGGGACGCCTGGGACGTGGACGCGTACTACCGCAACACCGTCACCGACCTGACCGCCGCCGACCGTGTCGAGGTGACCGCCGCGACGGCCCACGCCGTCACCGTCCGGGTCGAGCGCTCGTTCGGCCACTCGCGCGCCGTGCAGGACCTCACCCTCACCGCCGGGCACAAGCGCCTGGACGTCTCCACCGAGGTCGACTGGCGCGAGACGGAGAAGTTCCTGAAGGTGGCCTTCCCGCTGGACGTCCACGCCGACCGCTACGCGGCCGAGACCCAGTTCGGCCACGTCTACCGGCCCACCCACACCAACACCAGTTGGGACGCCGCCCGTTTCGAGGCGTGCAACCACCGATTCCTGCACCTCGCGGAGCCCGGCTGGGGCGTGGCCCTGGTCACCGACTCCACCTACGGCCACGACGTCACCCGCTCCACGAGCGGCAGCGCCCCCGGCGCCGCCGTCACCGTGCGCCTGTCCCTGCTGCGCGCGCCCCGCTTCCCCGACCCGCGGACGGACCAGGGCGTGCACCGCTTCCGCTACGCCCTGCTTCCCGGCGCGTCCATCGGCGACGCCGTCCGCGAGGGGTACGCCATCCACCTGCCCGAGCGCCGCGTGCCCGGCGCCGCCGCGGTCGAACCGCTGGCGACGGTCGGCCACGAGGGCGTCGTCGTCAGCGCCGTGAAGCTCGCCGACGACGCGAGCGGCGACATCGTCGTACGTCTCTACGAAGCCATCGGCGCCCGGACCCGCACCACCCTCACCCCCGGCTTCGCCCTCCACACCGCCACCCCCTGCGACCTGCTGGAACGCCCCCTGACCGACCAGCCGCCCGCCGAGATCCGCGACGGCGCCGTGGACCTGCGCCTGCGACCGTTCGAGATCGTCACGCTGCGCCTGACCCCCTCGACGGACACCGCGCCGCCCCTGGCCGAGCACTGACCCGCCCGTCGTCGGCACCGCCCGCTGTCGGCTTGCGCTTTACGCCGCGTCAACTTCTACGGTCGTCCATGTGGCCGGAACGACCGGCCGGCGAGGGAAGGCAGGGCGATGGCCTGGTCGATCGCGGACGTGGCCCGGCTGTCCGGAGTGACGTCCCGGACGCTGCGGTACTACGACGAGATCGGTCTGCTGCCCCCTGCGGGGACCGGCCGCAACGGGCACCGCTCCTACGAGCAGCGGGATCTGCTGCGGCTGCAACAGATCCTGCTGATGCGGGAGTTGGGCCTGGGCCTGCGGGACATCGCGGCGGTCCTCGACAGGCAGGCGGACCGGGTGGCCGTGCTCCGGGAGCACCACCGGCGTCTGCTGGCGGAGCGGAACCGGCTCGACACCCTGGTCCGCACGGTCGGCCGCACCATCGCGGAGTTGGAGGAAGGAAAGGACGGGGACGACATGGCGGAGATCAACAGGCCGGAGAATCTGTTCGAGGGCTTCGACGCCTCGCGCTACGAGGACGAGGCGCGCGAGCGGTGGCCGCGCGAGTACGAGCGGTCCCGGCGGATCGCCGGCCCGCTCACGGCCGAGGACCAGGAGCGGACGCAGCGCGAGATCACGGCGCGGATGGTCCGCATGGCCGATTTCATGGCGGCCGGCACGCCAGTGGCCGACTCGGCGGTGCAGGCCGAGACGGATGCCCACTACCAATGGCTGTGCGGATTCTGGACCCCCGGCGCGACCGCGTACAAGGGTCTGGGGCAGATGTTCACCGACGACCCGCGCTTCCGTTCGGCGTACGACAAGATCGCGGCCGGGCTGGCCGAGTACCAGCGCGACGCGATGGCGGTCTACGCCGACGCCCGGCTGAGCTGACCCACCGCTGACGCCCGTCGGGTACGCGGTCGTCGCCGCTGTCACCCGCTCAGCGCGCGCCGGGCTTCAGACGGCTCGCGCGGGACTCCAGGAAGCGGCGCTCGGTGAGGCTGGCCGTGCCGCGCGCGGCGAGGAGATAGTGCTCGCGGGCGGCCGGGAGGTCGCCGGAGCGCTCCAGGAGATGGGCGCGGACGACGTGGAGCCGGTGGTGACCCTCGACGCGGGCGTCGTCGTCCAAGGTGGCCAGCAGGTCGAGCCCGGCCCGCGGCCCCTGGATCTCGGCGAGGGCGACGGCGCGGTTGAGGGTGACCATCGGGTTGGGCGCGATCCGCTCCAGGATCTTGTACAGGGTGTGCACCTGGTGCCAGTCGGTGTCCTCGGTGCGCTCCGCGGCGGCGTGCGTCGCGGCGATGGCGGCCTGGAGCTGATACGGCCCGAGCGCCGAGCGGGCCATGGCCGTACTGATCAAAGCGGTGCCCTCGGCGATCAGGTCGGCGTCCCAGAGCGTACGGTCCTGCTCGTCCAGCGGGATCAGGTCGCCGCCGGGCCCGGTCCTGGCGGCGCGGCGCGCGTCGGTAAGGAGCATGAGGGCGAGCAGACCGGCGACCTCGCCGTCGTCGGGCAGCAGCCGATCGACCACACGGGTCAGCCGGATCGCCTCGCGGGCGAGGTCGGCGCGGTGCAGCGCGGCCCCGGAAGTCGCGGTGTAGCCCTCGTTGAAGATCAGGTACAGCACGTGCAGGACGACCCGCAGCCGTTCCTCGCGCTCGCGTGCCTCGGGCAGGGTGAAGCGGCTGCCCGCCGCCTTGATCCGCTGCTTGGCCCGGCTGATCCGTACGGCCATGGTGGCCTCGGGCACCAGGAACGCGTGGGCGATCTCCGCCGTGGTCAGACCGCCGACCGCGCGCAGGGTCAGGGCGGTCTGCGAGCCGGGCGTCAGCGCCGGGTGGCAGCACAGGAACAGCAGTATCAGGGTGTCGTCACCCTCCGGCGCGCCGTCCTCGCCGGGACCCGGGCTGACGCCTGCCTCCCGCTCGGGGGACTGGGCCGCCGCGGCCGTCTCCCGCGCCTTGCGGGCGTGGTCGCTGCGGATCTGGTCGATCAGCCGACGGGAGGCAGCGGTGATCAGCCAGCCGCGCGGATGGTCCGGCACACCGTCGGCCGGCCACTTCACGGCCGCGGCGAGCACCGCCTCCTGCACGGCGTCCTCGCACTCCTCGAACTGGCCGTGCCTGCGGACCAGCACACCGAGGACCTGCGGCGTCAGCTCGCGCAGCAGGTCCTCGGTCACGGTGTCGGTGCTCACATCTCCAATTGTCCACCGGAGAACATCACCTGGCGCACCTCGATGCCCAGCCCCTCCACCTTCGCGTCGGGGATCATCGTGGCGAGCTCCAGAGCGCGCTCGCGGTTCTCGCAGTCGACCAGGTAGAAGCCGCCGAGGTACTCCTTGGTCTCCAGGTACGGCCCGTCGGTGACGACCCGCTGCCCGTCGCGGACCCGCACGACGGCGCTCTGCGAGATGTCGGCCAGGCCCTGGGTGAGGATCATCTCGCCCGACTCGGTGACCGTGTTGATGAAG
Organism: Streptomyces sp. NPDC088910; assembly: GCF_044749865.1. Classification (NCBI taxonomy): domain Bacteria; kingdom Bacillati; phylum Actinomycetota; class Actinomycetes; order Kitasatosporales; family Streptomycetaceae; genus Streptomyces; species Streptomyces sp. NPDC088910. The sequence goes on from NZ_JBIVIV010000019.1 coordinate 22,756, forward strand.
GCGTCGTGGCCGCCCATGACCTCGTTGCGCTCCTCCTCGGTCAGCGCGTTCCACACCGCCGGGTTCATGTGCATGATCAGCAGAAACTTCATCGCTACTCCTCTGTCCCGCGTGGACGCCGTCCGCGGATGCCCTGCTCGGACGTCCCGCGCGTATGTCGTACGTGTGTGCCGTACGCCGAACCCCTTCCGGGTCCGTGCACCACACAGTCGGAGCCGCGGACGGCTTCTTGACATCGGCGGCGCATCGAATTCCGGCCCGTTTCGATCCGTGCCGATCCGCTCCAATACGGCCCGCTCCGAAAAATTCTTCCAGCCGGACCTCAAGAAGCCCGTCGCCGCTCCGACCGGTGCGGGAAAGAGACCCGACACGGCGGAGGAGCGGACATGCCGGACAACGGGGATACGGGCGCGCCGGGCGGACCGGCGGACCGGCCCGAGTGGCTGGGCCTGACCCTGCTCGCCCTGCCGACGCCACTGGTGGCGATGGACATGACCTCGCTGTTCCTCGCGCTGCCCCGAATGACCGCCGACCTCGGCGCGAGCGGTGTCCAGCACCGGATGTCGGGCGCGCCGCCCGACGCGGCCCCGCCGCCGGCCGTACGCTCGCCGGTGCCACCGCCGCCAGTGACCGGCTCCCGCCCGGTCCGGACGCCGAGCTGGTGCGCACGGCCAGGTCGCCCTTCACCGCCGGGGTGAACCTCACCGGAGTCAGCGCGACCGGGGTTGACGTACGGCGGGCGCGGTCATCTAAGCTCCATCGAGTTCACAAGGACACTCAGCGTTCATGTCCTTGAATCCGCCGGTGAGCGGGCGTCCCGTACGCGCCACCCGCATCGAGAGCCGAGAGCCGAGCCGTACCGACGCCACCACCGGCCGTCCATGCCCGCAGCGCACCTAGCACGCACGGCACTTGGAGACTCCGATGGACCGACGCCACTTCCTGATCGGCGGTGCGGCACTCGCCGCGACCGCCACCGCGACCGCGATCCCCGCCACCGCGCACGCCACCGCCCGCGCCGCGGCCTCTGCCGCCGCCCCGCCCTCCCCGGTGCTGCCCTCCAGGGCGGCCGTCGTCACCGCACTGCGCCGCGTCGCCGACCACTGGATCGGCGCCCACACCGACCCCGGCAACAACCAGTGGGCCAACGCCACCTTCTTCAGCGGCCTGACCGCCCTGTACCGGCTGACGTCCGACACCCGCTATCTGGCCTATGCGCGCTCCTGGGCCGAGCGGAACAACTACGGCCTCAACGGCGGCACGACCACCCGCAACGCGGACAACCAGTGCGCGGGCCAGGTGTATCTGGACCTGTACGAGATCGAACCCGACCCGGCGAAGCTGACCGCGATCGAGACCTGCCTGCACCGCATGGTCTACACCGACCAGGCCGGCAAGGACGACGACTGGTGGTGGGACGACGCGCTGCACATGGCGATGTCGCCCTTCGCCCGCCTGGGCGTGCTGCGCGGTGACGCGAACTACCACCGCAAGCTGCACGACCTGTACCGGCACACCAAGTCGGCCGAGGGCGGCCCCGGTCTCCACGACCCGGCCACCGGGCTGTGGTACCGCGACAGGAACTTCCTGCCCGGCGGCATCCTCTCGCCCCCGGGCAAGCCCGTGCTGTGGTCGCGCGGCAACGGCTGGGGCGCCGCCGCGCACACCAAGAGCCTCAAGGTGCTGCCCGCCGATCAGGCCGACACCGCCGAATACCGCGCCACGCTCAAGGAGTTGGTACGGGCGGTCGCCGCGGTCCAGCGCACCGACGGCTTCTGGAACGTCAACCTCGCCGACCCCGCGCACTTCCCCGGCCCCGAAACGAGTGGAACCGTTTTCTTCGCCTACGGCACCGCGTACGCCGTACGCGCGGGACTCGTCGACCGGGCCACGTATCTGCCGGTCGCCGCGCGCGCCTGGAACGGCCTGCTGGCCACGGCGGTTCACCCCGACGGCACCCTCGGCTGGATCCAGAAGGTCGGCGACCGGCCGGACTCCAGCCAGCCCGTGACGTACGACAGCACGGCCGACTTCGGCGTCGGCGGATTCCTGCTCGCCGGGACCGAACTCGCGGCGCTCGCCACCTGATCGCGAGCCGGGTTCGGCCAACTCCCGCACCGCGCAGGGGCTTGACGGGGCATTAGTCCGTACCTATGGTCTGCGGTCAGTCAAGTGTTCAGAAATGCAAGCTCGGTTCACACTCAGGAACGCCACGGTGCACACCGGGGAACACGCGCTCACCAACGCGCTCACCCGGGAACGCGCCCGCTCACGAACAGCCCCCCACTCAAGATCGGATGGTCACCGCATGGCAGGCACCCCCACGCCCTCGCCCGCGCGCCACCGCCGCCGCGTACGGCGCCCCGTTCTGCTGGTCACCGCCGCCTGTGCGGCCGCGGCCCTTGTAACCGGTTTCTCCGCCTGGCCCGGAGGCGCCCAGCGCGCCAGCGCCGCACCGGCCGCCTTCGTCCACCCCGGAGTGACCGTCTCCGCCGCCCAACTCGACTTCGCCCGCGCCAAGGTGCAGGCCAACGCCGAGCCGTGGAAGAGCGCGTACAACCAGATGATGGCCAGCTCGTACGCCTCGCTGACCCGTACGCCCAAGCCGCGCGCGAACGTCGAGTGCGGCTCCTACTCCAACCCCAACAACGGCTGCACGGACGAGCGCGAGGACGCGATAGCGGCCTACACCGACGCCCTGGCCTGGTACTTCACCCGTGACGCGCGCTACGCGCAGGAGTCCATCAAGCTGATGGACGCGTGGTCGGCGACGATCACCCAGCACACCAACAGCAACGCCCCGTTGCAGACCGGCTGGGCGGGCTCGTCGTGGCCCAAGGCCGCCGACATCATCAAGTCGACCTACACCGGCGGCTGGCCGAACGCCGGGCGCTTCGGCACCATGCTCCGCAACGTCTACCTGCCCGAGATCATCAACGGCTCGAACAGCAACGGCAACTGGGAGCTGTCGATGATGGAGGCCGCCGTCGGCATCTCCGTCTTCCTCGACGACAAGACCGACTACGACAAGGCGATGGCCAAGTTCCGCACCCGCGCCGCGGCCTATGTCTACATCGCCGCGGACGGGGCGCTGCCCAAGACGGTTCCGAGCCAGAACCTCGACACCAAGGCCAAGATCGTCAGCTACTGGCAGGGGCAGTCCACCTTCGTCGACGGGCTGACCCAGGAAACCTGCCGCGACTTCACGCACACCGGCTACGGCATCTCCGCGATCTCGCACATCGCCGAGACCAGCCGCATCCAGGGCGACGACCTGTACGGCACGGACATCGGCGAGCGGCTGCGGCAGGCGCTCGGCTTCCAGTCCAAGTACGAACTGGGCACGGCGCCGCCGAGCTGGCTGTGCAACGGCAGTGTCAACCGCGGCCTCGGCCCGATCACCGAGACCGGCTACAACGCGCTGCACACCCGGCGCGGGGTCGCGATGACCAACACGCAGACCCTCACGCAGAACAACCGCCCCGCCGGTTCCAACAACCTCTTCGTGGCCTGGGAGACCCTTACGAACGCCGAGAACCCCAACTGACCCACGCGGACGGCGAATCACGCGAGGGCCGCGCACCCCACCGGGCTGCGCGGCCCTCGTCGCGCGCTCTGCGCGGAGCCCCGCGGCCACGGCGTCCGGCAAGCGCCTGACGGACACCGGATGTTCGGCCCCGGCAGCGGCGGCCGACAGTGTCGCCGAGAGCGAAAACCGGAGGGAATCACGCGGCGCGGTGCGTACCGTCTGCCGGATGACTCTCTCTTACGACACGGCGGGCGCCGGCCCCGCACTGGTATTCCTGCACGCCGGGGTCTGCGACCGGCGGATGTGGGACCCGCAATGGCAGCCGCTGGCCGACGCCGGTTACCGCGTGGTCCGCTGCGACCTGCGCGGCTTCGGCCGGACCCCCGCGCCGGACGCGCCGTACAACAACGCCGACGACGTGATCGGACTCCTCGACACGCTCGGCATCGGTCAGGCGGCGCTCGTCGGCGCCTCCTACGGCGGCAAGACCTCGCTGGAGATCGCCGCGCGCCACCCCGAGCGGGTCGGCGCGATGGTGCTGCTGTGCCCGGGAATGGCCGGGCACGAAGCCTCCGCCGAACTCGACGCGCTGGACGAACGCGAGGAGGCGCTGCTGGAGGCGGGCGACCTCGCGGGCGCCGTCGAGCTGATGGTCGAGACCTGGATCGGCCCCGAGGGCGACGAGGCCGCCCGGCGGGCCGTACGCGTCCAGCAGCGGAACGCCTACGAAGTCCAGCTCGCCGCCGAGGAGTTCGACCAACTCCGCCCGCCGTACGACCTCGCGGCGGTACGGGCGCCGTCCCTCGTCGTCTCCGGCGCCCACGACCTGGCGGACTTCCGGCAGATCGCCGCCCGGCTGCCCGGACTGCTCGCCGACGCCGGCCACCTCGAACTGCCCTGGGCCGGACACCTGCCCAGCATGGAACGGCCCGCCGCCGTCACCCACCTGCTGAAGGACTTCCTGGGGGAGCGGTGGAGCGAGACCCCGCGCGAGCCTCAGGTGACGCCGAAGGTCACCCGGTAGTCGCACCGCCCCTTGCACGACATCGTCGCCGCGTCGTCGAAGGCGTACGAATAGGCGTACGGCGCGGCCTTCTTGAACACCTGCGTATAGTCCACCGGCCACTTCGACGGCACGCACTTCTCCCGCCCGGCCCAGGCGCCTTGGCAGCAGTAGGTGTCCCCGCCGAAGGCCGCGCACGGCGGCTTGCAGCCGACGACCCGGCCGCCCGACATGGCCCGCATGGCGCTGGGGCAGTCCACCGGCTTAGTGCACGCGCCCTTGTAGCAGCCCGTCGCACTCACCGGATCGGCGGTCACGGTGTGCGAGATGTTGATGTACATCGGCAGATTCGCGCCGTCGACCATGCTCACGTCGTAGAAGTCGAGCCCGGCGTACGCGTCGAAGGTGAACTCACCCAGCGTGGTGGGCGGGTTGGCGCCCGAGCACTGCGACGTGCAGTCCCCGGTCAGGCACGCGCCCTGGCCGCCGGACGTGCAGCCGGTACGGCCCCAGATCCGGCCGCCCCATTTGTTGCCCACGGTGAGGGACGTGCTCTGCCCCGGCCGCAGCTCCCGGCCGTTCGGATACGCGGCGGTGCCGGTGACGATCGCCCACACCGTCTCCTGCGTGCGGTTGACGACGGTGATCGTCCGCCCGCCGCCCGAACCGGCCCCGGCCGCCGCTGACTTCGGCGCGGACGGCTTCGGCGACGACGGCTTGGGACTCGGCCGCTGCGACGGGCGCGCGGTCGCCGACGGCGAGGCGGACGCGCGGGTCGCGGTCGCGGACGCCGTCGGCGACCCGGACACGGTCGGGGCCGCCGGAGCCGAAGCCGCGGCCTGGCGGGTCACCGCCTCCGTACTCGCGGACCCGTCACCGCCCGGCGAGGACGGCCAGTAGTAGACCACCCCGCTCGCGACCACGGCGGCCACGACCAGCCCCCACCAGCCCCGTACGGATCTCGTCCGCCGCCTGCGTCCCATCGTGCCGCCTCCAGCCGTGCCACGTGCATCGGTACACGTCGGAGACCCCGTGGGACGCGGCCGGATAACACAAACCGTCCGGCGACGGCATGGCGAAGGGCGGGAACACCCCCGTGGCTCCCGCCCCTGTCATTCGGACCGCAACCGCCGTCGCGCCCCGGCCGTCCGGCCGAGGCGCGGAGGAAGGGCCGGCGCCTGCCGTCCGGGATTCCGCTAGGTCTCGTCGTCGTGGAACGGGAGCCAGTTGGCGCGGCGGCGGGCCGCCTTCGGCTTGTTGAGGTGCATGATCGGTTCCTGTCTGTCGGCGAACCGTCCGTGGACCGCCCTCGTGGGCGACGGACGGGCCGCCCCGTGGCCGGGGTCCGCGGGTGGCGGGTCCGACCTGGGGCATGCACGGGCAAGCCTGCCGGTCACGGCGCCGGCCTGTCGTTAGCAGCCGGTCGCCTGACGACTTGGCAATGCGTCCACAACGGCCGGAGCCACCCTAGGAACCCGCACCCGGACGTACGGACCGCTGGCGGTGGTCGGTGGGCGCCGCCCCGTGGACGGCGCGGTAGGCGCGGCTGAAGTCCGCCGCCCGCGGAAAGCCCCAGCGGGCCGCGATGAGATGGATCGGCGTCTCCAGCAGCGCCGGATCGGCCAGGTCGCGGCGTGCGCCCTCCAGCCGCAGGCGGCGTATGTACGAGGCGACCGTCTCGTCCTCCGCCTGGAAGAGCCGGTGCAGGTAACTGCGCGAAATGTGGTGCACCGCGGCGATATGACGAGGCGTCAGCTCCGGGTCGTGCAGATTCTGCCGGATGAAGGACTTCACCCGCAAGGTGAGCGCCCGGGTCCGCGTCTCCGGTGTCAGCGCCGCCTCGGCGTCCAGGGCGTTCGCGAGGAGCGCCGCCACCAGGTCGACCAGCACGGCGCCCAGCCGAGGACCGTCGGAGGGCGCGTACGGCACGGTGTCCGCGGCGAGCTGGGTGAGGAACTGCGCGAGCAGCGCGCCCACGCCCTCGCGTCCGGTGATGTGCCGCCCGATCACCTTGTCCAGCCGGTGCTGCGGAAGCGGCAGCAGCACCTTGGGGATCTCGACGCCCACCGAGGAGATCGACCCGTGCCCGGTCCAGATCTCGTACGGCCGCGAGGAGTCGTTGGTGTGGATGTCGAACGCGCCGTAGGAGTTCTCCTCCCGGCCCCACGACACCCCGGCCTCACCGCTCAGCAGGAGCGAGAGGTGGTAGACCTCGGGGTCCGACTGCCGGATCAGCTTCGGCGTGCGCAGGAAGACCAGCTGCTCGAAGGTCGCGGGCCAGATCGACACCGCGCCCAGCCCGATCAGCCGCTGATGCGCCTTGAAGTCGGCCGCGCACTCGCTCTCCAGCCGCATCGGGGCGTGCGTACGGTTCATGCACTCGCGCCAGGCGTCGAATCGGTCCTCGACCGCCAGGTCCTCGCTGCGGAAGACCGTCTCCGCCAGCATCGCCACACCCACTTCCGCACCGCGACATCGCGCCGCCGACGTCGTGCCCGCCCCGGCCGTCCCGGAAAGCGGAACGTACGGCGCCGCGTCGGCGACCCCGGTGAGTTTGCCATGCGCCCCGGCGAGCCCGGCACGGCACCCGGCCGGGCCGCCGCCCCGGCACACCCTCCGGTCAGGTCCTTCGCGCGTCACCGCGCCGGACGCGGTGCCCGTACTCGGCGATCAGCGGGTCGAGGTCCGGCTCACCGAATTCGGCGATCAGCGCGCGGAACGCGACCACCTTGTCCGGGCCGAACCGCGCCACCTTCCCGGCGTACGCGGCGGCGTCCAGGAACTTCGGCGGGCTCGACTTCGAATGGAACTTGTCCGCGTACATCACCAGCCGCTCCTCGACGGACTCGGCGACATACTCACCGGGCGGGATGGGCAGCCGCTGCCGCTCGATGTCGGCGCGCGTCAGCCCGACGCCGGTGTGGTGGGAGGCGAAACGGCACAGCTCCTCCGGCAGGCCCTCCGCGCGCAGCAGCTCGTGGCCGAGCACACCGTGCCGGACGTACGCGTCGTCGCCCAGCCGGTAGACACCGATGTCGTGCAGGAGCGCACCGGTCTCGACGAGCCCGGTGTCCACCGGCTCGGGCGAACGCGCGGCCAGGTCGAGGGCGATCCGCGCCACGATCTCGCAGTGGGTGCGGACGAGGGACAGGGACTCACGGGTCGGAGCGTACTTCTCGTGCAGCGCGCGCACGCTCTCGGCGGTGGGAAGAATCACTTCCGCAGCGTATGACCCGACACCCCGCGCCGGGGGCCTGCGGGCGGCCGTACGGAGTGCGATGCTCTGCTGATGACCACAGAACCGGACGCGGCGCGGCGGGCACGACGACACGTGGCACCGCCGTGCTGAACGTCCTGAACTGGCTCCGCACCCGCGACGCGGACCTGTCCGCGCTGCGCCGCGCCGGACGCGCCGCGATCGTCATGCCCGCCCTGTTCGCCCTGTGCGACAAGGTCGTCGGCAACCCGGCCATGGCCACCTTCGCCTCGTTCGGCGCGCTGTCCGGCCTGCTCTTCGTCGACTTCAGCGGCGCGATGGGCCAACGGCTCGCCGCGCAGACCGGTCTGGTGGCGGCGGGCGCGGTCCTGGTCACCGTCGGGACGCTCGCCTCGCGGACGGCGTGGCTGGCCGTCCTGGTCACCCTCGTCGTCGGCTTCCTCGTGCTGTTCGCCGGGGTCGTCAGCTCGGTGCTGGCCAGCGCCTCGACCGCGCTGCTGGTCGCCTTCGTGCTGCCGGTGACGCTGCCCGCCCCTGTGAGCGCGCTGCCCGACCGGCTCGCGGGCTGGCTGCTGGCCGGTGCGGCGTCGGTGATCGCCGTCGGCCTGCTGTGGCCCGCGCCCCGGCGCGAACCGCTGCGGCTGGCCACCGCCACGGCGTGCGCGCTGCTGGCCCGGCGGCTGCGCTCCGAGGTCGACTGCGTCCGCGGCGGCTTCGGACCGGTCGGCGCGGCCGAGTACCGGGCGCTGTCCGACGAGGCGGGCGCCGCCGTCGCCGCGCTGCGCACCTCGTTCTTCGGGACGCCGTACCGCCCCACGGGGCTGTCCACGTCGGCGCGCACGCTGGTCCGGCTGGTCGACCAGGTGGTGTGGCTCGACGCGATCTTGGAGCGCATGCCGCTCGACGAGGAGCCCGGGCCGACGGACGCGGTCGTCTGCGACGTGAAGGTGGCCGCCGCGACCCTGCTCGAACACGGCGCGGCCAGCCTGGAGTCGGTCTCCGACAGCTCCGCGGAGCTGGAGCGGGACCTGCGGCGGCTGGAGGCCGCCCGCGAGGCGATGGAGACGGCCGTCACCGGCGATCTGCCGCTGCACCGGCCCCGGACGACGAAGTCAGGCTCCGCCGACGCGCCGGGCCCGTCCGGCGCGCCCGACACCCCTGCCGCCGACGACGCCATGGCCGGAATCCTCGGCGCCCTCGAACCGAGCTTCCGCGCCCAGGAGATGAGCTTCGCGATCTCCGCCATGGCCACCAACATCGGCCTCACCGTCGCCGCCCTGCGCCGCGGCTGGTGGGACCACGTCCTGGGCCGCGGGCCCTCGGGCGTGCCGTCCTTCCTGTCCTCCGCGCAGGAACGCGCCGGGGCCCACGTCGAGCGCCACTCCGTCTGGCTGCACAACAGCGTCCGCGGCGCCATCGCGCTCGCCCTGGCCGTCCTGCTCGCCGAGTCGACCGGAGTCCAGCACTCGTTCTGGGTCGTCCTCGGCACCCTCGCGGTGCTGCGCTCCAACGCCCTGAGCACCGGCCAGAACGCGCTGCGCGGCCTGCTCGGCACGGGCGTCGGCTTCGTCATCGGCGGCGGCATCGTCTACGGCGTCGGCACCCACACCACCGCCCTGTGGCTGCTGCTGCCCTTCGCCGTGGCCTTCGCGGGACTCGCGCCCGCCGCCATCTCCTTCGCCGCCGGACAGGCCGGATTCACCACCGTCCTGCTCATCCTCTACAACATCATCGAGCCCGCGGGCTGGCAGATCGGGCTCGTCCGCGTCGAGGACGTCGCCCTCGGCTGCGGGGTCTCCCTGGTGGCCGGGGCGCTGTTCTGGCCACGCGGGGCAGGACGCGCCCTCGGCCAGGCACTGGCCGACGCCTACGAGGAAGGCGCCCACTATCTGCGCGGCGCCATCCAGTACGGCGTCGCCCGCTGCGACGCCGCCGCCCCCGCGCCCGCCACCCCGCAGGACGAGCGGCGCCGGGCCGCCGCCGCCTCGCGCCGCCTCGACGACGCCTTCCGCGGCTTCCTCGCCGAGCGCGGCACCAAGCACATCCCGCTGGCCGACGTCACGACCCTCATCACCGGCGTCGCCGCGCTGCGGCTCACCTCCGACGCGATCCTCGACCTGTGGGAGCGCGAGACCGTGACCTCGCAGGAGGACAGGACGGCGGCCCGCGGCGAGATCCTCTACGCGGGCACCTTGCTGGTCGACTGGTACGAGGCCGCCGCGCGGGCCCTCGCGGGCTCCGGCGCCGTCCCCGACGGTGCCGCCCGCGACGAGGCCGCGGACGGGCGGCTGCTCGACGCCGTACGCCGCGACCTCACCGCCGACGACGGGCGCGGCACCTCCACCGCCGTCAAGATGATCTGGACCTTCGACCACATCGACGCGGCCCGCCGCCTCCAGGCGGGCATCCTGCGCCCGGCGCGGGCCGCCGCGACCCTGCGACAGGGCCGCGGCCCGTTCGGCCCGCGTCCGGCGCTGCGGGTCAGGTCGTCGCGGGCGTGAGGCTCAGGTCGAGGCGCTGCGGACCGCGGACGAACACCCCGCTGTCCGGGGCCGGCGTCCCGTCGGCGAAGCCCATCTCGGTGAAGGCGTCCAGGAGTTGGTTGGCGCCGACCTCCACCTCGGCCTTCGCCAGCAGCGCGCCCACGCAGAAGTGCCGCCCGAGCGCGAACGCCAGGTGGTCGGCGGCGGCGCTGAAGGCGTTCGCGGTCGTCAGGTCCGTGCGGTGGATGTCGAAGGTGTCGGGCCTGTCGTAATGCCGCTCGTCCCGGTTGGCCGCGCCGATCAGACAGGTGACCGTCGCGCCCGCCGGGATGGTGACGCCGTGGAGCGTGACGTCCTGGGCCGGCTGCCGCATGATCATCTGGAGCGGGGGAGTGAACCGCAGGGACTCCGCGAAGGCCGCCGCCACCAGGTCGCGGTCGGCCCGCACGGCCTCCAACTGCTCGGGGTTGGCCAGCAGATTGCGGAACATCCCGGAGATCGCCTTGTCGGTGGTCTCGCCGCCCGCGGACAGCAGCAGGCTCACGAACGAGGTGATGTCCTGGTCGGTCATCACCGTGCCGTCGATCTCCGCCGTGCACAGCGACGACAGCAGGTCCTCGCCCGGCTCGGCCCGCCGCCGGTGGACGATCGGCACCAGATACGCGGCCAGCTCCCGGCTCGCGCGCATCCCGGCCTCGGCGACCTCGGGGTCCTGCGCGAGATTGGCGAAGAAGCCGACCACGGCGGCGTACCAGGCGTGGAAGCGGTCGTGGTCGTCGCGGTCGAGCCCGAGCATGTCGACGATCACATTGACCGGGAAGCGGGTCGCGAACTGATCGACCAGGTCCGCCTGTTCGGCGTCACGGAAGGCGTCGATCAGATCGCGCGCGTTGCGCTCGATCACCGGCAGGAACCGCTCCCGTAACTCCCGGCCGCGGAAGGCCGGTGCCACCAGCGCCCGGTGGACGGAGTGCTCCCGCCCGCTCATCTGCACGATGGTCCGCCCGCCGTGCACCGGTTCGAGCTGCCAGGCGTAGTTGTCGGTGGTGAACACCGGGTCGCGGAAGGCCCGTTCGACGTCCTCGTACCGCGACAGCAGCCAACTGCCGGTGCCCTCGTGGAAGACGACGGGGTAGTGCTCCCGCAGGACGCGGTAGGCCGGATACGGGTCGGCGGCGAACTGCGGCGAGAGGATGTCGGGCGGTTGCGGTATGACGGTCACGATACGTCCTCTGCTTCCCTGCTCACGGGCGCGTACGGCATGCGGGCGGTCACGACGCTAGGGCACGGCGGGCAGCCGCACCTAGGCGCTTTCGCGCCCTGTGCGGACCTCTACACTCCTGGCCATGCTGCCTCTGGACGACCCCCGCTGGACCACGCTCGACCACCGCGACCGGTCGAACGGCAAGGGCGGTTCCGACGCCCCCTGCGTGCCCGACGAACTGCGCCACCTGCTCGACCACCCCGCCGACCGCGAACGCTTCGACGACCTGTGGCCGTACCTCTGCTCCGAGGGCACCGCCTGGCCCGCCGCGTACGCCGCCGTGCCGCACATCGTCGCCATCGCGCGCGGCCTTCCGGCGGCCGAGAGGGACGACTACCTGTACGTGATCGGGCTCGTCGCCATGTGCTCGGGCGAGTACGGACAGGTCTGGGACGGCCTGCCCGACGACCTCGCGCAGGCGTACCGGCAGGCGCTCCCCGAGGCGCTGGCCCTGCTCGGGGAGACGCTGGTGGCGGGCGAGCACGACCAGGTCACCACGGGTTATCTGCTCGCGGCCACGGCCGCGCTCAAGGGACACGGCGAATACGCCGAAATCCTCAACGACCTCGATGTGTACGCCGAATGCCAGTCCTGCGGCGAGCCGATGCTCGAACTGCCCTGATCCGCGCCGACCGTATACAGCGCCGAACCGGTCAGACCGATTCGCCGAAGCCGGGAAGAATGGCGAGGCGCCGCACGGTCGCCTTCTTGGCGATCTCGATGCCGGGCGCGTAGGTGTCCGAGGTGTACCAGGCCCGCGCCTGCTCCACGCTGCTGAACGACAGCAGCGTCAGGCCCTTGGCACCGTCCCACGTGCCCTCGACCGCCTCGGGCCTGGCGTTGATCATCAGGTACTCGCCGCCGAATTCGGCCACCGCCTTCTGGGCGATCTCCCGGTAGTCCGCCATGGCGGCCATGTCGGTCACTTGGATTTCCAGCAGGACATACGCGGTCATCTGCGGTCTCCCCGAATTCGGCTGCGAAATACGTCACATGACGTGGAACGCTGTGGATCACATGTGATCCGGCGCTCAGCATGCCGAATTCGGGACGGCCGCGCAATGGTCCCAAAGTCCCCGTGCCGTGCGGGAATTGGCGTGACTGTCACGCTCCGGTCCGCGATCGGTTCACCGGCCCGCCGCGGTGAACCGCCAGTGGCCGGAACCGATCGCGTAGACCGCCTCCTCGCCGTCGCTGTGCAGCAGCCGAGCGCCGTGCGTGGCCTCGACCCGCGGATGCCGTGCGTCGGGCAGCGGCAGATGGACGGTCGCGGTCGAGCCGACCGGCACCGTGACGTCGAGCGTGGTCCGGCCGTTCGTGACGGTCCAGGAACTGGCGACCGTGCCGCGCGGGGTGGCGATCGAGGCCGCGGCGTGCCGCATCCCCGCAGGGATACGCGGCGCGACCGTCACCGTACGGTAGGCCGGCCCGGTCGGCTCGATGCCCGCCAACCGCGTGTAGAGCGAGGCGTTGACACCGGCGAACATCGCGTGGTCGTGGGTCTCCATGTTGGAGTAGTACGTCCACTGCTCCCACGAACTCGTCGCGCCCTGGCCGATCTCGTACCCGAAGCCGGGGTAGGTGCGCTGGTCCAGCACCGTCATCGCCACATCGATCCGGTCGATCGCGGCGAGCGCGTCCATCAGGTAGCGGGTGCCGAAGATGCCGGTGTCGAGGTGTCCGCCGTCCTTCTCGGTGATGGTGGCGACCAGTTGCCGTCCGACGGCCGCCACATGCGCCGCGGGCACCATGCCGAAGGCCAGCGGCAGCACGCTCGTGGTCTGCCGCCCGTCCCCGTAGGTGTCGCCCGCCGCGTTGAGGAACGCGGCGTTGAACGCGTCCTTGATGTCCCGCGCCAGCGTCCCGTAGCGGGCGGCGTCCGCGCTGTGGCCCAGCGCCGTCGCCGACTTGGCGACATCCACCGCCTGGAGGTAGGACAGCGCGGTGTTCACCACCGACACCTCGCTGGTGCAGGCGCCCGCGTTCGGCCCGCCGCGACCGCCGTTGGCGTTGGCGCCGCGGTCCGGCGGACACCAGTCGCCGAAGCCCCGGTCGCTCGGCCAGATGTGCCCCGGCACATCGGCGGCGTTCTTGTCGACGAACGCCTTCATCGCCGGATACGTGGCCGCCAGCGTCGCCCGGTCGCCGTACTGCTCGTACAGCGTCCACGCCAGCGTGATCTGGTCGCCGCCCATGTCGGGCTGCTGCGCGTTGCCCGCGTCGTTCGGCAGGGCCGTGCCGGGCGGCATGTCCTGGAGGTACTTGGCGTAGTAGCGGTCCATGCCGAACTCACGGGTGGACGCGTCGTGATACGCCTGCACGTCCATGCCGGGAGGAGTCCGCTCGTCGCGGACCGGATTGTCGGTCGGGACGCTCATCGAGTTGTTGAGGACGCTCCACCGGTTGTTCCGCCAGATCTGGTTCAGCAGCGCGTCGGAGGAGGAGAAGGTGCCCGTGGAGGCCACGTCGGCGTGCACCACGCGCGCGTCCAGGCTGCTCAGGGCCGGTTCGCCGGGGAAGCCGGTGACCTCGACATAGCGGAAGCCGTGGTAGGTGAAGCGCGGCTCGTACGTCTCCGCCGTACGGGCACCCGCCAGGGTGTAGGAATCGGTGGACGCCGCCGCCCTGTTGGTGGCCGTGTCCAGCGTCCCGTCCGCGCCGACCTCCTCCGCCGTCCGCATCCTCACGGTCGTCCCGGCGGGACCCGTCACCCGCAGCCGCTCCCAGCCCGCGATGTTCTGCCCGAAGTCGTAGACGTAGACGCCGGGCTGAGGCTGCGTCAGCTTCACCGCGCGGAGCGTGTCCGTCACCCTGACCGGCGGCATGGTGTCCGCGACGAGCTTGTCGGAGGGCGCCGCCACCGTCCGCACCGGCTGCCAGCCGGAGTCGTCGAACCCGGCGCGGTCCCAACCCGGCTTGTCCAGAAGGGCGTTGTAGCTCTCACCCGCGTAGAGGTCATTGGCGGTGACGGCGCCGGTCGACCACTTCCAGGAGTCGTCGCTCACGACGCTCTGCCGGGTGCCGTCGGAGTAGCGGACATCGAGCAGCACGACGGCCTGCTTGGGCCCGGTCCAGCGGAAGCCGTACGGGCTGAACCGTGGCCCGTATCCGTTGCCCAGCCAGAGGCCCACCGTGTTGGCGCCCTGCTTGAGGGAGCCGGTGATGTCGTACGTGGCGTACAGATCGCGCTGGTCGTACGGCGTGCTCGCCGGTGCGAGCACCCGGTCGCCGACCTTCGCGCCGTTCAGGTGCATCTCGTAGAAGCCGAGCCCGTAGACGTACGCCCGCGCCCTGGTGACCTTCTTCCGGCCGTCGAGGGTGAAGCCCTTGCGGAGCAGGGGCGCCGCGGGGTTCGGGTCGAGCAGTGTCGGGTCGCCCTTGGGTTCGAGCTGCCCGTCGGTGACCGCCGAGTCGGGGAAGGACGGGTCGGGCGAGGCGGAGAAGTCGTCGGAGAACAGCCTGGCCCCGTCCAGGCCGCGCACCACGAGGTTGTCGTACAGGGCGTCCTCGGCGACATGGCCGGTGGTCGAGGTGCGGAAGCCCAGGGTGCCGGCGGTGAAGGTGGTGTCGGTCCGGGTGTCCACCCGCGTGCCGTCGACCGAGGTGGTGATCGTGGCGCCGTCCGCCCGGACGGTCAGGTGGTGGGGCGCTCCGGCGTTCGCCGTGGTGACCACCGGGCTGAGGTCGACCTCACCGAGGGTGGCGAAGGAGCCGTCCTTCTGGACGTGCGGGCGCAGCAGCACCTTGCCGGGCGTCGAGGCCGCGTTGATCTGCCACATGTAGTAGTCGCGGCTGTCCTTGACGCGGAACAGGACGCTCGCCGCGCCCGCCTTGATGGTGAAGTCCGTGTCCAGGGTGAAGTCCGACCAGGAGTCGGCGCCGCCGGTGTCCGGGGTGATCCACCGCGCGCCCTTCCAGTCCGCCGAGTTCAGCAGGCCCATCTCCCAGCGCCCGACCGGACTCCAGGCCGACGCCCGGCCGTAGGCGTCCCAGACCTGCACCTTCCAGTAGTAGGTGCGCGAGGACTCCAGCGCGGGACCGCCGTAGGGCACGCCGGTCGAGTCGTCCGTCGCCACCCGGCCGCTGTCCCAGACGTCCGCCTTCGGGGAGTTCAGCCGGGCCGGGTCGCTCGCCACCAGCACCCGATAGGCGCTCTGCCGCTGGCCGTTGGCCGCGGCGCGCAGTTTCCAGCCGAGCGCGGGACGCGGATCGTCGATGCCCAGCGGATCCGTCGTGGCGTCAGCGGTCAGCTCACCCACGGAGATTCCGCCGGACGCGGCCTGCGCGGCCGGGGGGTGACCGAAGGGCGCGCCGCCCAGGGACAGCGACGTCACCAGGACCGCGACGGCGATCCCGTACGACAGTTTTTCCCGCGCAAAACCGGACATCGGACTCCTTGCGGTGAGTGAAACGATTCACTCCATTGGGGCGTGAGAAACGTATGAGAACGCCCGGCGGGGCGTCAATACTTCTGACGCGGCCCGGTTGCGTGCAGCCGCCATCCGGGGGTGTGCGCCCGATCCATCGGATCGGACATCGTTGTCGACATTGAAAGACGTTTCAATATCCTGGTCTTGGGATTTCGGGTAATTCCGGGCGCATGCCTATTGACCGGCCGCTGAGATGGACTTAGGTTCTCCACGGCTCCTGTTGAATCGTTATATGGTCTGCCCCGCTTCGGATACGGCGCGTCCCCCGTGGCCCGCGCCCGGCGACCGGCCCCGCACCGCCCCTGTGAGGCGGGCCCGTTCGGCGCGACGACGGAATGAATCGATTGACCGGGCAGGTGGCGCCGCACCACGGCCGCGCACCGCGCGACGTACTCCAGAGGGGACACCGATGACCGCACACCCCGCAGCGCAGCCCGACGGCGGACGGCCCGCACGGGCCCGACCGGCCAGGCTCGTAAGGGCGTTGACCGCCGCCCTGCTGCTCACCTCGGCCACCGGACTGCTGCCCGCCGTCACCGGACAGGCCGCGGCCGACAGTGGCACGGCCGCCTGCCCCTGGCTGCACTCCAAGGCCGCCCCGGAACAGCGGGCCGCGCAGGTGCTCGCGCGGATGACCACCGACGAGAAGCTGTCGATGACCCACGGCAGCCAACTCCCCGGCTACGCGGGCGTGGTGGCCCCCCTGTCCCGGCTCTGCGTACCCGCGCTGAACCTCAACGACGGGGGAGCGGGCGTGGTGATGGGCGGCACGACAGCCATGCCCGCTCCGGTCGCCGCCGCCGCCACCTGGGACCCGGCCGTGGAGACCGCGTACGGACAGGTCGTCGGCGCCGAGGCGAAGACCAAGGGCGTCAGCGTCAACCTCGGACCCGATGTGAACCTGGAGCGCGACCCGCGCGGCGGACGCGTCTTCGAGATGGCCGGTGAAGACCCCTACCTGTCCGGCGCGATGGCCACCAAGTACGTCCAAGGCGTCCAGTCCCAGGGCGTGATGGCCGACCTCAAGCACCTCGCGGCCAACGACACCGAGCAGAACCGCAACAACGGCAACGCCATCGTCGACGAACGCACCCTCAACGAGATCTACTACCCGGCGTTCAAGCAGGCCGTCCAGCAGGGCGACGCCGCCTCCATCATGGCCGCCACCAGCCTGGTCAACGGCGTCCACTCCAACGAGGACGCGTATCTGCTGAACCGGACCGCCAAGCAGGACTGGGGCTTCGACGGATTCGTCGTCACCGACTGGGACGGCGCCCGCAGCACCGTCCGGGCCGCCAACGCCGGTCTCGACCTCACCATGCCCGCCCCCGGCAACTTCGGCCAGCCGCTCGCCGACGCCGTCCGCTCCGGGCAGGTCGGCATGGCCGTGCTCAACGACAAGGTCGCCCGGCTGCTCACCGAGGAATTCGCCTACGGCCTCTTCGACACCGCACCGGGCTCGCCCTCCGCGACCGCGACCACCCCCGCGCACGTCGCCACCGCGCGCGACATCGCGGCGCAGGGCACCGTCCTGATGAAGAACGCGGGCCGGCTGCTCCCGCTCGACCCCGCCAGGACGCCCACGGTCGCCGTGATCGGCGCCGCCGCCAAGGACGCGCCGATCACCGGAGGCGGCGGCAGCTCGCACGTACCCGTGGACGCCTCGTCCGTCGTCACCGTCGCCGACGGCATCGCCCAACGGCTCGGGACGAAGGGCCGCGTCGACTACCTCGGCTCCTGGGCCGCCCTGGCGTCCTCCTCCGCCGGCCCCTCCGACCAGCCGCACAACATGGTCGACGGCAACGCGGGCACCCGCTGGTCCAGCGGCACCCCGATGGCCGACGGCCAGTGGGTCAGCGTCGACATGGGCGCCTCGCACAGCATCGACCGGGTCACCCTGGACGCGGGCAACAGCACCGACTACGCCCGCGGTTACCGCGTCCTGCTCTCCGCTGACGGCGCCACATGGGGCGACCCGGTCGCCGAGGGCGCCGGCACCGGACAGGTCGTCACCGCGACCTTCGCCGCCCGGCAGGCCCGCTACATCAGGATCGAACAGACCGGCACCGCCGACAGTTGGTGGTCGATCGCCGAACTGACCGCCTTCGGCGCGGACGGCACCGGCGCCCAGGTCGCCATCGGCAGAACCGGAGTCGACGTCCCCGGCGTGACCGACAAGCTGGCGACCGTACCGGCCGCGACCTTCACCACCGCCGACGGCCAACCCGGCCTGACCACGCAGTACTTCAACAACCTCGACCTGTCCGGCACCCCCGCGCTCACCCGCGTCGAGCCGACCGTCGACGACCACTACACGGCCGCGCCCGGCCCCGGTGTCAACCCGGCCGGATTCTCCGTGCGGTGGAAGGGCTACCTGACGGCACCCGTCACCGGCACGTACACCTTCTCGATGGCCAACACCGGCGGCATCCGGATGACCCTCGACGGGCAGCCGGTCTTCCAGGACTGGGCGCAGTACGGCCCTGGCGTGTCCGCCATCCGCCTCAGGGGCGGCGTGCGGACCCCGATCACGGTCGAGAACTACCAGCCGGTCAACGGCCCCACAGGACCGGTCGCCGGGACGCCGACCAGCCCGCCGGGCAACGGCTCGGTCACTCTGGGCTGGCAGGTGCCCGACACCGCGGCCATCGCCGCCGCGGCGGCCGCCGCACGACAGGACAGCGTCGCCGTGGTCGTCGTCAACGACGACGAGAGCGAGGACGGCGACCGGCAGAATCTCACCCTGCCCGGCGCGCAGGACGACCTCGTCGCCGCCGTCGCCGCGGCCAACCCGCACACGATCGTCGTCCTCAACACCGGCGCGCCCGTGCTCATGCCGTGGCTCGACAAGGTCGACGGCGTCCTCGAGTCCTGGTACGGCGGCCAGCAGAACGGCGCCGCACTGGCCTCCGTCCTGTTCGGCGACGTCAATCCCTCGGGCAAGCTGCCCCAGACCTGGCCCGCGAGCATGGCGCAACTGCCGACCGCCGACCCGTCCCGCTACCCGGGCACCGTCGATGTGGCCACCAACACCACCGACTACCACTACAGCGAGGGACTCGAGGTCGGCTACCGCTGGTACGACGCCCACCACCTCACCCCGCTCTTCCCGTTCGGCTACGGCCTGACCTACTCGTCCTTCTCCTTCAGCGGGCTCACCGTCTCACCGGGCGTCACCGGCACGACCGGGCCGGTGAAGGTCTCCGCGACGGTGAAGAACACCGGCACCCGTACCGCCTCCGAGGTCGCCCAGCTCTACATCGGCGACCCGGCGGGCGCGGGCGAACCCCCCAAGCAGCTCAAGGGATTCCAGCGCGTCACCCTCCGGGCCGGACAGTCGCGGCGCGTCACCTTCACCCTCGCGCCCGACGACCTGCGCACCTGGGACTCCAAGGCCCACGCCTGGACGACGATTCCGGGCACGTACCGGATCTACGTCGGTAACTCCTCCCGCGATCTGCCGCTGACCGGCGCCCACACCCTCACCACGACCACCGGCGCCCGTACCGTCACCGCGCAGGCTCCCGCCGCGCTCGACCCCGTCCACGGCAACGTGGTCACCACCACCCTCACCGCGGGCGGCACGCGCACGCTCCAGCACGTCCGGCTCGGCCTCGGCGTACCCGCCGGATGGACCGTACGGGCCCTGACGCCCGCCACTTTCAACCGTGTCGACCCCCGCACCCGCCCGCGCACCTCATGGCTGGTGACCCCGCCCGCCGACGCGCAGAACCGCCTGTGGCGGCTCACCGCGACGGCGACGGCGAGCGGCGGATTCAGCGTCTCCGGCGGTCAACAGGTCACCACCGCGCCGCTGGTGGCCGCGCGACTGACCTCCGCCACCAAGCTGGCACGCACCGGCACCGCGTTCCCCGCGACCCTCACCCTGCGCAACGCGACCGACCAGACCGTCACCGTCACCGCCGACATCAAGGCGCCGACCGGCGTCACCGTCACACCGTCCCGGGCCGCGGTGACCCTGCGCCCCCGCGCCACCGCCACCACCAAGCTGACCGTCACCGTCGGCGCGAACGCCACCTCCGCGGCGCTCGACCTCACCGGTACCGCCACCGTGGCCCGCCACGACCACCCGCTCGACGGCGGATCGCTCGCACTGCCCCTGCTGTACGGATCACTCGCCGCGGCCTTCGACAACACCGGGGTCGGCGACGAGACCGCCCCCGGCGCGGCCGACTTCGACGGCGCGGGATTCAGCTACTCCGCCCAGGCCCTCGCCGACGTCGGCGTCAAGCCGGGCCAGCCCGTCGCACACGGCCCGGCCACCTTCACCTGGCCGGACCCGGCACCGGGCGGCGCGGACAACGTGGTCGCGGCCGGACAGCACATCGCGGTGGACACGAGCGGATCTGCCCTGTGGTTCCTCGGCGCCGCGAACAACGGCAGCGGATCGGGCACCGGCACCCTCACGTACACCGACGGCAGCACCGCCCCGTTCACCCTCGCCCTCACCAACTGGACCCCGAGCACCCCGCTCCCCGAGGACGAACCCGTCGCCACCGCACCCCGCTGGAACCGTCCGCCGAACAGCGGCTATCCGGCCGACACCGCCGTCAGCCTGTACGCCACCAGGATCCCGCTGGCCGCGGGCAGGACGCTGGCGTACGTCACCCTGCCGACCACGGTCACCGGCGATCAGGCGGGCACCCGGCTGCACGTCTTCGGCCTGACCGTCACCTAGGGCGGACAGGACCCGCCGGACCATGAGCGCCGTTCCCCGTCCACCCCTCCCGGGCGGGGAACGGTACCGCCGAGTGCCGTACACGCCGGGCCGGGCACGACTAAGGTGTGCCCGGCCCGCACCCGCCCGGCGGGCCGGATGTTCCTTGGGGGGACCGTCATGCGTATCTCACTGCGCGCCTCACTGCGCGCCACCTTATTGACCACCGCCGTCCCGCTCGGACTTGTGGCCGGGGGAGTCGCCCCCGCGCAAGCCGCGACCGGCTACGACCGGTGCCCGCAGGGCGCCCTGTGCCTGTTCGACCAGCCCGGCGGCCAGGGGACCATGACGTCCTATACCGCCGCGCAGCCGACCCTCGGCGCGTGGGACGACAAGGCGTCCTCGGTCTACAACCGCACCGGCTACCACGCCCTGTGCATGTACAGCCTGGCCGACTACCAGTACCTCGACGCCGTCCACGACGTCGAGGCCGACACCACCGGCACCGGCGACGACCGCTGGGAGCTGTCGCGGTTCACCAGCCCGGGCGCCACCCTCGACCACAACCTCAGCTCCTTGCGCTGGGCGCACACCCTGCGGGAGTGCCAGGGAGGCCCCGAGTACCTGCCGTGGTTCGCGCCGTACGGAGTCTTCAAACGCCCCGCCCAGCCGTTCGGCGATCTCAACGGCGACGGCCGCGAGGACCTGCTGCTGCGGACGTACTCCGGAAAGCTGTGGCGGCTGCCCGGCGACGGCACCGCCGGTCTTGAGGGGTCCGGCTGGAACTCCATGTCGGCGTTGACCCGGCACGGCGACCTCAACGGCGACGGCACGGAGGACCTGCTGGCCCGCGACACCACCGGTCGGCTGTGGATGTATCCGGGCACCGGCCGCGGCACCTTCGGCGCCCGGCTCCTGGTGGGTCCCGGCTGGAACACGATGACCGCCGTCACCGCCGCCGGAGACCTCGACGGCGACGGCAAGGGCGATCTGCTGGCCCGCGACACCACCGGCCAGTTGTGGATGTACCCCGGCCGGGGCGACGGCACCTTCGGCACCCGCCTGCTCGTCGGTCCCGGCTGGAACGTGATGGGTGCCTTCGCCGCCCCCGGCGACCTGACCGGCGACGGCCGCCCCGACCTCGTCGTGACCGAGCTGTCCACGGGCAAGCTGTGGCTCTATCCGGGCGACGGGCACGGCCGCCTCGGCGCCCGCGTCCTGGCGGGCACCGGCGGCTGGACGCCCTTCACCACGCTCCTCGGCATCGGCGACCTGACCGGTGATCTGCTGCCCGATCTCGTGGCCGCCACCACCGGGCAGATGCGCGTGTACTCGGCGGGGACGCCGGAGGGCGTCTTCGACACCGGGGCGCGCGTGAGCCTGTCCGAGGGCGACGCGCTGTTCTGAGCCCGCCGGGAGTCACCGGACGGGTGCGTCCGGCGGACGGCCCGCCAGGGAGTCGAGGAGGCTGCGCGCGGCGGTCGGTGCGCCGATCGCCGCGCTGGTCCGGTGACTCCCGGCGCGGACCGCTCAGCCGGAGGCGCGGACCCTGATCAGCGGCGCGTCCCGCGAGAACTCCCGGAATCCGACGCCGTAGTACAGGGCGCGCGCCGCCGGATAGCCCGGCGCGCCCAGGCAGGCGACGGTCGCGTGCGTGGCCCCGGCGGCCCGCGCGCGACGCATGCCGTGCAGGAGCATCGCCCTGGCCAGCCCCAGACGCCGGTAGTCCGGATGGGTGCCGACCGGCTCGAACTCGACGGTCGCGTTCGCCTCGTCGAACCACATGATGGTCGAGGACGCCATCGTCGCGTCCGGCGCCTCCACCAGAAGGTGCAGATCCGCGCGGTAGCCCGTCGCCCGCCGGACACCCTCATAGCTCTCGGCCGTGTACGTCGAGGGCGCCCACGCGTCCACATGGGCCCGGACCGCGGCCTGCGGTCCCGCCTCCTCGGCGGTGCGGAACCGGAATCCGTCCGGCAGCAGCGGCTCCTCGACGTCGGTCAGCTCCCGCTCGTTGAGCTGCGTCCAGGACCCCTTCTCGCCGAGCGAGGCCGGATCGGGCTCGTAGCCGTGCGCCGCCCACCGCGCCAGGCCGAACGTGTCGGCGCCGCTCGGCACCACCGTCCGCTCGACGTCCGGCGTCGTGGCGTGGAACCAGTCGATCACCTCGTCGACCAGTCCCGCGTGGTCGGGGTGGACCTGATACGCCAGATAGGCGCCGGTCGCATCCCGCACAGAACCGTCGCTGCGCCGCAGCCGGTGCGGAAGCTGGGCCCAGCCCCACGCGACCGGCTCCCCGCCGGAGAACCACAGCCGCCGCGGCCAGTTCGCGCCGCCGGCGGCGTGCCCCTTGCCCCAGTTCCACGCCAGCTCGCCGTACGACGCGTCGGTGTTCACCAGGTCAGGGCGCACGGCGGTGACGCGCTGCGCCATGTCCTGCATGAGCTGTACGTCCGCGGCGGTCAGCAGCTCGAAGTCGGTCATGGTCCGCCACAGTGTCAGGACTCGGCGGAGCCGTCGAACGGTTTTCCGGGCCCACCGGTCGCGGCGGCCGAGAACACGGGCGGGCGTGTCGTCACCGGCCTCGGGTGCGGCAGAGCCGGATCGGGCTCAGCCCTCACCGGGGCGCGGGGCGTCCGACTCGGCGGGGAAGCAGTCCAGCCGGGCGGCGGCCAGTTCCTGGAGTGTGCCGCCCGCCGTCAGCCAGCCGAGCAGGCACGACGGCAGTAACCAGGGCCGCAGCGACGTCGTCACCGGTACGAAGGTGATCTGCCGGTCCGTGGTGTCGAGCACCGCCCAACCGCCGTCCCTGACCAAGGGAACGGCCGCTATCCGGCAGGTGTCGTGCGCCGCGGTGACGGCCAGCAGCCAGCGGCTCGCGTCGCCTGCCGAGCGCGACCTGCTCCCGTAGAGCACATCGGCGAGCTGCCGCCACTTCGGCGCCTCGTGGGTGTCCGCGTCGACCACGAAGTGCTCGTCCAGGACGCGGTGTTCACCCGGCAGGGCCGCGCCGGGCGCGGCCGAGAAGACGGCCTGCCGCCCCGGCGTCCGTACGGCCAGCGAGAGCGCGGGCGCCGGTCGGTCGGCCACCGAGGCCGTGGGCATGTCCCTTTGCGTGACGGCGAGTTCGACGCCGAGGTCCATGCCGAGTTCGACACTGACCAGACATCGGCCGCTCGGCGGTTGAGGTCCGTCCGCCCATGCCGCCGACCCGCTGTCCATCGCCATCCGGGCCGTCCTCCCCCCGCTCACCCGCTGGACCCGTCGGAACCGCTGGGTCCGCCGAGCCCCCGAGCCCTGAGCGCCTCCGGTACGGCTCTCACGAAGAAGCCGGGGACCGGGCCGTTCTGTGACTCGACAGGACATCAAACCGGCATTTCGCCCGCGTTACGATCAGCGAACAAGCGATGACGGATTCCCGTACCGGTCTGGCGCGTTGGGGATCGCCGCAGGCGCGCGCTCAGCGCTCCGCGCGGTCGAAGCGGCGGATGAAGCGGCGCTGCCACGGCGTCTCCACGGCGCGGTGGTGATAGTGCCGGCGGATGAAGGCGACGGCCTCGTCCGCCGGCACCCCGTCCAGAACGGCCATGCACGCGAGGGCCGTTCCGGTCCGCCCGATGCCGCCGCCGCACGCGACCTCCACCCGCTCGTCCGCCGCCCGGGCCAGCGCCTCCTCGAAGGCCGCCCGCGCCTGCCGTCGATCGGCGGGCAGCCGGAAATCCGGCCAGCGCACCCACCGCGCCTCCCACCGCGTCAACGGCGGCTCGCCGCCCAGCAGATAGACGCCGAAGGACGGCGTCGGGCCCGCCGGAAGCGGTCGGCGCAGACCGCGCCCGCGCACCAGCGCACCGGACGGAAACCGCACGATCCCGTCGCCCGACGGGTCCCAGCTCTCGGTCATCCCGGCACCCTACCGAGACCCGCCGGTCGCGACCCGTGCGCAGACCCGCCGCCCCACTGGGCGTGGCGAACGCGCGCGGACAGGCGATCATGGCCGGTCTGTCCAGCCGCTCGTTCGACGCCCTGCTGATAGCGGGCGATCGCGACCTCATCGACCACCTCCCGCTGCTGGTGGACGCGCTTCCCCGTCGTGCTCTGCGCCTGGGAGAACGCGGCCCCGAGCTGTTCCCCGTCCTCACCAGCGACTACGAGGGCGCCGGTCACCTCGCGGGACGGCGCCTGCGCGGCCTCGGCCACGGGCGGGTCGCCGTCGTCGCCAGCCCCGCGCACACCGTCCGGATCGCGGGCTTCCGCCGCGCCTTCGCGGCCGACGGCCTCGCCGTACCCGACACCGCCGTCCTCCTCGCCCCGGAACCGACCCCCGAGGGCGGCTTCGCCGCCGCGCCCACGGCTCAGGAGTCGTCGCCGCCTCGGCCCCGGTGCTGACCGCCGGCGTCCGCGCCGTGCCCGCTCCCATGACCGTCGCCCGACCGGTCACCGCCGTGGTCGTCACTGCCGTGGTCGTCGGTTCCGGGGGAGCGGGTCGGGCTCGGGGTGCCGCCGCCCTGGTCGTCACCTCCGGGCGAACGCGTCGGGCGGGGAGTCGCCGCGCCCCGGCCGCCGCCACGGTGACCGTCCAGGCTGACGGTGTCGGAGGTCGCGTTCACCCTCAACTCGCGTAGCACGCCGTCCTTTCCGAGCACCCTGACCTCCCAGAAATCCGCGCCGGAACGCTCGACGGAGACGACCGTCCCCGGATACAGCGTGAGCGCGGCGGTCACGGCCTCGGCCGCCGTGAGGCCGGTGCTGCTGGGAGTCGGGGCGCCGGTGCGCGGGACGCCCGTCGGGGCACCGGTCGACGGCGTACGGCGGTCGCCGCCGTGGTCGTCGCCCGCGTCGTGCGGGGACGTGGCGCTCGGGACTGCCGTCGGACGGCCGCCGTGGTCGTCACCCGCGGCGAAGGCGGTGTAGCCGCCACCGGCGAGCAGGGCCGCCGCGGCGACGGCGGCGACGCTGATGTTGCGCTTCATGAGGAGCCTCCCCGGCCGGGCTGTACCCGGCCTGTGTCGTTGCTGTGTCCGTGCCAACACGATGGCCGGAGCAAGCTGAAGGCAGCCTGAAGCGACCTGAAGATCGCTTCAGGTTCGATTTGGGAGGGTGGGCCCATGCGCTTGCTGATCGTGGAGGACGAGAAGAGACTCGCCGTCTCCCTGGCCAAGGGACTGACGGCCGAGGGCTTCGCCGTGGACGTCGTCCACGACGGGCTCTCGGGACTGCACCTGGCCGGAGACCGCGCCTACGACCTCGTCGTCCTCGACATCATGCTGCCCGGCATGAACGGCTACCGCGTGTGCGCCGCGCTGCGCGCCGCGGGCAACGACGTACCGATCCTGATGCTCACGGCCAAGGACGGCGAGTACGACGAGGCCGAGGGCCTGGACACCGGCGCGGACGACTATCTGACCAAGCCGTTCTCCTACGTCGTGCTCGTCGCACGGGTGAAGGCACTGCTGCGCCGCCGGGCCTCTCCCGGTGCCTCGCCGGTCCTGCGGGTCGGCGGCCTCGCCGTCGACACCTCCGCCCGGCGGGTGTTCCGCGGCGAGGACGAAGTGGCGCTCACCGCCAAGGAGTTCGCGGTTCTCGAACAACTCGCCGTCCGGGCGGGCCAGGTGGTCGGCAAGCCGGAGATCCTGGAGCACGTCTGGGACTTCGCCTACGACGGCGACCCCAACATCATCGAGGTCTACATCAGCGCGCTGCGCCGCAAGCTGGGCGCGGCCACCATCCAGACGGTACGCGGCGCGGGTTACCGCCTGGTCACGTCATGAGGCGCCGCCCGCTCGGCTCCGTGCAGGCCAAGACGGTGCTGGGCGCGACCGCCGTGGTGACCGTGGCGATGGTGGCCGCCGGGATCGCGGTCCTCCTCTCGCTCGGCGCCAACCTCACCGAGCAGGCCCAGAGCCAGGCCAACGACACCGCACGCCGCGTCGCCGTGACCGTCGCGACCCGCAAGGCGGACGCCGCGCTCTACTCCGGGCTCGCCCTCCCCGACGACGCGCCCGTCCAAGTGACCACCACCGACGGGCGGTTGCTCGCCGCGAGCAGGACCCTGGAGAAGATCAGCGGCACGGGTGTGCCGGACGTCAGGCCGCGTGGGTCTGCGCCCGAGCCGACACCCACCGTCAGTCCGACCTCGGCACCGACGCCGCCACCGACCGTGTCGCCGAGCGGGACCGCCGACGACCACGGCGGCGCAGGCGGCGGCCGTGGCCGGGGCAAGGGCGGGCGCGACGGCGACGCGCAGGAGACGACCCCCAGCGGCCGGGGGAGCGACGACCACGCCACGCCCACCGGCACCGCCGACCCCGTCGTCGGCGAGATCAGCGGCACCGTTCAAGAGGGCGCGGGACACGCCACGTTGGACGGCCGCGGCGCCGCCTACCGCTTCGCGACGGTCAAGGCCACCGACCTCGCGGGGCAGACGGTCCTGGTCCACGCGGGCGCCTCACTCGCGGCGCGCGAGAGCGCCGTGCGCACCACCACCGTGGTCATGCTGGCGGGACTGCCCGTCCTGCTGACGGTCGTCGGCGGCGTGACCTGGCTGGTCACCCGCCGCGCACTGGCCCCGGTCGCGGGCATCCGCCGCGAGATGGCCGCCATCACGGCCTCGGAAGACCTCTCCCGGCGCGTGCCGGAGCCCGCGGCGCACGACGAGGTGGCCCGGCTGGCCCGGACCACCAACGAAACGCTCACCGCCCTCGAAGCGTCCGTCGAGCGGCAGCGCCGCTTCGTCGCCGACGCCTCGCACGAACTGCGCAGCCCGATCGCCTCCCTGCGCACGCAGCTCGAAGTGGGCTCCGCGCACCCGCAGTTGCTCGACGTCCCCGGCGCCGTCAAGGACACCGTGCGACTCCAGCAGCTCGCGGCCGACCTGCTGCTGCTCGCCCGCCTCGACGCGGGGGAGACCCCGACGCAACGGCCGGTCGATCTGGCCGCGTTGGTGCGCGAGGAGGCCGAGGGGCGGGCCGCCGACCGTACGCCGGTCGCCGTCGACATCGGTCAGGACGCCGCCTTGAGAGCGGAAGTCAACGGGTCACGGGGCCAGTTGGCCCGGCTCGTGCGCAATCTGCTCGACAACGCCCAACGGCACGCGCGCACCGAGGTCACCGTGTCCGTACGCCGCGGGGACGGCCGGATCGTGCTCGCGGTCGCCGACGACGGCGCAGGCGTACCGGAGGCCGAGCGCGAGCGGATATTCGAGCGGTTCGTACGGCTCGACGAGGCCCGCAGCCGGGACGACGGCGGGGCCGGACTCGGCCTGGCCATCGCCCGCGACGTGGCGCACCGGCACGGCGGCACGCTCACCGTCGGCGCAGCGCCGAGCGGCGGCGCCCGCTTCGAACTCCGGCTGCCGGACGCCGATGTGTGACCCCGTCAGTTCCGGGTCAGTTCCACGGCATGCGCGAGCGGTGATCCCAGTACGCGGCCGGTGTCTGCGCCAACTCGGCGACGAGACGGCCGAGTTGCGCGTCGTCGAGGTGGACGTCGGTCGCGCGCAGATTCGAGGCCAGTTGGTCCTCGGTCGCCGCTCCCGACAGCACCACGTCGACCCACGGCTGACGCAGCGCGGCGGCCAGCGCCAGAGCGTCGTAGGAGGCTCCCGTCGCCTCGGCGACCGGAGCCAGCACCGCGTCCAGCCGCGGGTCGCGTTCGGCGAGACGCCCGTTGGCGAGACCTTCCTTGATGATGACGGTACGACCCGCCTCGTGCGCCTCCGCCAAGGCGGGGCCCGCCGACGGCTCCAGGACATTCCAGGTGGACTGGACGCTGCCGAACACCGGACGCCCGTCGACGCCGACATCGAGGGCGGCGCGGATCGCGTCACCCTGCCGGGGCCCGCTGGTCGAGATGCCCACGGCCACCCCCTGATCGGCGAGCGCGACCAGCCGCCGGTGCAGGACGGGATCGGTGAGAGCCGGGCTGTCCGGTGTCACCGAATGCACCTGGTAGAGGTCGAGCCGGTCGCCGAACAGCCCGCGCGTCTCGGCGAGTTGACGGTCGTAGACCCCGACGCTGTGGTCCTTGACCTCATGGGTCTCCGCGTCGACCCGCCAGTCCGCCGTATAGGTGTAACCCCACTTGCTGCCGACCATGACCCCCGGCCGGTCACCGCCCGCGTCCAGCCACTCGGCCAGGAACTCCTCGGCCCGGCCGTACGAGCGCGCCGCGTCGAAGTAGCGCACGCCGTGCGCGTACGCGAAGTCCAGCACCTCGTGCGTCCGCCGTCGCATCGCCGCCACGTCCCGGCCCGGCGGCAGATCCCGCTCCCGGCCGAGATTGATGTATCCGGGCCGCCCGAGAGCGGCCAGGCCGAGGCCGATCCGGTGGGGTACGTCGGCGAGCGACGGCGGCGGCTGCGTGACCATGCGACGGCTCCTGACCGTGGGGCGACTGCGACTGCGACTGCGACTGCGACTGCGACTGCGACGACGAGGACGGCTGCGGCCGTGCGGCGCGGGCGTACACCCGCGACATCCCGCCCACCCGCATGATCACCGTACGTCGCCCGCCGCCGCGCCCGTCACCCGCCGCACCGACCGGGCCCGCACCGGCCGTGCCCGCCCCGACCCGTACCGTCCTTGACCGGCCCGGACCGTACCGCCCCGGCGTACCGCCCTACGGCTTCGCCCCGTCCGACCAGCGGTAACACAGCTCCGGGCGGCCGACCTGCCCGTACTGCGGGCTGCGGACCGCGAGCCCGGTGTCGACCAGGTGCTCCAGATAGCGGCGGGCCGTGATGCGCGAGACCCCCGCCGCCTGGGCCGCCGAAGCCGCCGACAAACCGCCGTCCGCCGCCGCCCGCAAGGCCGAGGTCACCGCTTCGAGGGTCGGACCGCTCAGCCCCTTCGGCAGCACGGTGGCCTGCGGACTGCGCAGCGCCCCCAGCACCCGGTCCACCTCGTCCTGCCCGGACGCCTCACCGCCCGCCGCGTCACTGCGGTAGCGCGCCCAGCGCTCCAGCCGGTCCCGCAGCGAGGGGAAGGTGAACGGCTTGAGCAGGTACTGCACGACCCCGAGCGAGACGGCCTGCCGTACGACCGCGAGATCCCGCGCCGAGGTCACCGCCACCACATCGGCGCTCTGCCCCGCGCTGCGCATCCGTCGTACCAGGTCGAGACCGTGGCCGTCGGGCAGATGGAGGTCGAGCAGCACCAGGTCCACCGGCTGCCGGTCCAGCAGGCGCAGCGCGGCGCCGCCGGTGTGGACGACGGCCGCCACCGCGAAGCCGGGCAGCCGCTCGACGTACATCCGGTGCGCGTCGGCCGCCACGGGATCGTCCTCGACGACCAGGACCCTGATCACGCGCGTGCCTCCTGCCCCAGCGGCAGCCGTACGGTGAACTCCGCGCCGCCGCCCTCGGCGCGGTCGAGGCCGACCGTGCCGCCCGCGCGGCGCGCGGCCTGCTCGACCAGGGCGAGGCCGAGACCGTGGCCTTCGCTCTTGGTGGTCCAGCCGCGCCGGAACACCTCGCGGATGGTGGCGGGGTCGACGCCGCGCCCGGAGTCGGTGACCTTCAGCAGCAGCTCGTCCTCCTCGACCTTGGCCCGTACGGTGACCGACGGCCGGCCGCCGCCGCGCGCGGCGCCCTCGATGGCCGCGTCGATCGCGTTGTCTATCAGGTTTCCCAGCACGGTGACCAGGTCGCGGGCGGTGAGCGCGGGCGGCAGGACCCCGTCGTCGATCCGGCTGTCCTCGGTGACGGTCAACTCAACCCCGCGCTCGTGGCTCTCGGCGGCCTTGCCGAGCAACAGCGCCGCGAGCACCGGTTCGCCGACCGCCGCCACCACCCGGTCGGTGAGCGCCTGGGCGAGTTCCAGCTCGGAGGTGGCGAAGTCCACCGCCTCCTGCGCGCGGCCCAGTTCGATCAGCGACACGACGGTGTGCAGCCGGTTGGACGACTCGTGGGCCTGGGAACGCAGCGCCTCGGCGAAGCCGCGCACCGAGTCCAACTCCCCGGTCAGCGCCTGGAGATCGGTGTGGTCGCGCAGGGTGACCACGGTGCCGCGGCGCTCGCCACCGCGTACCGGCGAGGTGTTCACGACCACGACCCGCTCGGACGTCAGGTGCACCTCGTCGACCCGCGGCTCGGCGGCCAGCAACGCGCCGGTCAGCGACACGGGCAGGCCGAGCGTGTCCACGTACCGGCCGACGACCTCCTGCTCGCCGAGGCTCAGCAGCTCGCGCGCCGCGTCGTTGCACAGCGCGACCCTGCGGTCGGCGTCGAGCAGGATCAGGCCCTCGCGCAGCGCGTGCAGCGTCGCCTGGTGATAGTCGTACATCCGGCTCAGCTCCGTCGCGGCCATCCCGTGGGTGTGCGTGCGCAGCCGTCGGTTGGCCACATACGTGCCGAGGCCGCCGACGACGAGCGCGGCCAGCGCCACCGCGACCAGGGCGGTGAGCTGCTTGCGGACCTGCTGGCTGATGGTGTCGACCTTGATGCCGACGCTCACCAGCGCGACGATCCGGTCGCCGGAGCGGACCGGCGTCACGACGCGCACCGAGGCGCCGAGCGAACCGGTGTACGTCTCGGTGAACGACTGCCCGCGCAGGGCGGGGCCGATGTGGCCGAGGAAGTGCTTTCCGATCAGCGACCTGTCGGGATGGGTCCAGCGGATGCCGTGGGTGTCCATGATCGTCACGAAGTCCACGCCCGCGTCCGCGGTGACGCGGTCGGCGTACGGCTGGAGGGCCGCGGTGGGATCGGCGGAGCGCGCCGCCCGCACCACGGTGTCGGAGTCCGCGACGGCGGTGGCCGCGGCGGAGACCCGGTCACGGGCCGCGTCCTCGGCCCGGCTGCCCGCGTTGACGTACGCCAGCACGGCGCAGCCGCCGACCACCAGGGCCACGATCACCACCTGCACGGCGAAGAGCTGACCGGCCAGGCTGCGCGGCCGGGTCCGAGTGCGGCGGAAGCGGCTCAGTCCGGGCACGGTGAACCGCGCGGCCGGGCTCGCCGCGCCGGACTGGTGCGTCGGTCCGGCCGCCGTGCTCGACGTGGGGGGTATGGCGGGCATGCACAACAGTGTGCACGCCAACCCGCGAACTCAATGAACGCAAACGTGACCTGGCTCACGCCCCGAGCGCATAGTCACCGGGACCTGTCCGATCGCGGGCGCTCGGGACGGCGCCCGCGGACCGAGGGAGACGAAGGTGTCAGCCCAGGCCCCCAGCGACGTCACGAGCCGTCGAGACCATACCCACTACCTCTACACCGCCGTCATCCTGGCGACGATCGCGGGCGCCGTGCTGGGCCTCCTCGCGCCCGGTGTGGCCGTCGAGCTGAAGCCGATCGGTACCGGCTTCGTCAATCTCATCAAGATGATGATCTCGCCCATCATCTTCTGCACACTCGTGCTCGGCATCGGATCCGTCCGCAACGCCGCCAAGGTCGGCAAGGTCGGCGGCCTCGCGCTCGGCTACTTCGTCACCATGTCGTTCGCCGCGCTCGCCGTCGGCCTGCTGGTCGGCAACATCCTGCACCCCGGCAGCGGGCTGCACCTGACCGAGGCGCTGAAGAACGCGGGCCAGGCCCAGGCCACCGACGCCCCCACCGAAGGCGTGGACTTCGTCCTCGGCATCATCCCGACCACCCTGGTCTCCGCCTTCACGCAAGGCCAGGTGCTGCAAACGCTGCTGGTGGCGCTGCTCGTCGGCTTCGCCCTCCAGGCCATGGGGCCGGTCGGGGCGCCCGTGCTGCGCGGCGTCGGGCACATCCAGAAACTGGTCTTCCGCGTCCTGTCGATGATCATGTGGGCGGCCCCCGTCGGCGCGTTCGGCGCGATCGCCGCCGTCGTCGGCTCCGCGGGCGTGGACGCGCTCAAGGCGCTGGCCACGATCATGATCGGCTTCTACGTGACCTGCCTGATCTTCGTCGTGGTCATCCTCGGCGCGGTGCTGTGGCTGTTCGCCAAGGTCAACCTCTTCCACCTGCTGCGCTACCTCGCCAGGGAGTTCCTGCTGATCGTCTCCACGTCGTCGTCGGAGTCGGCGCTGCCGCGGCTGATCGCCAAGATGGAACACCTCGGGCTGAGCCGGCCCGTCGTCGGCATCACGGTCCCGACCGGCTACTCCTTCAACCTCGACGGCACGATGATCTATCTGACGATGGCGTCGCTGTTCATCGCCGACGCGATGGACCAGCCGCTCTCCCTCGGCCAGCAGATCTCGCTGCTGCTGTTCATGATGATCGCCTCCAAGGGCGCCGCCGGGGTCTCGGGCTCCGGCATGGCCGTGCTCGCCAGCGGACTCCAGTCGCACCGTCCCGCGCTGGTCGACGGCATCGGTCTGATCGTCGGCATCGACCGCTTCATGAGCGAGGCCCGCGCCGTGACCAACTTCGCGGGCAACGCCGTCGCCACCGTCCTGATCGGCACCTGGACGAAGGAGTTCGACCGCGACCGCGCGCGGCGGGTCTTCGCGGGAGAGCTGCCCTTCGACGAGTCGACCCTGTCCGACGAGGACGACGCCTCCGCGCCGTCGGCCACGCCCGGCCAGCCCGTTCCCGGCCGGCCCGCGCCTGATCAGTCCGCGCCCGATCGGTCCGCGCCCGAGGGAGCCCTGGTCAAGAAGGAGACCGCCGCCCTCTGACCTCCCGCGCCCTCCCGAACGGCCCCGTCGGAACTCCCCCTTCCGGCGGGGCCCGCGTGTGTGCCCGGCACCCCGGAACGCCCGCCACCGGATCAACTCCCTGACGCGTGGCCGGAAGTGATCCACCTTCAGTTCGGACCGTCCACTCTTTTTGTCATCCCTATAACAACTTTTAGCAATCTCTGTGAAAGCTCTAGACCGACCCTTGGTGCGGTCCTAACGTTCCGTCACAACTTCTGATGCCGTCAGAGGAAGTGTGGGCCTGTGAGCATCCAGTACCGCGTACTGAGCCGACTGCGTGACCTCGGGCCGCTGTCCCGGGCGCAGCTCTCCGACGAGCTGGAGATGCCGCGCCCACGGCTGGTGGCCGAACTCGACCGGATGATCGCGAGCGGCACGATCCTGGAGGCGGGACCCGCGGCCTCGCGCGGCGGTCGTCGCTCCACCCTCGTCCAACTCGACCCGGAACTGCGCTTCGCCGCGGTCGACCTGGGCGCGAGCTCCATCGACATCGAGATCACCGACGGCCGCCTGGCGGCGGTCGCCTCGTACTCCGAGAGCGCCGACATCCGCCAGGGACCGGGACCTGTGCTCGACCGGGTCAGCGAACTCCTGCGCAAACTGGGCGCGCAGAGCCGCAGCGCCCGGCTCGACACCATCGGCATCGGACTGCCGGGACCGGTCAGCTTCCGGGACGGCGTCTCCGTCTCCCCGCCGATCATGCCCGGCTGGGACCGCTTCCCGGTGCGTTCCACTCTGACCAGCGAGCACGGCTGCCCGGTCGTCGTCGACAACGACGTGAATCTGATGGCGCTCGGCGAACACCACAGCGGCGTCGCCCGCTCCGTCGACAACCTCCTGTTCGTGAAGATCGGCAGCGGCATCGGCTGCGGTGTCCAGGTGCACGGCCAGATCTACCGGGGCTCGGAAGGCTCGGCGGGCGACATCGGACACATCCAGGTCGAGGCGGCGGGCCTGCCCTGCTCCTGCGGCAACACCGGCTGTCTCGAAGCGCACTTCGGCGGTGTCGCCCTCGCCAGGGACGCCACCGCCGCCGCCCGCGCCGGACGCTCCGAGGCGCTGGCCGAACGGCTCGCCGCCCACGGAGCGGTGACCGGCGCGGACGTCGCCCAGTGCGCGGCGGGCGGCGACCTCGTCTGCCTCAACCTCGTCCGGGACGGCGGCCACCGCGTCGGACAGGTCCTCACCCACCTCGTCAGCCTCATGAACCCGTCGATGATCGTCATCGGCGGCGGCCTGGCCGGACTCGGCCACCTCCTGCTCGCCGAGATCCGCAGCGTGGTCTACAAACGTTCGCCGCCGCTGGCCACCGGCAATCTGGCGATCGTCCTGTCGGAACTCGGCCCGCGGGCCGGGGTCGTCGGCGCCGCGCTGCTGGCCAGCGAACTCCACTACGGGAGACAGCTATGACCGCCAACCCTCCCAGCCCACCCGCCCGTTCCGCCGCGTCCACGGGCCGCCACCTCGTCCGGGAGCCGATCCTCCGCCTGGACCGGGTCGTCAAGACCTTCCCCGGCGTCCGGGCCCTGGACGGCGTCGAGTTGGCGGTCCGGCCGGGGGAGGTGCACTGCCTGCTGGGCCAGAACGGCGCGGGCAAGTCCACCTTGATCAAAGTGCTTTCCGGAGTGCACCGGCCCGACTCCGGCCGTATCGAGTGGCGGGGCAGACCGGTCACCTTCGCCGACCCCCAGGCGGCCATGCGCGCCGGGATCGCCACCATCTACCAGGAACTCGACCTCGTCCCGCACATGACCGTCGCGGAGAACGTGCTGCTCGGCCACGAACCGCGCACCGCGGGATTCGTCCGCAGGCCCGGCATGCGCGAGCAGGCCCGCGCCGTCCTCGGCCGCCTCGGCCACGCCGAGATCCCCGTCAACCGCACCATCGACAAACTGCCCGCCGCCGCACGGCAGATCGTCAGCATGGGCCGCGCCCTGTCCCGCGAGGCCAGGCTGCTGGTCATGGACGAACCGAGCGCGGTCCTCGCCCACGACGAGGTCGCCAACCTCTTCCGGATCATCCGCGAACTGCGCGGCCAGGGCATCGCCGTCATCTACATCTCGCACCGGCTCGACGAGATCCGCGAGATCTGCGACCGCGTCACCGTGCTCAAGGACGGCCGCACCACGGCCGCCGACCTGCCCGCCTCGACCCCCACCAAGGAACTCGTCGGCCTGATGACCGGCCGCTCCCTGGAGTACGTCTTCCCGCGCCGCCCCACCCTCTCCAAGCGGTCGGCCGCCGAGCGCGCCGACCGCCAGGAGCCGGAGACCGAACTGCTGCGGGTGGAACACCTCAGTCGTCAGGGCGAGTTCAGCGACGTCTCGCTCACCGTCGCGCCCGGCGAGATCGTCGGCATCGCGGGACTCGTCGGCTCCGGCCGCTCGGAACTGCTGGAGACGGTCTTCGGCGCGCGCCGCCCGGACCACGGCCATGTCCTCGTACGGGGGCGGCGGTTGCGGCCCGGCAGCGTCCCCGCCGCCGTGCGCGCCGGGCTCGGCCTGGCGCCGGAGGAGCGCAAGAGCCAGGCGCTGCTGCTGGACGAGGCCGTCCAACGCAACATCGGCCTGGCCTCGTTGACCCGGCACACCACCGCGGGGTTCGTACGCGGCGGCGCCGAACGCACCGCCGCGCGCGGCATCGCCGACCGGCTCGACCTGCGCCCGCGCGACGTCGGACGCAAGGCCGGCACCCTGTCCGGCGGCAATCAGCAGAAGGTCGTCGTCGGCCGCTGGCTGCTCGGCGGCACCAGCCTGCTGCTGCTCGACGAACCCACCCGAGGCGTCGACGTCGGAGCCCGCGCCGAGCTGTACCGGGTGATCAGGGACCTGGCCGACGAAGGCGTGGGGGTGCTGCTGGTCTCCAGCGAGGTCCCCGAGGTGCTGGGCCTGGCCGACCGGGTCCTGGTGATGCGCGAGGGCCGGATCGTACGGGAGGCCCCGGCGCGCGAGCTGGACGAACACCTGGTCCTCGACCTGGTCATGGCGGGGGCACTGCTGGAAGGGACGGACCAGTGACGACCGACCTCACCTCGCCGCCGCCGGCGGCGAAGACCGAACCGACGAGTTGGTGGAGACGGGACGCGGCCGAGCCCGTACGGCGCAATCTCGGACTCACCGCGGTCCTGGCCGCACTCGTGGTGATCGGCCTGATCAGCGCCAACGACCGCTTCCTGACCAGCGGCAACATCCTCAATGTGCTCACCCAGGCGTCGGCGATCGGCGTGATCGCCATCGGGATGACCTTCGTCATCATCGGCGGCGGCATCGACCTGTCCGTCGGGGCGCTCACCGCGCTGGCCGCCGTGTGGTGCACGACGGTCGCCACCCAGGACTTCGGCGTGCCCGGCATGGTCTTCACCGCCGTGATCGTCGGCGCCGTCGCCGGTACGGTCAACGGCCTGCTGATCGCGTACGGCCGCCTCGTCCCCTTCATCGCCACCCTCGCCATGATGGTCAGCGCCCGCGGTCTGGCCGCCAAGATCTCCGACAAGAAGACCCAGGAGGTCGACGTCGGGGCCGTCAACCGCTTCGCGGAGAACAAGTTTCTCGGCATCCCGCTGCTGGTCTGGCTGTTCGCGGCCGTCGCCGCCGTCGGCTGGGTGCTGCTCAACCGCACCGCCTTCGGCCGCCGCACCGTCGCCGTCGGCGGCAACGCGGAGGCGGCCCGCCTGGCGGGCATCAACGTCCGCCGCCAGACGGTCTATCTGTACGCGCTGTCCGGCGTGTGCTGCGGCATCGCCGCGATCATGGTCGTCGCCCAGGCCAACGCGGGCTCCTCGGGCCAGGGCGACCTGTACGAACTCGACGCCATCGCCGCCGTCATCATCGGCGGGACCGTACTGACCGGCGGCCGGGGCACCGTCGTCGGCTCGCTGCTCGGCGTGGTGGTCTTCACCACCATCACCAATCTGTTCATCCTCAACAATCTGCCGACCGAAGTGCAGAACATCGTCAAGGGCGCCATCATCGCGGGCGCCGTCCTGGTCCAGCAGTTCCAGCCGAGCAAGCTGCTGCTGCGCCGCCGCCCCTGACCGCCACCGGCGCTCTCCTCCTTCCGGTCTCTCCCAGCCGCCCGCCGTACGCCACGCGCACGGCACCACCCACCCTCGCGGAGGACGAAATGTCTGAAAAGTCAAGAAGCTCCCGTGTCTCCCGCAGAAACATCCTCTTCAGCGGCGCGGCCGTCGGTGCCACCGCCCTGGTCGCCTCCTGCACCTCCAACAGCGAGGACAAGCCGTCCGCGCAGACCTCCTCCCCGGCCGCGCCCGTGGACAGCGGCGCGCCCGGCAAGGCCATCACCATCGGCTTCTCCGCCCCCGCCGCCGACCACGGCTGGCTCGCGGCCATCACCACCAACGCGCAGCGCCGCGCCAAGCAGTTCTCCGAGGTCACCTTCAAGGCCGTGGAGGCGGGCGAGGACGCCACCGCCCAGCGCGCCGCGATGGAGACGCTGATCCAGTCCAAGCCCGACGTCATCGTGGTGCTGCCCTTCGACGGCGCCCAGCTCACGGCCACCGGACGCAAAGCCATGCAGGCCGGTATCCCGGTGGTCAACCTCGACCGGCAGTTCTCCGACGAACAGGCGTTCCGGGTCCTGATCAAGGGCGACAACTACGGCATGGGCGTGGCCGCGGGTCACTTCATCGGCAGCCGCCTCAAGGCGGACGGGAAGACCAACGCGACGATCGCCGAGATCGCCGGGATCGACAATCTGCCGCTGACCCAGGACCGCAGCCGCGGCTTCAAGGAGGCCCTGGCCACGTACGGCATGAGCGTCAAGCACCGCGTCTCGGCGCAGTTCACCATCGACTCGGGCCACCAGGTCACCTCCGACCTGCTCCAGGCGGCGCCGAAGCTGGACGCGGTGTGGAACCACGACGACGACCAGGGCGTCGGCGTGCTCGCCGCGGTCAAGCAGGCCGGGCGGGACGAGTTCTTCATGGTCGGCGGGGCGGGCTCGCGCAAGGTCATGGAGCAGATCCGCGACGACAACACGGTGCTCAAGGCCACCGTCACCTACAGCCCGACGATGGCGGGCTCGGCCGTCTCGCTCGCCCGGCTGCTGGCCAACAACCGCGGCATGGCCGACCTGACGGAGCTGGGCGTGCCCAAGGAACTGCGGCTCGCCTCGGAGACCATCACCCAGTCCAACGTGGCGGACTACCTGCCGCTGGGCTTCTGACCACGGCGGCTCCCCTTCCTTTCACCGCGCGCTTGCGCGCACCGAACCCCGATGAGCAGGGAGACCACATGACCACTCAGCGGCTACGCGTCGGCATGGTCGGGCACGCCTTCATGGGCGCCGCGCACTCACAGGCCTGGCGTACCGTCGACCATGTCTTCGACCTGCCCGCCCGTGTCCATATGGCGGCGCTGTGCGGTCGCGACCCCAAGCGGGCCGCGACCGCCGCCGAGCGGCTCGGCTGGGCCGAAAGCACCGCCGACTGGCGGGAGTTGATCGCCCGCGACGACATCGACCTGATCGACATCTGCACACCGGGCGACAGCCACGCCGAGATCGCCGTCGCCGCGCTCGCGGCGGGCAAGCACGTCCTGTGCGAGAAGCCGCTCGCCAACTCGGTGGCCGAGGCCCGCGCGATGTGCCGGGCCGCCGACCGGGCGCGGGAGTCGGGCGTCCGCGCCATGTGCGGCTTCACCTACCGGCGGGTCCCGGCGCTCGCGCTGCTGCGCCGCCTCGTCGCCGACGGCCGGCTCGGCCGCATCCGGCACGTACGCGCCGTGTATCTCCAGGACTGGATCGTGGACCCGCGGTTCCCGCTGGTGTGGCGGCTGCGGCGCGAGCACGCCGGATCGGGCGCGCTGGGCGACATCGGCTCGCACATCATCGACCTCGCCCAGCACCTGACGGGCGACCGGCTGTCGGGCGTCGCCGCGCTCAGCGAGACCTTCGTGCCGACACGACTGCTGCCCGGCGCCGTGCCCGCCGCGCGGGGCGAGGTGACCGTGGACGACGCGACGGTGTTCCTCGGCCGTTTCCACGGCGGCGCGCTGGCCACCTTCGAGGCGACCCGTTTCGCCACCGGCCGCAAGAACGCCCTGCGGATCGAGATCAACGGCTCCCTCGGCTCCGCCGCCTTCGACCTGGAACGCCTCAACGAACTGGAGTTCCTCGACGCCGCCCAGCCACCGGCGGAACAGGGCTTCCGCCGCATCATGGTCACCGAACCCGACCACCCCTACCTGTCGGCCTGGTGGCCGCCGGGTCACGGACTCGGCTACGAGCACGCCTTCACCCACCAGGCCCGCGACCTGGTCACCGCCATCGCGGAGGGGCGCGACCCCGAGCCGTCCTTCGCGGACGCCCTGGAGGTCCAGCTCGTCCTGGACGCGGTCCAGCGCAGCGCCGAGCACGACGCCGCCTGGACCCCGCTCCCTGCCCGTACCGCCGAGAACACCGGCCCCGGACCGGGACCGAAGCCCACCGACCGGGGGCAGTGACCGAAGGAACGGCCCCTCGCGGCTACGCGGGCGCGGCGGCGCTCAGCCCGCCGCGCCGAAGCGGTCCGCGCCCTCCACCGTCAGGGTGTCCGGAGCG
Source organism: Streptomyces sp. NPDC088910 (assembly GCF_044749865.1). Lineage (NCBI taxonomy): Bacteria > Bacillati > Actinomycetota > Actinomycetes > Kitasatosporales > Streptomycetaceae > Streptomyces > Streptomyces sp. NPDC088910. Next base: position 62,527 of record NZ_JBIVIV010000019.1, read on the forward strand.
TCGGCCCCCGCCCGGCCGTCCGCGTCGAGCCGTACGGCCAGCGGCTGTTCGCCGACCCGCAGACCGCTCATGGTCAGCGGGCCGAGACGGCCCGCCGCCAGCGGGGACATCCGCAGCGACCCGCCGGGCACATCGGCCTCCAGCCCGAGCGCGGCCTGGACCAGCAGGACGGCGGAGGCCGCCGACCACGCCTGCGGACGGCAGGCCGCCGGATACGGGGCGGGCGCGCTGTCCAGCTCGGAGCCGTGTCCGGCGAAGAGCTCCGGCAGCCGTCCGTCGAAACCGGCGGACGCGGCGATCAGGCCCTCGGCCAGCTTGGCGGCCTCGCGGGGGAATCCGGCGCGGACCAGGCCGTGCACCGCGATGGCGGTGTCGTGCGGCCAGACCGAGCCGATGTGGTAGCCGAACGGGTTGAAACCGGTGGAGTCCGGGCTCAGCGTGCGCAGCCCGAAACCGCAGTCCAGCTCGGGTCCCGCGATCCGGGCGGCCAGCAGGGCGCTCTCCTGCGGGTCCAGCAGCCCGGTGCCCAGCAGGTGGCCGAAGCCGGAGGTCACGGCGTCCACCGGACGCTTGTCGGCGTCGAGGGCGACGGCCGGGTAGCGGCCCTGCTCGTCCTCGACCCAGAAGCTCTCCCGGAAGCGGCTGCGCAGCCGGTCCGCCCACTGCTCCCAGCGCTCGGCGCCCGGCCGGTCGAAGGCCCGCAGCAGCGCCGCGCCCGCCATCGCCGCCTCGTAGCCGTACGCCTGGACCTCGCACAGCGCGATCGGCGCCTTGGCGAGACGGCCGTCGCGCCAGCGGATCGAGTCGCCGGAGTCCTTCCAGCCCTGGTTGGCGAGCCCGTGGCCGGTGGTGTCGATGTACTCCAGCAGCCCGTCGCCGTCCGCGTCGCCATACGTGGCCAGCCACTCCAGGGCGGCCTCGGCGTGCGGCAGCAGCTCGCGCACCTGCTGCGGGTCGAGACCCCAGCGCCACGCGTCGTGCAGCAGGATCACCCACAGCGGGGTGGCGTCCACGGTGCCGAAGTACACCGGCGGGAGCTTCGCGCCCTCGGCCAGGTGCAGGGTCTCGCGGCGCACCTCGTGCAGGATCTTGCCGGGCTGCTCCTCGGTACGGGGATCGGTGACGGTGCCCTGGCGGCGGGCCAGCGTGCGCAGCGTCCCCGCGGCCAGGTCCGTGCCCAGCGGCAGCAGCATCCGCGCCGCCCACAGCGAGTCCCGGCCGAACAGCGTCAGGAACCACGGCGACCCGGCGGCCAGGAAACGGTCCTCGGGATGCAGCGGGTCCGACAGAAGCAGCCGCTCCAGGTCGCCCACCGACCGGGCCAGCAGCCGGTCCAGACGGCCGTCGGCGCTGCGCAGCTCGGTGGGCGACCACGGTACGGCGTCCCGTGCGACGGCCGGGAACTGGTCCGGCTCCGCGTCGCTGACACCGCACTCGACCGTCGCCCGCCAGGTGCCGCCCGACGGCAGCTCCACGGTGTAACGCAGCTCACCGCTGTCGGCGTCGACCAGCGGCTCGCGCGGTCCTGAACCGTCGCCGGAGTCCTGTTCCGGCATCGGCGCGCGGCCGGACGCCGGACCCGAGACCGTACCGGCACCGGCACCGGCACCGGGAGCGGTCACGGCCACCGACACCGGCCGCAGCCGTACGGTCAGCTCGTCGTCGCCCCAGGTCAGCCCGGTGTCCTCGGCCCTCGCGGGGAGCGCGGCGACCGTGCGCCCGGACTTGACGTCGGTCATCCGCGCCAGGTCCGTGGCCGCGGCGACCACCACGTCGAGACGGATCCGCCGCAGCCCCGCGTTGACGATCTCCAGCTCCTCGCGGAGCGTGCCCGGCGCCACCGAGCGGACCCGGCGCAGCGTGACCGCGGGGTCGGCGGTGTGTTCCCCGACACCGCGCAGGATCGCGCGGAAGGCGGTCCTGTCGGCGGGGCCGAGGGTGTGGCCGACCGGGATCAGGGGGACGCCCTCGACCCGGACCGCCAGGCTCGACAGCACCCGGCGGTCGCCGTGGAAGAAGCCGTCCGCACCGGCGGAGATGTCCCCGCCTGGTCGGGACAGCACCAGGCTGGGCGCGTAGAGCGTGGTGCAGGCGTCGTGCAGGAAGGGCTGCAAGCCCTCGGTGACGACGTCCGTGGGAGACGGGTTCGCGGTGCTGTGCCCTTGGACGGCCGTGTTCACAGGGTGGTGCCTCTCGTCGGTGGACCGAGATAGTGCCTCAGAATTTGGATCGATCAAAATTCACTCTAACCCTTGCCAACCAGCAGTGAAAGGGAGTTTTATCGATCCATCGAAGATGCAGCGCCGCATTTCGAGTGGTGCGGCGCATGGACAACGGAGGCCGTGGTGCCGCGTACGACCAGCTCAGGCGGGCGCAACAACAAGCCGGTGACACTGGCTCTGGTCGCCCAGCGCGCCGGCGTGTCCGTACAGACCGTGTCCAACGCGCTGAACTCGCCCGATCTGCTGGCGCCCCGCACGCTGGAGCGGGTCCGTGAGGCGATCACCGAGCTGGACTACCGGCCGCATCAGGCCGCCCGCTCGCTGCGCACCCGGTCCAGCCGGCTGATCGGCTATGCCATCCAGCCGACGTTCGCGGGGGAGTCCACCCCCGTGCTCGACGACTTCCTGCACGCGCTGTCGGACTCCGCGGACAAGGCGGGGTACCGTGTGCTGCTGTTCGCGGCGCGGTCCGGCGCGGACGACGAGGTCGACCGCTACGACGCGCTGCTGCGCGACCACTCGGTCGACGCGTTCGTGCTGAGCAACACCCACCGCGGCGACCGGCGCCCGGCCTGGCTGCACAAACGTGGCGTACCCTTCGTGGCGTTCGGCCGGTCCTGGTCGGCCCGTGACACCGGCGACTGGGTCGACGTGGACGGCGCGTACGGTACGTCGGCGGCCGTCGACCAGCTCGTGGCCGCCGGACACACCCGGATCGCCTTCCTCGGCTGGCCGCGTGGCTCGGGCGTCGGCGACGACCGGGCCGCGGGCTGGCGAGAGGCGATGCGGCGCCACGACCTGCCGGTGCGTGACCTGCGGGTCTCCTCGGTGGGTGACGTGAACGCGGCGCGGGACGCGGTGGCGCGGGTCCTGCCCCGCGTGACCGCGGTCGTCACGGCCAGCGACACCCTGGCACTGGGCTGCTACCGGGCGCTGCGCGACAGCGGCCGGACCCCCGGCCGGGACGTGGCGGTGGTCGGCTTCGACGACTCCCCGGCGGCCGGTCTGCTCAGTCCTGGCCTCAGCAGCGTCCGTCAGCCGCTGGAGGAGGTCGGCCGGGTCTGCACCCGGCTGCTCATGGCGCGCATCGGCGACCCGCAGGCCGATCCCGAGCATGTGCTGCTGACGCCGGAGCTGATCGTCCGGGAGAGCTCCGCGGCGGGACCGTCCGCCGCGACGTCGCCCGACGACCGGCCGTCGGCCCCCTAGTTCCCGACGGACCGCCTGGTCCGAAGGGTTGAAGGACCGTGGGGTGACATGGACCGCGCCCCACGGTCCTGACCTGGCAGACCGGACACGTCTGTCACGCCATAAAGCTACAAAGCGATAAAGCGGCACGGCCACGCTGGCCACCGCATCGGGCGCTCTCATCGCCCGGCTCGCGGAGTTCCGTAGGTTCCGGATGATCCGGACAGTCCTGGAGAGAAACGATGACAGTACGCAGAGCCGCGACCGCCACCGCCGTGTGCGGGGTGTTCTTGGTCGCCGGGTGTTCGTCCAACTTCGGCAGCGACAGCAGCGGCAAGCAGGACTCGGGCGGCAAGCAGAGCCTCACGGTGATGATCGGCTCCTCGGGCGACAACGAGACCAACGCCGTGAAGCAGGCCGCGACCGCGTGGGCGAAGAAGACCGGCAACACCGTCTCGGTGATCGCCGCCCAGAACCTCGACCAGCAGCTCGGCCAGGCCCTCGCGGGCGGCAAGCCGCCGGACGTCTTCTACGTCGGCTCCAGCGTCTTCGCCAACTACGCCAAGGGCAACTCGCTGTACGCCTACGGTGACCAGCTCTCCGACAAGGACGACTTCAACAGCGCGCTACGCGCGTCCTTCACCTACGACAACAAGTTCGTCTGCGCGCCCAAGGACAGCTCCACGCTGGCGCTCGCGGTCAACGCGGCCATGTGGAAGGACGCCGGGCTCACCGACGCGGACTACCCCAAGACGTGGGACGACCTGGAGAAGGTCGCCAAGAAGCTCACGACGAAGAAGACCACGGGTCTGGTCGTGAACGCCTCGTACAACCAGCTCGGCCCCTTCATGAAGCAGGCCGGCGGCTGGGTCACCAACGCCGACCAGAGCAAGGTCACCGCGGACAGCCCCGCGAACGTCGAGGCGCTGACGTATGTGAAGAAGCTGCTCAACGAGGGCGTGATGAAGTTCCCCAAGCAGGTCGACACGGGCTGGGGCGGTGAGGCACTGGGCACCCAGAAGGCCGCGATGACCATCGAGGGCAACTGGCTGACCGGCGCGATGACCGCGGACTACCCGAAGGTCGGCTACAAGGTCGTCCCGCTGCCCGAGGGCCCCAAGGGCAAGGGCACGCTGTCCTTCAGCAACTGCTGGGGCGTGGCCAACAAGAGCGCCCACCACGACGCGGCCGTCGATCTGGTGAAGGCGTTCACCACCGTCGACCAGCAGTTGTCCTTCGCCGACGCCATCGGTGTGCTGCCCTCGCGCGACAGCGCGCTGGCGACGTTCAAGGAGAAGCACCCGGCGAGCGTGGCGTTCGCCGACGGCACCGCCTTCGCGCAGGGTCCGGTGACCGTCCCCGGCTTCACCAAGGTCCTGGCCCAGTTCGACACCGACCTGTCCGGGCTGGCCACCGGCGATCCCAAGAAGATCCTGTCCAGCCTCCAGACCAACGGCGACCAGGTACTCAAGAGCGACAACTGACCGTACCGGCCGGGCAGCACCGCGGGGGCAGGAGCAGGAGGAGAAAGAGATGAGCCAGCACGGCAGCGGCGCCGTCGCCGCACCGGCGGGGCCGGGAGCCCCGCCGGGAGGCACGGGCACACGGGGCGCCCGCGGCGGCGGGACGGCGAGCGCCGGTACGCGCCGCGGTCCCCGCTTCGGCGGCGGGCGCCGCGACCGGGCGATCAAGGGGCATCAGGGCCTGTGGGGCTGGCTGTTCGTCAGCCCGATGGTGGTCGTGCTCGGCCTCTTCCTGCTCCTGCCCATCGGCATGGCGCTGTGGGTCAGCCTGCTGCACTGGAACGGGCAGTCGAACCCCTTCAGCGGCGCCGCCGACTTCGTCGGGGTGCGCAACTACTCCGATCTGCTGACCCGGCCGGGTCAGGACCGACAGCTCTTCATGACGTCGATCCGCAACAATCTGTACTACGTCCTGCTGGTCGTCCCCGTCCAGACGGCCCTGGCCCTGGCTCTGGCCGTGGCGGTCAACAGCCGCCGCGTCAAGGGCAAGAGCCTGTTCCGCACGGTCTTCTACTTCCCGTCCGTGACCAGCTCGATCGCCATATCCACGGTGTTCCTGTTCCTCTTCCAGGGCAGCGGCGCGGTCAACGCGCTGCTGAAGTGGGTGGGCATCACCGGACCGAAGTGGTTCACCGACGCGCACGGCCTGGTGTGGACCGTGCTCGGCGGCCTCGGCATCGTCGACCCGGACAAGCCCGTGCCCGCGCTCGCCGCGCACGGCTTCCTCGGACTGTCCTGGTGGGACTGGCTGGCCGGACCCTCCATCGCGATGTGCACCATCATCATCCTCGCGATCTGGACCAGCTCTGGCACGTACATGCTGATCTTCCTCGCCGCGCTCCAGGACGTACCCGCGGAGCTGGAGGAGGCCGCGCTGCTCGACGGCGCCAACCGCTGGCAGTCGTTCCGCAACGTGACGCTGCCCGCGCTGCGCCCGGTGCTCTTCCTGGTCGTCACCCTCGGACTGATCGGCACCTGGCAGGTCTTCGACGCGGTGTACGTCATGAGCCAGGGCGCACCCGCCAACACGACCCTCACCCCCGCCTACCTGTCGTACACGGCGGGATTCCAGGACGCCGACTACGGGCGCGCGGCGGCCATCGCCTTCCTGCTGCTGGCGATCATCCTGGTGATGACGCTGGTGCAGCGCGTCCTGCTGCGCGACCGCGACGCGGTCACACGATTCAGCCGACTGCGGGCGCGGCTGGTGCGAGGGAGGACGTCATGAGCGCCGGGACGATGGAACGACGCTCCTCCGGCCGGTCGGCGAAAGGCCGTCCCGGCAGCCGGTCGTCCGGCAGCCCGGTGCTGCGGATCGTGGTGTACGGGCTGCTGATCGGCATGGGACTGCTGTACGCCCTGCCGTTCTTCGTCCAGATCGCGACCTCGCTCAAGACGGACCCGGACGCGGCGGCCCATCCCCTGTCGCTGCTGCCGAACCCGTTCTCGCTGGACTCCTACCGGCGCCTGTTCGGCCTCGGCGGCACCGGCGACGCGGTGCCGTTCACCCGCTGGCTGGCCAATTCGATCGTGGTCACGGTCTTCATCACCGCCGGACGCGTCTTCTTCGACTCGCTCGCCGGATACGCCCTGGCCCGGCTGGACTTCCGGGGCCGCAACCTGCTGTTCAACGGGCTGCTGACGATCATGTCCGTGCCCGGCGTGGTCCTGCTCATCCCGAAGTTCCTGGTGCTCAACCAGCTCGGGATGTTCGACAGCTACGCCGGAATGATCGTGCCGCTGCTGGTCGACGCGGCCGGGGTGTTCATCATGCGGCAGTTCTTCGTGTCGGTGCCCAAGGAAGTGGAGGAAGCGGCGCGGATCGACGGCGCGGGCGTCTTCCGCACCTTCTGGTCGGTCGTCCTGCCGATGGCCAAGCCCGCGCTGATCACGCTGACCATCCTGTCGTTCCAGGGCTCCTGGAACGAGTTCACCCACTTCCTCGTGGCCACCCAGTCCCCGCAGTACGAGACCCTCACCACGGGCCTGGCCCACCTGGTCTCCGGCGGCCTCAGCGCGGGTACGCAGTATCCGCTGAAGCTCACCGCGGCTCTGCTGTCGACGATCCCGGTCGCGCTGCTGTTCTTCGTCTTCCAACGGCACTTCGTCCGCAGCGCGAACTCGGGCGCGGTCAAGGAGTAGCTTCCCGACCCGCACTCCGCACCCCGCCCACGGCCTTCGGGCCCCTCAGTCCCCCCGGCGGGCGCCCACCTGACAGGGCGCCCGCCGGGTGTGGTGTGCCGGCGTCCGCGTCGGGCCGCCGAGGGTGCCGCGGCGCGGCGGGGACGCTTCGGCCGGCGCCGAAACGATCCGGTCGTAGCGTCGGGGCCATGAGGCATCAGACGCATGAGTTCGACCGCTGGGCGGACGTGCGGGCGGCGCTCGCCGATCCGGCGCTCGTACCGGAACCGCCGGCCGGGGACGTCGGGTCCGCCGGGGCGAGCGTGGCGTGGCTGCGGTCCGCCGCCGCCCGCTTCAGCTCCGGGCGGACGCACCGCCGACGGCGCGCTCTGGTCGAGGCGGAACTCGCGCGGCTGGAACCCGTGACGCTACGGGACGCGGCAGCCGCCGAGGGCTCGGAAGGTTCGGACAGCGAGACCCGAGTGCGGGTGCTGCGGGAAGCCACGCCGGTGCGGGTCATGCGGCGCGTCGCCGTCGCGGCCACCCGGATCGCGGGCCGCGAGATCGCCGCGGGCGACACCGTGCTCCTCGACCTCGCGACCGCCAACCGCACCCACCCGGTACCCCTCACCTTCGGCGCCCCGCCCCGCGTCTGCCCCGGCCGCGCCCACGCGCTCGCCCTGGCAGAAGGGCTGCTCCGGCGCCCGCTCACCCCCTTCGCCCGCCTGCACCACCAGGCCGCCCCGCTGCTGCTGCCCAATGCCTGGGACTACGCCAGCGCCGCCGCCCTGGCGGCGGGCGGCTTTCCCGCCATCGGCACCACCAGCCTGGGCGTGGCCGCGGCCCTCGGCCTGCCGGACGGCGCCGCCGCCACCGCGGACGCGACCGTGGCCCTGGCCCGCCGACTCGGCCGCGGCTCCTTCCTGTTCACCGTCGACGCCGAGGGCGGCTTCAGCGACGACGTGGCCGAAGTCGTCGCACTGGCCGAGCGGTTGTACGCGGCGGGCGCGGCCGGGATCAATCTCGAGGACGGCCGCGCCGACGGCACGCTCGCCCTCGTCGCCCTGCACGCCGCGAAGATCGCCGCCGTCAAATCCGTCGTACCGGCGCTGTTCGTGAACGCACGCACCGACACCCACTGGCTCGGCCGCGAGCAGGACACGACCTCGTCCCGCCTCGCGGTCTACGAACAGGCCGGTGCGGACGGGGTGTTCGTCCCCGGACTGTCGGACCCGGACGAGATCACCGCCCTGACGTCGTCCCTCGTCGTACCGCTGAACATCCTGTACGCGCCGAGCGGACCGCCCCTCGCCGAACTGGCCGCGATGGGCGTACGCAGGGTCAGCCTCGGCTCCCTCCTCTACCGAGGAGCCCTGGCCTCGGCGGTCTCCGCCGCGACGGCCATTCGGGACGGGCGGCCGACGGATCTCACCGCCCCCTCGTACGCCGAGGTCCAGGGGCTAAGTGACCCGGGCGAGTAGCGCGTAGAGGTTGACCTGCTCGGCCGGTACGGGGGCGTCGCCGGGGCCGGGGCGCCAGTCGGCAGGATTGACGACACCGGGGGAGACAACGTCGAGTCCGCCGACGAGCGCTTCGATCTCGGCGCGCGAGCGGGCGCCGCCGTCCGTGACGTCCTCGCGGTACAGCCGGACGAGGGCGTCCATGACCTCCGGCGCCCAGTCGCGCGTGATGTGCGTGAGGGTGAGATGCGAGCCCGCCGCCAACGGCCCGGTGAAGGCTTCGACCAGCCCGTGCGCCTGGGCGTCGTCCGCGAAGAAGTGGAGCAGCGCGTTCATGCCGAGCGCGACGGGCCGAGTGAGATCGAGGACGCCGGTGATCTCCGGACGCTCGTACAGCGCCGCGCCGTCGGTGACATCGGCCTCCACGTACACCGCCCGGCCCCGCGGTGTGCTGGTCAGCAGCTCGGCCGCGTACGCGCGGACGGCCGGGTCGTTGTCGACGTACACGACACGGCAGGCGGGGTCGACGGCCTGCGCGCTCTCGTGCAGATTCGGGTATTCGGGCGTACGGGTCGGGATGCCCGACCCCAGGTCGAGGAACTGCGTGATCCCGCGGGAGCCGACCAGATACCGCACCGACCGGTCGATGAACCGCCGGTTCACGCGCGCGCTGGTGATCAGATGCGGATTGACCTCCAGCATTCGCCGCGCGGCGGCGCGGTCGGCGGCGGTGTGCAGGGTGCCGCCGAGATAGAAGTCGAGCATGCGTCCCGCGTGCGGCCTCGCGCTGTCGGCGTCCATGGACGGCGATTATGCCGGAGTCCTCAACTCGCGCCGCCGGGCGCCCAGCCCTGGCGGCGCAGCACCGCTGACACGTCCGGAGCTTCGTAGTGCTCCCCCTTGAGCACCTTGCCGTCGGCCCTGCGCGAGACCTGTCCGTCGGGGCCCAGCTTGGTCATGTTGGACCGGTGGATCTCGGCGATGACCGCGTCGAGGTCGATCCCGTGCACCAGGGCCGTGCCGTACGCGATGTAGACGACGTCGGCCAGTTCGTGCGCCAGACGGTCCAGCGGACCGGTCACCGAGACCTCGGCGACCTCCGTCGCCTCCTCGGCGAGCAACTCCCCGCGATGCGCGGCGAGAGCGGGCGACACCTCCGTCGGCGTATCGCGGACGTCGAGTCCGAAGGCGCGGTGGAACGCGCGGACCAGGTCGGCGGGTGAGGAAGCGCTCATGCGCCGACTCTAGCCAACCGCGTTGCCGACACGGGCTGTTGGTGTTCGCCGCCCGTCCGGGGCCGGTCCTCGCGCCCCGGAGCGCGCGGACGGTCCGCCGGTCGGCGCCCGCGACGCGCTACGTGACCTCGCCCGACTGTCCGGTGGCGTGCGCGCGCCGATGGGCCGCGACGCGTTCGCGGGTCGCGCATCGGCGGGAGCAGTAGCGGCGTTCGGGACCGCTGCCCTGCGCGAGGAAGACGTTCCGGCAACTGGGGGAGGCACAGGTCCCGCCGGGCGGGCGCTGGCGGTCCCAGACGAGAACGGTCAGGGCCATGCACGACGACGCGAGGAGCCATTCGTCCCAGGGGGCTTCGTCGTCGTGGTCGAGGTGCGGATGCCACGGCGTGCCGCCGCCGTGCGAGGACAGGCGCAGCGGTCCGGTGTGGTCCTTGAGCAGGCGGTTGAGGACGGCCGCGGCGGCGTCGGCGTCCTCGGCGGCGAAGGCGGGTCGCAGCAGGGCGGCGGCCGCGCGCATGGCCGCGACGTCGCCGGTGGTCAGGTCGATCGGCTCCGCCTCGCCGTACGCGCGGAGCGTGTCGGCGACCCCGGCCGGGTCGGGGCGCTCGTCGGCGAGGACGTTGAGCAGGGCGGCCGTCCGCCGCGCGGTGGCCAGCACCGAGTGCCGGGTGGACCAGTCGTTGCTGTGGGAGGACATCTGTCGAATGTAACGCATCTTGCCGACATTTGAGTTACGTGCGTAACGTCCTGGAGATGAGTAACCGTTACACGCTCCGTCGCTATCTCACCGGAGCGGTCGCCGCCCGTACCGGCGACGAGATGTCGGGACCGGCCCTGATGCTGGCGGGCTTCGCCCTCGCCGGTTCGACCACCGCCGCGTCCTCGCTGCTCGCGGGCATCACGGTCTCCGCCGCGGTCGGCGGGCCGCTGCTCGGCGCATTCCTCGACCGAGCCGTACGACCGGGACGCCTGCTCGCCTGGGCCCTCGCCCTCTACGCGACCGGGCTCGGCGTGATCCTCGCGGGGCTCGCCCGCCTGCCGTTCCCCGTCACCATCGTGATCGCCGTGGCGACCGGACTGCTGGGACCTGCCCTGTCCGGCGGATGGACGGCCCAACTCCCGCGCGTGGCAACGGGCGACCGCCTGCCCCGCGCGAACGCCCTCGACGCGATGACCTTCAGCGCCGCGAGCCTGGCCGGTCCGGCTCTCGCGGGCGGTGTGGCGGTGGCGCTCGGCGCCTCGACAGCCGTGGTCGTCTCCCTCACGCTCATCGCCCTGGCGCTGCCCGCCGCGTGTACACTGCCCGGCCGCCCGGGTCCGGCGCGTGGTGTCCGGGCCACGTCGGTGCTCCACGACCTCGCCGCCGGAACCCGGGTCATCCTCGGCCGACCCGCGCTGGCCCGGGCGACCCTCACCTCGGTGATCTCCTGCGTCGCCCAAGGCATGGTGACCGCCTGCCTCCCGCTCCTGGGCGAGCGGGTCCTGGGCGGCGCCGGCCGCGGCGCCCTCCTGCTGTCCTGCGCGGCGGTCTCCGCCCTGCTGGCCACCACCGCGCTCGCCCGCTTTCCCCGTGCGGCGGCCCCCGACGCGATCATCTGGGCCGGGGCCCTCGTCCAGTCCGCCGCCTGGGCCCTGGCCGTAGGGGGCCACCCGGCCGCGCTCGTCGCGGCCTTCCTCCTGGCGGGAATCGGCGAAGGCCCCCAACTCGCCGCCCTGTTCGCCGTCCGCCACCGCGAGGCCCCCGCGCACCTGCGAGGCCAGATCTTCACCACGGGCGCCAGTCTGAAGATCACCGCCTTCGCCCTGGGGGCGGCCACCGCCGGACCCCTGGCGAGCCGGTCCCTCTCCTGCTCGCTGACCCTCGCCGCGATCACGGCGCTGCTGGCCGCCCTGGCGTTCTCCGTCATCCCTGCGTCGGGCCGCGCGCCCGGTGGCCTGCGCGTATCGCCCTGAGCCACGTCTATCAATGACGCGTGACATGTGACATGCTACTGAAATGCGGAGTGCGGACGTCGTCATCGTGGGGGCCGGGATCATCGGGGCCGCCGTGGCCAGGAAGTTGGCCATGGGCGGATTCCGGGTGACCGTCCTGGACCGCGGCGCGTCCGCCGGAGGGACGTCGTCCAGCGGGGAGGGCAACATCCTGGTCTCCGACAAGGGCCCCGGCGCCGAACTCGACCTCGCGGTGCTGTCCGGCCGCCTGTGGACCGAATTCGCCGCCGAACTGGGGGAGGAGCTGGGGCCCGGCTTCCCGGACCTCGAGTTCGAGGCGAAGGGCGGCCTGGTGGTCGCGACGACGGGGGCGGGGGCGGACGCGCTCCTGGCATTCGCGTCCACCCAGCGGAAGGCGGGCGTGGACGCCCGTGCGGTGACGGCGGCTGAGGCCGCCGAGCTGGAACCCGACCTGACGCCGCGCGTCGAAGCGGCCGTCTTCTATCCCGGCGACGCCCAGGTCCAACCGGCCGTCGCGACGGAGGCGCTGCTCGCCTCTGCTCGTCGGCACGGCGCACGGGTACGACAGGGCGTCACCGTTCTCGGCGGCGTCGTGGACCGCGGACGGCTCGTCGGTGTGGAGACCACGGCCGGGCGCTTCGCCGCCGAGCACACGGTCGTGGCCGCCGGACCCTGGTCCGCCGAGGTCGCGGCCGGCCCCGGCGTCCGCCTCCCGGTGCTGCCCCGACGCGGGACCGTCCTGGTCACCGCGCGCATGTCGCACCGCGTCCGGCACAAGGTGTACGACGCGGATTATGTCGGAGCCGTCGAGTCGGGGGACGCGGCCCTCCAGACGTCCAGCGTCGTCGAGTCGACGGCGGCCGGGACCGTACTCATCGGCTCCTCGCGCGAGCGCCGGGGATTCGACGAGCGGATCGAGGCCGCGGTGGTCGGCGAACTCGCCGCCAAAGCCATGCTGCTCTTCCCCTTTCTGGCCGACGTTCCGGTCATGCGCGCGTACGGCGGCTTCCGGCCGTTCGTACCCGACCACCTCCCGGTCATCGGGCCCGACCCCCGGCTGCCCGGCCTGTGGCACGCGACCGGACACGAGGGCGCGGGCATCGGGCTCGCGCCCGGCACAGCGGAACTGATCGGCGCGCTGATGACCGGCGCGGAGCCCGAGATCCCGGCCGCCCCGTACGCCGTGACCCGACCGTCGCTGGGACTGAAGGAGGAGACCACCGGATGAAGATCTCCGTGACGCTGGACGGCGAACGGCTGTCCGCCCCGCAGGGACAGACCATCGCGGGACTGCTGATGACGCGGGGCCGGGTCTCCTGGCGCACCACCGCCGGCACCGGTCGGCCCCGCGGCCTGTTCTGCGGCATCGGCGTCTGCTTCGACTGCCTGGTGACGGTGAACGGCCTCGGTGACGTGCGGGCCTGCCAACGGCTGGTGGCCGACGGCGACATCGTCGAGACGGGGGCGAGCGATGTCGAGCGTTGACGTGCTGGTGATCGGAGCGGGACCGGCAGGGCTCGCCGCGGCTCGGGCGGCCCGGCTCAGCGGGGCGCGGGTCGTCCTGCTCGACGCGTCGGCCGTCCTGGGCGGCCAGTTCTGGCGACACGCGGCGACCGGGAATTCCGCCCCGGAAGGCCACGCGGTGGCTGGGTATCCCGACGAGGACAGCCACGCGGCGGCCGGGACTTCCGGCCCGGACAGCCACGCGCCGCAGCACAAGTGGTCCCGGTTCACCGCGCTGCGCGCCGCGCTGACGCGGGACGCCGACTGCGAGATCGTCACCGGCGCCCAGGTCTGGGCGGTGGACCGCCGAGACGCGGGGCCGCCGGTCGTCCACACGCTGGTCGGCCCGGCCGACGGCGCTGACCGGCGCCGCCGGGTCTTCGAACCCCGCGCCCTGGTGATCGCCACCGGAGCACACGAGCGCACGCTGCCGTTCCCGGGCTGGGACCTGCCGGGCGTATACACGGCGGGCGCCGCGCAGGCGATGGCCAAGGGCGACGGCGTCGCCGTGGGCAGGCGGGTCCTGGTCGCGGGCACCGGCCCGTTCCTGCTTCCCGTGGCCACCGGCCTCCTCCACGTGGGCGCGAGCGTGGTCGGCGTCGTCGAGGCGAGCAGTTGGCGGCGGATCGCCCGCGGCTGGCTGCCCCGCCCGTACGAGATGCGGCCGAAGGACGTGCTGTCCAAGTCCACCGAACTCGGCGGATACGTCGGCGCGTTGGCCGTACGGCGCGTCCCGTACCGCACCGGCGCGGCCGTCGTGGCCGCGCACGGCGACGACCGGGTGACAGCCGTCACCGTCGCCCGGATCACCGACGACTGGACACCGCGCGAGGGCACCGAGCGGCGTATCGAGGTCGACGCGGTGTGCGTCGGCCACGGGTTCGTCCCGCGCACCGAGATCGCCATCTCGGCGGGCTGCGCGCTCACCGTCGACGGAAGCGTGCGCGTGGACGACGAACAGCGGACCTCCGTACCCGGTGTCTACGCGGCCGGTGAGATCACCGGTATCGGCGGCGCGGATCTGGCCCTCGCCGAGGGCGAGGCGGCGGGACGAGCCGCGGCCGGTCGGGCTGCGGCCGGTCGGCCCGCTGCGGGCCGGGCCGGTGGCACCGCTGAGGTGACCCGCCACCGCGCCTTCGCCGACCGCATGCACCGCGCACACGGCATCCGGCCCGGCTGGCGGTCATGGGTCGACGACAGCACCGTCGTGTGCCGCTGCGAGGACGTGACCGCGGAGCGGTTGCGCGCCGCGGCCACCGCCACCGGGAGCTGCGGGCTGCGTTCCCTCAAGCTCAGCTCCCGCGCGGGTCTTGGCATGTGCCAGGGCCGCACCTGCGGCCGGAACGTCGAGGACCTTCTGCCGACCGCGCCGCTGGACCAGGGACGTATGGCCCAGCGCCCGATCGTCGTACCGGTCCGGCTCGGCGACATCGCCACGGTCCAGCCGGCGGCGGCCCCATCGACCACCACCCCCCTTCCCGCCGACCGACCTCAGAACACCCCACCGATGAAAGGCAGACCATGACAAGTGAGCACTTCGACCTCGGCGGCGTCATCGTCGCGACGGCGCTGCCCTACAAGCCGGACAGCTCCGCCCCCGCAGGGCTCGCCGTCGACTACGAGCGATACGCGGAGCACTGCGACTGGCTGATCAGCAACGGCTGCCGCGGCGTCGGGCCGAACGGCTCGCTCGGCGAGTACTCGTCGCTCACCGACGAGGAGCGCCGCCGCGTGGTGCAGGTGGCCGTCGAGGCCGTCGGCGGGCGCGGACTGGTACTGGCCGGTGTGCACGGCGCGGGCTGGCACCAGGCCGAGCACTGGGCCGAACTGGCCAAGGCAGACGGCGCGGACGCCGTACTCGCCCTGCCGCCCACCCTCTACCGGGCCAGCGACGAGCAGGTGGTCGAGCACTACCGGCACATCGCCGGGGTCGGCCTGCCGACGATGATCTACAACAACCCGGTCGACACCAAGGTCGACCTCGTGCCGCCCCTGATCGCGGAACTCGCCGAGATCGACGGGGTGGTCGCGGTCAAGGAGTTCAGCGGCGACGTCCGGCGGGCCTTCGAGATCAGCGAACTCTGCGACATCGACATCATCGCGGGCGCCGACGACGTCCTCCTGGAGCTGATGCTCGACGGCGCCGTCGGCTGGTTCGCGGGCTTCCCCAACACCTTCCCCGCCGAGTCCGTCGCGATCTACGAGCACATGGTCGCCGGGCGGTACGACCAGGCCCGGGAGCTCTACAAGCAACTGGTCACCGTCTTCCGCTGGGATTCGCGGACGGAATTCGTGCAGGCCATCAAGGTGGGAATGGACATGGTCGGCCGATACGGCGGCCCGTGCCGCCCGCCGCGCGGACCGCTCACCCCTGACCACGAGAAGCAGGTGCGCGCCGCGATGGACCGCGCGATCTCCGGCATCGAGGCGCTGTCCGCGGAAGCGGCCTGACATGCGGGCGCGACGACGGCTGCGCCCGGCAGCCGGCCCGTGTCCGGCGGCTCTCACGCCGTCCGAGGAGGCGGCATGGATCTGACCGAGACCTCCCCGGCCGAGCGCGCGGCGCTGCTCAACGCGATCGCGGACGCGCTGTCGTCCGCGGCCGACGAGCTGATCCCGCTCGCCATGGCGGAGACCGGACTGGCCGAGGCACGCCTGACCGGAGAGCTGAAGCGCACGGTCGTACAACTGCGGATGTTCGCCGACGTGTGCGCCGAGGGGGAGTTCCTCGACGTGCGGCTCGACGCGGCCGACCCGGACTTCGTCCTGGGCCCCCGTCCCGACCTGCGGCGGTTCAATCTGCCGGTGGGGCCGGTGCTGGTGTTCGCCGCGAGCAACTTCCCCTTCGCGTTCTCCGTCGCCGGAGGCGACACGGCTTCCGCGCTGGCGGCCGGCTGTCCGGTGATCCTGAAGGCGCACCCCGGCCACCCGCGGCTGTCGGCGCTGACCGCCGAGAAGGTGCGGGCCGCGGTGGCCACGGCCGGCCTGCCCGCGGAGACCTTCGACGTGGTCCACGACCAGGACGCCGCCGTGCGGCTGCTGCGCGACGACGACCGGATCGCCGCGGCGGCGTTCACCGGCTCCTACAAGGTCGGCCGACTGCTCGCCGCGATCGCCGCCGGACGTGAGCGCCCGATCCCCTTCTACGGCGAACTGGGCAGCGTGAACCCGGTCGTCGTGACACCAGGCGCGCTGGCCGAGCGGGCCGACACCCTCGCGACCGGCTTCGTGGCCAGCGTGTCCGGCTCGGCGGGACAGCTCTGCACCAAACCCGGC
Source organism: Streptomyces sp. NPDC088910 (assembly GCF_044749865.1). Classification (NCBI taxonomy): domain Bacteria; kingdom Bacillati; phylum Actinomycetota; class Actinomycetes; order Kitasatosporales; family Streptomycetaceae; genus Streptomyces; species Streptomyces sp. NPDC088910. The sequence goes on from NZ_JBIVIV010000019.1 coordinate 79,008, forward strand.
TTCCTCTTCCTTCCGGACGGCCACGGCCTCGCCGACACGCTCGGCTCGGCGGCGGGCGCGGTGCCCGGCCACCCGCTGCTGCACGAGGGCATAGCCGCCGCCTACGCCGCGCGCCGCGCCGCCGTGCTCGCGACCCCGGGCGTGTCCGTACTGGCCGAGGGATCGGTGGAGACCGAGCCATCCGGCCGGAGCCTGGCCGCACCGACCCTGGTCGAGGTCGGACTCGGCGATCTACTGAAGCACCGCGCCACACTGCTCGACGAGGCGTTCGGCCCCCTGTCGGTCGTCGTGCGCTACGACCCCGACCGCCTCGACCTCCTGGTGGCGGCGGTCGGGGAGTTGTTCCCCGGCGCGCTCACCGCCACGGTGCACCGCGCCGCTGGGGAGAGCGACGCGTGGCTGCGCGGCCTTGTCGCGGTGCTGAGGGAACGGGTGGGCCGCCTGCTGTTCGACGGCTGGCCGACCGGCGTCGCGGTGACCCCCGCGATGCAGCACGGGGGGCCATTTCCCGCCACCACCGCCCCGGCGACGACGTCCGTCGGCACGGCCGCGATCCAGCGCTTCCTGCGCCCAGTGGTCTTCCAGGACTGCCCGCCGGAGCTGCTGCCTGCGCCGTTGCGCGACGACAACCCCTGGCGGGTTCCCCAGCGGCGCGCGGCGGCGGGTGCGTCGCAGAACTGGGGACACCGCTCCGCCTGACAGCGGCTGGCGGCGTTCACCGGGCGGAACCGGAATCCGGACACGTCGATCGCCGCCATGGCGCCGGGCAATCAGATCCGGCGCACCGCCCAGGTGGCACTCGACGCGACCCGTCCGTTCCACGACCGGGACACCTACCGCCGGTTCGCCGAGGACGCGGCAGCGGCCGGATTGGACGGACTCACCGTGCGCGGGCCACGCCCCGACGGCCGGGGCGTTCCGGCCGCCGCATTCGACACGGTCGTCCCGACACACGCCGCGTGCGGGACCTGACCGATCGGTAAGATGTGCCATTGCACTGACAGGGAATGGCTGTCGACTGGTGATGGGGACGATCATGGCGATTGAGGACAGCACATCTCTGGGGCTGCTCACCCCCTCGACCAGCCTGCGCGAGCGGGTCGAGGAGGCGATCGCCGCGGCCATCGTCTCCGGTCAGATGCCCGCGGGCGAGGTGTTCTCCGCGCCGACCCTCGCCGCCCGCTTCGGCGTCTCGGCCACCCCGGTCCGCGAGGCCATGCTCAACCTCGCCAAGCGCGGCATGGTCGAGATCCTGCGCAACAAGGGCTTCCGCGTCACCGCCGTGAGCGAGGACGATCTGCGCGCGATCGTCGACGTCCGCCAACTGCTCGAAGCCCCGGCGGTCCGCCGCCTGTCGGGCCGGCTCACCCCCACCGACCTGGCCCATCTGCGCGGCCTCGCCGAGGAGATCGTGCGCGGCGCCCGTGACGGCGACCTCGCCCGCTACCTCCAGGCCGACACGACCTTCCACCTCACCCTGCTCAAGCTCGTCGGCAACACGCGCCTGCACGACATCGTCGCCGACCTCCGCGCCCAGACCCGCCTCACCGGCCTCGCCGACCTGGTCGCCACCGAAGAACTCCAGGCATCCGCCCGCGAGCACCTGGAGATGCTCGACCTCCTCGAAGCGGGCTCCGCCGACGCGTGCGAAGACCTCATGGTCCGCCACATCGGCCACGTCCTCGGCTGGTGGTCCGGCCACACCGAAGCCTGACTTCTTCCCCCTTAGCCGAGCAGGGCGGCGAGGGTCGCCGACAGCGAAGCCGCGCTCAGGGGCTCGTCGCGGGTGAGGGCGTGGAGGAGAGCGCCGTCGAGGTACGTGACGGCCGCTCGCGCGGCTCGCGGGCTGGCGTACGCGGTGAGGATGTCGGTGAGGCCGTCGGCCCAGACACGTGCGGCGGGGCGGAGTTCGGGGCGGTAGGCGGCGGCGAGGTAGAGCTGCATCTCGGTCAGGGCGCGGGGACGGTCGGCGAGATAGGCGGCGGTCAGCTCGGCCAGCGCGGCCGGAACGTCGGCGCTGTCGTGGAGAGCCGTCTCCCAGGCGCGCAGCTCCTCCGCCGAGAGGTCGGCGGCGTAGCGGAGCGCGGCGGCGGTGAGGTCGTCCAGGCTCGCGAAGTAGTACGTGGTCGCGCCGAGCGGCACCCCGGCGCGCGCGGCGACGAGGCGGTGCGTGACGGCGTCCACCCCGGACTCGGCGATGACCTGGCACGCGGCCTCGGTGATCCGCCGCCGACGCCCCTCGGGATCGCGCCGCCCGGTCAATGCGCACCGCTGAGGTTCAGCACCGCGACCCCGGCGACCACCAGGGCCACCCCGAGGACCTTCACCGCCGTGACCGGCTCGCCCAGGAAGAGCGCCCCGATGATGACGATCAGCGTCGTCCCCAGCCCCGACCACACGGCGTACCCCACACTGACCTGCAACCCCTTCTGCACGGCCACCGCCAGGGCGACGAACGCGCCCGCGTACGCGACCAGGCACACCACCGTCGGCCACAGCCGGGTGAACCCCTCGGTGCTCTTGAGCAGGCTGGTGCCCAGCACCTCCGCCACGATGGCCAGACCGAGCAATACGTACGGCACGCCGGACGCCCTCCCGAGTAGTACGGATGTACAAGTACAAACGTACTACTCGGTGGTCTCACGTCGTGGCCCGGGCGCCGGCGAGAAGACGCGCGAACGGCGGGACAGAGGTCGGCGAGCGCCCTCCTGAGGGCCGCTCACGGCGGGCACCGCTCCGGGTCCGGACGGGCGGTGACGGGAGGTCAGGGCCGGGGGGCGCGGTCCAGGCGTACGCGGAGGGTCGCGGCGAAGTCCTCGGCGCGCGCCAACTGGACGCGCAGATCGTGGATCTTCTGGACGGCGGCCTGCTCGTAGGCCCTGACGCGCTCCAGGAGCGCGTCGCGCTCGGCGCCCGGAGCGAGGTCCGCCGCGTCGAGCCGGTCCGTGGCGTCGAGGAGGTCGCGCATTTCCTCCAGGGTGAAGCCGAGCGGCTTCATCCGGCGGATGACCATGAGGCGGGCGACGTCGGTCTCGGTGTAGAGCCGGAAACCGCCCTGGGACCGGGCGGAGGGGGTGACCAGTCCGGCCTCCTCGTAGTGCCGGATCGTCCGCAGGGACAGCTCGGTTCGTTCGGCGACCTCGCCGATCTGCATGTGTGTGCTGCCCACGACCGTCTTCTCGGCCCCTTCTCGTCGCGGGACGCCGCCCCGGTGGTGAACCGCCGCGTCCCGTGCGGCCCTGAACCCATCTCTACCCTAACGTTAGGGTAGAGTCGCTGCTGTTGAGGACGACGTGCGTCGTTCCCCAACGGTGCGCGGCTCCGTCGTGTCCGCCCACCGCCGTGTCGGGGCCGACGACGCCCCCGCTCATTTCGCGAGCAGGAGAGACGAAGCGTGCGCATGCCACAGCCGTACGCCGCCTGCTGCCCGCCGTGACATCACCAGCGTACTGAGTCGCCTCCGCCAACTGCCGTGCGGCTCGGCCGCGCTCCCGGACGTCCGCCCGCGCCGACGGGCGATCCGCGCACCGCCGTCCCGGCCCTGCGCCCCACGACCGCGCTGCCCCGACCGGCCGCGCCCGAGCACGACAGGTCACCCCGGTGTTGCCGACCTCCTTCCCGTTCCCGTCCGCGCGCCTGCGCGCTCTGCCCCCGCCCCCGTGGCTGTCCCCGAAGGTCTTCCGCGTCGAGGTCCTGGCCGGTCTGGTCGTCGGACTCGCGCTGATCCCGGAGGCGATCTCGTTCTCCGTCATTGCGGGCGTCGACCCCAAGGTCGGCCTGTTCGCCGCCTGCACGATGGCGATGGTCATCGCGTTCGTCGGCGGCCGGCCCGCGATGATCTCCGCCTCCACCGGCGCGGTCGCGCTCGTCGTCGCTCCCGTGGCCCGCCAGCACGGGCTCGGCTACCTCATCGCCACGGTGATCCTCGCCGGGATCATCCAGATCGCGCTGGGTGCGCTCGGCGTGGCCACGCTCATGCGGTTCGTGCCGCGCGCGGTGATGGTCGGCTTCGTCAACGCGCTCGGCATCCTGCTGTTCGCCGCGCAGATCCCCAACCTCCACGACGTGCCCTGGCAGGTCTATCCGCTGGTCGCGGCCGGTCTGGCGATGATGGTCTTCTTCCCCCGGCTGACCAGGGCGGTGCCCGCGCCGCTGGTCTCGATCGTGATCCTCACCGTGGTCACCGTCGCCGCCGGTATCGCGGTGCCCACCGTCGGGGACAAGGGCAAACTGCCCTCCTCGCTGCCGGTGCCAGGACTGCCGGACGTGCCCTTCACCGTCCACACCCTGACCGTCATCGCCCCCTACGCGCTGGCGATGGCGCTGGTGGGGCTGATGGAGTCGCTGATGACCGCCAAGCTCGTGGACGAGATGACCGACACCCACTCCAACAAGACCCGTGAGTCCATCGGGCAGGGCGTCGCCAACATCGTCACCGGCTTCTTCGGCGGCATGGGCGGCTGCGCGATGATCGGCCAGACGATGATCAACGTCAAGAACGGCGCGCGGACCCGCCTGTCCACCTTCCTGGCCGGGTTCTTCCTGCTCATCTTGTGCATCGTGCTCGGCCCGGTCGTCTCCCACATCCCCATGGCCGCCCTCGTGGCCGTCATGGTCCTGGTCTCGGTCGGCACGTTCGACTGGCACTCGATCAAGCCCGCCACCCTCAAACGGATGCCGGCCGGGGAGACCGTGGTGATGGCCGTGACCGTCGCGGTCGTCGTCGCGACCAGCAATCTGTCCATCGGCGTCGTCGTCGGCACGATCACCGCCATGGTGATCTTCGCCCGCCGCGTCGCCCGCTTCACCGAGGTCACCGCCGTCACCGACCCGGATGGCGACAGCGTCGTCTACGCCGTGACCGGCGAGCTCTTCTTCGCCTCCGCCAACGACCTGGTGACCCGCTTCGACTACGCCGCCGACCCCCGTACCGTCGTCATCGACCTGACCGACGCGCACATCTGGGACGCCTCCTCCGTCGCGGCCCTGGACACGGTCACCGCCAAGTACGCCGCCCGTGGCAAGAGCGTGGAGATCGTCGGCCTCAACCGGGCCAGCGCCCAGATGCACGGCAATCTCACCGGTGAACTCACCAGCAAGTGACACGCGTGTCCGGGGCGGCCGACCTCAGCGGCGGTCGCCCCGGACGGGTCACCACCCGCCGGCGAAGAAGTCGGCCAGCGCCTGCGGCGAGTGCGCGGCGCTGCTGGCGTTCGCGAAGGCGATGACGAGCACGATGAGCGTCATCGCCGCGCCGGCGGCGACGCCGAACGTCATCGTGCGCTTCGACCGGGCGTCGGCCGCCGCCCTGGACCGCCTCCACAGCAGGACGCATCCGACCGCCGCCGCGAGCGCGACGAGCGCGGCCATGGCGGCCAGGACGGCGTGGTAGACGGCGAAGTCGTTGACCATGACGGTGAGCGCGGGGGAGTGCTGACCGGCGGGATAGTCGGCGAGTTGCCTGCGTACGTCGGTCAGGGTTCCGTCGAGTGCGCGGTCCGTGCCGCCCCCGGTCAGCATGGGAAGCAGCGAGGCGAACGGCGCCGTCGCGCCCTGCACGTTGGCCACCAGCGCCACCAGGGCGAAGAGCCCGAGGAGCGTGACGACGGCCCCGGGCGCCACGACGGACAGGCGTCCCACGCGCCCGCCGGTCCGCTGCCTGGCCTGGCGCCACAGGACGACGCCCAGCGCCACGACGGTGGCGAGGAGCAGCGCCGAGACACCGGCTTTCACCACGTGAAAGCGGAACCAGAAGCTCACCGTCGCGTCCAGTTGGCCCGGAAAGCCCTCCCTGCCCGAGCCCCAGTAGGCGACCATCCCGCGGCGGAACGTGTCGCCGACGTTCCCGGTGTTGACCGAACTGCGGGCGAGCGCGTTCGGCGCGATGAAGAAGGCGACCAGAAGCGCCCCGGTCAAGGCGGTCAGCGCCCCGGCCTGCCGTCGGGGCGTGGCGGTCAAGCGGGGCAGAAGTCCCAAGCTGTTCATGTAGATCTTCCCGAGTAGGAGCGTGCGCCGTTCCGCGCGAGGTCCGGGAGCCGCGTCTCCTCCGCGATCCCCGCAACCGGAAGCTATCGAGATCGCGCCCCGCCGGTCTGTGGGGCCAGCCTCCAACTCGGGGTGGGGTTAACCCCCTTACGCGGGCGGCGCGGACGTCTCCCCGGTGCGCGTGCGTACATGGCGACGCCGACCTGCGGTGCGCCAGGCCCGCGTTGGCTCCACGCGTCAGACGCCCCGCGCCCCCCGACCCGCTCCCGCCCGGCCGTCAACTCCCCCGAACAACTGCGCGCTCCGGCCCCGGGCCCATCACACACCCCGCACGCCTCCGCGGCACGAGCGGCTCCGCCGCACCCCGGAGCCGTCACCATCCGTGACCACTCGTGCTTTACCGGAATGTGATCCGCATGTCTGGATCTGTTCGCCGATTGGTCGCTACAGTAAGCGCATCGAATTAATCTCAGCCTGAGAGGAATTGTGGCAACTACCTCGCTACCCCGAGCGTCCAACCGCAGCGCGGTCCTGGCGGCGCTGCTCTCGGGTGCCCAGATGGACCGTCAGCAGTTGATCGCGACCACCGGCCTGAGCCGGGCGACCGTGTTCCGGATCGTCGACGACCTGATGGAGGACCGGCTCGTCCACGAGGGCGAAAGACTGGTGCGCGAAGGCCCCGGCAGACAGTCCACCGCAGTCGGGTTCAACGCCGACTCGGCTCTGGTCTGCGGAATCGACCTCGGCGGCACCAACTGCCGGGTCGTGGTCGCCGACGCGCTGGGCCGCGCGGTGATCAGGAGCCGGGACGCGACTCCGCGCGGCGCGACCGACGAGGAGCTGGCCCGGTGGGTCGCCGACCGGGTCACCGGCCTGGTCGCCCGGTACCGGGAGGACGCGCCTTTGCGGGCGGTCACGATCGGCCTGCCCGGTGTGGTCAGCGGCGACGGCACGACCGTCCTCGCGTCGCACAATCTCGGCCAGATCAAGGGCACCGCTTTCATCGACGCGGTCTCCGACTTCGTCGGAGTTCCGCTTACTGTCGGTAACGACTCCAATGTCGCCATGCTCGGTGAGCTCCAGTACGGATCGCTCCCCGACCGGGAGACCGCGGTCCTGCTGGCGATGGGCACCGGCCTCGGCTCCGCGGTCTCGATCGACGGGCGAGTCCTGCTCGGCGAGCAGGGGCTGCTGGGCGAGTTCGGACGGCTCCCGCTGCCCGGCCGCGCCGAGCGGCTGCGCGATCTGCTGTCCGGCGCGGACCTGGTCGCGTACGCCGCCACCCGCGGCGTACAGGTCCGCGGCGCCCAGGAACTGTTCGCCGACCCGGTGACGTACGCCGATCTCCTCGCCGAGGTGCACGCCTCGCTCGCCCACCTCGTGTCGATCGTCGCGCTCGCCTACGAGCCGAAGACCGTGGTGCTGACCGGCGGATTCTCCGAGTCGTTCGGCGCCGACGCGCTCACGGCCATCAGCGACCAGGTCGCGGAGACCGTCGGGGTGCGCAGCGCGGTCAGGCACTCCGACCTGGGCGACTCCGCGGGGCTCCTCGGCGCCATGGCGTCCTCCCTCGACCGGCACTACACGTCGCTCGGCATCAGCGCCGAGCACATCGCGGGCATCGACGTCGACCGGCACCTGGTGCTCGAACGGCTCGGCGCGTGCCCCACAACCAGCACCACGCAGGGCGACCAGCCCACCCCAGCAGCAGAAAGGTGAGAAGGATGAACCGTGCACGGTGGCGGTACGCGGTCACGTCGGTCCCGGTCATGGCGCTCGCGCTGACGGCCTGTGGCGGCAGCGGCGGCGCGGACGCCGCTTCCGACGGCAAGCTGACGGTCTGGATGATGACCGGCGGCCCCGGTGACAACGCGCTCATCAAGGACGTCAACGCCGCGTTCGCCAAGCAGCACCCCGACATGAAGGTCGACGTCCAGATCCAGCAGTGGGACGGCATCGCCACGAAGATCACCACGGCGCTGGCCAGCGGCAATCCGCCGGACATCGTGGAGATGGGCAATACGCAGACCCCGCTTCAGACGTACTCCGGCGGCCTCGCCGACCTCACCGCCGAGAAGGCCGGCTTCGAGAACTCGGCGAAGTGGCTGGCGGGGCTATCCGGCCCGTCCCAGTACGACGGCAAGCTCTACGCCACACCGCTCTACGGCGGCACGAAGGTCGTCATGTACAACAAGAAGCTCTTCGCCGACGCGGGCATCCAGCAGCCGCCGACGACGGTCGCCGAGCTCCAGGAGAACTGCGGGAAGCTGGCGGCGGCCAACAAGAAGACGGCGAATTTCTCCGGCTTCTACCTGCCCGGCCAGTACTGGTTCAACGGCATGCCGTTCCTGTTCGGCAAGGGCGGCACCATCGCCACGCAGAAGGACGGCACCTGGAAGGCCGAGATGTCCTCACCGGCCAACCAGGCGGGCCTCGCCGCGTGGCGCACCTTCCAGAACACCTGCTCCACCAAGTCCTCGGTCGGCGTCAACACCGACAGCCCCGACCAGGACCAGCTCTTCGCCGACGGCAAGGCCGCGATGGTCTACGTCAAGGCGTGGGAGCCCGCGGCGGTCCTGGAGAAGAACCCCGCGCTCAAGGACGACATCGGCTTCTTCGCGATGCCGGGCTACACCGCGGACAAGACCATGCCGGTGATCGTGTCCGGCTCGACCATCGGCATCGCGGCGAACAGCCCCGACAAGAAGGCCGCCCAGGACTGGCTGCGGATCATCACCGGCAAGCAGTTCCAGCAGAAGATGGCGCTCACCCTCAATCTGCTGCCGATCTCGCCGGACTTCACCCCGACCGGTGTTCCCGAGCAGTTGACCGTCGCGTCGAAGGCGGCGGAGATCAGCCAGCCGCTGCCGGGCAGTCCGGGCGAGGCGACGCTGGAGACCGAGCGGTACAACGAGCAGTTCTTCTCGAAGATCGCGGGCGGCGCCGATATCGCCAAGGCGTCCGCCGACTACGACAAGCACGCCACCGACGCATTCAACTCGCTCCACTAGGACCTCGGGGAACCCGATGGCAATGACCGAAAAGCGGAGCGCCCGGCGCGCTCCGACCGGTGTCCGCCCCCGGCCGCAGGCCCGGGGCGGCGCCGCCCGGCGGCGTCTGCTGCCGTGGGCGATGATCGCCCCCGCGGCTGTCGCGCTGCTGTTGATCCAGGGGTATCCCCTGCTCCGCCTGCTGGTGCTGTCCACGCAGGATTTCGGCCCCCGGTCGCTGTTCACCGGGCACGCCGATTTCGTGGGCGTCGACAATTTCACCCACCTGTTCTCCGACGCGGACTTCCGCTCGGTCCTGCTGCGCACGGTGGTCTTCACCGTGGTGTGCGTGGCACTGCTGATGGTGCTCGGATTCCTGATCGCGCATCTGCTGACCGGCGTCTCGGCGTGGGCCCGCGTGGTCACGACCGTGTCGCTGGTCCTGGTGTGGGCGATGCCGATGGTCGCGGCGACGCTGGTGTGGCAGTGGATGTACCAGCCGCAGTACGGGGTCGCGAACTGGCTGCTCACCAAGGTGCGAGTCTTCGGAGACCTCACCGCGTACGACTGGTTCTCCCACCCCCACCAGGCGCTCGGGCTCGTCATCCTGCTCACGGTCTGGAAGGGCCTGCCGTTCGTCGCGCTGACGCTCTTCGCGGCGCGCGGCCAGATATCCGAGTCGCTGTACGAGGCGGCGCGCCTGGACGGTGCGGGGACGCTACAGACATTCCGGCACATCACGATTCCGGTGCTGCGGCCGGTGCTGGCGATCCTGACCCTGCTGGAGGTCATCTGGTCGGTGAATTCGTTCACCCCGATCTGGGTGCTGACGCAGGGCGGGCCCGACGGGCAGACCACGACGCTCGGGGTGTACGCGTACATCACCGCCTTCAGCCGCAACGACTACGGCAGCGGCGCGACGATCGCGGTGGTGACCGTACTGATCCTCGCCGTGTTCTCCGTCGCCTACGTCCGCAGGACGGCGAAGCAGGGAGACGACCAGGGAGAGACGGCATGAGTATGCGCATGACCCCCGCGCGGCGCCGCCGCAGCGTCAACAACACGATCGCCGTGGTGATCTCCGCGGTGATGCTCTTCCCCGTCTACTGGATGGTGGCCACCGCGCTGAAGCCGCGCGGGAAGATCCTCAGCGCGGTGCCGCAGTTCATTCCCTGGCCGATCAGCCTGGGCAACTTCCAACGCGCCCTGGCCAAACCGCACTTCTGGGTGTTCGTGCGCAATTCGCTGACGGTGACCCTGTCGTCGGTGGTGCTGTCGCTGGTCATCGCGCTGTTCGCGGCGATCGCCATCGCCCGTTTCCGGTTCGCGGGGCGGAAGGTGCTGCTGGCGATCCTCGTTCTGGTGCAGATGATTCCGGCGGCGGCCATGGTCATCCCGGTGTATCTGATGCTGCGCTCGATCAACGCGCTGGATTACGTACCCGGCCTGGTGCTGACGTACATGACGTTCGTGCTGCCGTTCACGATCTGGACGCTGCGCGGCTTCGTGGACGGGGTCCCGGTGGAACTGGAGGAGGCGGCGCTGGTCGACGGGTGCGGCCGGTTCCAGATGTACGTACGGGTGCTGCTGCCGCTGCTGATGCCGGGCATCGTCGCCACTTCCATCTTCGCGTTCGTCAACGCGTGGGACGACTATCTGTTCGCCTACGTGATCATGAAATCGCAGGGCAATTACACGCTCCCGGTGTGGCTGGTGTCGTTCAAGACGTCGGAGAGCGTCGATTACGGCGCGATGATCGCCGCCTCCACCATTTTCTCGCTGCCGGTCCTGGTCTTCTTCCTGCTGGTGCAGCGCCGTCTTGTCGGCGGTATGACCAGCGGCGCGGTCAAGGGATGACCCGCGTGCCGCGTACCGGACCGGCTTTCGCTGTAGGGCTTACCGATCGAAGGAGTGAGGATTCCATGACCGAGCTGTCACGCCTTGCCCATGGCGTGCTGTTCCCCGCGCTGGGGCGCAAGACCGTGCCCCGGTGGGCCCGCGCCCGTGTCGAGGAGGGACTCGGCGGCTTCGTCCTGTTCGGCAAGGACATCGCCTCCGCCGAGCAGATCCGGCAGTTGACGTCCGACCTGCACGGCCTGCGTGAGCATGTGCTGCTGTCCGTCGACGAGGAGGGCGGTGACGTCAACCGGCTGGAGTCGTACGGGGGTACGTCGGTGCCCGGCAATCACGCGCTGGGGCGGCTGGACGATCCGGAGTCGACGCGTGAGGCGGCGTACCAGATCGGGCTGTCGCTGGTGGCGGCCGGCATCGACTGGGACCTGGCGCCCGCCGTCGACACCGCGGTCAATCCCCTGAGCCCGAACGGCATCCGCTGTTTCGGCGCGGACCGGACCCTGGTGGCCCGGCACGCCGCCGCGTGGGTGGAGGGTCTCCAGGCGGCGGGGGTGAGCGCGTGCGCCAAGCACTTCCCCGGCCACGGGCTGAGCTCCACCGACGCCCACCTGGGCACGCCCACCGTCGACCTCTCCCGCCAGGAGCTGGTCGACCACTATCTGGACCCGTTCCGAGCGGCGATCGCGGCGGGCGTCGACAGCATCATGGTCTCCCACGTGCTGCTGACGCAGCTCGACACGGTGCCCGCCACGATCAGCCCGGCGGTTCTGACGGGTCTGCTGCGCGGTGAGCTCGGGTACGACGGGGTCGTGATCACCGACGCGCTGGAGATGCGCGGCATCAGCGATGTGGCGGGGCTGCCGGAGGCGTCGGTCCGGGCGATCGCGGCGGGCGCGGACGCGCTGTGCCTGGGCGCGTGGGCGTTCGGCGACGACGTGGACGCGGCAGCCGCGGCCCTGGTCGCGGCGGTCGAGGACGGCAGGCTCCCGGAGGAGCGGCTGCGCGAGGCCAACGCCCGTATCGCCAAGCTCGGCACGCGCCCCAGGGCGACCGGCGCCGTGCACGACGACGCGGTGGGCGCGCGGCTGGCGCGCGAGGTGGTCGAGGTCCACGGCGACCCGGCGCTGCGCGGCCGGAAGGTGATGGTGGTCCGGCTGGACCCGACGCATTCGCCCGCTCAGGGCGGTGCGTCGTGGGGGATCGCGGAGCCGTTGCGGGCGGCGGGTCTTGAGGTGGAGTCGGTGGCGGTGGCCGGTGACACGTACAACGCGGAGGGAGTGATCAGGGCCGAGATCGGCCTGTACCTGGACGAGTTCGGGCCGGACGCCGACGTCGTGCTGCTGGTCCGCAGCCCGCACCGCTTCCCCTGGCAGCGGCCGGTCCTGGACGAGGTCCTGGCCCGGTGGCCGGAGTGCGTCGTGGTCGACATGGGCGTGCCGGGCGACGACTTCGGCGGATTCCGCGGCTGGGTGCGGACGTTCGGCGCCTCCGGGGTGTGTGCGCGGGCAGCGGTGGACGTGCTGCTGGCGGCCGGGTGACCGGCGGCGGGCAGGTGCTGACCGGCGGGCGCTTCGTGCGGGCCGACGGCGCTGTGACACCGGGGTGGCTGCTGGTCCGCGGCGGTCTGATCCATGCCATGGGCGAGGGCGGTCCGCCCCCGGTGCCGGAGCCGGTGGTGGATCTGCGGGGGCGGCTGGTCGTGCCGGGGTTCGTCGATCCGCACTGTCACGGCGGGGCGGGCCGTTCGGTCTACACCGGCAACGCCGACGACGTGCGGATCGCCGCGGCCGGGCACCTCGCCCGCGGCACCACGTCGATGCTCGCGTCGGTGGCCAGCCTCGCCCTGCCCGCGATGGAGGCGGCGGCGCGCGCGGTCGCCTCGGTCATCGACGACGGATCCGCGCCCAACGTGGTGGGCATCCATTTCGAGGGGCCGTTCCTGTCGCCGGGCCGCCGCGGCGCGCAGAGCCCGGACGCGCTGCGGGCGCCGGACCGTGCGGTGGTCGAGCGACTGCTGGCCGCGGCCGGGGGCCACGCGGTGTCGATGACGGTGGCTCCGGAACTGCCCGGTGCGCTGGAGCTGATCAGGGAGTACGCCGATCGTCTCGTGATCAGCCTCGGCCACACCGAAGCGTCCGCGGCGGTCTTCGCGCGGGCGGCCGGTGCGGGCGCCCGCTCGGTGACCCACCTGTTCAACGCGATGCCCCCGCTGGACCACCGGGAACCGGGCCCCGTCGCGGCGGCGCTCCTGGACCCCCGGCTGTCCTGCGAGCTGATCGTCGACGGCCACCACCTGGCCGACGACACGGTGCGCCTGGCCCACCGCACGGCAGGCGCCGACCGCCTGCTCCTGGTCAGCGACGCGATGCCGGCGGCGGGCATGGGCGACGGGACGTACCGTTTCGCGGACCGTGAGGTGACGGTGTCGGGAGGCGCGGCCCGGCTGTGCGGCACGGACACTCTCGCGGGTTCGACGCTCTTCGTGTCCCGCGCGTTCGGTCGCTCGGTCACTACGGTGGGTCTGCCGCTCGCGGACGCGCTCCGCATGTCGTCCACCACCCCGGCCCGGCTGCTGGGCCTGTCCGACCGCGGTGCCCTGCGCCCGGGCCTGCGGGCGGACTTGGTCGAGCTGGACGCGTCCCTGTCCCCGTCCCGTGTCTGGCTGGGGGGCCGCCCGGTCCTGCCCGGCGGCGGCGCGGGGCGGTAGGGGAATGCAGTGCGTGGGCGCCCGGTGCCGGTCCGGGTGCCCGCGTGCTGGGTCCGATGAGTTCGCCGTCGCCGAACGGTCTACCCAGCGACACGACCGTTCTCGACAGGAGTGCCATGTCCACCATCCAGCCCGTGATCGTGACCGCGAACCAGGACGTTCTGCTCGGCTTCTATACGCAGTTGTTCGGCGCTGAGGAGATCTTCCGGGAGCCGGCGGAAGGCCCGGCCTTCTACCTCGGCTTGCGCATCGGCGACACCGACCTCGGGCTGGTGGCCAAGGCGGACCCGGGTACGCCTGCGGCGCCGCGGATCCTGCTCAGCATCGGTGTCGCCGACGTCGATGAGACGTTCGGGCGGGTGGAGGCGCTGGGCGGCTCGGTCCGCGGCGGCCCCACCGACATGCCGTGGGGACAACGTGTCGCCCACATCTCGGATCCTGACGGCAATCCGGTGAATCTCACGCAGGCGGTCCCGTCCTGCTGAGGCTGCTGTGGGGTGTGTCCTGGAGGTGGTGGTTGTCGTGTATTTGATTCGCGGTGGGTGGTGGTCTGTGCGGCGTCCCGTGGCTTCGTGATGCGGGGCGGTATCTGTGCGGGTCAGGGGGTGGGGCGGCCGGTGAGTGTGTCAGAAAGCCGGGCGGTGCGGTCCGCCCTGCGCCGCCACGACCCCGGGGCAGCATTCTCCTGATGGAGAAAAGGGGCATGACAGCACTGATGTTCAAGGCCGCGTCGGCGTCGATCGGCGCGCTCGCTCCGGTGTGCGGGGCGTTCATCGTGGGTCCCGCACAGAGCGCTTCCGCCGCGGGCTGCGGGAGTTGGGGCAGCACCGGCACGGCCGGGGACATCGCGGGGGCCTGCACGCACGGGGAGGGATGCACCGCTGGGCAGCGGCAGGGTCCAGATCGGCGTCACCGTAGGGGCACCAAGGGCGAGGGCAAGGGGGCCTGCGCGTAGTTCCACGCTACGTATGCCGACGGTGGGACCCGGGATGAGTGGGTGTACGCCGCGGGGGCCGGCCACACCCTGGACACGTCCTTCAGCTATGCCTCCAGCGTCCGCGACATCTGGGTCCGGGAGGGCCTGGGCAACAACGGTAAGTGCACCCGGATGGCCGGGGGCGTACACACGGTCCGGCCCACGTAACAGGGGCCCGTTTCCCCGGTGGGCGCGGCAGCGCTACACCCGCCCGGATCTCGCCGAGTGCCAGGGGCCGGACTCCGGGGCCTGGTCCCTGCCGCCGTCTCCCCGTACGCCGACCGTGACCTCGTTGCCCGGCAGTTCGCCCGCGAGGAGGAGAGGCTCGGCCGCGACGGGTCGGGCCAGCGTCCCGGTCCGGCACCAGCGCTCCCAGGGCACCGCCTGCTTCGTGGCTTTCCGGCTCCGGCAGGATGGGGGCATGCTCATTGTGATCGGCGGACTCCCCGGCACCGGCAAGACCACCCTGGCCCGGCTGGCTGCGGCGCGCATCGGCGCGGTCCACCTGCGTATCGACACCATCGAACAGGCCATCGTCCGCTCGGGGCTGGCACAGCACCCCGTCGGACCGGCGGGCTACGTCATCGGATACGCCCTGGCCGAGGAACATCTCCGGCAAGGACTGACCGTGATCGCGGAATCCGTGAACCCCATGGCGGTCACCCGCGACAGCTGGCAGAGCGCGGGGACCCGGGTGGCTGTCCCCGTCGTCGAAGTGGAAGTCATCTGCTCGGACCCCGCCGAGCACCGCGAGCGCGTGACCACACGATCGATCGACATCCCCGACCTGCCCCTGCCCGACTGGCAGCAGGTCCTCAACCGCGACTACGAGCCGTGGAACCGGGAACATCTCGTCATCGACACCGCCGGACAGGACCCGCAGCAGTCACTCGCCCTGCTCCTTCACCATCTTGATCGCTCCGGCGGGATGCCAACCGAGGCCACCGAAGCCTGACGCACCGCGCTATGTCATGACCGGCTCAGCAACAGGCTCTTACCTTGTTTTTTTAACCAGTTCGCCGGGGTTTGGTGCCGACCTTGTGGTGGGCCGGTCGTTGGTATGCCTCGCTGCCGGTGAGGACTCGTCCCACGTCGTGGCGCGGTGAGCCATGCGGCCCACTGGGTCAGCCTGGGGTGCAGCCTGTCCCACGCCTGGGCGGCTGCCGTGCCGTGGTGCCGGGTGTCGGTGACGGCCTACTTCTGGCCCCAGGTGGCGGGGTCGCCGAAGACGAACTCCCCGCCGTGCTTGGGCAGCCGGTCGCCCTTCGGGTGTGCCCGGTAGAACTCCTCCCACGAGGGTGCCGGCCGACGCATCACCCGGTCCGAACGGGGTCGGCCCAGGACCTCGACCGGCAGACCGGACAGCGGGTAGGCGATGCGCGGCGCGTCTAGCCGGCGTCCGGAACGATCAGGATGTCCGGATCCCCTTCACCCGACTGACCTGCGGCGATGAGGCGATCGATGACCTCACGGACCTGGGCGGCGGTAGTGGCGGCAAGGTCGACGCCGGGGGGTGGGACGGACCGCGTCCAGGGGGGGCGGACCAGGAGGTGCGGCCGGTCTCCAGCGCGACGATGACCGAGTACGGCCAACCGGGCATCATCTGATGCTTCGCGCCGCCGCGGCCGTAGGTGTGGCGGAACGAGCGGTCCGGCACGGTGCCGGCGTCCGGCCGTAGCCACGGTCAAACGTCGACGGCCAGGACCAGCCGGCCGCCGGCCGCTCGCGGCAACGGCACCCCGGCCAGAGCCCGCAGCCGGGCGACATCGAGCCCGCCGCGGTTCAGCCCGGCGTAGAGGGAAGCATGATCCCGGCGATGCTCCGGCGTCAGGGCGAGATCGATCAGCGACCGCACCGGCCCGTCGGTGCACAGCACCGCGTCGGCCAGGTCGAACAGCGCGTCGGCACGGGCGGTCAGGCAGTTCTAGCAGTCCGTCCGGAACCGGGACAACCCAGCCAGGGACTCGACGCGGACAGCGTCGTGCAGCAGCCTCACCTCGCGGCCTTGGCATGATCGACAACGCACATGATCACACCAATGCTGCGCCGCTTTCCGGAAAAGGTGGGAACGCTCCTGGCGCTGGCAGGAGACCGTCAGGCACAGACCAGTGATGCGCGGATTCGAGCGATGCCGCGCAGGATCTCGTCCCGATTCTTCGCGCGCTTGATCCACAGTGGCAGACGGGCGACCAACGTCATCTTCTTCCCGGTGTCGTACCAGGGCGCTCGTTCGCGCAGCGACGCTTGGACGAAGCGCCGCAGCAAGTCGAGGTGTTCCAGGTCGTAGGCCCACAACCACCCGTGTCGAGTCTCAATTTGGAGCCACAACGGCGCGCCGAAGTATGGATCCGTCGCTGGCGCGGCGGTGCCCCGGGAGAGGGTGACAGCACGGCCGCTCCACAGCCGTGACAAGCCGCAGCTATGGCAGACCAGACGCCTCGGCCTGAACAGGGTCCGACCTCCGCAGCCAGAGCTGTCGGCCGCTGGAATGACAAGGGCGGCTTTCGCGCAGCCAGGGCATCGCACCATGATCGAGCTAAGGAAGTCGTACTTGGTGCTGCGCGGATCTCGGAACCGACCGGAGGACGAGGCCATGCGGTGAGTGTGCAACTGCCCACGGAGCTAGCGCACCCCGATTCGACGCCTCGTGTGCGACCCCCTGCCATCCCCGCCGAGAGCCACGCGAAGGTTGAACAACAAGCGTACGGCGAGTGTGGGCCGCCGCAGGTCGGGCTTCCTGGCTGTGGATTGACCGGGATCAAGGCACGGCAAGTCCGGAGGCGACAGTTCACGACACGCTAATTTTGCGGCACCCCAACAGCAGAGGAGAGCCCCGTGGGCAAGGTGGTCATGTACAGCTCGGTGTCGGTGGACGGCTTCGTCGCCGACGACAAAGACCAGCCCGGACCGCTGTTCGATTGGCTGTCCAGCGGTGACGTCCCGCTGGACGAGAGCGGCGTGCTGACGGTGTCGCAGGCGTCCTACGACTACATCCGGCCGTACTGGGACCAGATCGGAGTCACCGTCGTCGGCCGCCACGTCTTCGACCTGACGGACGGCTGGGACGGGAAGCCGCCGAGCGGGATCGACCACGTGGTCGTCGTGATCCACCGGCCGATGCCCGAGGGTTGGGACCCCGAGGCGCCCTTCCACTTCGTCGGCGGCGTCGAGGCAGCCGTGGCCAAGGCACAGGAGCTCGCGGGTGACCGCCTGGTCGAGGTCGCCGCCGGCGACGTCGGTGGCCAGGTGCTCGCCGCCGGCCTGGTCGACGAGGTCCGCATGGACGTCGTGCCCGTCGTGTTCGGCTCCGGCAAGCGCTACTTCGGTTCGGCCCCCGCGCAGCACCTGTTGGAAGACCCTGACGTGGTGATCCAGGGCAACCGCGTCCTTCACCTGCGCTATCAGGTGCGCCGCTGACCGACCTGACCGGACTCCGCGAAGAAGTCCACCGCGATCGAACACACACAGGGCGCCCCCCTCGTGGCCAGACACAATGCGGTCCCCAGACCCGGTAGTTGACCTGCGGCGGGTTCGAACCCCGCTGACGCGAACGACTCCCGGTCCAATTGTGTTGGCACGCGCCCGAGCTTCGGTGTCACAGGACAGCGGGGGCTACCAGCCTGTTTTGTGGCGGTTGTCGGGGTTGGCGGGGCTGTGGGCGGGGCAGCGCTTGCTTAACGGGCACGGCGGATGGGGGTTGCCGGTCAGGGTCGGCTCGTGGTGCTCGGGCGGCTGCTGGACCGGGAGGGCCAGGCCGTTCAGAGCAACCGAGAACTTTATGCCGGGCTCAGTGCGGCTGTCCGGGCGTGTCGCGCTGGGGGCAGGGACGTGGTGTTTGCTGTCAGGGGTGAGGAGTCCGTGGTCGCGGACGCCGTCGGTGCCGCGCGGCAGGTGTGTTACGACCGGTACGTCCGGGCCCCGGATGGTCCTCGGCGCGGCGGTTCTCGAGATAGGCAAAACGGTCGGCCGGTGCGTGGGTGCCGGCTGTCGCCTCGTCCGGCGCCTGCGGCTGATTCTCTCGGGAGGGGGGCCTGTCTGCCGTGCGGACGCGCGGCTTGTTCGGGCGAAGGGGTGGTTCGCGGGGTCCTCGTCCGGTGCGGTGTATCTGCTCCGGGATGCGTTGCGTGCCGAACTGGGTGTGCACGGTGCGCTGTCCGTCGAACAGCTCGGAGCCAAGGTGGTGGCGCTGTCCGGTGCCCGCGTGGCCCTTCAGCAGGAACGACGGCGCCTCCAGGCCCGACAGTCCGAACTGGCGGGCCGGGGCCGGTATCCGCGCCCGGCCACTGTCCGCTGTGTGGCCGCTGCGCGTTCCTTGTCGGGTTCCGCAGTACGGGGCGGGTGCCCTTTGCCGGCGGATCGTCTGCGGCTGTGCGCGGGTTGTTGGCCGGCGGGCTTGGGTGCCAGGGCGTGCTGGGCGTGGGTGCAGGTGTCGGACCACCCCCAGGGCCTCGTCGCGGTTCCTGAGGGTGTGGACGTCCTGCCGGGCGGTGTCGGCCACGCTGGCGATCTCCCCGCGGGGCGCAGGGGGCAGCGTGGTGGGTAGACCGTTTCGATGGTGCCGGAGCGGATCTTGCCGACCACCGGGTTGACGCCGCCGCCGTGCAGCGGGACGGAGTCCTGCATCGCGTCCTTCCCGGTGGTTTCCCGAGGGTTCGCCGGCGGTTTGGGGGTCAGGTGCGGGGGCATCCGGCCGCTATGGCCGATGAGACGACTGGAACACCCGCCGAAGACCACCTCCTCCTCAGTGTCGACACCAACGGTGACGGAAAACCCGACGTATGGATGACCGACACCACCGGTGACGGCAAGCCCGACCTCTATCAGTTCGACACGACCGGTGACGGCGCGGTGGACGTGACTATCGTTGAAGAGCCCGGTGCGGGGGAAGCGGAACGCACCGTCATCGAGGGCGACGGAGGTCACCCCGTTTCTTCCTGACTGTCGTGCCTGCCCCGCCCCCTGTGTTCCCGGGGGCGGGGCAGGCGGGTGTGATGCGGGGTGCGGGGTCTGACTCGTGCTGCGCGTGGTCGCTCTGGCCGCCCGGAGGCGGCAGGCCGGTCACCCGTGCAGCCGGCCTGATGGGCCGCGACCCCAGCGGTCTGCGCCGCTCCCTTGCCGAACTTTGTCGAGTTTCTGCTGCCGCGCCGCCGTTATCGCCGCGCGGGGTGCGGGCGCGGACGGCCGGCTGTGCCCTGCTTGTTCGGGCCATGTCCGGTACGCGGCTCGCGGTGGGCTGCTGTCCTGCTCCGGGCTGTGTCCGGTATGCGGCTGCCCCGGTGTCGTGGGCGCCCCCCGGCAAGAATGTCGCCGCGCGCCGGGTGTGCGAGGTGCGCCGGGACGGGGCGACAGCGCGGGGTGAAGATAGCCGCGTTGTCGGGCGGCGTCGTGACCGAGGCCCGCGCCCGGTAACGGGTGCGCCGCCGCCCGCCGCCCCGCCCGCACGGACAGGCGGGCGCGCGGGCGGCGGGGGGATCCGCCGGATCGCCGGGCGCCTGCCCCCTGGCACTTGCCCCCCCGGGGCCTGGGCCGGCCGGTGACGCGCGGGCCTGCGGGGCGGCTCCGGCGCATCGCCTCCGGGGGCTTCCGGGCGGTCTGCTTCAGAGGCCCGCGGTCCGCCGCGCGGCGGACCCTGAGGCACAGTCCACAGGCATCGGTTCCGTCGGGCTCGGCTTCCAGCAGCCGGCCCGTGTGGGCCATCGGCTGCCGGGCCCGCACGGGCGCGGCGTGTTGTCTCCGGGGAGGGCGGGGCGGGACGTACCTGTCGGGGTATGACACGACGCACACGAACAGTCACAACGGTGGGCCTGGCGGCGGCCGTCTGCGCGATGACGGCCGGGGCCGGCCTCGCACCGGCGTACGCCGGGACAGCGGCGGGGACGGCCGGGGACAGGGGTCTCGTGGTCTCGATGGGTGACAGCTTCATCTCGGGTGAGGCGGGGCGCTGGCAGGGCAACAGCACCGCGGTGACCGGCAGCCGGAACGGCACCGACCGGGCCTACCGGAACGGGGCCTACCTGCCCGCGCTGGTGTACGGGGCAAGCTACGCCGACCACTGCAACCGTTCCGACTCGGCGGAGATCGACAATGCGCCGTTCACCGACGGCGCCCCCGAACGCGTCAACCTCGCCTGCTCCGGCGCCCTGGCCAGGGCCGTGTACGCGAAGGCGGACGGCGGAGAGCGGTTCAAGGGCGAGGAGCCGCAGGCGGACCAGTTGCGCGCGGTGGCCGCCGGGCACCGGGTGAGGCTGATCGCGTTGTCCGTCGGCGGCAACGACATCGGCTTCTCGGACGTCATCCTCACGTGCGCCAAGGAGTTCCTGAAGCCGGGCAGCAGCCACACCTGCGCCGCCGCCCAGCAGAAGGCGGTGGAAGGCCGCTTCGCCCGGATGCGCGAGGAGGCCGGCAGAGCCGTGGACAGCATCCGTGCGGTGATGCGCCAGGCGGGACAGCAGGACGGCTCCTACCGGCTCGTCCTGCAGTCCTACCCCTCCCCGCTGCCCGACGCCGCCCGGAACCGGTACCGGGCCAGGGGCTACAAGCGCTTCACCACGGGCGGCTGCCCGTTCTCCGACACCGACCTCGACTGGGCGCACGACACCCTGGTGCCCGAGATGACCGCGGAACTCGCACAGTTGGCCACCGCGCGGCACACCGAATTCCTCGACCTGTCAGCGGCCTTCCAGGGCAGGGAGGTCTGTGCCGACCAGGCCCGCCAGGCGACCGCGGGCGAACCGCCCGCCCCCGCCGCCAGTGAGTGGGTCCGCTTCCTGGTCACCGGGCTCGCACAGGGCGAGCGCCAGGAGAGCCTGCACCCGGACTTCTACGGCCAGCTCGCCCTGGGCCGCTGCCTGGCCCTGGCCGCCGGCGAACAGCAGAGCGAAGGACACTTCCGCTGCGCCAACACCGCCGACAAGGGCCCCGAAGCGATGACGCTCGCACACGAGTAGCACACCGCGCGGGCGGCAGCTGTCAGCCGGCGGGTGACGAGCGGGGGCCGCACAGCCGGCAGGACCCCGCCGCCGCCGGCCTCCTGGACTCCGGCCTCCTGCCGGACGTCAAGAGCGCACAACGCCCGCACGAACCGCCCGAGAAGACCGTCCGGCAGCTGCTCGGCCGCCTGATGCCCGACACCGCCGGTCTCCACCGCGTCGGCGCCGTCGGCCTGCACCGCGGCCGACGGCGCGGGACCGGGCGGACGCGCTTGCGGGTGCCGGTGCGCTGAAGGCGGCCACCGCCGCCCGGATCATGTTCCTGGTGCGCGCCCGCACCTGACGGGACGGCAAGACGCTGCGCAACGCGCTGCTGGACCTGGAGGCGGCGGGCGGGGCCGTCTCGGAGGGGCAGAGGGCGGCCCCGTCCTGGCGGCTCCGGCGGGGAGCCGTCGCGGAGGCTGTGGGGCCTAGCCGTCCCGGAGCCGGCCGCTGCCGGGGCGCGCCCCGAAGGAGAGGACGTGGGGCCGGTACGGGGAGGAGAGCGGGCTCTGGGGTTCGCGCGGCAGGCCGGAGACCATGCGGCTGCCCTTGTCCGGAACGAGGTATCGGGCGAACGCGGTCACCGCGCGCTGGAGCCGCTCGGGCCGGGAGCGGGCCGCTCCCGGCCGGGCCCGGGCGCTCTTCGGCCGTCTCGGTTGCTCACCTGCCTGCCCCCGAACTCTCCTGCACCGGCGGAGAAATATATTAAAAGAGATTAGAACGGGGCAATCGCGGTGTTGTGGATTCCGGACGATGCGGGCTGCCGACGGGCGTTCGGCCGTCGGCAGCCATGGCAGCGCGCCCTGGACGCAGCCGCCCCTGTCGGCTTTCCCGGACGGCGTCACGGGCGTGGAACTGCCGGGCGGCCCGGATGCCGGCACCCCGCACGCAGACCGGCAAGTGAGCGGCCGGGGGCCGCTCCTCGGGCCTTCGCCGGGCGAGGCGGAGCGTGTTTCCCAGGCGTCCATGGCATGGCAGTGCGGGCAGCAGCGCAGCGGATGCGCGCCCGGGCCGGGGCCGGCGAGGGGGCGGGCGTCGGGTTCCGCACTGCTCCCGACGGTGTCCGGAGCGCTTCATGACCGGTACCAACCCCGGCTGGCCCGGCACCAGGACGAATCTAGGACGGGCCAAGGACTCGTGATCGTAGCGTCGGGTCAGGCAGAAGGGGGACCGGGGCAACAGCTTGGGGCTGAGGCCGACAGGGGCGGCCTCGAGTTCGGAAGTCCCCACCGCCCGGCCTCCGCGGGAGGCGACAGCCAGCTGTCCCGGTACGGGGCATCAACGACGGGGAGGAACCCATGCTGAAACGTGGGAAGAACAAGCGGGCTATCGTCATGGCTGCCGTGGCACTGGCTCTCGCCGGCGGTGCCACCGTCGGCCTCGGCGGGTCCGCCGGCGCCGCGGCCTATGGCCCGCCTCCGGCGAGCACGGACTGGTTCTCGCTCTACGTCACCAATAACGCGGGCGGCCGGTATTACCTGGTCTGCAACGAGCAGTCCGCCGCGAACACGGTCTACGTGGGCGCCGAGGAGGGCCGCGACGGGAACGCCGTGGAACTCAAGGACGTCAACACGGGCTGGACGACTTACGGTGCGAACATCAGGTTCAACGCCGGCGCGTGCGAGGAGTTCACCTTCGTCGGCTACGACGGCCGCGGGCTCGCCGGATACATCAAAACGCCCGCCTTCTACACCACGGGCTGGGTGGACTACAACTGACCTCGCCGCAGTCCGGACGGCAGCCACCCAGGCGCATGGTGGCGGGCATAGCATCATGGGCCGGGCCCGGACTCCTCCATGAGTCCGGGCCCGGCCCTTCGCCGCGCGGCTCCACCCGCGCAACCCCGGTGCATCGGGTTCCGCTCGCCGTCCGGGACTGAACTTGCCGGCCCGCCGGCGGCTTGGCGACGAATAGCCCGATCCTGTATTAGATCCCGCCCACGGCTTCCATGGCCTTTTTCCGTCCCCGGACCTTCCTGCTGCCGTTTACCAGCGCATCCCTAGCGCGTCGAATTGCCCGCGCCGCTCCGCGCTCAGCGTGCCGGCCCGCCTGCGGGCGCTGTCGAGGAACCTGCCGAGCCTGTGCCCGACACCGTCGACTTCTCCGACGTGCTTCCTGGGCACCCGGAAGCGCCCCTCACAGGTGTGCAACTGCCGGGCGGACGGGCCATGTTCGCCGCCCATTTGCCGGCCTGCGTAGGGGGGGCGCCCGCGGCCGTGCCTCCGGCGCAGCGGGGGAGAGGCGGAGCATGTGCTCAAGCATCCACTGCTGCGCGGGCAGCAGTTGCTCCCAGTCCAGGCGCTGCGCCAGCGCCCACACCCCGAGGTCTTCGCCCTGCACCATGGCCTCGCCCGGCCCCGGAAGCGGGGCACCGGCCTCGATGACACCCCGGCACAGCGTGTAGCAGCGCTGCCAGGCCACCGCCCAGGCCGGACACCATGACGGGCCGATCGCCTCGAACGCGCCCCTGCGTTCCTCGGTCAGCGCCCCGGCGGTGGAGCCGACCGGCAACCCCTGAAGTGCCCGTGTTCGGCCGCCCGTCCCCGCGCTGCTGACAGCCCCTCGGTGGAAGTGGGCGCCATGGCGTCAGCGGTTGTGCGCCAGCGGTGTTCAGCTGCTGATTGCCTGGTCATTTTCTGTGGAAGCGATTTAGTCCCCTGTCACGGGGTGACCGATTGGCTCCTGCTTTCCGACGGGCGTCAGATCGGCCGGCTGTCATGGAAGTGGCTGCTCACACAGTGTGGTCGGCCGGCAGGAGACGCATCGGCAAGAGCCGGCCACGCATCGTCAAAGCAGCAGCGCGTGCAGGACATAGCATCACCGAGGCGCGCGCTTTGCTGCGGGGCGCACTCGGAGTTGTTGACTGAGAGGAGACTCGTGGATACGCCCTCTGCGGTGCAGTAAGCAAATCCCGGGTCCGAGAAAAAACGATGCGCAATCCAAAAGGGGAGAAATGAAGAAGTTGAGCCTGGCAGCTCTCGGGATGGCACTGGTCGGCTTCATGGCTGTTACGCCTTCTGCTTCCGCCTATGACACGGCCACACTTGAGCGGCAGCAGACCATAGCCGCCAACCCGGCGCCCTCGGCACAATCGTGCCAGACCAGGAACATCACCCTGGCTTCATACTGGTACGAGTGGTCAAACTTCATGGACAACACCTTCAGCATCGGAGGCCAGACACCGCGTCCCGTTTATCTCGTCAGCGGCACATATAAATGGAAAGTGTGCCTGTATTTCGCTGGCACTAGAACATACGAGGAGCAGTCCTACTTGGATCCGGTTGATCCCTCGTACGACACGGTGTGGCTGACGGATCCCCAGGTCTCCTTCCTGGGATCGGCGGGCAGAACCTCCTTCACCGTCTACTGGGGCAGCCAACTCGTTCCCCTTCACGCGTAGTTACCGAGCCTTTTTAGCATGGCCACCGATCCGGTGACGGCCTCGGCGTCCGCAACGGACAGGGCTCCCCTTTGCGTTGGGCGAGGTGGCAGACGTCTTGACCTGCCGGTCCAGGAGCCCTGTGGGTTTCCCGTCCTGCCACACTCCCGTGTGCCGCTCTGGTGCCGGCAGCCGGGCGGGGCTGTGTCACCTCGCGCCTGCGGGGCAGCCACGGTAGTGCACAAGGGCCGGCCCGGGCCCCTAACGGGATGCCCGGGCCCGGCCCTTGGCTGCGCGCTGCTACCAGCGCATGCCCAGCTCGGTTAGCTCCTGGCGCCGCTCGGGGCTGAGCTTGTCGGCCCTGCGGCGGGCGTTGTCGACGAACATGCCGAGCTTGTGTTCGACGCCGTCCACGACTTCTACAGCCTTCCTGGACGGCTGTAGGTGGCCCTCACGGGCGTGGAACTGCCGGGCCGCCGCCATGTTCGCGTTCCACTTGTCCGCCTGCGTACGAGACGCCGGCGGCCGCTCGTCAGGCCCGGCGGGGGACAGGTTGAGCATGTACTCGAGCATCCACTGCTGCGCGGGCAGCAGGGCGTCCCAGTCCAGGCGCTGCGCCAGCACCCATGCGCCGAGGTCTTCGCCCTGCACCGTGGACTCGCCCGGCCCGGGCAGCGTGGCGCCAGCCTCGATGAGGTTCCGGCGCAGTTTGTAGCAGCGCTGCCAGGCCACCGGCCAGGCCGGGCACCACGACGGGTCGATGGCCTCCAGCGCGTCCCTGCGTTCCTCGGTCAGCGCCCCGACGGCGGAGCCGACCGGCAGCCCCTGCTTGCGCCGCGCCTCGATCTCCGCCGCCTTCCTGCCCGCCGTCCTCAAATTCTTGGCCCATACCCCTACAGGGTGTCCGTTCCAGGTGGCCGTGGTGGGCGGGAGGAAGTGCCCGTGTGCGGCCGCCCACCCCTGCGCTGCTGACAGCCCCTCCTGAAACGCGACGTCCCAGTGCGACCAGACCATCCGCAGATTTTCGAGCTCTTATGGCGTGCCGATGATCATGGTTTTTTTGATCTTGGTTGTGCTGGGGTTGTGCAGTTGTTTCGGGTGGATGAGCGGGGGCGGGGTGTGGCCTGGTGGCGTCTGAGTGGGGGTGGGCGCTCGCTGGGGATGGGGATTGAGCTGGGCTTTTCAGGTGTGTGCAGGTGTTCTGGGTGGGGCGCGGGTTTTGCGCAGTTGCTCTCTCGGTTCCTTGAGGGAGACGCGCGGTCAGCGTGTGTTGATGCGGGTCCAGAGGGGGTCGTGGGTGGCGGGTGTGAGGTGGGTCAACTCCAGTCGGCCGGCGAGGCGGTGGAGGAAGCCTGATCGGTCGTTGTGGGTGAGGCCGTGTGGGGGGATGCGGGTGAGGGCGGCGGCGAGGGTGAGGGTTTCGGGGTAGGTGATCAGGGTCCGGCAGGTCAGGGCGGGGGATGCCGGGCCGTGGCGGGTGTGGGGGTTGGTGGTGGTGAGCCGGGCCAGGCGGGCCTGCCATCGGGTGTGTAGGTGTTGGTGGTGGTCGTACCAGCGGGTGGTGATGGTGGCGGCCCAGGTCAGGGCGGTGGTGAAGGAGGGACTGCGGGCCAGGCGCCGGTGGAAGTGGTGGGCGTGGGTGAGTTCGGGCAGGCCTGCGATGTCGAGCGGGGCGGTGTGCCGGGGGTCGGCGGCGGCTTGCTGGTGGCGGGCGCACAGGGCCGGGGTGTGGTCGGGCGGGTAGGCCCGTGCGGTGGTGGTGGCGCCGCGGCTGCGGTGGAGTACGCAGGCGGTGCACGTGCGCACGGGGCGGTGTGCGGGTTCCAGGGGCTGCCAGTGTGCGGCGGGCGGGCCCGCCGGGGCGCGGCCGGTGTGGGCGGACTGTTCGTGCGGGCCCGGGGCGAGGCGCGGTAGGGCGCGGAGCAGGTGCGGTTGGGGGGGTGCGGGCGTGCGCGGCGAGGCGGGCCGTGGCTGCGGGGTCGAGGTGGAGTTCGGCGGTGGGAAGAGCGCCGCCGGTGCCGCGTGGGCCGGGGTCGAGGTGGATGCCGAGGCCGTCGAGCAGGTGGGGCAGGGCGAGTTGGTAGGCGGCTGCGAGACGGGTGGTGTAGGAGGCGGTGGCCTCGCCGGGCAGCGGCCGCACGCGGAAGACACCCGGTCCGGGCGGGGCCGGCTGCGTCCAGGCGGTTGCGGTACGGGCAGGCGCGGTCTGCGTCCGCGTGATGGCGACGTGGCTCACGCGGGGCGTGGCCCGCTGCCGGGCGGAGGGCCGGTTGCGGCGCGGCGGCGGGTGGGGGTGCGGGGGCGGTAGTGCTCTTCGGCGAGGTGGTCCGCCTTGATGGTGTCCAGGCTGGTGCAGGTGATCTTCTCGGTGCCGTTCAGGAGGGCTTCGATGGCGGCCTGGCGGATGAGGCGGGCGAGGCTGCCGATGCGGCCTGCGGTGCGCTCGTGAAGATAGGGGGCCAGGCGGGGCAGGCTGCCGGGTCGGTGCGCTCGCAGGTCGAGGGCGTTTTCCATGGCGGCGATCAGGTCGCGGAAGGGCTCGCTGCCGGCGTGGCGGGCGGGCAGGACACCGCAGTCGATCAGGGAGGCGCGCCCGGCGAGCTGCGCGCCGCGGACCCCGCTGAACAACGCGGTGCCGGTGACGTCGATGCCGGCGTAGACGAACGTCGCCCCGACGCGTTCGGTGACGTCCTTGAGCCAGTCGGCGGCCTCGGCGCCGCTGGTGGTACGGGGGTTGAGGCGGTGGATCTCATCGAGAAGGACCAGCTGCACGCCGGCGGCGGTGTAGGTGTGGCAGACCGCGCCGGTGATCTGGGCGGTGGTCATGCGGGCGGCGACCGGGACGCCGAGGTAGCGGGCGAACTCCGCGGCCAGGGATTTGGCGGTGGCGGCGGGCGGTACCAGGACGTAGGCGACCGGCACGGTGTCGTCGCCGGGGGCGGCGCGGCGGGTGTGGGCGAGGTGGCAGACCTTGCCGACCTGCAGCAGCGCGGTCGTCTTCCCGGTGGTGGCCGGGCCGGTGAGGATCACCGAGGGCCGGGCGGTGACGCTCTGGTGCCGGCCCAGGATCATCAGGGTCCGCACGCTCGCGGAGAGCGTGTCGATGGCCGGGGTCCGCACGGTCACGAACGCCGAGTGGTAGGCAAGGCGCTGCTCCAGACTGCGCGGCGGTTCACCGGGCCGGGGCGGTGTTGGTGCGGGGGCGGCGGCGAAGCGGGCGAAGCCGTTCCAGGTGGTGACCGCGCCCGGCTCCGTATTCGGCTGCGCCGCGCCCGCGGGGGTGCCGGTGCGGGGGGTGTTCACCACTGGTCGGCCTCCGAAGCGGCGTCGTAGAGCGCGAACGCGCCCCGGTGCGGGACGGGTTCGTCGTGGAGTTCACCGTCCTCCTCGCGGTGACCGGCCCGGGTGGCGGCGGATTCAAGGGCGTCGAGGCTGTCGCCGTGGTCCTGCTCGGCCAGACGCGCCGGTGCCTGGCCGCCGGCCGTGTCCGGTCCGGTCGCAGGGGCGGCGGTATCCGTCGTGGGTTCGCGGTCTGAGGGTGTCTGAGGGGGCATTGCTGAGGTAGCGGGGCGGGCTTGGCGCAGGAGTTGGTCGAGGACATCGGCGAGGTCGGCTTCGTGGTGGTCGCGGTCGCCGCGGCGGGCGAGCGCGGTCTGGATGTGGTGCCAGGCGCGGTCGTTGAAGGGCCGGTGGACGTGGTCGCGGTGGATCCACGGGACTTCGTGGAGCTGGCCGTCGGGCAGGCGGATCCAGATCTGCCGCAGGTCGTGGGGGTGGGTGTGGATCTCCCACCGGCCGCGCCGGGAGGCGGTGGGGGAGGGCTGGCCGCGGTGGGCGTTCAGGCACGGCGCGTCGTAGGTGCGGTGGTCGATGCGGATGCCGCGGTCGGTGACGGCGTTCCACCGCACCGGCAGCAGTTCGAGCCAGTCGGCCCGGGTCAAGGTCAGCGGTACGTACCCGGCGATGCCGAGCAGGGCGCCCCACATCTCGTTGGGGGTGAGCGCGGTCTTGGGCAGGACGGGGTGGCGCAGGGCTTCGTGCCGGCGGTTCTGCCAGCACACGGTGATCCATTCGTCGAGGAGGTCTTGCAGTTGGGGCAGGGTGAAGCGGGCTTCTGCGTCCGCGCGGGGGCCGCGGCGGGTGGGGTTGGAGCCGGTGTAGCCGGCGATGTGCTGCAGGAGCAGGGTGTTGATCGCGCCGAACGTCCGCTCGACCGAGCCCTTGGCGGTCGGGGTGCGGGGAGGGGCGGGCTGGACGCTGGTGCCCAGGGTTTCGCAGGCGGCCAGGAAGGCGTGGGAGATGAACACCGCGCCGCGGTCCACCACGATCGTCTCGGGCACGACGACGGGGCGTGCCGCGGCGTGCTCCAGGCGCTGGTCCAGTGCGAGCAGCCGCTGGTAGGGCAGGTTGGCGTGGGCGATGGCCAGCGCGGCCGGCCAGGTGGGTCGCAGCGGGTGGGGGACGGCCATCTCGGCCAGGAGCAGGGCGGCGTCGACGGCTTTGGTGCCCTCCTCGCACAGCACCGCGGCCAGGACCGAGCGGGTCGCGACGTCGACGGCGATGGTCAGCTCGGGCCGCATCGGGCGGCCGTCGGCGGCGACGGCCATGACATCCAGGCGGGTGGTGTCGACCTGGACCATCTCTCCCGGCCGCAGCGCCACGGTCGTCGTGAACGGCCGGGGCGGGGTGGTGGCGGTGCGGGCGGGCCGGGCGGGCAGCTCCAGCGGGTCGGCCAGGGCGTGGACCAGCCGGTTGAACGTCGAGGCCGGCGGCAGCGCGACCGCGCCGGGGCCGTGCGCGTCGTGAAGGATCTGCCCGGTCAGGGTCCGCAGCCCGGTCAGGGTTCCTTTCGAGCGGCCGCGCTCGCGCCGCAGCGCTTCCCGCACGGCGGCCACCACCCGCTCATCCGCGCGCCCGGTGCGGCTGGCCGGCCGCCTACTGCGCTGGTCGACCAGACCCCACAGGCCCTGCGCGCGGTAGCGGCGCCGCATCCGCCGCACGGTGGCGACACTGGCCTGCGGCCAGCCCAGCGCCGCCAGTTCGTCGGCCTTGGCCTGCTCCCGGTCCGCCAGCAGCCGGCTGGGGTCGTACTCGGGCCGCGGGGTCCCGCCGCTGCCGGGGCCGCCGGGCAGGCCGGTCTCGATCTCGCGGATGTGCCGCTGCCAGGCCAGGGCACGCTCCCGCTCCCGCGCAGGCGCGCTCGCGAACAGCCCCCACCTCGGCGCGGGGGCCGGGCCGGCGGTGCCGACGAACTCGAACGCGGGATCGGCGAACAGGTGGGATGCCAGCACCGACGCGGTGCCGCCGTCCCGCCCGGCCAGCCGCACCGTGGCACCCACCACGGCCACCACCTCCCAGATGCGGCCCTCGAACCTCACCCGGGCACCCAGCTCGGCCCGCCGGGGCCGACGCGTGCGCCGCGCTGCGGGCACCTCGCCGACGTCCGGGGCGGCCATTGTGGCGTCTGCGGCGTGTTCGGTCGTGGCAGTGCCGCCCGCAGGGCCGTGTCCGCTCACCACTGCTCGGCCTCCAGGTCGGCGTCGTACACCGCGAACGCGCCCCGGCCCGTTTCCGGTTGGCCGTCCACACCGCCGCTATCGAGGGCGTCGAGGCTGTCCTCGCCGGTGTCCCAGTGCGCAGGCGCGGTCTGAGCCTGCGCCGGCGTCGTTCGCCCGGCATCTGATGAGCTGCCTTCGTCGTCACCGCCCGCACCGGCCCGGCGGGCGTGCCCGGCCGCCGTCGCGTGGGCCGGCCGCTGTGCCAACGGGCCCGCGCCTGCGAGTGCGACGGATCCGGTGGCGGGTCCGGTCCGGGCGCGGGTGAGGAGCTGCCCTGCGGCGTCGGTGAGGTCGGCCTGGTGTTGTGCGCGGGTGGTCCGCTGCTCCACCACCTGCACGGTCTGCCGCCGCACGGCGTCGTCGAACGGCCGCTGCGCGTAGTCGCGGTGGATCCACGGGACTTCGTGGAGGTGGCCGTCGGGCAGGCGGATCCAGACGTGCTGCGGGTCGTGGGGGTGGGCGTGGATCTCCCATTTCCCGCCGCGGGAGGCGACAGGCGAGGGCTGGCCGCGGTGGGCGTCCAGGCACGGGTGGTCGTAGGTGCGGTGGCCGATGCGGATACCGCGTTCGGTGACGGCCTGCCAGCGCACCGGCAGCAGTTCGGGGTAGTCGGCGCCGCTCAGCGGGACCGGCACGTATCCGCACCAGGCCACCAGCGCGCCCCACATCTCGTTCGGGCTCAGGGCCGCGCCGCTGATCGCGGGGTGGCGCAGGTCCTCGTGCCGGCGGGTCTGCCAGCAGGCGGTGATCCATTCGTCGAGCAGGTCCTGCAGCTGCGGCACACTCCACGGCGCCTGGTGGGCGCCGCCGCGGGTGCGCGGGCCGGCCCTGCCGGTGGTATCGGGCGGCCCGGCGACGTGCCGCGCGAACAGCGTGTTCACGGCGGCGAGGGTGCGCTCGGCGGCGCCTTTGGTCCCGGGCCGGCGGGGCGGGGCCATCTGAACGCTGACACCCAGGGTCTGGCACGCGGCCAGGAAACCGCCGGACCCGGTTGTGCCTGCGCCGTCGACGACCAGGGTCTCGGGCACCACCACCGGCCGTGCGGCGGCCGCCTCAAGCCGCGCGTCCAAGGCCAGCAGCCGCTCGTAGGGCACGCTGGCGTGCCCCATCTGAAGCGCCGTCGGCCAGTTCGCGCGCACCGGGTGCGGCACCGCCATCTCCGCCAGCAGCACGCCGGGATCCACCGGCCCGTCGCCCTGCGGGCACAAGCCGGCCGCCAGGAGGGAGCGGGTCGCCAGGTCCAGCGCGATCGTCACCTCCACCGCCACCGCGCGCCCGTCATCGCCCACCGCCGTCACATCCAGGCCGGCGGTGGCGATCTGGACCCTCTCACCGGCCCGCAGTGCGGGCTCGGGCACGGACCCGCGGCGCGTCGCGGTGGCGGTCCGCGCGGGGCTGCCGGGCCGCTCCAGCGGATCGGCCAGGGCGTTCACCAGCCGGTACAGCGAGGAGCGGGCCGGCAGTTGCACCTGCCCCGGCCCGTGGGTGTGGTTGAGGATCTGCTCCGTCGCTCGATGATCTGCCGGATGCTGGTCCTGGACCGACCGCGCCGCCGGCGCAGTGCCTCCAACACCGCGGCAGCCACGCGTTCGTCGCCGCGCCCCCGGCCCGCCGTCTGGCGCATGGAGCGTTTGTCGACCACGCCCCACAGCCCCTGCTTGCGGTAGTCCAGGCGCATCTTCTGCACCGTGGCCCGGGAGACCCGGCTCCAGCCCATGCCGGCCAGTTCTTCGGCCTTGGCCTGCTCACGCATCGCCAGTGTCCACCGCCCGGGGTCGTACTCGGGACGGGGCACGCCACTGTCGCCGGGCCCGCCGGGCAGGCCGGTTTCGACCTCACGGATGTGCCGCTGCCAGGCCAGCGCCCGCTCCTGCGCGGGCAGCGGAACGGTCTGGAACAGCCCCCATTGCGGCGCCCCGGCCAGAGGAACTCCGACCACCTGAAACTCCGGGTCGGCGAAGAGCACGGACGCCAGCACCGAGGCCGTGACCCCCTCCTCGTCGATCAGCCGGACCGTGGCACCCACCAGGGCGCCGACCTGCCAGGTGCGGCCGTCGAAGACTACCTGCGCACCGGGCTCCACCCGCCGCGCACCGCCGTTGCTGCTCACCGCGCGCTGCGCTCCCGCCCCTGGTTCCGGTCGTGTTCGGACGTCTGCGCCGGTTTCCCCGGGCCGACGAGGGACCGCTGGTGCAGCGGCCGGTCCAGGGCCGTGTCCAGCCGGCCGGTCCACAGGGCGTGGAAGACGACGGGCAGGACCGCGACCGGGTCGCCGCATGCGGCCGCGCCCTCCTCCAGCGGAGCGGGCTCGGCGAACGCTGCAGTCACGGCGGCGACCAGGCCGGGTGTGCCGGCGTTGCGGGGGTGGCGGTAGCCGACCGGCCACCTCAGGTTCGCCGTCACCACCGGACCGGGCAGGGCCAAGCGCCGGTAGGACCAGCCCACCGCCGTACACGCCGCGGCCACGATCTGTGCGGCCCGCAGCGCCCGGATCCCGCCCGCGTCCGGTACGGCAGGGCAGTCGGCGAGCAGCCCGGTGCCGTCGGCGTAGCGGGCGAACAGCTGCGGCACCCACGACCTGGGCCGCCCGTCGCCCGGGTCGCGCCACACCAGCCGCACCGGCCGCGCCGCAAGCCACACCACCGCAGGGTCGCGGTCCAGGACCATCAGCTGGGTGCGCATCGCCACCGAGCCGTGCATCACGTGCCCGCCGGTCGTCGCCGACCACCACCCCGGACCCCAGCTGCGCCCGGGCACCACCGGGAACCGGGCCACCGCCGGCTGGTCCTCCCACCGCACCGCGCCGGCCGCCTGATCCCACCGCCGCTGCACCAACTGCCCGCCGGGCCTGCGAAGACCGCCTCCGCCGAGGCCGCCGCCCGCTCCGCTTCGGCCGGAGGCCACGGTAACGGCTGCGGGGGCGGGGGTAAGGCGGGGCCGCCGGGCCCCGGCGGGTGGTGCGTGTCGATCATGTGCTCCAGTCAAGCGTGCCCGTGCGCGCGGACCGCCGAATTCGGCCAACTTCCGCCGCACACCGCCCGGTTCGCCCGGACTGCCGATGATGGCGCAGGCCGGCTGCCGGTGTCAGTGCAGACCCCTGCCCTGCTCGTGACGCTCCCCCGGCTGCCTGCTGACCACGCCCGTCCCGGTCACTGCGCGGTGTATGCGGCGGCGGCGCGGCCGTGTCGGTCGCGGAACAGGCGCCGGACCATGGGCGCAGCGCAGCGCCGCGGCCCGGCCCGGCACCGCCGCTGCTGCCGCTTCCGCGCGCGGCTGCGGCCTGTTCGGCCAGGGCGCGCAGTTGGACCCGGGCTGAGGCGGGGCGGTGGTCGGCGCGCAGCCACCACGGGTCCAGCCCGTACCCCTGGGGGTGCTGCTGCCCGCGGCGGATGCGGGTGAACGCGCCCATACAGTCCAGCAGCGGCCCGGCATGCAGCGGTCCGCCCAGCACCAGCCCCGTCTGCGGGGCCTGGCGGACGTCGGCCAGCCAGGGCCGTCCCAGCCTGCCTGCGAGTTCGCGGAAAAACTCCCCGTCCGGCCGGAACGGGCGCACCAGCCCGCCCGCCCCGTGGTCCTCCCAGATCCGCTCCTGCATGCCGGGGTCGAGCAGCACCGCGGCCAGCGCCACGGTTTCGGGGAAGACCACTGCGTCGCGGGCGATGATCCGCCACCACCAAAACCGCGGTCCGGCGTCCCCACCTGCGACCGCATGGAGCCGGGCCGGCCAGATCCGCTCCTGCTCCCAGTTCAGGGCCTGTTCCCACCACGCGCAGACCACGGCGTGGGCCAGGGCGAACACCCGCCCGGGATCGGCCCCGGCAGCGGCCGCCTGCCGGGCCACCTGTGGCCAGGCCCGCTGCGCCGCGGCAAGCTCGGGGGCCGCGCGCAGGTCGAGGTTGCGGTGGCGGTGCCCGTCCCCAGCGGTGAGCATCCACCGCTCGTGGCGGGCGCACGCCCGCTGCCACGGCGCGACGTACCGCACCACCACGGTGTCGTGGCCGGTACGCGCCGCCGTGCACAGCCGGCACCCGTACGCCACCGGCCCATGTTCCCCGGCCGAAGCGACTCTCCACCGGCCCGCTGGGCTGCGGGAGTCTTCGGTTTCCCCGGCCTGGCCTGGGGAAACCGCCTCGGCTGGCTGCGGTTCGTCGGCGAACGTGGGCAGCGCCCGGGCCAATGCGTGTTCGCCGAGCCCGCCCATCTGGGCGAGTAACTGCCGGCCGGCCGGGTTCAGCAGCACCTCGGTGTCGTCGCGCGGGCCGGCGTGGTCCCGCGGCCGGGTACCGGTCCAGGTCCACCAGGGCAGCAGCGCGGCGGGTTCCATGCCGTAGCGCCTGGCGAGCCGGGACAGGTACGACCACGTCGTCTCCCCGGTCACCGGGGCGACCCGCAGCATCGCTGGCCGGAGGGCCGGTTGGGCTTGGGCAGCACTGCGGGGACCGGCGGCCTGATCGGTATGTGCCGGGCGCCGCTCCCGCGTCCTGGCACCGGGGACACGGCCCGGGGGAGTGGACTCGGTCATGATTCACCTGCTCCTGCGCTGGTGCCGGGGCGTGCCCAAGACAACGGGCGGCCGGGGAGGGTTACGGCTGGACGGACTTCTGGGTGTGGCGGATGAGTTGCTCGGTGCGTTCTCGGTAACCGGCGAGGGCGTCGGGCCGGCCGGGCAGAAGGAGAGTGAGCGCGGTCTGGTAGGCGGCGACGGTGGGCCAGGCGGGGCTGCCGCCGTCAAGGGGCATGTGGCGGCCCCACTCGTCCCACATGGGGTCGGCCAGCGCGATGGTCATGGCCTCCGGGACTGCTTCGACATCGAGTCCGGTCGGCGGCGCGGGCAGGCCGGCCTGGGCGGCGGGGCCGAGGTGGACGAGGACCAGTTCGAGGGCCGCGGAGGTGGCGGTGACCAGTTCCACCGCGCGGCGCAGGGCATGGTCGGGCGCGGCCTGTACCGCGTGCTGCAGTACCGCCCAGCCCCCAGCCAGCGGGAAGTCCTTCCACGTGCCGCCATACCCGGCTGCGTCCCGGGCCGCGGCCGCGGTACGCATTGCTTCGGCCTGCTCGGGGAAGACCTGGCACAACGCTTCCAGGAGTTCGTCCTCGCCGACGTCTTCACCGCCGCCGGCGAGCATCCGGCCCAGGACGAGAGCGAGGTCCCGGTCGACGCGCGGCAGGGGCGCGACCGCGGCCGGATCTCGAGCAGCGGTGATGGCGACGGCCCTCAGCAGGGCGTGCTGGTCAAGGTCCGGCACGCGGCGCGCGGCGGCCTCGGCGGCGTCGTGGCGCCGCTGCCAGCTGCCATCGTCACGTGCGTTGCCTGCCGCAAGCCGTTTCCCGTACCGGTCGAGCTGGTCAACGACCGCGGTCCGCAGCCGGGCCACGCCGCCGGGGGAGCCGTCGGCTCCCCAGCAGGTCCAGGCCGCCGCCACCGGCAGCGCCCGGCCCTGACGGGAGGCTGCGGCCAGCCACGTGGCCCGGGCCACGGTCTGGGGCAGCAGGTGCGAGACGGTGCCCTGGCCGCGCCCCAAGTGCTCGCGGGGGTGGGGCGGCAGATAGTGCGCTGCCCGCCAACGCTCCAACTGGGCCTGGGAGACGGTCAGTCCGAGGTCGGCGAGTGCGGCGATGAGCGCAGCATCAGCGCCGGAGGGCACGGAGCGGGTCACCTGCCTCACGTTACAGCCCCGCGAAGTTCCAGCCGGAGGCCGCCGGGCGGTGTGAGGAGATGGCACCAGGCGCCGCGCACAGCGACGCCGGGAAGGAAACGATCACCATGCCGGCCACTACGCCGACCGCCTTGACTGCCGTGCTCGCCGGCCTGCCTCCTGCCGCCATGGCGCTGTTCCTGCTCGCGCGTTGGGGCCGGCCGATGGTCCTGCTGCTCGGACTGCTGGCGTCCCTGCGCGGGGTCAGCGGCGCTCACCGGGCGGCGATGTTCGGCCAGTTCGCACGGGCCCTCCACCGATGCCGGAGCCACCCGCCGGGCACCTGACCCGGCGACGAGGACGATCACGTGACGGGTAGTTGCCCGTGCCGCTGCTCAAGCTGACAGGGTCAGTACAAGGCGATGGCTTCTACGACGATGGCCGGTCCGCTGATGTAGGCGCGGACGTCTTCTTCGGGCAGAGCAATCCCTACGTCCGCCCAGCTGCTGCGCAACTGGGCTAGGAGCCCGTCCACCTGCGTCATGAAGATCCGCCGCAGCATGAATTCCCAACCCGACAGCAGCCACTCCTCCGCGCTGAGGTACCCGTCGGGTGAGCCGTCGACCATCCGGGACACCGTGCCGAGAACCCTGAGATCGCCTTCCACGCGATCCGCGGACGCCTCGTCGATGAAATGGTTCGGACGCACGTTGACATACACCTTCTGCGGCAGCCCGGATCCTTCAAGTTCCAGCAGGACCGGCACAGGCGGCAATTCGTTGTGCAGGTAGACCCGCTTCATCTGTTCCTGCAGGACAGGGTCTGTCTCGTCGAGCACGGCAGGCAGGTCCCGCAGGTCTTCCAGGGCCATGTCCTCCAGCACCCGGCGCAGGACGAAGAAAAGCTTGCCGAAGTGACTGGCCGACGTGATCCTCGTGATTCCCTCGATCTCCACCAGGTCATCGCGGGCCAGAACGGTCTCCGGCGCAGGACGGGACTTGACGGCGCCCATCGCAATCAGACTGTCGATGACCTTGCTGATCTTCGCCTTCGAGTTGGGCTCAAGGCTGTAGGTGGACTGCCGTTCCACGTCGCTTCCCCGCGAGGCCTCCGCCCCGGCACCCATCCCGCCCGCGCCGAGCTTCAGCTTTCCCCCGCCCGATCGCCGGTTCGTCGTCTTCTCCACGATCTCCTCACGCTGCGACACCTCGACTTCGTGGTAGTCCGCGTGCCCGAGAAGCGTGTCCGTGTCCAGATACAAGGGAGAACGCAAAAGCCATGCCGGAAGTATCACATAGGCCGCGGACCCACCTCCGCGCGTGGGCCGGCACAGCACCGGGCCCCCGAGAGTATCTGCTGCCTGGGGGCCTGGTGCGCGGGTCTGGCTATCCACACTGCCCGGAGGCGGCTACGCCTGCGCCCGACTGGTCGCGGCCCGGCGCACAAAAGCGTTAATACGGTGCGCAAGGCTTCGCCGGCATCCATAAGGTTCTGGGGTAGCAGCCAGCGATTACCTTCTCAAGCTCGTTCGGACAGCACTGGACTCCTTCGATGAGGATCCCTTGGAGGTATCGGTCCGCCGCGCCGTGCGGATCGCGAACCTGATGGGCGACACCAAGTACGCGGTGCGGCTTGCGCTGGACCTCAAACCTAC
This sequence comes from Streptomyces sp. NPDC088910, assembly GCF_044749865.1. Classification (NCBI taxonomy): domain Bacteria; kingdom Bacillati; phylum Actinomycetota; class Actinomycetes; order Kitasatosporales; family Streptomycetaceae; genus Streptomyces; species Streptomyces sp. NPDC088910. The sequence goes on from NZ_JBIVIV010000019.1 coordinate 116,718, forward strand.
GGGCGGGGACCGCGAGACGAACGGTGAGATCTCGCGCATGCTCATGGCCGATCCCTCGGCCTGGGGGTCGATGACGGGACCCGCAGAGCAGGCCGCTGCGGCATGGATGAATGATCGCAAGATCGACGGCAGTGACAACATCGACCCCCACTCGCTCGCCGAGCTGGAGTTCTGGGATAAGGAACTCAGTAATCTCAAGGAGAGCGGCGAGAAGATCGACTACGGCAGCGACCTGACCACGCGGCAACGCTCGACACGGATCATCGCTCGGACCCGGCAGCTGACGTTCGCCCTGCTGTGTTCCTGGGAGCGCCGCCTCGACTACAGCGGCATCAACGAGTCCATCTTCGGCCGCTACCGCGTCAAGGTTGACGCGCTGCTCGCTGATGGTGTGCCCGACCTGCTCCAACAGTTCAGTGCCATCTACCGCCGACTCCAGGAAGCAGCTGACAACGCACCCGAACGGGACGTCACCGAAGAACTGTCACAGGCCATCACGACGTGCCGCCGCATCCTCAAAGCAGTCGTTGATCACGTACTTCCTGCGCAGAAGGAACCCGCCGAGGGCGGGCATAAGCTCGACGAGCCAAGCTACCGCAACCGGCTGTTCGAGTTCACTAAGCGAGTCATCCAAAGCGATTCCAAGCGCGAACTGGTCGATGCCATCGTCGCGGGTCTGCACGATCGCTTCGCGGCGGTCGACAAGATGACGAACAAGGCAGTCCATGCAGAGGTCGCGATCGAGACTGCCAACCTGTGCGCGTTGAACACGTACATCGTTTGTGGCGAGGTCCTCAGCCTGTACACGCTCGCCACCGCGGACCCGGCGGGGGCATGACCATGAGCCGACGTTCCACGCTTCGGGGGCCGCAGGGGCCGACAAGATCTGCCCCCTCCACGGGCAACGGCTGGATCGGCTTCGAGCCGTCGACACCTATGACCACGTCTGTCACTCGATACCTGAGCACCGCGGGATGGCAGGTCCGCCGGGACGGGACGGCGTACCGGCTTCGCACCGAAGAGTCGTACACCCACCGGACCCCTGTCCTGCTGGACGCCAGGCCCGTTCCGGTCCGCGGTCCCGACGCCTTCCGCCATCTCGCGTCTCTCTCCGAGCAGCCCCCGGGCTGGACTCCCATAAGCGAGACGATTCAGCGGCTTCGCTACCAGGACGACTTGGCATCTCGCGTAGCGGAGTTCGAACTGCTCTTCCTGCAGACACTCCCTGCGGACCTGCCTGGGGTGATGCGGGAGTTCTTCGACAACCGCGCCGTCCCGGCCTTCCCGGACTCGCAACTGTCCGTCATCTATATGTCGCAAGAACTCGTTAGCCGCTACACCCTCATCCGAGGCCTCATCTCAGTGGAGAACAACCCAGCGCTCGCTGGAGACGCCAGTGACGGACTTCCCGCCGCACGGGCACTGGCTACCGGCGGGATATTCGGCGCGCAGTCGTACCTCGGTGCCGCACTGAGCATCCTGGCCCCGTACGTCTACGCGGTACCAGGACCCCGGATTCGCGCAGTGGGGATCTGGTCCTTCGCTGACCTGGCCCCCGGAGCCACCTGGCCCAGCAACCAACTCATGGAGGCGCTGAAGATCAGCGATGAGCGCTTCACAGGCTCCTACCAGCGCAGCGGCCAGAATCGCCCCGACCTCACCGGAAGTCAGCTGAGCGCCTTCCTTACCTGGTGGACCGCCCGCCTTAACCAGGTCCTGGTTATTGCAACCGACCCGGCACGCTTTGCAGGGAACACCAGCACATACGATCCAGGCCGCCACTGGCAGTACCTCGCCAGCCTCGAACGTGTCCTGCGAGACGTCGGCGAAGTCATGCTGGCCACCGAGCAGAACGAGACCACACGGCTACGCGCCGCCTACGACGCTCTGAACGCCATGGAAGGCATGAGGATGAGAAAATTCAACGTAGCCGTCACGCCGAGCAAAGCGTCCAAAGCGTTCGACTGGCTCAGCCAGAAGCTTCCGCCTGACGTCGCTGCAGTGGCCCTGCCAGCCTGCCGCCGGGGCGTAGAGGCTCTCGCCCAGGTCAAAGATGGATTCGCTCCTGGGCGTTACGTAGGGTCCAACGGTCTTGCCGGGCTCCCCGGAAAGAACGGCAGCGTAGACCGTTCTTGGGACAGCGCTACGGCTGGGTATATGAGCTTGGATCGCAACAGCCTGCACTCCTACATGAACCACACCCCCGAAGAGAAGGCCATACTGCTGTCCCACACAGGTCACCTTCCGCGTGGACTGGCGAACATTGCGCTCCTGTGGCTCATGAGGCTGCTCGCCGATCCGGACCAGCTCAAGCTCACCTTGCCCTCGGTATGAGTCGGCGGGGCGACCGTGCTGCCACCTCGGTCGCCCCCGGCGGTTCTACGCCCATTCGACGCCCAGCCCCCGCAGCGCGCCCAGCTGCTCTGGCGTGAGTTTGTCGCGGCGGCTCTTGGTGTTCGAAATCCACACACCCAGCTTCACCGTCACCGGTTCCGTCTCGCCGTCGACCGTGATCTGCTCACCGTGTCCGCGCGGGACCGCCCGCTGGCCTTCCCGCTCCACCCACTGCGTGAGGGCTGCCAGGCCCCGCTGGAACGCTTGCGCCGCCTTGCCTGCCCCGTTCGCCGTGCCCCCGGCTGCCGGGGCGGGAGACGGGGCCACAGGGGCGTTGATTCCGAGCGCGGTCAGCCGCTCCTGCTGCTCGGGCAGCAGCTGCTTCCAGGTGCCGGGTTCCTGTTGCCGCCACCGCCACTTGCCGATGTCGTCGCCGTCCCAGATCACGCCCGCCGCGAGGTATGGCAGGCCGCCCTCGTCTTCGGCGATGTCGGCCAGCACCCGGTAGTGGCGCTGCCAGTCCAGCGGCCAGGGGCAGTCCCAGTCCGGGTCGATCTCCGCGAGCTGCGCCGCGCGCACGGCGGCCCGTTCCGGGTCCTTGCCGAGCCCGTTCTTCGCTCCCTTTCTGCGCAGGTTGGCCATGTGCTGCCCGATGGGCACCATCGACTCGCCCTCGCCCCACACCGCGTCCTGACGCGGCGCGAGATGGCCGGTGGCCCGCCGGTAGGACCGCAGTGCGGACAGCTTGGCCTCCCACGCCTCCTCACCCGGCTCCCAGACCATCCCGGCGGCCGGTTCGTCCAGCAGCTCCTTGCGGCGCGGCTCCAGCTCCCCGGCCCGCGCCGCCTTCCTCTGCTGATGAACCCACCGCCCCAGCGGGAAGTCCGCCGTCACCCCCACGGCCGTCTCGGTGTCATACGGGACGGCGTGCAGGCCGGTGATCTCGTTCTCCGCCCGCCACCGGACCAGGGCCCGGTAGCCCTCCAGCCACACCAGCGAGTCGGGCGCGTAGACGCGGGTGCGCAGGAACGCGGCGATGGTGGCTGCGTCGCGGGGGCTGGCGAAGTGCAGCAGCGCCGACTCGACGGCGGCCTGCGTGTCGTCCTGCTCCTGGTCCTGGCCGTCGCCCTCGCTGCCAGCCCCGGTGATCCGGCCGTCCTGGTCACGGTGCACGTGGACCTTGCGCTTTCCGCGGGTGAGGGCGCGGGAGGCGAGCTGCTCCACCAGGCGCTCGTCATGCGAGCGGAGCCCCTGGAGCACCGCTGCGAGGGGGGCGAAGCTGGCGGAGGCGACCATGTCGTTCGGGTCCTCCCCGGCCTGGAGGAAACACGGCACGATGATGCGGGCGACCTTGGTGGTGCCGTCGGGGTTGGGGCGCAGCGCGCGGCCGATGTTCTGGACGATCTCGACCTGGGAGCCGCGGGTGTCGGCGAAGCAGATCGCCTCTACACCCCGCTCGCCGCGGATGTCGACGCCCTCCCCGAGGACGCGAACGCTTGCCAGGAAGGCGCGGTGGACGCGGCAGCTGTTGGCGTCGATGCCGCCTGCGAACTGCCGCAGCGCCTCGCGGCGTTCGGCGACGGTGTGGTCGCCGCACAGCCACGCGGACCACACCCGGTCCGGGGGGACGTGGCGGCCGGCCTCCAGGTCGTACAGTTCCGCGCCGATCGACGACGCGGGCAGGCGCTTCACCTTCTTGTCCGCCTCCGCCAAGTCCTCATCGGACATCTCGGTGGCGTACAGCTCCGCGGCGGTCTCGGGCAGTTTCTCCGCGAACGCCTCGGCTTCCTCCACCCGCTGGTGGAACGTCATGACGGTGCGCAGGTTGTGCGCGGCCGCGTGCTCCAGGAGCGCGGTCTGCAGCAGCGCCAGGCGCCGGCCCCGCAGCGACTCCTCCGACAGCCCCAGGATCGGCGAAGGGTCGCGGATCTCCAGCACGTCGATCTCGAACCCCGCAAGGATTCCCCGCTCCACAGCTTCCGAGAGCCCCAGCTCCGCGCCGGGAAGCCAGGCCCCGAAGGTTCCCTCCGGGTCATCAGACATCGAAGCCAGCAACGGTGCCTGGCCGTCCGCATCCTTCTGCTTGCGGACCGGCGCCAGGATGCGGGGGGTGGCGGTGAGGTAGAGGCGGAAGTCCGCGGGGATGCGCGCGTTGTCGTGGATCGCCGCCCACGGCCGTCCGAGATCACCCGCCGTACCGTGGGCCTCGTCCACGATCGCGAGCGAAAAACCGTTCATGCGCTGGCCGTAGAGCCGGTCCCCGCCCGCCAGGGCGGCCTCCAGCGGCCCGCGCACCTTCTCCCGCCCCGACGGGTCGTCCGGATCCTCGCGGTCCACGAGAGAGGCGTACGTGGCGAACGCCACGACCGGCCCGGATCCGGCCCACAGGGCGAGCTGGATCGGATTGGTGGTGCTCCGCACACCCAACTCGCCCAGCACTGTGTCCCCCTCCAGGGAGCACACCGCGACCATCGGGGAGCGGTGGCCCACCGCCCGCCACGCCTGGGCGGTCTGCACCAGCAGGTCCAGCGTCGGGACGGTGACCAGGATCCTGCCGTCCGGGAAGGACTCCAGCGCGCTCGCAGCAGCCATGATCGTTTTACCGGAACCGGTCGCGGACACGATGGTGCCCCGCTCCCCCCGCTCGGGCACAGATGATCTTGCGGGGAATCCGACCCACTTCCGGACAGCCGCCTTCTGCTTCACCTGGTGTTCCTTGAGATGAATCGCAGACATTTTCCTTGCCTCCCCTTACGCGAATTCAGGCGATCTTGTGCGGGTGGTTATAGGGCCGGTCGTCAATCCAGGTGGCCACGTTGCATTTGTGCCAGCCCTCCGGTTCCTCGCGCCGCGGGGCGTCGCCCTCGTAGTGGCCGGCCTCACGGGTGCACACGATGACGTCGCCGGTGGCGTACTCGATTGTGCGGGCTTTGCACAGCCCGCCCGCCTCGCCCAGCGCCTCCAGGACCCGACGGCGCTCCATGGCGTTCGGGTACGTACGCGGCAGGACCGCCTGCCGGACGAACGCCTCCAGGCGCTCCAGCCCGGCCCGCTCACCCCGCCTCACATCCGCAAGACGTACAGCCAGTTCAGCAGCCCTGGCTGACCGGCCGCCCCGCCGCGACCAGTCCCGGTCCGCGATGCCCACCAAGGCCTCGCTCACGGCCGTCACCCCGGCGTCCCAGCTGTCCTCGAACACCGGCCCACGCGAGCGCGGCACCATGCCCCCCAGCCCCACCACCTCGCTCTGCGCACCGGCGACCGCCCCGGCCTCCAGCGCGGCCACCAGGCCGTCCGGCGCGCCCTGTGCCTCCAGGAGCGCGAAGAGCCGCAACCGGGCATCGACACCAGAGGTCTGGTGCTGTGTCACCCTGCGCACAGAATCGCTGCTCAGGTCAGGGTCTGCTCCGCTGGATTCTCCGTGGCCGGTCATCGGCAATCATTCCTATCGAATACCGGGGAAGGCTTCCCGATGGCCAGAGGCTGTCTCATTTTTCCGCCAACAGTACATGCTGCATCATTCTGATGCACGCAGTACGCTGGAACCCGCGCGAGCGAGCCCACCTGGGTCGGCCCTGCCCCCGCACTGTGGGGATGATGAGTGTGCTGTTCGTAGGGCAGGAGGCAGGCATGGACGAACCTGTGAACACTGCCAGCCCGGCCCGCCTGGGAAGACGGCGGCGTTGGTCGATTCGCCTGTGGGTGTTGAGCTTGGCGGTCTTTTACGCAGGCTTCCTGACCGGCCTCCTCCTTGGGGGCATGACGGGTATGGCTCTGGCGGTGATGATCACCAGCGCTGTGCTGCTTACGACTGCAGCCGTTATTGGCGTATGGCTGACGTTGTACGGCAGTCAGCAGCCCTGACCTCCTCCCTCCTAGCTTGCTGGCCCGGTTGTTGGGCCTCCCGCCCGGGCAGAAGCCAGGCATGAAAGAACACCGCATAGCCCGGTACCTGCTGTCCGGCCCGAATGTGCGAATGCTGCGTTTGGGCTGCTGGGTCTATGGGGTCTTGTCGTTGCTGGCTGTCACTGTGTTTTTCTCTGATCTCGCCGCGAAGGGGGAGACGGCCCGGGAACTGTGCGGCGACATTCCGCTTGCTCTCCTGTTCCCTTGTCTCTTCCTCCTGACGTGGTACCAGCTTCAGCGCAACAGGGGCGGCCGGAAGAAGCCGGCCTTCCCCGCGAAGGACCGCTAGCCCGCTTGTTGCCCGACCGTGTGCGGGGTGCGGGTACGCCTATCCTGCCGGTTTGCTGGGCCGTGTTTCCAGGTCAACCGGGGGCATGCGGTGCTCATGAATCAGAACCCGTTCGTGCAGCTAGCATCCGGAGACGGTGCGCGTGGCCCCATGCTCGTAGTGGTCGCGTGCATCTTCCTTGTGATGGGCGTGCTCCAGGTGTTCCGACCTCAGTTGTTGTGGAGAGCGAACAGGCGCCTGCAGGAGGGCTGGGTGAGAGATCCTGCAGGGACAGAGCCCACGGCCAGGGGCTATGCGGTGCAAAGGATAATCGGCGTGGTGTTCCTGGCAGTCGCCGTATGGGTCCTCATCCAACAGCTCTGATCCCTCCTCAGGGGCTGGCTCGGCGCCCGCCCCTGCAAGCCTTAAGCCTTTCTCGGCAGCTGCTACGGAGCGCGGAGCGCTCTGCCTGATCCCGAGCGGAGCGAGGGACCAAATCCGTCACCCGGCCCGCGCAGCGGCCCGGGTGACGGAGCCTCACCCCTGGAGCGAGGCGGAGGGGGTGGCCCGGCGAAGCCGGGCAGACCACGCGAAGCGTGGTCACGCAGAGCGCAGCGAGGCGCTGCGCTGCACAGCGCGCAGCGCTGTGGTACCCGCTCCGCGGG
>NZ_JBIVIV010000020.1:0-82427 GCF_044749865.1 Streptomyces sp. NPDC088910
CACACCGGCGGCGGCCGAGGATTCGCCAGACCCTCGCCCCGTGGACTGATGGAATCGAGCACCCCACCTCCGCCACCGGAGTCGACTACGGCACCGTCTTGCAGGCGATTACAGTCCTGCGAAGGTAGGCCCGAAGGCCAGGCGCACACCTAAAGTCGTCGTCAAACCTGCCCAGCGATTGCTTGACGGTGATCGTTCCAGTACCAGGACGGGGACAACTGGGTCCGCGCCAGCCAACTGGTAGGCATAGTCAAGGATTTGACCGAGTCCAAGGCGGATCTGCTGGTCTTCGCCGGTCGCGCCCAGACTCTTGACCTCTGCGATGAATATTTGTTCACCTTCAACCCAACCAGCGTCGAAGAGAGGGGCGCGAGGCGCAGGGCCCAAAAGGCGGACTCCTCTTCTGTCCAAGTGCACTGCCAGTGCCCTGATCGTTGCTTCATGGGCTGCCGTGCCCGCGTCCAGAGCTGACAAGTCAATCGCCAGGTCGGATGCCACATGTACTGGTGCTGCGCGAGGAGCTAATTCGACCCCCAGTACTCCATCTCCCAGTTCGGGGACGAACTCGACGCCGGCGCCAGAACCGCGGAGCCTGCGACATCGTGCTCGTCGGCCTGCCAGTAGTTCCCCAAAGCCGTCCGAGTCGATGACGTGCACATGGGGACCGCCGCTCAATCTGGTGCGCTGGACATCGACGAGTTTCTCGCTGTAGCCGCGCCGTGTGTCTATGACCGACTGGCCGTCCAGACTTCCCTGGACGAGTAGGGTTACCTTCCCGGAAAAGTCCGTCGCGGTTTGCCCATTCAGCTTGCTGACCCGGCGCTCGCACTCCCTTCGGTACATCCGATCACCGTTGATCTCCACTTTTCCGGTGAAGGTGACGAACTGACCTCTGAGGTTGGGGACCCACCCTGTACAATTGCGCACCGTCACCACTGGCTCCTTCCGTGATTCGCGGGGCCCTCGGGCCGAGATCCCAACTCGGCCCATGGCCTCGTATAGCCTGGTGTGCCCACCACTCGCCCGCTTCCACGACGTACCCTTCAATGTCGCGTTCATAGACGCTGCAGCCATGATTCACCTTGAAGGCTGGGGCTGGGACGGGTACTGCCATATTCGTGTCGTGAGATGGCTACTCGGCCGCGTCCTACGGCGGACTCCGGTCCCCTTGGGATGGACCGCTTGGCGACCGGACAGCCGTGGGCCGTAGTTGGTGATCGGGGTAAGTCCACGGGTGAGATACATGCAATGAGCGATAGCTCAATGCATTCCGATACCTGCACGGCCACAGTCGGTGCCATGCATATGGACCGTTTCGAGGTTTTTCCATCGGGGCGCGAGTCGCCGAGTGTTCGCCGGTTCCCGTGCCGACGTCCGACGAGGTATCCGCCGGCACTGACAACGGCTGGTGCCCGGGCTGAGACCTTCTCATCGAATGGATCTCTGTGGGAGCTCAGCCGTTACCGCGACTCGCAAAGGTCGGCAGGACAGGATCTGCCCGCACCGTCACCGCGGCGGTCCGGGGTACGGTCAGAGCAAAACGACGCTGCGCTTCATCCCGACCAGCTCGCGCAGCTTGTCCTGGCTCTCCGGGTCGGTTGGGTACACCACCGTGCCGACCATGCCACGCGTCAGCAGGACTTTGTACGTGTTGCGGATCAGGCGGTCCACGTCGGTGTCCGGCGTGGACTTCTTGAAGACCGGGTCCTTGGACTTCGTACGGTCGGTGACCCAGCGGTCGCCGCGCCAGACGAAGTCGGGGCCGATGATGACGCCGGACCAGTCGTACTCGAACCCCTGCGCGGTGTAGACACAGCCGATCTGGCCGAAGCCGGCCGGGTCGGTGGCCCACAGTGCGGACGGCGGGGCCCCGGAGATGGCGCGCTCGCCCTTGAGGTTCCAGGGGCGGGCCCAGTCGCCGATCACCACGTCCGCCGGCAGTGGCTGCCCGGGCTTCGCCTCGGACCAGGGCCAGCAGTAGCCCGCGGTCATGCGGGCGCCGTAGCGCTCGCCGCGCCGGTCCTGGAGGAACGCCTCCATCTCCTCCGGGCTCCCGGCGACCTGGAGCTGCATGCGGTCGTCGGGCTCCCAGGCGACCGGACCACCTGGCTCCAGGCCGAGGAGGCGCACGACCCACCGCAGATAGGCGTCACTGCCGCCGCAGCGGTACTGGCTCTCCAGACGGACGACGGAACACTCGACCCCCTTGCGGGTCGCGGCTGCCTTGATCTCGGCGACCGTCCCCATTTCGCCAGGCCGTACTACCTGGTGTTCGTCCAGGAGGAAGACCGGGACCCGGGCCACGTCGATGAGTTCGTCAATCTGCGGTCGGCCCGTCCGGTGGGCGGCAGAGGTGAAGCGGTTGGCCGAGGTCTCCCGGATGCGGTGGGCCTCGTCGCAGATCAGCACGTCGAGGGAGTTCTTCTCGGCCGTCATGAAGCCGTTGAAGAACTTGAAGAGATCCTGCACCTCGCGCTTGCGCGCGCCGGCCACCTTCCGCATGGTCTGGGTAAACGACTTGGAGCCGGTGGCGTGCAGTGCCGGGACGCCCTGCCGGTACAGCTCACCGAGAACGGACAGCGCGATGACGCTCTTGCCGGTGCCCGGCCCGCCGGTGACGACTACGACCTCCTTGTGATCGGACTGCTTCGCCTTGCGGACCGCGTTCAGGACCATCCGATACGCGACCTGCTGCTCGTCGAGCAGAACGAACTGCTCGCGCTCCCGCACCTCCTGCGCAGCCAACGCCATGAGTTGCTTGGACGGCGCCGCCTTGCCTGCCAGCAGTTCGTCGGCCGCCCGTGCCCCCGGATGCTTGTCGCTCAGCCTGGTGCGGAGGTGGTCGAGGAACGAGCCTCGGCTCTCGGCGGTGAAGAGCTGACCCCGATCGTCGGTCTCGATCTCCCGCAGCCCGCTCATGCCGAACTCCGTTGCGTTGTGGAGGTACGCCACCCCGCTGACCCGTTTCGGGTGCTCCGCGAGGGCGCCGTTGAAGTTGACCAGGTACTCGCAGTAGCGGCGCACCTGCTCGATCGGGTTGAGTACGGGCTGCGCGTAGGCGTCGATGTGGCAGAGCAGCGGATCGTCCTCGTGCGGCTCTGCGTGGCTCCACTGCTTCAGCTCGACCACGACGTAGGACGGCTCCCCGGTGACCGGATGTACTCCGGCGAGTACGGCGTCGGCGCGCTTGCTGTTCAGCGGCAGGGCGTACTCCAGCATCACTTCGACGTCATCGAGACCGGCGTCACCGAGAGCCGAGGCCAGTGCCGGGATGCTGCGTTCCCACGAGCGAACCTCGGAGGCTCCGGGGCGGTATCCGTGCATGTGGACGAACTGTTCGGTGAGGTGCAGGAAGAGCGAGCCGTCGAGCGCCATGACGGCGACCGTCCTGGCTGACGCGCGGAACAGCAAGGATTTCCCCCAGGCAGCACGAAATGACTCGTGCGGGTGGGGGCATGTCCTTCGAGACTCCACCTGAGTGGAGCGGAAGCCCGTCGGGCCGCGATGACGATGGGTTCAAGGGTACTCAGCCGTCCGGCGGCGCACTGACCGTTCCGCTTCCCGTGCGCTCAGCGGGCGGTCATCCTCTGATCCCGAGCCAGGGTTGAGGCGATCCACTGTGCTGCCTCTTCAGGGTGCGCGCTCGTGCCGACGCCGAGGACCTGGACGACACCGAGCAGGCCGTCTGGGCCGCGGACCTGGAGTGTGCGATGAGCGTGACTAGCGGTTTGAGGGTGGACGATCACGGAGCGCGGACAGTCGGCCGAGGCGTAGCCGGCACTGTAAGTGAGGAGCTGATGAACGTCGCCGGCGCTGACACCGTGGCGGTCGTATCGCTTGTACTTGGCGTCCACCGGTAGAACGGAGGGCGCTGTCGTGTCGGGTCCCGGGAGGCTGAGCAGGACATCGGGCCGGAAGCGCGATGGGCTGCCGAGATCTCCGCGGACGGTGATGCCGGTTCTGCCTGTGGCCGTGATGGAGCAGCCCCCGAGCCGGGAAGCAGCGTCGGCGGTCAGTCGGCGGACGACGGCTTCCCAGAGGGCGGGCATTCGGAGCAGCAGGCCCTCCGCCGAGGTGCCGAGATCGGTGAGGAGATCGGTGACGCCGCCTCCGCGCAGGAGCAGTCGAGCCCAGGTGTGAGCAGCGCGGTAGCGGGAGTTCAGCCGCGTGTACCGGACGCGGTCCAGGGCGCGGAGGGCGGCGCCAGGTGTCGCGGCCTGTGGAAACGCAGAGGCGGTGGACCGGAGTTCGCGTGCCAGGTGCGAGTCGGACACCAGCGCAAGGGCGGCCCGCAGGGCCGTACCCAGAACCCGGTTGTCCCAGATGTCCGTCTCGCGATCGAAGGTGCGGATGTGGAGTTGGTCCAGCTGTCCATAGCGTCGCGAGATCTGCTTCGCGAAGTCCAGACGTCCGCGCAGGACGGGCTCAATGCTCTGGTGCCGCACGTAGCCGTGACGCAGGCCCTCTCTCAGCAGCCGCTGGCACTGTTCCAGCAGAGCCGCCGCTACGAGGTCGGCGTAACCGTCAGGCCCGGTGGACCAGCGCCGTGTTGTTGTCGTAAGGGGTGTCGGCGCGTCGAGGGCGTAGGCGAGCCACGTCATGAGCCGCTCACCGGATATGGCGAACTTCGGCTCGATGACCAGGCGCACGTGGTCCAGCGCCAGGACTCCGACTGTCGCGTCGGCCTTGAGCCGCCACCCGGCGGGTCCGCGGTCGAGGGTGAGGCAGCGGCGCTCCTGAAGGACCTGTAGACGGTCGACGTCGCGAGGCGTGAGCTGTTCGGTTCGCAGCCCCGTCGACTCGTATTCCCCCAGTCGGACCGCGGTGAGATCAGGCATCTGTATCGGGCACGCCGGTGGTGAACTCGGTGGCCAGCGCGTTGGGGAGATCCTGCGGTGACATCAGTGCCGCGCGTCCGGTGTCGGCGTCCACCAGACCGCCGAGAATGCGGTGCAGCAGGTCCGCCTGTCCCAGACAGTAGTCCTCGAGAAGGGGGATCACGTCGTGGTGGAAAGCGGCAGCCAGGTCGTCCTCAGTGGCGATGGGCTCGTCGTCACGCAAGAGATAGGCGTGACCTATCTGGTGATCGCCATCAAGGTGTTGGCTGATGCGGGTGTTGAGGGCCTCGAAGAACTGCGCGAGGTCCAGTGGACCGACAGCACCGGACACGGCCTCTGGGTCGGGGCCGACCGGCAGGAAGGCGAATCGGCGACGTACGGCCGCGTCCAGGTGGCTGATGCTGCGATCCGCCGTGTTCATGGTCCCGATGATCCGTATGTTCGGCGGTACGGAGAAGCTGCGCCCGCTTACGGAGAGGTCGATCGGCATGCCTCGCTTGTCGAGTTCGAGGAGTGTCACCAACTCGCCGAAGATGCGCGGGAGATCGCCACGGTTGATCTCGTCGATGATGAGCAGAACGGTCTCGTCGGGTTGGGCGTCCGCTTTGGCGCACAGGCTGTGGAAGACGCCGTCGGTGAGCGCCAGCGTCAGTCCCGGACCTGTCGCACTCAGATCGGGTTTGAAGCCCTCGATGAAGTCCTCGTAGCCGTATGAGGGGTGGAAGGTCACCATGTGAACGCGACGGCTCTGCAGTATCTCGCGCTGCGCGGCGGCACGCTGATCCGGCGTCCCCGCGAGGGCGTCGGCGTAGCCGGTCAGAGCGAGTGCGGCGCCGAGCGCGAGGCGCGTCTTGCCGGTGCCGGGCGGTCCGTGCAGGATCACCTGGCCTTTGCGGTTCAGTGCCTCAAGAACCGCTTCCACGTCCTCGGGCAGTGTGGCTGGTGCCCTATCGGTATCGGGTGAACGGTTCGTCTCCGGGCTTCCGAGACCGGCCGACCCGTTGGTGATTCGAGCGAACAACGACGGGTCGACCTTGGCGAACGTGGAGCGCCAGCCGTGCTGCGGCTTCGGCAGTTTCTGCGCGTGCGAGTCGTCCCAGGTGACCGGTACGAGATGCTGGTACTCCGGCAAGTCGTTGTCGTAGCGGTAGCTTCCGCTCACCGTTCCGGTGGCGAGGATCTCGTCCGTGCCGCGATTGGCCACGATCCGGTCCCCGGCCTCCAGATCGCGGAAGGCGAGGAGACGGCGGGCGAGCGTGAGGCTGCCGCCGCTGGTGCGTGGCCACTGCTCGTCGAGAGCTTTCTTGAGTTCCGTGTCGCTCTGGTACTGGCCGAGGTCGCCGACTTCGTCCCACCCGACGCGCACCGTCTCACCGTCGCGAAATTCGTCCCAGAGCCGGCCGCGCTCACCAGGGGCGATCTTCCAAATGGCGCGTTGGCGCGGGCGCGGATCAAAGTACTCGTAGAGGAAGTGCATGACCTGGTGTCCGGTCCACCCGTCGAACTCCTCTCGCTCTCGTACGAGCTCGAGAAGGCGACGATTGCTGTGCCAGGCCGGCGCGCCGCTCTGCACCGAGCCACCGAGCAGCACGACGAAATTACGCAGGTGCTCACCGGCGTAGATGGGCAGAAAATGCTGCGGGAAGTAGGTGGCCAGCGATTTGGTGACCAATGTCGGTCCGAACCGCAGCGCATCCAGGTCGTCCAGCGCGTCGAAGTCCTCTGCGGCGACAGCTTCGAAGGCCCGGACGAACTGCTCGCGCAGTGTCGTCCAAGCGCTCTCCGGCTCCATTCCGCGTAGCGGAGCCGCAAGGCGCCACTCACCCGACCTGTGGTGATACATGATGTGCTTCGCGGCGCTGCCGCCTTTGATGCTGCCCAGGTGCGGAGTGCCGAACTCCATCAGTCGGCAGTACGTTGGCGCGCTCCCAGACGACGTCGGTTGCCCCAAGGCGTAGCGCGACAACGGCAGGGTGGCCCACTCCTCCAAGGGGAACTGGGCCAGCACCTGTTTGCGCTCATCCTCGGCGGCTGCTTCGACCTCTGCCAACGCGGTCCTGTCGAACGTGGCCGCGGTCTCCCACGGATTCGCCTGCTTCATCACGACGGTCATGCTGCCGGATCCTCCTTGGCCAGGGTGCGGGTATGCGGAATCGGAAAGCGCTCTGCCGCGCGTGCGCGGTCGGGCGCCCGGGTAGGCACCCGGACGCCCGACCGCACGCGCATCACGCCGCCTGCTGCCCGGCGTCCGCCTCCCCCTCCGGCGGGATGCCGACGACCTCCACCTCCACGCCGTACGACCGGAGCGTGCGCGCCGCGTGGGCCAGGGCGACCTGGGCGAAGGGGTACAGGGTGTCGACGGTCAGGGCGTCGTGCCCCTTGAGGAGGATCGCGAAGACCACCCGGTGGGGGAGGAAGCCCTCGGGGAGGCGACGGCCGTCGCCCAGCTCCTCGACCTTGGCCGCGAAGCCGGCCCGTGCTTCGGGCTGGTTGAGCAGTGCCTCCACGGCCACGATGCCCTGGCTGAACAGGTGGCTGAGCGCGTCCGAGCCGCTGGCGCGCTTGACCATCACCAGGGTGTTGTCAGGGGCGAGCAGGTCGCACACCTCGACACCGTTCTTCCGGTGCAGCGGCGTGCGGACGTTCTTCCGGTCGAGGCAGAGGAAGCCGGGACGTTCGCGCTGGACGCTCTTGTTGTATGCCTGCTCGTCGTCGCCGTCCCGCCAGGGCGGCAGGTCGACCGAGGGGGTCGGGGTGATGACGCGTCGGGTGGTGATGGCCAGGCCCCCCAGATACGCCTGGTCGAATTCGTGCCACCGAGCTTCCAGGAAGACGAAGCGCCGACCGTCGTCCAGCAGCAGATCGGCCTCGATCCACAGGGCCAGCGGGTCGGTACGGATGATGTCACCGGGCCGGGCGCGGTCGTCCGAGTACAGCGTGACCTGGCCGTCCTCGAGCGCTGGGAAGCGGTGGCCGGGACGGTGGAACCGCAGCCTCCCGAGAACGTAGTCGAGGTCGAAGGCGTCGCTGAAGTGCCGGTCCTCGCGGGTACCGAACCGGACGCCGACGGCGCGGACCTGGTCCATGTCGTCCAGGCTGTCACTGGGCACGGTCGCGGTGGCGCGCACTCCGCCGAGAGTGCCGAGGGCGGCGTCGAGCGCGAGATTGAGCGAGGCGATCATTTCCTGCTCCTGGACAGGCGTCACGGACTCCACGAACTCCAGTTCCGGGAGCGGGAGTTCCTCCCTGGAGACCTTGGCGATGATGCGGATGTCGCTGATCAGCGCGGCGGGGTCGGCGCCGTAGGGGAGCCGCAGACCGCTGCCGCCCTCAGCGCTGCGCACGCGCCCGTCACCGCTGAGCGCGACCGTCAGCTCAGGCCGGTTCAAGCGGCCGGTGAGCTTGTCCACGAGCTTCGTGAAGGTGTCCAGCGCGAGGACACCGATCGGTGCCCCGCCCGGGAGCATCGAGATGTCGGTGCGGCCCTGACCCGGCGTACGGGAGACGGCCGCCCGGATGTCGTCGGGGTCGACACTGCGAATCACGAACCGCAGTCCGAACCGCCGGTCCTTGAACTCGCCGGGCACGAGCCGGAAGCCGTCGCCGAAGGTGACGACGTAGACCTCGCCGTCGACGGCGAGCATGATGAGCGCCGCCCCGCGCCGCGACGGCTCGCGCACCTCCCACCCGGTGAGGCGCGAGAAGCCGGCGCACCAGGTCGACTCTTCCTTGGCGAAACTGCCGCACAGTGCGACGGCGGGGACGTCGTAGTGGCTGAGGACCTGGATCTCCGCACCCATGTCATCGAGCTTGTCCGCAGGGATGCAGTCGAGCATGGCCTCGACGGTGGGCTCGACACCGGTCAGCCGGTAGAGGGTCCGGTTGGACGTGGCGGTGGAGGGAGGAACCGGTTCAGGGACGAATCGAGACATGGCTGTACTGCTCCTGCGGGATGGCGGTGCTGGCATGCGGGTCGTACGCCGACAACTCGGCGTCGGGGGCGACGGCCACGGGGCCGGGCGCGCTGAGACCAGGAGGGAGCTGTACCGGTGCTCGAGCCCTGCCAAGAGGACCTGCCGGAGCAGCCGATGGAACCAGCAAACCACTTCCCGCGAATTAACGCAAATTATTGGAACTACTGGAATCTTGAAGCATCGACTGGGAGCGCGGTAGTCTGCCGTCATGACCGCATCGTTGGAAGAGCTGGAAGCGCGGATGGTGGAGTACCGCACCGCCATCAGCGAATCGAACCGACGCGGGGAGAAAGACGAGGCCAAGCGCCTGCGTGACAAGCTCCGCGCCGTGCTGGCGGAGTACACGAGAGTCGTGGACGAGGGCGAGGAACTCAGTGAGCCGGGCGGCCTCCATGCCGTCGAGGCCGAGCCTCCTCCGTTCGGCGGCGCACCTCAGTCATCGACGTCCGTCCCGATCCGCGAACAGGCCCACCAGGCCCTGACCATCCTCGATGCCCCGGCGGGCCCCAAACTGATCGCCGCCACGCACGCGGCCTTCCTGTCCGAACCCGTCGTCACCGCCCGATTGGGCTCCCTGCGGCGGGACGAGGAACGCTCCTTCGTGGCGCAGCCGTTCGCGCGGCCGTACTACATCTGCCCGGCATTGACACACGACCGGTTCACCCCGGTGCGGGGCCTGCTCGCGGTGTCGACGTGGTCGTTGGAGCAGCGGATCTCCGGCCCCCTCGGCCCGCGGGTCGACTTTCTGACGCACGCCAAACGTGTAGGCGAGCAGGTGGCACGGATTGAACGAGCCGGCCATCAACCGACTCTCCCTGCCTGGGCGTTGCTGAGGAGGTTCGCTCTGAACATCCCGGGCGCCTACGAGGGGTTCGGCCGCCCGGACGCGACCCGTGTGGTGGAGGCGGCGGAGGCGGAAACCGCGGTCCATGCCGACGCGGACGACGCGACGAGGCGGGCCGCCGCCGCGCGTGCCCGCGAGCAATTGACCGATCCAGCACGTCTGTTGTTCGGTGCCGCCAGAGTGGGCGGTGTCGACAAGGCCGATTCCGGCTCCGAGAATTGATGACCCGCTTCGGAGCGGCCGGTGAGAACGAGTCCCGCCGCCTCTCCTGTGCCCGATCCCGATCGCCGGGAGGGGGTCCACCGTGCGGTGGCCCTCCGTGCACTGTGTCTGAGAGAGGTACATGGCGACACCGACCCCACCCCCGACCGGCCCAGGGTTACTCAACCGGCTCCGTGGAAACGAGCCGCGACAGCCGTATTCGGCCCGCAAGATCACTGCCTTGACCGTCAATCCCGGATGTGAACGCCGTGCGGTGATCGACGCTGCGGGCGTCGACAAGATGAAGCTGGCCCGCCGGCTCGGGAATCCGGCCCCCTTCGGCCAGTCCCCGCTCGCCATCACTCGCCAGCGCACCTTCGCCGACCAGCTCAAGGCGTACGGATACGCCGAGTTGATCACCCTCCTGCGGTCCGAGCTGGGAGTCCCCGTGGCGGAAGCGGGTGTGGCGGACCTCAATTCGGTCGGTGGCAACGAGGACGCGGCGCCGCGGGCGGCGGAAACGAGAAATCTTCTCCGCGCGATCGCACAGGACCGCGAATCCCGGCTGATCCTCGACCACCCCATCCTGACCCTGGACGTGGCGGGCACCACCGCCCACCTGGAGCCCGACGCTGTCAGCCACCGCATCGACGACCAGCTCTATGTCGTACTCATCAGGTCCTTCGCCGCCGTGGACGGACAGGCGGATCCCGGGAAGGTCGCGGAGGCCGCCAAGCAAGCCGCCGTCTACGTCCTCGCCCTGCGCGAGACGCTCCGAAGCGTGGACGTGGCGGCCGACCTGGTCTCCGACCGCTTCCTCTTGGTCCTGCCGAAGGACTTCAGCAACCGGCCGTACGGCAAACTGGTCGACCTGCGACAGCAACTCGACGCCGTACAGCACCAGCTGACACGCCTGGCGTCGGTCGAAGCGCGGGCCGCGACTCTTTCTCCCGGTGCCACCCTCGACCTTTCCGTGGACGGTGGCCGTCCGGCGGCCAGGGTCTCGCAACTGCTCGACACCGTCGAGGAACTTCCGCATCTCTACGGCCCGCGCTGTCTCGACATGTGCGAACTCTCGCGATACTGCCGGGACTCGGCAGTGGGCGACGGCGACCCCGCCCATCTCGGCAGTACGGTCCGCGACAGCCTTCCCGGGCTTGAGAGCACCGCCGCCGCGCATGCTCTCGCCCACGGCGAAGGGCACATTTCGGAGGCGCAGGAAGAGGTTGTGGCACTGCTCAGGACCGCGGCTGATCTTCGGATCCGGCGACTCGGCGGAGGCGCCGCATGAGCACTCTCGGCGTCATCGCCACGCTCCAGGCAGCGGCCGACCGGCGTGCGGTGCCCATCACCTCCGTACGGCACACCCACATCGCCGACCGGCCGTTCGTCGTCATCCCCCTCGGACTCGCCGGAGAGGCGTGCGCACCCCTCGCAGCGCTGGTTGGCGCGGACCGCGGGGAACCGAGACTTCTCGTCGCTCCGCAGCCCAAGAACCGCACCGACCGCTTTCGGCTCACGGCCGAGTTCGCCGCACTGCTTCTTCCCTACCTGGACGACTTCACTGCCGACACCGAGACCTACGAGGCGGGCCGCGGAGCCAAGAAGGAACAGCGCGTGAGGTGCACCGACGCTCCGCAGCTTGTGGTGCCCAACCCCGGCGCCGCAGCCTTCCTCCGTCTGCTCGGACGGTCCACCCGATTCCGTCGCACCGAGGGCCCGTACGCGGTCGATCCCGGAGTGCCGCGACTGGGCCAGTGGCTGACGTGGTTCGCGGACCAGGCCGAATTCGCCACTTCCAGCCTGGAACTCGCCCTTACCCGCGTCCTTTCCGCACACTGGGCAACGGGACAGAGCCCGGTCGAGGATGCTCATCTGCCGGCGCTCATGGGCTGGATCGATCCACCCAAAGGGTGGGACGGACCCACGGCGGCCCGCTGGGCGGAAGACCCGGCCAACGTCCCACCGGCGGGGCCCGCGACCGACCCCGAGTTCGACCGTATCCTTGTCGATCTCTACGCTGCGGTCGACAAGGCGGACCACTCGCGCCGCCGCGCCGCCGCCGTACGGCAGCTCGAAGCCCAGCTGCTGCCACAACTCCTTCCCACGTGGGACCTGATGTGGCGGGCCCTGGACCTCCTCAGGAGCGTGCCCCCCGCCGGTAAGCTCGCCGCCCGCTGGCAGAACGACCGCGACGGTTTCACCTACTTCGCCGAGTACCTCGCATCGGGCGGACTGCCCCAGGCCCGGCGTGACCATGCCTCCGGCGCCGCCCGTCGCCTCGCGCGACTGGAGGACGCAGCCAATCGGTTCGACGCCGAACGCGCGCTGGACGACCCGCTGGTGATGGCCGAATACGAACTGACCGGCGAGGCGGTAGTGGGTACGGTGACCGGTGGCGCTCCGGACCGGACGGTGCTCAGCAAAGCCAACAGGATTTCGCTGCGCCCGATGGTCACGCTGTCGGTGCCGGGGCCAGGACGGTTCCGTGTCGGCGACGAAGTCCGGAGTCCCGCCCGCCAGGCCCAGGAGGCCACCGTCCTGGCGATCCGAGGTGAGGGCGACGGGCCGTACGAGATCGACCTGGAGCTGAGCAAAGGCATGGGCCGTTCCCAACGGCCGCCCGCGCCGCCGGGTTCCGTACCCGCGCTGGGCGAGGAGGTCTGCTACACCTCCGTGTCCTTCTTCAGCATGCCCGCCGCACTCCCCGATGACGAAGCCACGCCCTGGACACACGGCGGTCCGCCGCCTCCCCACCGGCCCACCGACGACGACGCCAATGAGGTCTGGGAATGACGACGGCAGCATCTGCGTCCCTTACGCCCGGTGAACGGGCCGATGACGCCGTCCGATCAATCCTGGCCGGCATCGACCAACTCGCGGCCGGCACGTCCCGCGGGCTCGTCGTCGACTCGCCGCCCGGGGCAGGAAAGTCCACGCTCGTGGTCCGGGCGGCCGCCCATCTCGTCGCGCAGGGGCACGAGGTGATGATCGTCGCCCAGACGAACGAGCAGGTCGACGATCTGGCCCAGCGCCTCGTCGAGAGCCATCCGGCGCTGACGGTGGGCCGGCTCCTCAAGAGCAGCGGATCTCTGGCTCCGCGGCTCGTCGCCCTCGGCAGAGTCATGGGCGCCCGCAGGATGGCCGACTTCGAGACCCGCCCGCCCGTCATCATCGCGACGGCCGCCAAGTGGGCATGGATAACCGACGACCACGGCCACTGGCCGCTCGCCATCATCGACGAGGCGTACCAGATGCGGTCCGACGCTCTCCTCGCCTGCGCGGGCCTCTTCGACAAGGCCCTGTTCGTCGGTGACCCCGGCCAGTTGGACCCCTTCAGCACCGTGGCGACCGAACGGTGGCACGGACTCAGCTGGAATCCGCTGAACAACGCGGTGGACGTGACGCTTGCCCACAACCCGACGACGGCGCTGCACGCCCTGCCCGTCTCCTGGCGGCTGCCAGCTTCGGCCGCCGAACTGACCCGACGGGCCTTCTACCCCTTCACCAGCTTCGACGCGGGGACCGGCCCGGACGACCGGCACATGGCACTCCTGCCGACGCTCGGCCGGACGCCGGTCGACCTCGCCCTCGACGCCGCCGCCGAAACCGGCTGGGGCTACTACGAGCTGCCCGCCCGGCAGACGCTGCGAACGGACCGCGAACTCGCCGACGCCCTCGCGGAATCCGCCCTACGACTGCTGACCCGCGGCACCACCACATCCTGTGAGCAGGCGCCGGAGGGCCGGACCCTGCTCCCGTCCCGCATCGCGATCGGCGTCTCGCACAACGACCAGGCCGAGGCCGTACGAAGCCGTCTCCTCGCCGAGCCGCGGCTGACCGGCGTCACCGTCGACACCGCCAACCGCCTCCAGGGCCGCGAATTCGACGTCACCCTCGTCTGGCACCCTCTCTCGGGCCGCGTCGACGCCAGCGCTTTCCACCTGGAGACCGGCCGCCTCTGCGTCCTGCTGTCCCGCCACCGCCACGCCTGCCTGGTCTTCGCCCGCGCGGGCATCACCGACCTCCTCGACCGCCACCCCTCCACCCAGCCCGTCCACCTCGACGTCCCGCCCAAATTCCCCGACGGCTGGCGCGCCCACCAGATCGTCATGGCGCACCTCAGCCGCCCGGAACATCGTGTCCAGGCCTGACATAGGCATCGTTGCCGGCTGGCCGGGCGGCAGTGGATTTGGATCGCGAGCCCTGGCGGGCACTGGCTTGTACGCGGTGCCAGGTTCGCTCGGGTACCGCCGGTCAGCAGGCCGAGCGCGCTGTCGGCATCAAGGCCGAGGCGGGGCACCCAAGCCTCCCTAGGGTCTCGGCTGATGCTCAACTCCGTTACGAGCAGTTGGAGTTCACGGCCTAAGCGCCGCCGTTGACCCGAACCTGACGCGTAGTCAAAGCGAGACGCAATGCGCACGCTGTTGGGGGCAGGAGGGGCATGGCAGCGAGCCTGGCGGCTTTACGGAAGGCATGTGTTCCGCGGAAGGACGTACTTGAAGGCGGGTTGGCAGACAACCACTTCGCGGCGCAGCTGGACAAGGTGGTCCGCGACGCGGAGCACTATCCGGTGTGCCGGTGAATGGTCAACCGGTACGGTGCCGGCTCGCCGTCCAGCAGGGCGACGATGTCCAGGTCGGAGGTCGCCGTACGCTGATCCGTGATGACGCTGCCGCCGAGGAAAGCTGCCCGTGCGCCGGGGTGGTGTTCTTCGACAACGGCGCGTGCGGCATCGATCGGGTCCATGAGGGGATTGTCGACTGAGGGTCGATCGAGCGCACCGCGGTTTGACCCTGGAAGCTGGGGTCTCGGGCTATCGGATGCGGCGGGTAAGAGCCTTTGCGAGCAGATCAGTCGATGCCGTCACCGTCCACGTTCCAATGTTGGGGGAGGCTCGACTCGCAGAAGACGCAGACGAAGTCCTCTTCCCGCACGATGTTGACCTGCCCGCAGCCAGGACAACGCCGGAACACGACACCGTGAGTGAAGCCGTCCGGGTGCGCGACGCCGATACGGATAAGAGCGGCAGTGACGGCACGCCATGAGGCGAGATCCGGGCAGTATCCCGTCGATTGGTTGCTGATTTCGGTGACCACCCACTCTCCGAGGGTCTGGGCGAAGGTCATTTCGCCTGCGCTGAGCACCGGTTGTGCGCCGGAACATGACACGTGTTCGCTGCGGCGGGGCGCCAGGCGCAGTAGGCCGTCAACGCCCACCACGAAGGTGAAGGGTTCCGCCGACTCTTCCAGCCCATGGGTGGAGAGCCACCTGGACAGATCTTCGGAGGTACGGATCCTCTGGCCCTCGTCGCCGGACACTACGCGGGCCTTCAGCTCCGGCGGCCCCACGTACTCGTAGAGCCGCCCTTCCTTAGTCACGGCGTCACGCTACCGGCCGGTCGCGTCGAAGCTGGGCGAATTACCTCCTCCTGTTGGCACGCTGCGAGGGCAGTGGAGGTCCAGGTGGCACGGGCCGCGACGTCGGCGTGGGGCGTTTCTCCTGTGGGCGGCTCCGGGGCGTTGGGAGGGTCGGCGGTGCGGGCGCTCGGGGGCTGGTTGCGCCGGATCTACGAGTACCCCCACCGCCTTCGTCGGCTCAGCCCTTGGGCGACGCAGGCTGGTCTTGGGCGATGCGGTCGTTGCCAGCGGACAGTCCGGCTGCCTGGATCGCCTCGCGGGCGGCGGCGCGGCTCACCTGGCCGGGATCCGGGTGGGCGTGGGCGATGACGGCGGCCAGCTCGTTGATGGAGGCGTCGGCTCGGCGGCCGGGGCGGCCGGTGCTGCGTGCGGCCGTGCCGGGTGACCAGGATGTGGAGGTGGGTGGCACCGCCGAGGGCCATCGGGGCGATCGTCGAGAGGACGGCGACGGTGTGGTTGCCGAGGACCAGGACGTGGGTGCCGGGGGAGTTGAGCCGCACCGAGTGCAGGGAGTTGGCCCACAGGCTGGCGGCGGTGGCGGCGCCGAAGAGCGTCCAGGCGTACAGGCGGGCGTTTCGGGGAGCGTCGCGGAGCAGCAGGATCGCGCGGACGCCGTACGCGATGAAGCCGTCGATCACGACGGGGAAGAGGTAGCTCAGGTCGGGGCGGACGTGGGTGGCCAGGGCGACCTGGCGCAGCGAGTCGAAGGACAGCACGCATCCGCAGGCGCCGAGCAGCAGGATCACGAGGCGGTCGAAGGGGAGCGACCGGTGGCGCGGCCGGTCCGGTATCGGAGCGGGGTGCTCGGGCTGGGGTGGGGTGGACGTGGGCATGCGGAGCTCCAGGCGTGGCGGTGGGCGGCGCGGCGCGCGCGTCAGCGCGTGCAGGCGGCATCACTCAGGTGGGTCGGGGGAGGGCGCGCGTCAGGACAGGGACGGGCGCGGAGCGGCGGCAGCCGCGAAAGAGAAGGTCAGGCTCTCGCGCCGGCCAGCGGACGCGGGTGACTGTCGCTGAGGGCGGCGCGGACCAGGGCGCGGCCCCGGGCGGCGGTACGGGCACGCTCATCGAGGGCATCGGGCGGTGCGGTGTCCGCGCCTGCGCAGGTGCGGCAGATGCCCTCGTACGGAGTCGGGCGCGCACATGCCGAGCACTCGTACCGGCGAGGCCGCGACGATACGGCCGCCGGTTCGACGGCCGGAGGCAGCTTGCGGGTCAGACGATCGCGCAGGAGGGCAGACGCGCTGTGGACGCGTTCGGGCAGGCCGCCCAGCAGGGCGAAGCCGAGATCACGCGGACCCAGGCCACGTTCCAGCCAGGGCTCCACCAGCGGCGCGAGCGTCATCGCCTCTGCCGCGCCGAGGCGCAGGCGGGGCTCAGCCGAGGTCACCGTATGGAGCACGGCTGCCGCCTCGGCGAGTGCCGGACTTGAGGGTGCTGGCGTGGTCTCCTGTCGCCCGCCCAGGGCCGCCCGCCGGGCGGGGAGGGTGGGTTCTTTCCCCCGGTCCTTTACGGGGTGGGCGCCACGGTCATCGGAGGCCGGTCGACCGGAGCCCGGGAGTACGGCACCCGGCACCACCTGGGCGGTCGCGTACGCGGTGTGCGGGGTGTCGTACACATGACTTTCGCTGACGAAAGTGCCGTCCGGGCGGCGCACCCGCTCGACGCGGTAGTACCCGGCGGCCGTCAGCTCGCGCAGGGCCTTCGCCACGGTGAGGCGGCCCTGGGGGCTGGTGTCGGCCATGTGGCGGCCGTCCTCGCGCCAGCCGTCGGGGCGTGAGAGGAGGTCGGCCAGCAGGCCGCGGGCGGTGTAGGACAGCCGCCGGTCCTGCAACAACGCGTTGGGCAGGACCGTGAAGCCGCGCGCATGGCGGATACGATGGATCTGCATCGGGAGGTCAAGCTCCTTGTGCCGGACCCCGGAGCGTTGGCGCGCTGCCGGGGTCACCCTATTAAGTTCGTCGGTGACAGAACGTACCACGCGGTTCGCCCAAGATCGACTGCTCTTGGGCGACTTGCGATCAGACGGAACGTTCCTCCCGAGAGCGAGGAAGTCGACGCGGGCGTGATGCGTACGCACGGCGCCTCCCTCTGTCAGCGGTCCGAGCTGAGCCCGGTGGTCGGAGCGGCACGGTACACGCTTTTCCCGGAAGGATCTCGGGCCATGGGCGAGCCCGGCGGACGATGGGCGCGGCTACCCTCCGGGCGTGGATCACGACAGACCGCTCCTCCGCCTCGTCTTCCCTGACCTCGTCGTCGAGCTGATCGCCCTGCTCGAAGCCGAGGGGGAGCGCGAACTCGCTCTCTGCGCCTGGGATCTGCGGCTCTTCGGTGAGTGCGGCTGCCGGGACGACTTCTGCCAGAGCCTCCGCACGTCCGATCATCCGGAGGGGCAGCCGTACGGTGAGGGCCACCGCTGCGTGCCGCTTCTGCCGTCCAGCGGCATGGTGAACCTGGACGTCGTGCACGGGCGGATCATGTACGTCGAGATCATCGACCGGCCACCGCTGGTCCGGCGCGAGATGGCAGGCTGACCGCGTAGGGGTGATGTCTCAGCGCGAATCGTCTGAGGGATCCTGTTGCTGGGCGAGCGAGAGTCGGCGGCGGGTCCTGTCGACCTCGGTGACGACGACCGTCATCTCCTCGCCCACGCGGACGACGTCCGACATCGCCTCCTCGGGCCCTGCGACGAGGTGTTCCTGGTGGACGAACCCTTCGATCCCTTCGATTCCCTCGATCCCGTCGACCTGGACGAAGGCGCCGAACGGCACCACCTTGGTCACCTCGCCGCGCAGTTCCTGCCCCACCACGACGCGGTCGGCGAACCCCTGGAAGGGGTCCGGCTGCATCGCACGCAGTGACAGCCTGGCCTCCAGGTTCCACGTGTCGAACTGGAGGAATTCGCACGTCACCCGCTGCCCGACCTGGACAACCTCGGTTGCCTCGTCGAAGGACTGCCAGGAAAGTTCGGGGTAGGTGATGAACCCGACGCCGGGGAAGAGCGGGTGGCTGGGGCCGTCGTCAAGGGCGACGAAGACCCCGAACGGCTCAATCACCGCGACGGTGCCGGACAGCGTCGCGCCGGGGGCCAGCGATGTGAGGAAGGCCCACATCTCCGGGTGCTCGGGTATGCCGCTCATGCGGTCCACCTTTCAGCTTCACACCGACCGCCCCGTACGAAAGGCTGTTGCCCTGGCCCGCAGCTTACGGGGACAGCAGGTCCAGGCGGTTCGGGCGGGCGATCAGGTGTGCATTGCCCCTGGCACCAGGTAGGGGTGGGGCATGGGGATGTTCAGCGGGAAACGGGCTGGCCAGCGGGAATTTCCGCCGGAGTTGGTCGACGAGGCCAGGGCCAATCCTGGAGGCTGGGTCTACGAGATCGACGGGGAGATGGTCGACGACCCGAACGGGGACGTGCCCCCCGAGGCCATTATCGGAGCGTGGCAGGTCAACGCACGCGGGAAGATCTACGGTGACTTCCGGCCGAATCCGAACTACCGGCCAGGAGTGGAGGGCCCGTAGCCCGGCGTCGGTGCGCCGGACGGCCCAGGCCACCACGCCGCAGTCATAAGGCGATTACTCGTCCTCCAGCCGTTGGAGGATCTGCTCGAAGTCGCCTTCGTCGAGTACGCCGCTGATCGCCTCGGTCATATTGGCGATGCCGGCCTCGCGGACGATCAGCCCGTCCGAGCACCAGAAATAGCGACCTCCCGCCTCCTCACCGGTCTGGGCCCACCTTTCCATCAGGCGCTGCACCTCGGCGACGGTAAATACGGTCGCGCTCCAGCGTGAGCCGTCAGTGAGGCGGACCTCGACGTCGACGTTGCACACCGCGTCCAGATCCTCGCCCGCACTCGGCAGGAAGGACGCCACGAAACGATCCGTACGGACCCGGTACCAGGGCTCGTCCCACCAGCCCTCGGCTGCCTCGGAAGGCGCATCGTCGGTCATCGCGCGAGTATGCCGAGCCGGGGTCCTGGCGCTCAACCGACTTCTCGTCACGGTCCGCCGGGATGCGTCCGCGATTCCGTGCCAACGTCCCGGCGCAGTCGCCCGACCAGGGAAGAGTCGCACCCGAATCCGCTTCCCCAGCGCTGTGACGACGAGGTACAACAACGCCTCGGTCAACCGAACGCCGCTACCGAACAGCCGATAGAGGAGGGCTCATGCATTCGCCAGTCGCGCGCCGCTGGGTCCTCAACCGGTCTCGTAAAGCGATGCGCTGACGCATCGTCAGCCTGAGCAATCACCCGGTCCGAGAGGAACGGCCGCTCGCCCCGCCCGAGGCCAGCACCTTGCCGTCCGTCAGGTCGGCGAGATCAACCGGCACCACGTCGAGCAGTGGGAACGCCAAGAGCGAGGGCGAGGCTATGCGGCCGCCACCCTGACGACCTGGCGCAGCACCCTGCACCTGATCGTCGGTGACGCCGTGGACGACGGGCTGCGCGAGACGGACCCGGCCGCGCGGCGCAGGGGACGCGGCAAGGGGGCCGGGCGGTCGCGCAACCGTGGGCCGGAGAAGGTGATCACGGACGCGCTCGGCATCCTGCTCATCGCCGAGCGCGCCGCGCTGCTCACCGGGCGGGACGACGAGTTCGTCGCCGTCGTCACCAAGGGCTACGCCGGTGTCCGCTGGGGTGAACTCATGGGCCTGGAGACGCAGTTCATCCGGCCCGGCATCCCCGCCCGGGGAAATGAACCCCGGCTCCCCGGTCGCGGCGCTCGACGCGCTGCTGAGCTCTCACCGGGCAAGGTCTCTCAGTGAAGGCCGGTACGAGCAGAGGCAGTTGAAATCCTCCACCGGGTTTCATGCCAGGCTGGCCCGGAACACCCCTGAACTGCCGCCCTCCGAGCGGGGAACGGCGGAGCTCGAATCCCCAGCCTCTCCGTCGCCGTGACGAGACCGGGACCGGGACCTCATCCTGATCCGCCGTGATGGCGCGGGCGTTCCGCTCACGAGAGCCGGTTCCGCCTCATGGTCGATGTGAACGGTGCCATGTCGTGAGGCTGGCCTGACAATGCCGCCGTGCGGTCATCCTCCCGGAAAGACCCGGCGAGCAGGGTCGCCAGTTGGGCACCGGGCCGGACGGCTGACTCTTCCAGCGCGTCGGAGGTCACTCAGCCGACGGCACGTGGCGAGGTGCGTAGGCCGTCGCCTTCCGTGGACCAGAAGCGCATGGAATTGACTGGCCTCGATTAGCACGTGCACGGCAAGATCGGCCGTGTGATACGCCATGCCCATGACGATGCCGAGTTGCTGGCTCTCGTTCGCCGCTATGTCACGCCCGAACGGCGGTACCTGAAACTCGGCGGCGCTCTGCTGCGCATGCAAGATCCTGAGTATGACCGATTCATGCGAGATCTCTGCGAGGACGCGAGACTCATCAACGCGGACGAGATCGCCATTCTTCTTGAGGGCGGCTGGCGAGAGCGCAGAACTGCTGCTTGGCTCGTAGCTGTCTCCCGCCGAACCGAGTTCCGTGAACACCTTGGCAATCTCCTGCTGGCCAGCGAGGTCTGCTGCACTGGGCTGGCCTACAGCGTGACCCTGGCCAGTTTCGGTACGGCGCGTGATGCTGAGCTGCTCGCCGCCTACCTCGATCGCTACCTCCGCCGCCCTGACCTCGCGTACGACCAGGCTGTGGTCATGGCCGCTCTCCGGTTCATCGACCTGAATCTGGGAGCTGATCAAGCAGATCGCTTCCTGGGCCAGGGCGGCTCGTGGCAGCAGTGGCTCCATGATGCGCCTCACATGCAGTGCGACACGGACCCAACTCCCTCCCATCTGAGCCTCATTCGTCAGCTTTGCGCATTGGTCGACGAATGCGCTGGGGCGGGATGACGGCCCCATCTCGTGGCCGTTTCGTTGGACCATGGCCCGCCGCTCCGACAGGCCACCCCACCCCATTGCGGTTGAATGGGTGGGGGTGGTGTGTCTAACCCTGCGATCGCGTCCTTCGGCGTTGTCGGCGCAGGTAGCACAGTGTCGGCCCGTCGTCGGCCTCCCCGGCGGCGGGCCGGCTCCCTCGCCCTCGAACAGTTCATCTGCCGTGCGTTCGGCTCACAAGCTGAAGAGGCCGTCCTGGACGTATTCCACGACGCGTCGCTGCGGGTAGAACAGGCCCAGGAGCATGAACGTCTTGGGGGTGGGCCGCGATGTTCCCGACGAAGAAGTGGACGGCCCGGTCAGAGGTGAAGATCTCGTCGAACCAGCGTTGCCGCAGCTTGTTCAGAACTTCCTGCTCGCCGTACTTGCGCAGGAACCTGCGGTACGACGCTCCGGCTTCCCAGTCCTGAAGCCCCATGTGGTGGCCCGGACAGTCGTCGTCCACGCACCGGAAGCGATAGCGGAACTCGATCGGTACCCATTCGAGCCGACTCATGTCGTTGTCGAACAGATCGAGCTGGTCGGCCAGTGCGGCCTTGGAGGCCGTCCAGGGCTGGGCATCCACCAGGCGGAAGTCCGTGACCTCGGCGGGACGGAACATGCCGAGCGAGGTACCGCGTTCTGGTCGAGGTTCGGCCGTAGGCTCTCCGGGCGTCTGTCCCGACTGTGCGGCTCGACATCGACTTCGATGATCGAATACTTGGCGAACTGAACGCCTTCTTCGAGAAGCCGGAACGGCACCGGGAACAGGCGAACGTGCTGAGGCACTCTTTGGTCCAGACTAATGCCGGCGACACAGCTGGTCTCGCGGTATTTGTTCGACAGCTCGGGATACGTCTTGACCGGGATCATGATCCGCGCGCGTTCCGGCGTCCCCGTCATTCCGCCCCCTCCCCTGATCCCCTCGATCAGATGAGAAAGGAGCTATGCGCATTTTGCAAGAGTGCGTGCGAGGCTTGGGGCGAAGTCAGGCCAGCGGGTGTACGGCTACGAAAGCCTGCTTTCGGACCGTTTCCAAGACCACCTGGCGGTGGCAGCGATTCTCGTCCGCCTCGAAACACAACACCGCGACGCGTGAGTGCTTGGCGTGGGCGGCGAGGCGGTCGAGGTCCGAGCGAGCCTCGTCGGAACGCAGGACGCTGCGGAACTGAGCCTTGCCCTCGGCGAGGCGGCCGTCCCAGAAGGGCGCCCTGTTGGCCTTCGGATTGCCCAGGGCGCGCAGGTGGGCGTACTCAATGCCCGCTCCGCTCAGTGCGGCTCCGAGCCGGGTCTTGCTGAAGCCCGGCTTGCGACTGATGGGCGTGAGTCGAACGTCGGCCACGATGTCGATTCGGCTGTCCACGAGTGAGGCGACGAACGAGTCGATGTCCCGGCCCTCGTAGCCGGCGGACCACAGTCCCGGGCTGGCTTTGGCATCCCGGAACAGGTCGTCCAGTGATACCCCAGAGCACTCGCGATCTTGCCGACGGTGAAGAAGCCCGGCTGGGTAGCCCCTTGGTTCTCCAGCCGCGCGAGTGTGGAGGATTGGATTCCGGCTTCTTCCGCAAGCTGTTCACGTGTCCAGCCTCGTTCAGCCCGCAGTTCACGGACTTGCTTCGCGAGAGCGCATGCGAGGACGCGATTGTCGGGCTGCCGCAAAAGGTGACCGGCCATGAATCGTGATCCTAACGAGCGTTGAGAAGGGATGACCAGATGCGGTGGTTTCTTTGAGCGGAGAGACCCGAGGCCGCGCACTATTCGGCTGGCTTTCTGTCTCGATCGAGCGGCGGCGGTCAGGATCGAGCCGGACTCGCATGCGATGTACTCAGGCGCCCCGCGAGTGGCTGATCCATGGCACCGGACGCCGGGGACGTGGCTTCGTCCATGGGCCCGTCGCTCCGGCCGCGACCGCGTGACAGCGCCGCAGCTCGGCCTGGGGCAGGGCGACCCCGACCAAGATCTTCTCCCAATATTCTCCCAAGACCCCCTCGGAATGCCGTGAGGGGCGGTCTTCCTGATCGGAAGACCGCCCCTCACGTGCAGTGTCACCAGTCGGGGTGGCGGGATTTGAACCCACGGCCTCTTCGTCCCGAACGAAGCGCGCTACCAAGCTGCGCCACACCCCGGTGCAACGGGGTTTACTTTAGCGGACGGGGGGCTGAGGGCGAAATCCGGTTTCCTCGGGGGGAGGGGCGGTGGTGGTCGAGGAGGATCAGGAGGAGGGAGAGGGCGGCGAAGGCGAGGGCGAGGAGGAGGGCGGTGAGGAGGGTGGCGGGGTAGCCGCGGGTGTCGACGTCGAGGAAGGGATAGGGGTAGCCGGAGAAGGGGCCGCGGATGAGGGCGAAGGCGAAGTAGGCGAGGGGGAGCAGGAGCCATTGGCCGGCGTAGCGCCAGGGGAAGCGGCCGGGGGCGGTGAGCAGGAGCCAGTCGAGGACGACCGTGAGGGGGGTCACGGTGTGGAGGAGCTGGTTGGAGAAGGCCAGGGCGCCGGTGCGGGCGCCCAGGGCCTCGGACTCGGAGAAGTCGCTCGCGTCATTGGCGAGGACGAGGTGGTAGACGAGGCCGGTGATCACGATGCAGAGCAGGACGGCGCCGTGGATCAGCGGGGGGATCGGGGGACGCCGGGTCCAGGTGCGGTACGCGGACCAGGCGAAGGTCAGCGCGATCGCCGCGTTGGTGAGGACCGTGAAGTACGTGAAGACCCGCAGCGGCGGGAAGTGGGCGCACTCGATGGTGATTCCCGTCACCGCCGCTGCCGCGATCAGCAGCCGGAAGGCCGCCACGTACGAACGGGGGATTGCAGGCATGCCTCACCGTACGAGACGGCGGACGGCGGGACGGGTCAGCGGCTGGTGAGCGTCAGGAGTGTCGCCTCGGGCGGGCAGGCGATACGGACCGGGGTGAAGCGGTTGGCGCCGCAGCCCGCGGAGACGTGCAGGTAGGACGTGGAGCCGGTGGCCGTATGGGTGGACAGGCCCTTGACGCGGTCGGTGTCGAGGTCGCAGTTGGTGACCAGCGCGCCGTAGAAGGGGACGCAGATCTGGCCGCCGTGGGTGTGCCCGGCGAGGATCAGCGGGTAGCGGTCGGAGGTGAAGGCGTCCAGGACGCGCAGGTAGGGCGCGTGGACGACCGCCAGGTTGAAATCGGTGTCCGGGTCGGGGCCGCCCGCGACCGCGGCGTAGCGGTCGCGCTTGATGTGCGGGTCGTCCAGGCCGGTGAGGCCGAGCACGGGGCCGTGGTCGAGCTTGAGCTGCCCGCGGGAGTTGCTGAGGCCGACCCAGCCCGCCGCGTCGAACGCGTCGCGCAGCTCGCCCCAGGGGTTGCGCAGGACGCCGTGCGCGGCGCGGTCCTTGCCGTTCAGACCGTGCTGGCCGCGCGCCTTCTCCACCAAGTACCGGGCAGGATTACGGAACTTGGGGCCGTAGTAGTCGTTCGACCCGAAGACGTACGTGCCGGGGAACTGCATCAACGGGCCCAGCGCGTCCAGGACTTCGGGTACGGCGGTGGGGTCCGACAGATTGTCCCCGGTGTTGACGACCAGGTCGGGGCGCAGGCCCGCCAGCGACTGGAGCCAGCGGCGCTTCTTGTTCTGGCCCGACACCATGTGGATGTCGGAGACCTGGAGGATACGGATCGGGCGCATGCCCTCGGGCAGCACCGGGATGTCGACGCGGCGCAGGCGGAAGGACCGCGCCTCGAAACCGGCCGCGTACGCCAGGCCGGCCGCGCCGGCCGCCGTCACACCGAGGGGAATTCCGTATCGCGCGCGCATACGTCCATCGTGTCAGAGTCCGGGCCGTACGCGCGCCAAGGCCCCTCGACCGGCGCCGGGCGCACCCTTCAGACAGGCGCTCCCTTCAAACGGGCGCCCTTCAGCCGGGCGCACCCTTCAGCCGGCACCCTCCAGACGGGCACCCTTCAGCCAGGGCGCACCCTGCCACGGCCAGCCGCACAGCCCCCCGACGGGCAGTCGCCCCCCGCCTCCCTCGTATATGCGGCGCGACCACCGCGCAGGGATGCGAAACTCGGCGTATGACCACCACGCTCAAGCAGCGACTGCACGACGACCTCACCAAGGCGATCAAGGGACGCGACGAACTGCGCTCCGCCACGCTCCGGCTCACCCTCACGGCCATCACGAAGGAGGAGGTCGCGGGCACCACCGCGCGCACCCTCTCCGACGACGAGGTGCTGAAGGTGATCACGCGCGAGGCGAAGAAGCGGCGGGAGGCGGCCGAGGCCTTCGCGCAGGGCGGCCGGGCGGAGTCGGCGGAGCGGGAGCGCGCCGAGGGCGAGGTGCTGGCGGAGTACCTGCCCAAGCAGCTCGGGGACGAGGAGCTGACCGCGATCGTGCGGGACGCCATCGCCGAGTCGGGGGCCGAGGGACCGCGCGCCATGGGCGCCGTCATGAAGATCGTCAACCCGAAGGTGGCCGGGCTCGCGGAGGGCGGCCGGGTCGCCGCCGAGGTGAAGCGCCAGCTCGCGGGCTGATCCGCGCACTCATCAAAAGACCTCACGCGTAAGGGGCGCCCTCCCAGGAGGGCGCCCCTTACGACGTCACTTATGCGCGGGCCGACGCCTCACACCTGCGTCGACCTGCGTCGGCCCGCATCGACCCCTACGTCGCCCCCGTCGTACCCCCCGCCCGGCCGTTCCCGCCGCCGGTGGTCAGGCCGGGGAAGGTCGGGAAGGGGTTGGGGCTGCCGTTGGTGGCGCCGTTGGCACCGGTCGCGCCCACGGTCGTACCCGTCGTCGTACCGCCGTTGGTGCCGCCGCCGGCGGCGCCCGCCGTGATGGCGCCGGTGGTCGTGCCCATCGTGGTGACGCCGCCGGGGCCGTGGCCGCGGCCCTTGTGCTTGTCGTCGGTGTTGGTGGCGTTGCCCGGGTTGTTCGGATCGGGCGACGCCGGGGGGTTCTTGCCCTTGTCCTGGATGTTGAGCGGCACCGTCACGAAGCTGAGCACCGGCTTGCCCTCCAGGGACGCGGAGACGGCGTCCTTCCAGATGGGGGCGGGGCCGTCGGCGCCGTACACCAGCGGGTAGTACTTGCCGCCGATGGTGATGTTCTTCATCTTCTTGGAGTGCTTGGGGTCACCCATCCACACGGCCGCCGCCATGTTCGGCGTGTAGCCGGCGAACCAGGCCGCCCACCGGTCGTCGGTCGTACCGGTCTTACCGGCGGTGTCCCGGCCGTCGTCCAGGTTGGCCGCCTCGCCCGTACCGTCGTCGACGACGCCCTTGAGCATCGTGTTGATGGTGTCGGCCGTGTTCTGCGACATGGCCTGCGAGCAGAGCGACTTGGGCACCGTCAGCTTCTTGCCGCCCGCCGCCGTCACGGACTGGATGGCGATCGGCGTGCAGTAGACGCCGCGGTTGGCGAAGGCGGCGTACGCGGCGGCCACATTGAGCGGCGACACCTCGTTGGTGCCGAGGGTGAGCGAGGCGATCTGGTTCAGCGGCTTGCCGTCGGCGCGGTTGAGGCCCAGCTTGGTCGCCATGTTGACGATCGGGCAGAGCCCGGTCTGGCTCTCGAGCTGGAGGAAGTAGGTGTTGATCGACTTCTTCAGCGCCTCGGGCATCTGGTACGGGCCCACCTCGGACGGGTCCTCGTTGCCCGTCTCGTCGGTGCCGTGGATCGTGTTGTTGTCGCAGGTCGTGACGTCGGGGTACGTCATCTTGTTCGGCGACGGCTCCGACTGGTCCGGCTTGTAGCCCGCTTCAAGCGCCGCGGCGGCCGTGATCGGCTTGAACGTCGAACCGTTCTGGAAGCCCTGGCCGCCGCCCATGTTGGCGTTGACCGAGAAGTTGATCTGCGTCTCGTTCTTGCCGAAGCCGTACGGCTTGCTCTGGCCCATCGCGACGATCTTGCCGGTGCCGGGCTCCACCAG
The DNA here is from genome assembly GCF_044749865.1 of Streptomyces sp. NPDC088910. Classification (NCBI taxonomy): domain Bacteria; kingdom Bacillati; phylum Actinomycetota; class Actinomycetes; order Kitasatosporales; family Streptomycetaceae; genus Streptomyces; species Streptomyces sp. NPDC088910. Next base: position 27,028 of record NZ_JBIVIV010000020.1, read on the forward strand.
GGTGACGGCGGCGGCGATGGCGTCGCTCTTGTAGACGTGCTTGCTGATGCCGTCCAGCACACCCGCCTGCGCCTTGGGGTCGAGCGTGGTCTTGATGGTCAGACCGCCGGTGTCCCAGGTCTTGGCGCGCTCCTCCTTCGTCTTGCCGAAGGCGGCGTTGGTGAGGAAGGTGTTGCGCACGTAGTCGCAGAAGAAGCCCGCGCCGTTGACGGCGGTGATGCAGCCGTTCTTCGGCGAGCTGACCTTCAGGCCGAGCGGCGCCTTCTGCGCGGCGGCGGACTGCTCAGGGGTGATGTCCTTGAGCTGCGCCATGCGCGCCAGCACCGTATTGCGGCGCTTGAGGGCTTCCTGCTCGTCGTTGATCGGGTCGTAGCGGCTCGGCGACTGGACCAGGCCCGCCAGCAGCGCGGCCTCGGTGAGCGACAGGTTCTTGGCGTGCTTGCTGAAATACCGCTGCGAGGCCGCCTCGACGCCGTACGCCTGCTCGCCGAAGAAGGTGATGTTGAGGTAGTTCTCCAGGATCTTCTTCTTGCCGAGTTCCTTCTCGACCTGGATCGCGTACTTCATTTCCTTGATCTTGCGGCCGATCGTCTGCTGGGTGGCGAGGGCGACCTTGTTGGGGTCGTCGCCCGCCTCCTCCACGAAGACGTTCTTCACGTACTGCTGCGTCAGGGTCGAGGCACCCTGGGTGCCGCCCTCCGACGCGTTGTTGCTGAGCGCGCGCAGGATGCCCTTGGGGTCGAGCGCGCCGTGCTCGTAGAAGCGCGAGTCCTCGATGGCGACGATGGCGCTGAGGACATTGGGGCTCATGTCCTCGATCGGGACGACGGTGCGGTCGCGCGAGTAGACCGTGGCGATCAGGCCGCCGTGCGCGTCCAGGATCTTCGACGCCTGGCTGAGCGGCGGGGTCTTCAGCTCGCCCGGCAGGTCGTCGAAGCCGGCCGCGGTGCCCTTGGCCGACAGGCCGAGCGCGCCCACGGCGGGCAGCGCGATGCCCGCGAGGACCACGCCGGAGAGCACGCTGACGCCGAGGAACTTGGCGGCCTGCTGGGCTGTGCTCAGCCCCCCGCCCGATCGCTTGTGTGCCATGGAGGCAGCCTACGTTGCGATTCCCCGGACGTGCGCCCAACTGTTCGCCTACTCTGTAACGGACAGGGCGCGATCGTCGGGCGCGTTCCTGCCTTCCTTCGTCACTCTTGTGAGTGATGAGAACTGCCCGAAATTCGGCATATGCCGGGGGACTTGTCCCTTATGGCGAGACGATGTGTGCTACTTCGCCTCTTAAGTCCGATATTGGTGCCACATAAGCCCGCCTCACTCCGTTGGGTGATCTCCCGCGCACGCATAGTCCGTTCGGGCCATGCAAGATTGGGCCGGAAAGGGCTGTTGCGCCGCGCCTACCTTCCGTAACGTCCTCAACTGGCAACGGTGAATATGCCGCTTGCCGCCGTGGGGGAGCCTCGATTCGGGAGAGGACGGCGCCAGCATGAGTAGCTGGGTAACCGACTGGAGCACGCAGGCGGCGTGCAGGACCACAGATCCGGACGAGCTGTTCGTCCAGGGCGCGGCTCAGAACAGGGCCAAGGCGGTGTGCACCGGCTGCCCGGTGCGGACCGAGTGCCTGGCGGACGCGCTCGACAACCGGGTGGAGTTCGGCGTGTGGGGGGGTATGACCGAGCGTGAACGCCGTGCGCTGCTGCGACGGCGCCCCATGGTGACCTCGTGGCGCAGACTGCTGGAGACGGCACGCACCGAGTACGAGCGCAGCACCGGCCTCATCCCGCTCGACGACGAGGACGACTACGCCGCCGCGGGCTGACGACCGGTCAGAACCGCACCATCACGTACGGGTCCGGCCCCGCGTCACCGCGCGGTCCGACCTCGCACCACTACGCGGCCGCGGGCCGACCGTCCGCCAACTGCTCGCCGATCGCCCGCAACCCGGTCAGATCGTGTACGTCACCGGGCAGCGCTGTCACGTCCACCATGGGCACCTCCGGGTGGACGGACACAAAGCGGTCGCGCGTGCGTCGTTCACGCGCCACCACCTGCATGCGTTCGGCATGGAGGCGCAGCAATCCGGCGGCCAGCCGTTCGGTACCGGCCGCGGTCGCTGTGCTGGACGTGCTCGCTGTGCTGCCCGTGCTCGCAGTGCTGGACGTGCCTGAGCCGCTGGCGCTCGAGCTGCCGGCGGTGCTTGCCTGACTGGCCGCGGAGGCCCGCTGGGAGTCAGCCTTCCCGGTCGGATGATCCACAATGCCGCCGTCCGCAAGATTTTCTTCCAGCGCCTCCTCCAGGGCCTCGGCGGCGGCCAGCGCCCGCTCCGCGGTGAGGTGCGCGGCGCCGCTGCCGTGGACGCGGTTGAGGACGAGACCGGCGAGCGGCATGTCCTCGGCCGCCAGGCGTTCCACGAAGTAGGCCGCCTCCCGAAGGGCGTCCCGCTCCGGGGCGGCGACCACCAGGAAGGCCGTGCCCGGCGCCTGGAGCAGCCGGTACGTGGCGTCGGCGCGGGTCCTGAAGCCGCCGAACATGGTGTCCATGGCGGCCACGAAGGTCTGCACGTCGCGCAGCAGCCCGGCGCCCATCACCTTGCTGAGGGTGCCGGTCATCATCGACATCCCGATGTTGAGGAATTTCACCCCGGCCCGGCCGCCGACCTTGGCCGGGGCCATCAGCAGCTTGATGAACTTGCCGTCGAGGAAGGAGCCGAGCCGCTTGGGCGCGTCCAGGAAGTCCAGCGCGCTGCGGCTCGGCGGGGTGTCGACGATGATCAGGTCCCAGGCGTCCTGGGCCCTGAGCTGGCCCAGCTTCTCCATCGCCATGTACTCCTGCGTGCCCGCGAAACCGGCCGACAGGGACTGGTAGAAGGGGTTCTCCAGGATCGCGCGGGCCCGCTCCTGATCGGAGTGCTGGACCACGACCTCGTCGAAGGTCCGCTTCATGTCCAGCATCATCGCGTGCAGCGAACCGCCGGCGGACCGATCGATTCCGGCCACCTCGCGCGGGGTGTTGTCCAGTTCGGTCAGGCCCATGGACTGGGCCAGCCGCCGCGCCGGGTCGATCGTGAGTACGACGGCCGTACGGCCGCGCTCGGCCGCGCGTACGCCCAGGGACGCGGCGGTCGTCGTCTTGCCGACACCGCCGGAACCGCAGCACACGATGATCCGCGTCTTGGGGTCGTCGAGCAGCGGGTCGATCTCCAGCACGGGGCTCTCCAGGCTCATGGGTCAGGCCTCGTCTCCGGTGTCGGTGTCTTCGTCCGGGTGAGCGGCGGATTTTCCGCGGGCGCCGTCCTTGGCGAAGGTGCCGCCGAAGCCCGGCACGGCCTGCTTGCGCAGGCTGTCGGCCAGCCGGTAGAGCCCGCCGAGGTCCACGCCCTCGCCGATCAGCTCCAACTCCCGTACGGGAAGGCCGAGTCCGCCGATCTCGGCGCGCTGCTCGCGCTCCAGGACCACCCGCTCGGCGTGCTCGTACGCCTGGGCGAGCAGCGGGTCGACCAGCCGCTCGGCGACCCCGCCGCGCCGGGCGCCGCCGAGCCCGGCCTGGGACAGCGCCTTGGCGACGGCCGTGCGCCGCTTGCCGACGCCGCCACCGCTGCCGCCCGCCGGGAGGTCGGTGACCTGGGCGAGGGCGGCGTCCTCCAGGAGGACGGGGCGCACCATGTTGACGATGACGGCGCCCACCGGCAGCCCGGCGGAGCGCAGGTCCGCGACGCCGTCCATCGTCTCCTGGACCGGCATCTCCTCCAGGAGCGTCACCAGGTGGACGGCGGTCTGCGGGGACTTCATCACGCGCATCACGGTCTGCGCCTGGTTGTGTATGGGGCCCATCCGGGCCAGCCCGGCGACCTCGTCGTTGACGTTGAGGAAGCGGGTGATCCGCCCGGTGGGCGGGGCGTCGAGCACCACCGCGTCGTACACCGGCCAGCCCGCCTTGTCCTTGCGGCGGACGGCCTCGCAGACCTTGCCGGTCAGCAGCACGTCCCGCAGCCCGGGGGCGACGGTGGTGGCGAAGTCGATCGCGCCGAGCTTCTTGAGCGCGCGCCCGGCGCGGCCGAGCTTGTAGAACATGTCCAGGTAGTCCAGCATCGCCAGCTCGGCGTCGATGGCCAGCGCGTGCACCTCGCCGCCGCCGGGTGCGGAAGCGATTTTCCGCTCCTGGTACGGCAGCGCCTCGGTCTCGAAGAGCTGGGCGATGCCCTGCCGCTCCTCCACCTCGGCCAGCAGCACACGCCGTCCCTCGGACGCGAGCGCGAGGGACAGCGCGGCGGCGACCGTGGTCTTTCCCGTGCCGCCCTTGCCCGTCACGATGTGGAGCCTGACGGCGGAAGACTGTTGAGGGCTCACCTTGCGAGCCTAACCACTGAAGGCACCACGTACTCGGGCGGCCGTGCGGTTGGGGTGACGGCGCGATGACCGCCGGGTGTCGATCCGGGGTGACGGCGCGATGACCGCCGGGTGTCGATCCGGGGCGGCGGCGCGGGGCCGAACGGGGGGCTCGGCAGTGGTCCGCGGGTGGTCCGCGTACGGTCCCCGCCGGTCGGGGAGCGCCGTGCCGGACGGCCGCCGGGGAGGCACTACAGTCGCCGTATGGCGAAGAAGTGGGAATACGCGACCGTGCCGCTGCTCGTGCACGCGACGAAGCAGATCCTCGACACGTGGGGCGAGGACGGCTGGGAACTGGTGCAGGTCGTGCCGGGGATGAGCCCCGAGCAGCTCGTGGCGTACTTCAAGCGGGAGAAGGCGGCGTGAGCGGCGCCGTCGACGCGCGGCTCGCGGAGCTGGGGCTGACGCTGCCGGACGTGGTCCCGCCGCTGGCGGCCTACCAGCCCGCGGTGATCTCCGGGCGGTACGTCTTCACCTCGGGGCAGCTCCCCATGGTCGAGGGCAAGCTCGCGCTGACCGGCAAGGTCGGCGCCGAGGTCACCGCCGACGAGGCGAAGGACCTGGCCCGCATCTGCGCGCTCAACGCGCTGGCCGCCGTCCGGTCGGTCATCGGTGACCTCGACCGGATCGCCCGTGTGGTCAAGGTCGTCGGCTTCGTCGCCTCCGCCCCCGACTTCACCGGCCAGCCCGGTGTGATCAACGGCGCCAGCGAGCTGCTCGGCGAGGTCCTCGGTGAGAAGGGCGTGCACGCGCGCAGCGCCGTCGGCGTGGCCGTCCTCCCGCTGGACGCCCCGGTCGAGGTCGAGGTCCAGGTCGAGCTGACGGACTGAGTCCGCCGGTCCGCCGCCCGCGGGGAGGTCCCTGCGGGCGGCGGCTCTCGAACGTCGCGGGGAGGTCCCTGCGGGCGGCGGCTCTCGAACATCGCGCCGGATGGACGTAGCATCCCGCCCATGACCAGGACCGACGGACAGATGTTCCCCGCCTCGTGGCCGGACCGCATCCGGGCGCTGACGAGCGGGGAACTGGTCCCCGTCACGCCGCGGCGGGCGGCGACCGTACTGCTGCTGCGGGACACCGACGCCGGCGGACCGGCCGTCCACATGCTGCGCAGACGCGCCTCCATGGCATTCGCCGGGGGCGCGTACGCGTATCCGGGCGGCGGCGTGGACCCGCGCGACGAGCGTCCCGTGGGGTGGGCCGGGCCGTCGCTGGAGGCGTGGGCGGCGGCGCTGGGGGCGAGCGAGGCGGTCGCGCAGGCCGTGGTGTGCGCGGCGGTGCGGGAGACCTTCGAGGAGTCGGGGGTGCTGCTCGCCGGGCCCGACCCGGAGACCGTCGTCGCCGACATCACCGGGGCGGACTGGGAGGCGGACCGGGCGGCGCTGGCCGCTCACCACCTGTCCTTCGCCGACTTCCTGGCCCGCCGCGAACTCGTCCTGCGCTCCGACCTGCTCGGCCCCTGGGCGCGCTGGATCACCCCGGAGTTCGAGGAGCGCCGCTACGACACCTGGTTCTTCCTCGCCACCCTCCCGGCCGGGCAGCGCACGCGGGACGTGTCGGGCGAGGCGGACCACACCGTGTGGCTGCCGCCCGCCGAGGCCGTCGCGGGCTACGACCGCGGCGAGCTGAGCATGCTGCCGCCGACCGTCACCACACTGCGCGACCTGCTGCCGTACGCCTCTGCCGCGGACGCGCTCACCGCTGCGGGTGACCGGGACCTCACCCCGGTCCTGGCCCGCGCCGCCCTCGACGAGCACGGCGACGTCGTCCTGACCTGGCCGGGACACGACGAGTTCACCCGCTTCATCCCGGGCACGGCGGGCCCGCTGCCGGACCGGGGCCAGGGCCGGGACCAGGACCGGGCTCAGGACGAGGGAGCGGGCCGATGACCGCCGCGAAGCCGCCCGGCGAGCCGCGGGCCACCATCGGCGGCCGGGCCACCGCCCGCGCCCTGTGCGTGCTGGCGCCCAACCCCTCGGCGATGACCCTGGACGGCACCAACACCTGGATCGTGGCAGAACCCGACTCACCGCTGGCCGTCGTCATCGACCCCGGCCCGCTGGACGAGGGCCACCTCGCCCACGTGGTGGAGGTCGCCGAGGGGTTGGGCAAGCGCGTCGCCCTCACCCTGCTCACCCACGGCCACCCCGACCACGCGGAGGGCGCGGCCCGCTTCGCCGAACTGACCGGCACCCGCGTACGGGCCCTGGACCCGGCGCTGCGGCTCGGCGACGAGGGCCTGGCCGCGGGCGACACCGTCACCACCGGCGGCCTGGAACTCCAGGTCGTCTCCACACCCGGCCACACCGCCGACTCGCTCTCCTTCCACCTCCCGGCCGACGGCGCCGTCCTGACCGGCGACACCGTGCTGGGCCGCGGCACCACCGTGGTCGCGCACCCCGACGGGCGGCTCGGCGACTACCTGGACTCGCTGCGGCGGCTCCAGGCCCTGACGGTCGACGGCGGGGTGGACACCGTGCTGCCCGGGCACGGCCCCGTGCTCACCGACGCCCGCGGCGCCGTCGAGTACTACCTCGCCCACCGCGCGCACCGGCTCGCCCAGGTCGAGACCGCCGTCGAGTCGGGGCTGCTCACCGCCGCCGACGTCGTCTCCCACGTCTACGCCGACGTCGACCGCTCCCTGTGGCCCGCCGCCGAGCTCTCCGTCCAGGCCCAGCTGGCCTACCTACGCGAACACGGACTCATCGATCTGCCATGACACCCACCCCTCCCGCGTCACCCGCCGCCCCTTCGCCCGGACCCGCCTTCGAGCCCTGGTCGCCCTCCTTCGTCGCCGACCCCTACCCGGCCTACGAGGCCCTGCGCGCGGCCGGCCGCGCGCACTGGTTCGAGCCGACCAGGCAGTGGCTCATCCCGCACTACGACGACGTCAACGCCCTGCTGCGCGACCGCCGTCTGGGCCGCACCTACCTGCACCGCTTCACCCACGAGGAGTTCGGCCGCCAGGCACCGCCCGCCGAGCACGAGCCGTTCACCACGCTCAACGGCAACGGGATGCTGGACCTCGAAGCCCCCGCGCACTCCCGCATCCGCCGCCTGGTCGCCAAGGCCTTCACCCCGCGCACGGTGGAGAATCTGGCCCCCACCGTGGAGCGCCTGGCCGCCGGACTCATCACCTCCCTGCACGCCGACGGCGGCGGCGACCTGCTCTCCCGGGTCGCCGAGCCGCTGCCGGTCGCGGTCATCGCCGAGATGCTGGGCATCCCGGCCGCCGACCGCTGTCTGCTGCGGCCCTGGTCGGCGGCGATCACCGGGATGTTCGAGCTGAACCCCACCGAGGAGAGCGCCCGCCGCGCGGTCACCGCCAGCGAGGAGTTCTCCGCGTATCTGCACGAACTCATCGCCGCCCGGCGCGCCGACCCCGGCGAGGACCTGATCAGCGCGCTGATCGCGGCACGCGAGGACGGGGACGTGCTCAGCGAGCAGGAGATGATCTCCACCATCGTGCTGCTGCTGAACGCGGGCCACGAGGCCACGGTCAACACCACCACCATCGGCTGGCTCACCCTCTTCCACCACCCCGACCAGCTCCAACTCCTCTACGACGCCCCCGACCGGCTGCGGGACGGCGTGGACGAGATGCTGCGCTACGACACTCCCTTGCAGATGTTCGAACGCTGGGTGCTGGACGACATCGAGGTCGGCGGCACGGTCATCCCGCGCGGCTCCGAGGTCGCCCTGCTCTTCGGCTCCGCCAACCGCGACCCGGCCCGCTTCACCGACCCCGACCGCTTCGACGTCACCCGCCCCGCCGCCGACAACCGGCATGTCAGCTTCGGCGCGGGCATCCACTACTGCCTCGGCGCCCCGCTGGCCCGTCTCGAACTCGGCGCGTCCTTCGGCACCTTCCTGCGCCAGGCGCCCGGCCTGCGGCTGGTCGCCGAGCCCGCCTGGAGCCCCGGCTATGTGATCCGCGGACCGGAGGAGCTGCTGGTCACCTGGTGACGGCGCGGGATCGCGCGCAGGGCCGTGGGGCGGACGGGCGGACGGGCGGACGGGCGGACGGGCGGACGGGCGGAGGACCGTACGGGCAGCCGCGCGCGGGACCGTACGGCGGGCCCGCGCGCACGGCCCCCTGCGCGGATCGCCGCGGGTCAGCCGGTGACGAGGTCGCGGCGGCGCAGCCCGGCCAGGCCGGCCGCGAGGGTCCCGGCGGCCACGAGTATCAGCCAGGCGTACGGCGTCGCGGTGATATCGCCGCCGGGCAGCTTCGGCACGTGGGTGAACGGCGACAGGTCGAGCAGCGGCTGCGGCAGCCGCAGCACCGGGCCGAGCTGGCCCATCATCACGAAGAGCCCGAGCAGGCCCCAGGCGGCCGTGGACGCCCTCGGCAGCAGGCCGAACAGCAGGGTGCCGAGCCCGATCAGCACCCACACGGCGGGCGCCTGCGCGACGGCCGCCCCGATCAGCCGGGGGACCTGCCCGCCGATGTCGTCGATGGCGCCGCCGTAGGCCAGGCCCATCAGTAGGCCGCCGGTGGCCAGCACGACGACCGTCCCGAGCAGCGCGTGGACGATGTGGCTCGCGGCCCAGCGCACCCTGCCGACCGACTGGGCGAGCACAGCCTCCGCGCCCTGCCCGGTCTCCTCGGTGCGCAGCCGCAGCACGCTCTGCACGGCGAAGACGGCGGCCATGATGCCGAGCAGGCCCATCGCGGTCGACAGGAACGCGTCGGTCAGGCCCTGGTGGCCGCCCATCCGCTGGAAGATGTCGTCCACCTGGCCGTTGCCGCCGATCAGGTCCCCGACGGAGTCGGTGACCGAGCCGTAGACCCCGCCCGCGACCGCCAGGCCCGCGGCCCACGCGTACAGGGTGCCGCGCTGCAACCGCCAGGCCAGGGCGAGGGGTCCGTTCAGCGAGCGGGCCGCCCGCGCGGGTCCCGGACGGGCGGGCAGCAGACCGGCCCCGGTGTCCCGGCGGGCGACCAGCGCGTACGCGGCGCCGCAGGTCAGTGCGGCGAAGGCGGCGGCGGGCAGCAGCACCCACCACGCCTCGTCGGCGTACGGATGGAGGTGTTCGAGCCAGCCCAGCGGCGAGATCCACACCAGGGGCGAGGAGGAGTCGGTGGTCGCGGCGTCCCCGGCGGCGCGCAGCAGGAAGGCGCCGCCGAGCACGGCTCCCGCGACACCCTTGGCGAGCCGCGCGGTCTCGGTGACCTGGGCGGTCACCGCGGCGACCCCGGCGAACATCATGCCGCCGACCGCGAGGGCGAGGGCGAGCGCGACCGAGCCCGTCAGGCTCTGGCCGAGCACGGTCATGCCGCACAGCACGACCAGGGCGATGGCGACGTCGGCGGTCGCGGCGGCCGACAGGGCGGCGGTGAGCGGGGCCCGGCGGTCGACCATGGTCGCGCCGAGCATGTCCTGGCGGCCGGTCTCCTCTTCCTCACGGGTGTGCCGGACGACGATCAGCATGCTCATCAGCCCGGTGAGGGACGCGCCGAGCACGCCCATCCGCCAGCCGGTGAGCGCGCCGATCGTGTCCCAGTCGTAGATGGGTCCGAAGAGCGCGCGCAGCGGCGCGCTGGCGTTGGTGCTGCGCGCGAGGTCCGCGCGTTCGGCCTGGTCGCCGTAGAGCGTGCGGAAGGAGGCGGCGGTGCCGATGACGGACGCGGCCAGCACGTACAGCCAGGCCGGGATCATCAGCCGGTCGCGGCGCAGGGCCAGTTGGGTGAGGGCGCCGGTGCCCGCGAAGCCGCTCATCGGGGCGTCGCCTTACGCGGACCGGTCGCGGACGGCGTACCGGATGCGGTCGTCCCGTCGGGTCCGGACGGCGTACCGGATGCGGTCGTCCCGTCGGGTCCGGACGGCGTACCGGATGCGGACGTACCGGTCGCGGACGGCCCGTCGGGTCCGGACGGCGTACCGGCCCGGCCCTCGGCAGCCGACGCGTGACCGTCGGCGTCCGGGTCCTCGTAGTGCCTGCGGAACAGCTCCTCCAGGGTGGGCGGGCGGCTGGTGAGGCTGCGGACGCCGGTGTCGGCGAGGGCGCGCAGCAGGGCGTCGAGCTTGTCGGTGTCGGCCTGGAGGGTGACGTGGTGCCCGCTGACGTCCACGTCGTGCACGCCGGGCAGTTCGTCGAGGCCGCGCGGTGGGGCGGCCAGTTCCGCGGTGACGCTGGTGCGGGTCAGATGGCGCAGCTCGCCGAGGGCGCCGGTCTCCACGGTGCGGCCCTGGCGGATGATGCTGACCCGGTCGCAGAGCGCCTCGACCTCGCTGAGGATGTGGCTGGACAGCAGCACGGTCGCCCCGCGGTCCCTGGCCTGCTCCACGCAGCCCTGGAAGACCTCTTCCATCAGCGGGTCGAGTCCCGAGGTCGGCTCGTCCAGGATCAGCAGGTCGGCGTCCGAGGCGAAGGCGGCGACCAGGGCGACCTTCTGCCGGTTGCCCTTCGAATACGCGCCGCCCTTCTTCGTCGGATCCAGCTCGAACCGGTCGAGCAGTTCCTGTTTCCGGCTCGCGGCACCGCCGTCGGCCCGCTCGCCGGTCTCCCCGCGCCCGCGCCCGCGCCACCGGCCGCGCACAGCGCCTCCGCCGCCTCCGCCGCGCAGTCTGCCGAAGAGGTCGATGATCTCGCCGCCGCTGAGATTGGGCCACAGCGTGACATCGCCCGGCACGTAGGCGATCCGCCGGTGCAGGGCCACCGCGTCCCGCCACGGGTCGCCGCCGAGCAGCCGGGCCTCGCCGCCGTCGGCTCTGATCAGGCCGAGCAGGACGCGGATCGTGGTGGACTTCCCCGCCCCGTTGGGACCCAGGAAGCCGTGCACCTCGCCGGTGCGGACGGACAGGTCGAGTCCGTCGAGTGCGTGTGTGCGGCCGAAGGTCTTGCGGAGCCCGGCCACCATGATTGCGTCCGTCATGCTTGTGAAGCTACAGTACATTCAGAAATTTGTGAAGATGACGAAGCGGATAAACTTCACTCAGCGTGACTTGGGCGGATCGGACGAGGGAGGCGGCGGCCATGGCGGACCCGCGGGACGAGGAGAGACCTGCGGAGGTGCTGACCTTCATCGAGCGCTTCGCCGCCGAGATGGTCGAGGCCGGAATGCAGCGGATGGCAGCCCGGGTCTTCTCCGCGCTGCTCGTTTCCGAGAACGGCGCGCTCAGCTCCGCCGAGTTGAGCGAAAGGCTCCAGGTCAGCCCGGCCGCGGTCTCCGGCGCCGTGCGCTACCTCGCCCAGGTCGGCATGGTGCACCGCGAGCGCGACCCCGGCTCGCGCCGCGAGCTGTACCGGGTGCACCGCGACCAGTGGTACGAGACGTTCACCAGCCGCAGCGGCGTCCTCGCCCGCTGGGAGAACACCTTGCGCACCGGAATAGACACCGTCGGCGAGGAGACGGACGCGGGTCAGCGGCTCGCCGAGACCGCCGCCTTCTTCGACTTCCTGCAAAGGGAGCTCGGCGCGATGATGGACCGCTGGCGGGAGCACAAGGCCACGATGTGACGCGCGGCCCGCTGAAACGCTCCTGCCGCCCTCAGCGCGGCACCGTCAGCCGCCACGCCGACCGCTCCACCGTCCACGTACGGCTGCGCACCGGCCCGGTGACGGCGGAGTCCGCGCGGTAGCGGAAGTCCCGGCCCGAGACGGTGATGGTCCGCGCCCGCGCGCGTACGTGCTCCGCGCCCTCCGTACGACGGACGAAGACCTCCGCCACGCCCGACGGCGAGGTGCGGACCGAGATCTCCTGCACCGGCTGGTCCAGATCGGCCAGCAGCACCCCGTCGGCCTCCACGCGCAGCCGTTGCCGCGGCTGCTGACCGTTGACCGGGATCGGCGCGGTGAGGGTGCGGACCAGGGAGCGGGCGGTCTTTTCGACCGGCGTCCACCAGTGCGCGGCGGTCTGCGAGACCGGGGTGCCGCACGGGATGCTCAGCGTGCCGAGCACGATCCCGCCGCTCTCGTCGACCAGCAGGTCGAGCTCCCGCTCGACGCCGTCGAGCACCGCCCGCGCCGCCGCCAGCACCTGGCCCGGCACCCCGAGGCCGCGGGCCAGCGCGGACCGCGGCCCGATCGGCACCAGCGCGACCGGCGCCTCCCCGAGCGTGCGGTCGCGGTGCAGCGCGCGCACCATCCGCAGCAGCGCCGCGTCGTCGCCGAGCACCACAGGGTGACGGCGACCGCGGTGCGCCAGCGCGCGCTCCGCCTCCTCCGCGGAATCCGGGACGCAAACTTTTACGGAGTACGCGCCCGCGCACAGGACATCTTTGGCGATCCGCACGGATTCGCCGTCGACCGCGCGTGCCGCGGGGTCGATGACCAGGAGCAGGGGGTGCCCCCGGTCGGAGTCCGGGGGAGGATGCCCAGGAGACACGGCCGACACCTTGGTCCTTCCTCAGGTAAAATCTCGGTGCAAGAGCCCCTTGCGCCTTTGCGTCAGGGGCTTCGTCTATTCCGGGGCAGGTTCGACGGCTCTCTGCACGTTGGACATGCCCCGCCCGGAAGGGGTGTACGCCTGTGCCCGCACTTGTGCTGCTCGGTGCTCAGTGGGGTGACGAGGGCAAGGGGAAGGCCACCGACCTGCTCGGTGGCTCCGTGGACTATGTGGTGCGATACCAGGGCGGCAACAACGCCGGCCACACGGTCGTCGTCGGCGACCAGAAGTACGCACTGCATCTCCTCCCCTCCGGAATCCTGTCACCGGGGTGCACCCCGGTCATTGGGAACGGTGTCGTCGTCGACCCGGCGGTCCTGCTCTCCGAGCTGAGCGGGCTGAACGAGCGCGGTGTCGACACGTCCAAGCTCCTGATCAGCGGTAACGCGCACCTGATCACGCCGTATCACCAGACCATCGACAAGGTGACGGAGCGGTTCCTCGGCAACCGCAAGATCGGCACCACCGGGCGCGGCATCGGCCCGGCCTACGCCGACAAGATCAACCGGGTGGGCATCCGCATCCAGGACCTGTTCGACGAATCGATCCTCCAGCAGAAGGTCGACGCGGCGCTCAGCGAGAAGAACCAGGTGCTGGTCAAGCTCTTCAACCGGCGCGCGATCAGCACCGACCAGGTCGTCGAGGAGTACCTCGGCTACGCGGAGCAGATCAGGAGCTACGTCGCCGACACGACCCTGATCCTCAACAACGCGCTCGACGAGGGCAAGGTCGTCCTGATGGAGGGCGGCCAGGGCACGCTCCTCGACGTCGACCACGGCACGTACCCCTTCGTCACGTCGTCCAACCCGACGTCCGGCGGCGCCTGCACCGGCAGCGGTATCGGCCCCACGAAGATCAGCCGGGTGATCGGCATCCTCAAGGCCTACACCACGCGTGTGGGCTCCGGGCCGTTCCCCACCGAGCTGTTCGACGCGGACGGCGAGCGACTGCGCACCGTGGGCCACGAGTTCGGCGTCACCACCGGGCGCAACCGGCGCTGCGGCTGGTTCGACGCGGTCATCGCCCGTTACGCGACCCGGGTCAACGGCCTCACCGACTTCTTCCTCACCAAGCTGGACATCCTCACCGGCTGGGAGCAGATCCCGGTCTGCGTCGCGTACGAGATCGACGGCCGCCGGGTCGAGGAACTGCCCTACAGCCAGTCCGACTTCCACCACGCCAAGCCGGTCTACGAGTACCTGCCCGGCTGGACGGAGGACATCAGCAAGGCCAAGTCGCTCTCCGACCTGCCGAAGAACGCGCAGGCGTACGTGAAGGCGCTGGAGGAGATGTCGGGCGCGCCGATCTCCGCGATCGGCGTCGGCCCCGGCCGTACCGAGACGATCGAGATCAACTCGTTCCTCTAGAACGGTCCCAGGTCCCAGGCCCAAGCCGAGGCAGTCCAAGTCGCGGCCCAGGCCCAGGCCCAGGCCCCGGTTCCGGTTCCACAGGTAAGCCCCGCCCACCCAGGTGAGCGGGGCTTACCTGTGTCCGTACGCGGTCACTGGTCGACCTTGGTGTACGTCAGCGGCGCCTTGCTCGTGTCGAGGTTGTCGCGGCGCAGATGGGTGTCGTCCACCAGGGTGAGCGTGGTGCCGTCGCCGGGGCTGCACGAGGACGCGGGCGTCCCCGTCACCACCTGCGACGGGCTCAACTCGACCGGCGGGCCCACCGAGACGACGTGCATCGACCAGAAGCAGGCGTAGGAGGCGCTGTCGCCCGACAGTTCCACGGAGCCGTCCGCCTTCACCGTCAGCGTCCGGGTGTTGTCGCCCGCGTCGTCACTGGTGAAGGAGGTCCGCCAGGTGCCGACCATGCCGCTGGGCACCGCCGCGTTCGCGGGGTCCGCCTGGCCCGGCGACGTCCGCGCGGGACCCGAGACCGGCGGGGACGTCGGACCGGTGGGTGTGCTCACACCGGGGTCCGGATCGGCCGTGTTCTTCGTGCCCCCCTGGCCCGCGATGTACGCCGTCACGCCGCCCGCGACGACCACCAGGGCGACGATCGCCGCGATCAGCGGCCCGCGCCGCGTCTTGCGCGGCCCGCCCGCGTCCGGCCCTGCCGCCTGCGGTTGCGTGTACGTCGGCGGGGGCGGCGTCGGACCGGCCGGTGCCGCACCGGCCGGGGGCGCGTACGAGCCGTAGGTCGGTGAGTACGCGGTCGGCGGCGGTTGCCTGACCGGGGTCGCGCCGTCGGTGCGCGCGCCGGTGCCCGAGAGGTGGCCGGGGTCCGCCCGTGTCGGCGTGGGGGCGCCCGGTCCGCCCGCGGCCACGACCCCCACGTCCAGCTCCGTGGGCGTGGGGGACTCCGCCGCCGCCTCCACCTCCAGCAGCCGCACCGCGTGCCGGCCGAGCTGCGCCACGATCGCGCCGGACAGCCACGGCTCGGCGGTCGAGTCCTGCGCCGCGCTGTCGTCGCTCCCGCCGTCCGCCTCGCCCAGCCGCTCCAGCACCCGCGCCAGCGAGGGCCGCTCCTCGGGCTCCTTCACCAGGCAGGCGGCCACCAACTCGCGCAGCCCGTCGGGCACTTCGTCCAGGTCGGGCGGCTCCTGCACGATCCGGAACATCTGGGCGTGCACACCGCTGGCCGCCGCGCCGAACGGCTGGAGACCGGTCGACGCGTAGGCCAGCACCGAGCCGAGGCAGAAGATGTCGCAGGCGGGCGTCACCCGGTCGCCGCGCACCTGCTCGGGCGACATGAAACCGGGGGAGCCCACCATGGCGCCGGTATAGGTGAGGGAGCCGCCGTCGACGACCGTCTCCAGGGCGCGCGCGATCCCGAAGTCGATCACTCGCGGACCGTCGATGGTGATCATCACGTTCGAGGGTTTGAGATCGCGGTGCACCAGACCGGCGGCGTGGATGTCGCGCAGCGCGTGCGCGAGCCCGGAGGCGAGCACCCGCACCGAACGCTCCGGCAGCGGACCGTACTCCTTGACCACCTGGCTGAGCGAGGGCCCCGCCACATAACCGGTCGCCACCCACGGGACCTCGGCCTCGGTGTCGGCGTCCAGCACCGGCGCGGTCCACTTCCCGCCCACCCGGCGCGCGGCCTGCACCTCACGGCGGAAACGGGTGCGGAACTCCTCCTGGGACGCCAATTCGTCGCGGACCAGCTTCACAGCCACCGTGCGCCCGCGCTCGGAACGCGCCAGGTAGACGATGCCCATCCCGCCCACCCCGAGCCTGCCCAGGAGGCGGTACGCGCCGATCGACCGCGGATCGCCGGACCTCAGCTCGTCCATCGTCGCTCTTCCCCGTCCCGCTCCGCACTGTGCGGCTCCGTCCCGGCACCGCGCCGCCGCCCACCCGTACGGCGAAGAATAAGCGTATGAACGCCAGGGGGTCAGAGGTGTTCCCCGTTCCGCTCGCCGCGCATACGCGTACGGGCTTCGCATATCGTGTGCGGCAGTCACCCGCGCGTACGAACGTACGAATCACCGGAGTACGTGGGCGCGCGCGACGCACAAGGACGACGAAGGAGACGGCATGCCGGACGGCGGCGTATCGCCTGTGCGGCGCAGCAGTCTGCGCCAGCAGATCGCCGACGCCCTGCGCGACGAGGTGCTGACCGGACGGCTCCAGGCCGGCCGCCACTTCACCGTCAAGGAGATCGCCGAGCTGTACGGCGTCTCCGCGACCCCCGTCCGCGAGGCCCTGGTCGACCTCGCGGCACAGGGACTGCTCGAAGTCGAGCAGCACCGCGGCTTCCAGGTCCGCCGTTTCACCGCGCAGGACTTCCGCACCCTCACCGAAGCGCGGCTCTTCGTCGTCGAGGCGTCCTTCCGGCGGATGGCCGAGGTCGGCATGGGCGACGTGCCGCCCGACGCCATCGCGTCCGTACGGCGCCGCGCCGAAGCCGCCGCCCGCGCCGCCCGCTCCGGTGTCCTCGACATCCTCATCGGCTGCGACCTGCGCTTCTGGCGCGAGTTGACCGCCCTCGGCGGCAACCCGCACATCTGCGAATTCCTCGACCGCATGCGCACCCAGACCTGGATCTACGCCGTCCCCCACCTGCGCGCCCTGCACGACACCGCCGGGGTCTGCTGGTCCGACCACGTCGCCCTCGTGGACGCCGTCGCCGCCCGCGACACCGCGACCGCCCGGCAGCTCACCCTGGAGCACAGCGACCACACCAGCGCCCTCATCGAAAAGCTCGTCCCCGCCCGGCCATGACGCGACCGGCGCGGGCGTTTTAGGCTGTACGCCCCCGACCGGATGGAGTGTTCGTGGCCTGCGACTTGTGGCTGGTGCCCCTCGTGGACGTGCTCTGCCACAGCCCGGAAAACCCCTTCTCCGAGGAACTCGCCCGATACGACAAGGCGTTGAACGACGCCGGACAGCCGCCCGTCCCCGTCTACAACTACATGCCGGGGCTGTCGGGCGACGTCGGCCCGATCGCGTGCTTCGACTACGACGCCCTGCACTTCCTGCGCCGCGCCTATCTGCTCAGCCTCCAGGGGCTCGAGGTCACCCCGGTCGACGCCCTCGGCGGCGACTACGAACAGCTCCTGGAGATGTTCGAGGCCACCGCCCAGCGGTCGCACCTGGTCTGGCACTACGACCACGCGGGCGCGTACGTCCCCCTCGACTTCCCCCAGCCCGTCGTCAACGACGAACTCCTCGAAGGCGGCGGCCCCCTCGGCTCCAGTCACGGGCTGCTGCGCGAACTCGAATTCGTGGCCCCCGTCATCGGCATCGACCCCGCCAACCCGCCGCTGCCGCCCGCGCCGCCCGAACACCACACCACTCTTGAGGAGCCGGCCGTCTCACCGGTCGTGGGCAACGGGCCGTTCGCGCGGGAACACCACGTGTGGCTCGGCCTGCACGCGGCGGCGACGCGGAGCCTGGGCCAGGGCTCGATGATCGTCTTCAGCTAATCGCACCGGGCTCCTTAGCGAGCCGCACCGGGCTCCTTGGTGAGCCGCACCGCGCTGCCTGGCGAGCCGCACCCGGCCACCCCGGCCACTTGGCGAGCCGCCCCCGGCTACCTCGGGCTCTCCGGCGGCCGTTGGCGCGGCATGTTGGGGCGCGTGCTCGGGTGCGCCAGGCGCGGACCCGGCGACGGCTCCTGGCGGCTCGGCCACCAGGCGGCGGACTGGGTGCGCAGCGGAGCGCCGGAGGTGTGGCCGCCGAATTCGACGATCCAGTCGGACGTCTCCATCCGGACGAGGTCGGCCAGGTCGTCGCAGAAGCGGCGCAGGATGGCCAGACAGCGTTCCGCGGCCTCGGCGGCGGTGCCCTCGGTGGGGCCGAGGACCTCGCGGACGCTCTCGGAGGCCCAGTCGAAGCGCAGGGACTCCAGGCGGCGCTGGACGGCCTGGGCGGTGGCGACGTCCCGCATCCACCCCGAGGTCAGGCCGAAGAGGCGGTCGGTGCCGAGGCAGACACCCGCCAGGAGCAGCGCGAGATAGCCCCAGCTCGCGCTGGTGTCCGCGGTGCCGGTCAGCTCCACCAGCGGCAGGGCGGCGCCGGCGGTGCCGAAGAGCACGGCGCCCAGACGCAGGGCGCGGGCGCCGCGGCGCTTGCGGATACGGTCGTCGAGGTACCAGTCGGCGGTGCGCAGGGCGCCCGTCTCGGCCCAGCGGTACAGCTCCGCCAGGCGTTCCGCGGGCTCGCCCCAGTCGCCGAGCGGGAACGGCAGCGCCCGCAGGTCCTCGTGCTGATGGTGCAGCGCCCGCCGCTGAGGCTCGTCCCGAGGTGCTTCCTCGGGAAACATGTCCGGCTGGCTCACTGCACGCTCCCTCGTATGGCCCCAAGGGCCCCTCGTGGACCTCATATGCGGCTTTCGGCGCCGGATGTCCGGCCCGGTGGTGAAGCACTCTTCTTACCGCCGAACGGCTGAGCGCGGGGTAGCGATCTCCGGATATCCGCCCATACGGGCAGCGTGATCAGGTATAGGCCGATGAATACGGTCGCTCGAAAGAGTGAGGGCGGCCCGCCGCCCCGCGGCCCACTACCCTGGTGCGCGTGAAGGTCCTTGTCATCGGCGGCGGCGCCCGCGAACACGCCCTGTGCCGCTCCCTCTCGCTCGACCCCGACGTCACCTCGCTGCACTGCGCGCCCGGCAACGCCGGAATCGGCGAGGTCGCCGAGCTGCACCAGGTCGACGCCCTCGACGGCGCGGCCGTCGCAGAACTCGCCGTCTCCCTCGGCGCCGACTTCGTGATCGTGGGGCCCGAGGCCCCGCTGGTCGCCGGGGTCGCCGACGCGGTACGGGCCAGCGGCATCGACTGCTTCGGCCCGTCGGCGCGGGCCGCGGAGCTGGAGGGCTCCAAGGCGTTCGCCAAGGACGTGATGGCGGCGGCCGGGGTGCCGACCGCGCGCAGTTACGTCTGCACGACGGCCGACGAGGTCGACGTGGCGCTCGACGCCTTCGGCGCGCCCTATGTCGTCAAGGACGACGGGCTCGCGGCGGGCAAGGGCGTGGTCGTCACCGGCGACCTGGCCACCGCCCGCGCGCACGCGCTGAGCTGCGACCGGGTGGTCATCGAGGAGTTCCTCGACGGCCCCGAGGTGTCGCTGTTCGCGGTCACCGACGGCGAGACGGTCGTACCGCTCCAGCCCGCGCAGGACTTCAAGCGGGCGCTGGACGACGACGAGGGCCCCAACACCGGCGGTATGGGCGCCTATTCGCCGCTGCCGTGGGCCGACCCCAAGCTCGTCGACGAGGTCGAGCGGACCGTGCTCCAGCCGACCGTGGACGAACTGCGCCGCCGCGGCACGCCCTTCGCGGGCCTGCTCTACGCCGGTCTCGCCATCACCTCGCGCGGTGTGCGGGTCATCGAGTTCAACGCGCGCTTCGGCGACCCCGAGACGCAGGTCGTACTCGCCCGGCTCAAGACGCCGCTGGCCGGACTGCTGCGGGCCGCGGCCACCGGGCAGCTCGCCGCCTTCCCGCGGCTGCGCTGGAGCGACGGCGCGGCGGTGACCGTGGTCATCGCCTCGTACAACTACCCGGACACCCCGCGCACCGGCGACCCGATCTCCGGGCTCGCGGACGTCGCCGAGAAGGACGAGCACGCGTACGTCCTGCACGCGGGCACCCGGGAGGACGACGGGCGGATCGTCAGCGCGGGCGGCCGGGTGCTGTCGGTCACCGCGACCGGGTCCGACCTCGCCAAGGCCCGTGACCGGGCCTACCGCGCGGTCGACCGGATCGGTCTCGACGGTGGCCACCACCGTACGGACATCGCCGCGAAAGCGGCCGGTCTCTGACCAAAGCCACTCCAAGGAGTGATGACTCGGCCATAAGGCTGACTCCTTCCCGGCGCCGAACTAGGGTGCCCCGAAAGCGCACTGCGGGACATTGCGGCAATCAGCCGTACGGCCATTGCGATGTCCGTGGGCGGTGCGACAGTGGGGGGAGGCCGCCATCGGGGCGGTCACCACAGCGCAGGGGGTGAGTCGCCGATGGCCGGAGAAGCAGGTGAGGCGGTCGCGCGCTCCCGTGCCCTGGCGGTGCTCCGGGTCCGGGGCGCCGCGCTCGGCGCGGCCCTGCTGCCCGCCGCCGTCGCCGTCGTCCTGCACGCGGGCGGCGCGACCGGCCGGATCGGCTCGCGCTGGGACGGTGTGCGCTGGGGGATGACCGGTGGCGCGCTCGTGGTGCTGCTGGTCGCGGCGGCCGTCGCGGCGGTGATCGTACGGGCCAGGCCCGCGGTCAGTCCCGCGGTGCCGGTGGCCGAGACCGCCGCGCCCGACCTCTACCGGATGGTCCGCGACCTGGCGGAGCGGATGGAGGTGCCCGCGCCGTCGGCGATAGAGCTGACGCCGGACTGCGACAGCTGGCTGGAGGAGCGCAGGGCCGACCGGCCCGCGGGCCGCAAGGCCAGGAAGGCCGCCAGGGAAGAGGGCAGGCGGACCGCGCCCGTGCTGGTGATCGGCTCGCCCTTCATGTGGTGGATGCGGATCGCGGAGCTGCGCGCGCTGCTCGCGCCCGTGGTGGCGGGCACGGGACCCGCCGCCGATCCGGAGATAGCGGCCGCCCGCCGCTTCGTGCGCGGCCTCGACGCGGCGGCCGGAGTCGCCGCGCACGGCCGCGAGGGCACTGTGCTGCTGCGACCGGTGTTCGGCGTCCTCGGCTGGACGGTCCGGCTGCTGCTGAACGGCTGCCGTGTCCATGTCGCCGAGATGGAGCGGGGCGTCGCCGCCTCCGCCTCCGAGCGCGCGCAGGCCGTCGACTACGGGCTGCGGATCGTCGCCCAGGAACAGGTGGGCCTGGCCTACGCGGGCTGGGACCGGCTGCTCACCCGCGTCGCGCTGCCCGCCTGGCGGATGGGCCGCTGGCCGTCCCGGCTGGACGCCGGGGTGGTCGCCGCGCTCACCGAGCTGTCCCGGCGCGACCGGCTCGCCGACGGCTTCGAGACCCGGCTGGGCGAACGCCCGGCCTGCGATCTCCTGGAGGAGCCCGGCGCGATGGACGAGGCCGTCTCGCTGCTGGCCGCCCGGCTCTTCCACGCGGGCCCGCAGCGGCCCGGCCCCGACTGGGCGCCGGTGAGCTGGAACGGCTATCCGGACGAGGTCGTCGACCGCATCTGGCGCACCGAGGCCGCCCGGCTGATACGCGTCCTGGACGAGGTGCCGCCGCCGGAGCCCGGCATCGCCGCCGCGGCCGAGGAAGAGGACGAAGGACCGGCCGCGATCGGCGGCGGGCGCCGCAGCGGCCTGCTCCTCGGCGACCGGGCCATGACCGGGCCGACCGCCGCCGCCCGCACCTCGGCGGCGGAACGGGCCGCCGCCGCGCTCGCCGACGAGCCGGGCCGCGCCACCCTCACCCGCGTCATCGACCGGCTCTCACGCGGCGGCAGCGAGGAGCTGGCCGCCAGGATCGGCGCGCTCGCCGCCCGCGACGAGGCGGCTCGGCACGCCGCGACGGCCGAGAACGCCAAGGGCGGCGGCGGAAACGGCGGCGGAACCGGGGGCGGAACGGGCGGCGGTACGGAGGAAACCCCCGTGCCCGTCTCCCCGTTGCTGCCGCCCCGCACCGGCCGTGAGCTGCTGACCGACCACGTCACCGCCGTCGTCTGCTGCGCCGCCGTGGACACCGCGGGCGCCGACGCGGGCCTGGACTGGCTGGACGGCCCCACGCTGCTCGTCGGCGGCGCTCGCCGGGCCGATCTGACCTGGCCGGTGCTCCGCCTGGTCGAGAACGGCGACGCGGCACCGCTGCGCTCCTGGCTCAGGGCCGTCGGCGTCCGCCCCGACAAGCCGATCCGGCTGGTGTGATCAACCGACGTAATGCGCCGTCGTGATCGACGGGCGTGACCCGCCGTCGTGACCAACCGACGAGACGCGTCGTCGTGACCAACCGACGTGACGTGCCGTCATGATCAACCAATGTGACAAGCGCCACGTCGCCCCCGCGCGAGCGCCGTCCGGGGGCGGTGCGTTTCGGCCACGACCGCACACCGCCCGGCCCCGCCTCGCGCACCGCCGCGCGGCGCGCCACACGGCGCGGAACCCGCCCGGCTTCTGGCCCGTACCGCCCGCTCCCGACCGCTCGGAGCGCGCGGCGCGACCGCTTGACCTGGGTCATGTGACGTTCACCACACGCCGGTTGACCGAATCTGCTTCACTCGTCGCCCGATCCGTTCCGATAATTCACCACGAACGGTAACCGGTGCGGTGCTTTCTGTGATGTGCTGGGTATGTGCGCCGCACTATTGCACCGCATGGGTGAACCACGGGTGGAGCGGGGAACCGCGGGAGCCAGCGCGGCCGGGGATCGGTGAGGGAGGGGCTTCGATGAGTACGGACCAGATCCGACGGTGGGAGTCCGGAGCGCATGCCCACGGGGTCTCCGACCCCTTCGGCCAGGGCCCGCTGCCCTGGCTGCGCGGCGCCTCCCAGTACCTGGACGACGACGGCCAGGTCGTCCCCTGGTACGTCGACCTGGCCGTGAGCAGCGGCGACGCCGCGCACCGCCCGCGCTTCCCCGGACCGCGTACCGCCGACGACGTACGCCGTCAGATCAAGGGCTTCGCCTCCGCGGGATCCGTGGTGCCCGGCGAGGCCATCGACTTCCGGATCACCGTGGACCCGCCGCAGGAGTTCACGGTCGACGTCTACCGGATCGGCCACTACGGCGGCGACGGCGCCGCGAAGATGTCCGCGAGCCCCCGGCTGTCCGGCATCGTCCAGCCCGCGCCGCTGGCCGCCGGAAGGACGGTTTCCTGCCACCACTGGTGGCAGTCCTGGCGGTTGCAGATCCCCACGTACTGGAACACCGGCGCGTACGTGGCCGTCCTCACCACCGCCGACGGCTACCGCAGCCACGTCCCCTTCACCGTCCGTGCCACCCACGAGGCGGACCTGCTCCTGCTGATGCCCGACGTGACGTGGCAGGCGTACAACCTCTACCCCGAGGACGGCAGGACCGGCGCCAGCCTGTACCACGCGTGGGACGAGAAGGGGCAGCTCCTCGGCGAGGAACAGGCCGCCACCACCGTCTCCTTCGACCGCCCCTACGCGGGCGCCGGGCTCCCGCTGCACATCGGCCACGCCTACGACTTCGTACGCTTCGCCGAGCGCTACGGCTACGACCTCGCGTACGCCGACGCCCGCGACCTGCACGCGGGCCGTATCGACCCCACGCGCTACCGCGGCCTGGTCTTCCCCGGCCACGACGAGTACTGGTCCAAGCCGATGCGCCGGGCCGCCGAGACCGCGCGCGACGCGGGCACCTCGCTGGTCTTCCTGTCGGCCAACACCATGTACTGGCAGGTCGAGCTGGCCGCGTCCCCGGCCGGGGACGCGGACCGGCTGCTGAGCTGCCGCAAGCGCCGCGGCGACAACAAGGGCCGCACCGCGCTCTGGCGCGACCTCGGCGAGCCGGAACAGCTCGTGCTCGGCGTGCAGTACGCGGGCCGCGTCCCCCAGCCGTCGCCGCTCATCGTCCGCAACGCCGAGCACTGGCTGTGGGAGGCCACCGGCGCCACCGAGGGCGACGAGATCGACGGCCTGGTCGCGGGCGAGGCCGACCGCTACTACCCGCGCGCCCCGCTGCCCGAGAGCATCGAGCGCATCCTGCTGGCCCACTCGCCGTACGAGTCCACCGACGGCCGCCGCTGCCACCAGGAGACCTCGCTCTACCAGGCCCCCAGCGGCGCCTACGTCTTCGCCTCCGGCACCTTCGCCTGGTCCCCGGCGCTCGACCGCCCCAACCACGTCGACCCGCGCGTCCAGCGCGCCACCGCCAACCTCCTCGACCGCATCTGCAAGCACGACTGAGGGGTGGGTCCGCCGGTGGCCGGCGCGCCGGAGGCGGCGCGCCGGGTCCAAGCCGCCGGAGGCGAGCGGGCGGCGAAAGGAGGAGCCCCCGCGCGCTCCACCTGTCCCGATAAGCGAGAATCGGGAGCTGAACCGCCGAGTGGGGAGGACGACCCGTGTCCGGATTCGTCGAGAAACCCGAGCCTGTCCAGGTGCCGGGACTGGTACATCTGCACACCGGCAAGGTGCGCGATCTGTACCAGAACGCGGAGGGCGACCTGGTGATGGTCGCCAGCGACCGCACCTCCGTCTACGACTGGGTGCTGCCCACCGAGATCCCCGACAAGGGCCGGATTCTCACGCAGCTCTCGCTGTGGTGGTTCGACCTGCTCGCCGACATCGTGCCCAACCACGTGATCTCCACCGAGCTGCCCGAGGGCGCCCCCGCGCAGTGGGCGGGCCGCACCATGGTGTGCCGTTCGCTGCGCATGGTGCCGGTCGAGTGCGTCGCACGCGGCTATCTGACCGGCTCCGGCCTGGTCGAGTACAACCGGGACCGTACGGTGTGCGGCCTCGCGCTCCCCGAGGGCCTGGTGGACGGCTCCGAGCTGCCCGCGCCGATCTTCACCCCCGCCACCAAGGCCGAGGTCGGTGAGCACGACGAGAACGTGTCGTACGAGGAGGTCGCCCGCGAGGTCGGCGCCGAGACCGCGGCGCTGCTCCGGCAGACCACGCTGGCCGTCTACGGCAGGGCCCGCGACATCGCGCGCGAGCGGGGCATCATCCTGGCCGACACGAAGTTCGAGTTCGGTTACGACGAACAGGGCACGCTGGTCATCGCCGACGAGGTGCTGACCCCCGACTCGTCCCGCTTCTGGCCGGCCGACCTGTGGGAGCCGGGCCACGCGCAGCCGTCCTTCGACAAGCAGTTCGTCCGCGACCACCTCACCGACCCGGCGCTGGGCTGGGACCGCAACGGCGAGGAGCCGCCGCCCGGCCTGCCCGCCGAGGTCGTCGAGCAGTCCCGCGCCCGCTACGTGGAGGCGTACGAGCGCCTCACCGGCACCGCCTGGTCGTAGCACCCCGGCGCGGAAGCGGAGAGACGACGAAGGCCCCGGTCGTGGTGACCGGGGCCTTCGCGATGCTGGAGCGGACGACGAGATTCGAACTCGCGACCCTCACCTTGGCAAGGTGATGCTCTACCAACTGAGCCACGTCCGCAGGCCGTGCAGACACTGTACCCGATCGGACGCGGCCATTAGAAACCGATATATCCCGCCGCCCCGTGACGCGCCGAGCGGACGCCCGGCGACGCGCCGAGCGGACGCCCGGGTACGACGAAGGCCCCGGTCGTGGTGACCGGGGCCTTCGTGACGCTGGAGCGGACGACGAGATTCGAACTCGCGACCCTCACCTTGGCAAGGTGATGCTCTACCAACTGAGCCACGTCCGCATTGCTGCGGCCACTCTACCCGATCCATAGGACCGGCCGGAGCGACCAGAGCGGGCGACAGGAATTGCACACTGCCCCTCCCCCCTGGAAGGGGGGCGCTCTGCTACTGAGCTACACCCGCGTGACCTCCGCTGACCTGGCCTTTTCGGCCCTGCCCTCGGCGTGCTCCACACACTAGCGGAAGGGTGGGGGTGGCTGTCCAGTCGGCACCACCGCCCCCGCCCGTTCGCCCGGCGGTTGTCAGTGAGTTGTCGCGGAACCGTCAACTGGCCTTGTTGAACGCTTCGTAGACCTTCTTGGGGATGCGCCCGCGGGCCGGGACCTCGAAGCCGTTCGACTGCGCCCAGGCGCGGACGGTGGCCGGGGTCGGGGCGATCGGCGTGCGCTTGTAGGCGCGGCCCGAAAGGGTGCGGCGGCGGCCGGCCTCCACGTAAGGAGCCAGGTCATTGCGCAGCTTGTCCGCGTTCTGGGACGAGAGGTCGATCTCGTACCACTGACCGTCGACGCCGAATGCGATGGTTTCCGCCGCTTCTCCGCCGTCCAGGTCGTCGGCGAGGGTGACCAGTACGCGTTGCGCCATAGGGATGTGGTCCTTTCGTACGCCATCGGCCTTGCCGGGGCCCGGCGATCGCACGCGGCCCGTGTGTCGTGGCGGTCGCGAGCGGGAACGGTCGCGACCGGACGCCGGGCCCCGGTGTCACGGGTGGGCCGACAAGTCGAGTGTCGACAAGTTTTCATTTGTACGATGCCACGAAATGGGCACCGCGTGATACATCGTGACACCTGTTAATTCCCCCGGGTGCCGCTTCGTAATCGGGACCCTATGTTTCACCTACGGGTTTCCCCAAGCATTTCGGCGGCCGATACATAAACGTGATCAGTGATCTAGGGGTGCGCTAGGGGTCGCGTTCATATCTACTCGCGTAGATTTTCGCACCGGGTACGCTGAGAGAACCTCACGCACCACACCACCGGGAGTGCAAGTGGCACGCGTCGTAGTCGACGTCATGCTCAAGCCGGAGATCCTCGACCCCCAGGGCCAGGCGGTGCAGCGAGCACTGCCGCGCCTGGGCTTCGACGGGATCTCCGACGTCCGCCAGGGAAAGCGCTTTGAACTAGAGGTCGAGGGGCCGGTCGACGACGCCGCCCTCGCCCGCATTCGCGAGATGGCGGAAACCTTTCTCGCGAACACCGTGATCGAGGACTTCGCCGTAAAGGTGGAGTCGTGACTGCGCGCGTTGGCGTCGTCACATTCCCCGGCACGCTCGACGACCGTGACACACAGCGCGCCGTCCGGGTCGCGGGCGCCGAAGCCGTACCGCTGTGGCACCGTGACAAGGATCTCCAGCAGGTCGACGCGGTGGTTCTGCCGGGCGGCTTCTCGTACGGCGACTATCTGCGGGCCGGCGCGATCTCGCGTTTCTCGCCGGTGATGGAAACGATCATCGAACAGGCGAAGGCCGGAATGCCGGTTCTCGGCATCTGCAATGGGTTCCAGGTGCTCACCGAGTCGCATCTGCTGCCAGGCGCGATGCTGCGCAACAACCACCTCCACTTCGTCTGCCGCGACCAGAAGCTGCGGGTCGAGACCAGCGCCACCGCCTGGACGTCGCAGTACGCGGACGGCCAGGAGATCTCCATCCCGCTGAAGAACATCGACGGCCGCTACACCGCCGCCGAGCGGGTGCTGGACGAACTGGAAGCCGAGGGCCGGGTGGTCTTCCGCTATCTGGACGGCAATCCGAACGGGTCGCTCCGTGACATCGCGGGCATCAGCAATGCCGCGGGCAATGTCGTCGGCCTCATGCCGCACCCCGAGCACGCCGTCGAGCCGCTGATCGGCACCGGCCGCACCGACGGCCTCGGATTCTTCACCTCGGTCCTGAAGAAGTTGGTCTCCGCATGACCCTCGATACCGTCAAGCACGCCGCCGAGACGCCCGAGGCCGGGCAGCCGTGGAAGGAACTCGGCCTCAAGGAGGACGAGTACGCCCGGATCCGCGAGATCCTGGGCCGCCGCCCGACCGGCGCGGAACTGGCGATGTACTCGGTCATGTGGTCGGAGCACTGCTCGTACAAGTCGAGCAAGGTGCACCTGAAGCAGTTCGGCGAGAAGGCCCCGCAGACCGACGCGCTGCTCGTCGGCATCGGTGAGAACGCGGGCGTCGTGGACGTCGGCCAGGGCTACGCCGTCACCTTCAAGATCGAGTCGCACAACCACCCGTCGTACATCGAGCCCTACCAGGGCGCGGCCACCGGCGTCGGCGGCATCGTCCGCGACATCCTCGCGATGGGCGCGCGGCCGGTCGCCGTGATGGACCCGCTGCGGTTCGGCGCGGCCGACCACCCCGACACCCGGCGCGTCCTGCCCGGCATCGTCTCGGGCGTCGGCGGCTACGGAAACTGCCTCGGCCTGCCCAACATCGGCGGCGAGGTCGTCTTCGACCCCTGCTACCAGGGCAATCCGCTGGTCAACGCGCTGTGCGTGGGCGTCATGAAGCACGAGGACATCCACCTCGCGCAGGCGTCGGGCCCCGGCAACAAGGTGATCCTGTACGGCGCCAGGACCGGCGGCGACGGCATCGGCGGCGTCTCGGTGCTGGCCAGCGAGACCTTCGACTCGACCGGCCCGTCCCGCCGCCCCGCCGTCCAGGTCGGCGACCCCTTCCAGGAGAAGCTGCTCATCGAGTGCACCCTGGAGATCTTCCGCGAGCAACTGGTCGCGGGCATCCAGGACCTCGGCGGCGCGGGCCTGTCCTGCGCCACCAGCGAGCTGGCCTCGGCCGGCTCCGGCGGCATGCGCGTCGAACTGGACACCGTGCCGCTGCGCGACGCGACGCTCTCGCCCGAGGAAATCCTCATGAGCGAGTCGCAGGAGCGCATGTGCGCGATCGTCGAGCCCGACAAGGTCGAGCGCTTCCTGGCGATCTGCGAGAAGTGGGACGTCATCGCCACCGTCATCGGTGAGGTGACCGAGGGCTCGCAACTGGAGATCTTCTGGCACGGCGAGCAGATCGTGGACGTGCCGCCGCGCTCGGTCGCGCACGACGGGCCGACGTACCACCGCCCGTACGCCCGGCCGGACTGGCAGGACGCGCTCCAGGCCGACGACGCGGGGAAGCTGCCGCGGCCCGGCACCTCCGCCGAACTGCGCGAGCAGGTGCTCAAGCTGGTCGGCTCGCCGAACCAGGCGTCCAAGGCGTGGGTCACCGACCAGTACGACCGCTTCGTGCAGGGCAACACGGTGCTGGCGCAGCCCGAGGACTCCGGCATGATCCGGATCGACGAGGAGACCGACCTCGGCGTGGCCATCGCCACCGACGGCAACGGCCGCTTCGCGAAGCTCGACCCGTACACGGGCGCGCAGTTGGCGCTCGCGGAGGCGTACCGCAATGTCGCCGCCTCCGGGGCCAAGCCGCTGGCCATCTCGGACTGCCTGAACTTCGGCTCGCCCGAGGACCCGGCCGTGATGTGGCAGTTCGCCGAGGCCACCCGCGGTCTCGCCGACGGCTGCCTCCAGCTCGGCACCCCGGTGACCGGCGGCAATGTGTCGCTGTACAACCAGACCGGCGACGTGGCGATCCACCCGACCCCGGTGGTCGCGGTGCTCGGCGTGATCGACGACGTCAACCGGCGTACGCCGATGGCCTTCAAGGACGAGGGCCACCTGATCTACCTGCTCGGTGACACCCGCGAGGAGTTCGGCGGCTCGGCCTGGTCGCAGGTCGTCCACGACCACCTCGGCGGTCTGCCGCCCGCCGTCGACCTGGACCGCGAGCGGCTGCTCGGCGAGATCCTGATCTCCGCGTCGCGCGACGGCATGATCGACGCCGCCCACGACCTCAGCGACGGCGGTCTCGTCCAGGCGGTCACCGAGTCCTGCCTGCGCGGCGGGCACGGCGCGCGGCTGGTCGTCCCGGACGGTCTGGACGCCTTCACGTTCCTGTTCTCCGAGTCCGCGGGCCGCGCCGTCGTCGCGGTGCCGCGCTCCGAGGAACTGCGCTTCACCGACATGTGCGGGGCGCGGGGGCTTCCGGCGGCGCGGATCGGCGTCATCGACGGCGACGAGATCGACGTGCAGGGGGAGTTCAGCATTCCGCTGGGCGAACTGCGCGCCGCGCACGAGGGGACGATTCCGGCGCTGCTCGCCTGAGCGTTCCGCTGATGTGACGGAAAAGTCCACCGGGTGCCCCGGCCGCGATGACGCGGCCGGGGCATCTGTGCGGTGTGGCGTGGACCGGCGATGGTCTTAGCGGTGTGACGAACGGCTTGACGTTTTACGGGAATCGGGCGTCGTGGCAATTGCCGGAGGCGTCATAAGACGGCATGTGCCGGATCCACCCGTATGGCGGTGCTCGGGGCTGTGCGCCGTCACCCATGATCGTTTCGCGCGCTCGCACGTTGGCGCACGAAACGAGGGGAATGTGCAGTGATCACACGTAAGAACATCGCCGTGCTGCTGTCCGCCGCCGTGATGACGGCGGGTCTCGCCATGACCGGCGGGGCCTCGGCCACGGCCGCCGCCGCCGCTCCGGCGAAGGAGAAGGTCAGGCCGGCCGCCGAGTGCGGTGTCCGCTCCGACGGCCGTCTGTACTGCGGCAACAAGGTCGGGGCCAGGGGCTTCGCGGACCGCTCCTACCGCTCGGCGACCCGCGGCACCCTGACCACCGGCTTCAACTGGTTCGTCTGCTGGGGCCACGGCGACCCGCACGCGGGCCAGAACGACATCTGGTACTGGACGCAGCTCGACAACGGCGCCTGGGGCAACGTCCCGGCCGTCGACCTCTACACCGGCCAGGACCCGGCGCCCGGCCTGCGGGAGTGCTGAGAGCGTTCGCCACTCGGGGATGACCGCCTCCCGGTGCCGCGGGCACAGAGGTGCCGGGAGGCCAGGGTGCCGGGGGGCCGGGGTGCCGGGGGGGCCGGTGAGAATGGACCGTGACCTCAGAGCAGACCGAGACCCCCGACCCGCGCACCGGCCCGCCGACCACGGGCGGTGAGCGCGAGACGCTGCGCGGCTTCCTCGACTACCACCGCGAGACCCTCGCCATGAAGTGCGACGGCCTCACCGACGACGAACTGCGCCGCTGTTCCATGCCGCCGTCCACCCTCAGCCTGCTCGGGCTCGTCCGGCACATGGCCGAGGTCGAACGCGCCTGGTTCCGCCGGATCATCGACGGCGAGGACATCCCTCTCGTCTGGTCCGCCACCGGCGACTTCCAGGAGGCGTACGACGCCTCCGGCTCCACCCGCGACGAAGCCTTCTCCGCCTGGCACGCCGAGGTCGCCCACTCCCGCCGCATCGAGGGCGCCGCCCCCACCCTCGACCTCGTCGTCCACAACTCCCGCCACGACGAGGACGTTTCGCTCCGCCTGGTCATGCAGCACGTCATCCTCGAATACGCCCGTCACAACGGCCACGCCGATCTGCTACGCGAGGCCATCGACGGCACCGTCGGCGCCTGACGGCGCCGTTCCGCGTGGGCGCGCTCACCCACCGCGCTCCCGCAGGTCACCGGCCTCCCCGGGCGGGGCAGTTCGGTTGTTCCCGGACCACCGGCCGGTGGTCGGTTGCTCGCGCAGTTCCTCGCGCCCCTAAAATGCCCCGCCTTGCGCAAGGCCAGCGACCCTCGTCCTCATCCGCGAGGGCCCGCGCCCGTGACGGGGCGGACCGATTTTCGTCCGGGCGGTGAGCCGATCTTTTTAGGGGCGCGGGGCTGTGTTTGATGTGCGGCTGCCGCCGCGTGGGCGCGCTCACCCGCGACGCTCCCGCAGGTCACCGACCGCCCCCGGCGGGGCAGTTCGGTTGTTCCCGGACCACCGACCGGTGGTGGGTTGCTCGCGCAGTTCCTCCCCCAGCCTTCGGCCGGGAGGTGCCCCCAGCGCCCCTGACGGGGCGGACTGTCTTTCGTCCGGGCGGTGAGCCGATTTTTTAAGGGGCGCGGGGAACTGCGCGACCAGCCACGGGGTTGGTGCGCCTTTGAGAACCGGCCCCAGTGGGGCAGATGCGGTTGTTTTCGGGCTGGCAGCCCGGCGGGGGTGGGTCGCGGCCCCTGGCGGGGCACGTCGTGGGTGAGGGCGGCGGAGTTCACGGGGCCGCCCGCCACGCCCCCCGGTGGTGCCGCCGCTTTCGGTGCGGCGGCACGGGAGTTGGGGCTACCGTCGAAGAGTGACCGGTGTGGAGATTGCGATCGGGTACGTGTGCGCGTGGCTGGTGGCCAAGGCGCGGCGGGTGGCGGGGCGGGCGGACGCGGAGGTGGACCGGGGTCTGGACGCCGGAATGGACCGGCTGCACACGCTGGTCTCCGGAGCGCTGGGGGAGGACCCGGCGCTGGAACGGGCGGCACGGGAGGCGGACGCCGGGGAGGTGTCCGCCAGGACGCGCCGTCGTCTGACCGACGCGCTGGACGAAGCGGTCGAGCAGGACGGGGAGTTGGCGGAGGCGCTGCGCCGCGTCGTTGACGAGGTACGGGCGTTGACGCCCGCCACGGCCTCGGCGGAAGGCGACGGCGTCGCCATCGGGGGAAACGTCGAGATCCGCGCGGACGGCGGCTCGGCCGCCGCCGTACGGATGGGTGACGTGACGATCGGAAACCCCCCGGCGCCGGACCCTCAGGTGCCGGGTCCGCCACAGGGCTGAGCGCACCCGGCGCTCCACCCGACGAGCCCACGAGGACGCCAACGGCCGTCACGATAAAGGCCGTTGACGGTTCCGTCGCGGCCCACACCGTCCACGGCGGACTCCACCAGCACCACCACGCGCCCCCGCGCCCGCCCGCCGCCTGGCCCGTACAGATCGGCGTCGTCCCGCGCGAGGCGGACTGCTTCCAGGACCGCGCGGCCGTCGGCGCCCTGGACGCGGCGCTCACCGACGCCGGTACGGCCGTGGTCGGCCAGGTCCTCACCGGCATGGGCGGCGTGGGCAAGACCCAACTCGCCGCGCGGCACGCCCGGGACGCGTGGCGGTCCGGCCGCCTCGACCTGCTGGTGTGGGTCACGGCGACCAGCCGCCAGGCGGTGGTGGACGGCCTCGCGGAGGCCGCGCAGACGCTGCTCGGGGCGGACCGCGAGGACCCCGAGCGCGCCGCCCGCGCCTTCCTGGCGTGGCTTGAGCCCAAACCCGCCCCGCAAGCGCCGCGTTGGCTCGTCGTCCTGGACGACGTCACCGATCCCGCCGACCTCACCGGCCTGTGGCCGCCCGACAGCCCCACCGGCCGTACGGTCGTCACCACCCGCAGCCGCGACGCCGCCCTCACCGGCCGGGGCCGTAGACAGGTCACCGTCGGCGTCTTCACCGAAGAGGAGAGCGAGGGCTATCTGACCACCGCCCTCGCCGCCCACGACCGCGAGCCGCTGCGCGAACTCATGGCGCTGGGAAGCGCATTGGGCTGGCTGCCGCTCGCCATGTCCCAGGCCACGGCGTACGTCGTGGACGCCGGAATCACCTGTGCGACCTACCGCGCCCGCCTCGCCGACCTGCGCCCCACCGCCCTGCCCGACGACCAGACCACCGGCGTCGCCGCCGCCTGGACCCTGTCGCTCGACCGCGCCGACCACCACGCCCCGGTCGGCCTCGCCCGCCCCATGCTCCAACTCGCCTCGATGCTCGACCCCAACGGCATCCCCGAGGCCGTCCTCACCGGCGCCCCGGCGCTCAACTGGCTCGCCCAAGAAGCCCCTTCCCAGGACACGGTCTCCTCCGACGACGCCGTCCGCGCCCTCCGCGTCCTCCACCGCCTCAGCCTCCTCGACCACAGCCCCCGTACCCCGCACCGCGCCGTCCGCGTCCACCGCCTCGTCCAGCGCGCGGTGCGCGACACCTTGACCGAGGCGGAACAGGACGCGCTGGCGCGGGTGGCCGCCGACGGGTTGGTGGAAGCCTGGCCCGAGGTCGAGCGGGACACCGAACTGGCGCAGTCGCTGCGGGCGAACACGGCCGCCGTGATCGGGGTCGCGGAGAAGGCGCTGTACGAGCCCGCGTCGCACGTCGTGCTGCACCGCTACGGCAGGTCGCTGGGAATGGCGGGCCAAGTCTCCGATGCCATCGCCTACTACGCGAACGTCGTACGCGTGTCGCACACGCTTTTGGGCCCCGCCCAGCGGCACACCTCGTTCCACCGTGCCGTCCTCGCCAACTGGTACGAACGGGCGGGAGACGGTACGGCCGCCGCCGCGCTCGGGAAGTGGCTGGAGAGCCCGCATCTGAAGGTGAGCCCCGACGATCCACTCACGTTCGCCGTCCGCAGCGACCTCGCTCACCAGGAAGGCGGCACAGGCGATCCGTCCTCAGCCGTCGCGACGTACGTCGAACTCCTGGCGGACGCCACGCGGGTGCTCGGCCCCGATCATCCGCACACCTTCCTCCTCCGTGCCAGGCATGCCAACTGGCTCGGCGTGGACAGGAGCGCCGCCGCCGCTGTCACCGCTCTCACGTCGGTGCTGGACGACATGGCCAAGGTGCTCGACCCCGAGCATCGCGACCTCCTTCTCGTACGCGAGCGGCTGGCCCACTGGCAAGCGAAGTCCGCCACTGACCGGACGCGTTGAAGCACCCGCTCCCGCGGCCTCCTCGAACACGAGGTGCCCCCGCCGGTCGGCAACGCGCTCAACCACAACCTCATCACCGACCTTCTGCTCACCACCACGATCACCAAGGCCGACCTGGACCTCCTGGGCGACAGACGACGGCGAATAATGACGCCCGCTCGGTGAAGCGGCGTGGTCAGCCCGCCAGTTCGCCGAGGAGCCTCCAGGTGCGCAGGCGGTCCGCCTCGCCCGCGATGTCGGTGCCCGAGAACACCACCTCGGTCGCGCCGGCGTCCCGGTAGCGCCGTACCTCGGCCGCGACCGTCTCCTCGTCGCCGATGACCGCGACGTCGGAGGCGCGCCGGCCGCCGGAGAGTTCGATGGCGCGCGCGTAGGAGGGGATCTGCTCGTAGAAGGCCAGTTGCTCGGTGGCCTTCGCCCGGACCGCGTCGACGTCGTCCGTCACCACGCCGGACACCAGGGCCACGATCCGGGGCGCGGGGCGGCCCGCCGCCCGCGCCGCCGCGGTGACGGCCGGGACGATGTGCTCGCTCAGGGCGCGCGGCCCGGCCAGGTAGGGCAGGATGCCGTCGGCGAGTTCCCCGCTGACGCGCAGGGCCTGCGGCCCCATCGCGGCGACCAGCAGCGGAACACCGCCCTCGGCGCCCGGCACGCGCGCGGGGACCGGGGTGGCGGCGGTGAGCAGTTCGCCGTGGAAGTCGGCGGCGCCGGTCTGCGTCAACTGCCGCAGGGCGGTGAGGAATTCGCGCAGGCGGGCCACGGGCCGCTCGAAGGGGATGCCGAATCCGGCCTCGGTCAGCAGCTTGGTGCCGAGCGCGAGCCCGAGGTGGTAGCGGCCGTGCGTGGCCGCCTGGGCGGTCTGGGCCTGGCTGGAGACCAGCAGCGGGTGCCGCCCGAAGACCGGGATCGCGGAGGTGCCGACGTGGAGGCCGGGCACCTCCCGTCCGACGATCGCGGCGAGCTGCGGCGAGTCGGCGCCGAAGGTCTGCCCGAACCAGGCCGAGCGCAGGCCGTGGGCCGCGGCCTCACGGGCGAGTTCTACGGTGGCGTCGACCTGGTTCGCCGCCTCGGACGCGTGGAGTGTCACTCCTACAGTCATGGTGGTGAGAACCCCGCGCTCCTGACCAGGTATTCCGCCGAGCGTGACGGCGGCGTGTCAGGTGTGTGAACCGGGGGCGGAAGGACACCGGGCCGGGTCGCGGTCGGCCGGCGTCCGGCCCCGCCGGCCCGCCCGCGGCGCGCGTCCGCACCGGCCGACCGGCTCACTTGTGGCGAACCGGTGCCGGGCGCGCGCCCGGCTGTGAAACGATCCGGTGAGACCGTGTTCTGGTGGGCGCGGGAACGGACGCCGGGGGGTGGCGGTAGTGCGGTTGAGTATTGCGGCGGTGGACGAGGACGGGGCCGCTGAGCTGCGGGAGCTGTCCGAGTGGCTGCGCACCGACGAGGACGGTCCCGACGAGGTCCGGCTGGCGACGCGGACCGGCGGTAAGGCCGGGGAGATGGGCCCCGTCGAGGTCATCGACCTCGTGCTCACGCACGCCGTGGCCCTCGCCAACCTCGCCGTGGTGTACGCCGGTTGGTGGAAGTCGCGGGCGCCGCGCCCGCCGGGATCGGGCTTCACCTTCACCCGTGAATCCGACGGGCTGACCGTGACCGTGTCGGGGCAGGACGGTTCCGAAGAGGCCGTACGCCGCCTGCTGGCCGTCCTCGCGGAGCCGCAGCAGCCGCCCGCGGGGCCGCCCGAGGTGGAGTAGGGCCGTGGAACTCGCCGACCCGCTCCGCTCGTACGCCGTCCTCATCGGCTCCTCGACCTTCGCCGACCCGGGCCTCGACGACCTGCCGGCCGTCGCGAACAACCTCGCCCGCTTAGGGGAGTTGCTCGAAGACCCCACCGTCTGGGGTCTGCCGCCCGACCGCTGCGTACGGGTCCCGGAACCCGCGTCGCCGGGCGAGGTGCTGGACGCGGTCCACGACGCGGCCCGCAGGACCGAGGACACGCTGCTCGTGTACTACGCGGGCCACGGCCTCAGCGACGCCGACGGCCTGCTGCTGACGCTGCCGTCCACCGACCCCCAACGCCCCTACACCTCGGTCGGTTTCGACTCCGTGCGCCGCGAAGTCCTCACCGCCCGACGGGACGCGAACCGCATCGTGATCCTCGACTGCTGCTACAGCGGCGGCGCGCTCGTCGGCGGCATGAGCGGCGGCGGCGCGGCGAACGCACCGGTCGAGATGGCCGAGCAGACCCGTATCGCCGGGTCGTACCTCCTCACCGCGAGCGCCGCCACCCGCAAGGCGCTCGCCCCGCCCGGCGAGACCTACACCGCCTTCACCGGCGAGCTGATCCGCCTCCTCGACCAGGGCCTGCCCGGCGGCGACTCCCTGATCGAGGTCACCAGCGTCTACGAGCGGCTGCGCGGCGAACTCCTCGCCAAGGGACGGCCGTTGCCGCAGCAGCGGCTGAGCAACACCGGCCGCACGCTGGCCATCGCCCGCAACCGGTACGGGGCGGCGCACGCGGCGCCGCCGCCGTCCGAGACGCTGCCGGGCCCGAAGCCCGCCCCGCCCGCCCTCACGATCCCGGACGACCTGAAGGAGGCGCTGCGAGGAAAGCCCCGCGCCCTCGCGAGGGAGTACGTGCGGTGGGGGCAGACCGAAGGCGGACGCGCGCACGCCCGGGAACTGCTGCGCCTCGCGGGCGCGTTGCGGCCCCCGCAGGAGGTCGCGGCGCTCGTCGCCCTTCTGAACGGGGACAGTTGGGGCATCCCCTTCCAGGAAGTCGCCGCGCGCGGCCCGCAGGCGGTCGTGGAGTGCCTGGAGGCGCTGTACGCGGTGGACGGCGCGGAAGAGGCCCCGCACGGGCTGATCGAGGTGGTGACCACCCAGATCCCCGAAATCGTCGTGGGCACGGTGCGGGCGCTGCGCGCCGCCGGATACCCGGCCGAGGCGGACCGGCTGCTGTCCAGGACGGTCGCGGAGAACGCGTACACCGAGTACGTCCTCGGCCTGCTCGGCGCCCTGTGGTCCGCGGAGTTGGACGCCGACGCCGACCGCGTCCTGGCCGAGGCCACCACCGAGTCGGACGAGGAGGCCGTACGGTTCGCGGACGCGCTGCTGACGATGGGCCGTCGGCAGAAGGCGTTCGAGCTGTACGTGCGGGCCGCCGCGGTCGTCGTCCGAAGGTCGCCGGGCGACCTCATCCGCGTCCTGAAGGCGTTGGACGAGGAGCGGGAGGAGGAGCGGGAGGAGGAGCGGACCGGGGGCCGGCCGCCCGAGGCGGCGGACGCGCGGATCGTCCTGCTCCAGGGATTCGCGACCACCCTGCTCGACACCGCCGTCGCGGAGGCCGAAACACCCGCCGGGCTGGCCGAGTTGTGCGAGGCGCTGTGGAGCGCGGGCATGGAGGGCCGCGCGCTGATCGCGCTCGCGGCAGCCGCCGAGTCGTACGACGCCCCTGCCGTCGTGGAGCTGGCCGACGCCCTCCGTGAGAGCGGCCACGCGGACGGCGTACGCCACCTGATGCGCGCCGCCGCTTTCACGCATCCCGTCGAGACGACCCCCTACTTCGTGGAGGCGCTGCGCGACATGGGCTGGCCGGTGGACGCCAACCGGCTGCTCGCCACCGCCCTGACCCGCTCGCCCGAGGAGATCGCGGCGCTGCTCGCGTCGTTCGGGCCGGGCCGGGAGCGGGACCGCGCCCAACTGGTCACGGCCGTCAACAGCCGCCCGGTCGCCGACCGGCTCCGGCTCCTCAGCGGTCTGCTGGCAGCGCCGGGCGACTACGAGGACTTCCTCGCCTCGGTCGCGCTCCTGCCGGACGAGGACTTCCTGGAGGTCCTGGAGGCGCTGCGCGCCGCCGACGACCCGACCGCCCTGGTCACGCTGTTCCGCTTCCAGATCCGCGCCGACCCGATGGGAGCCGCGAGGCGGCTGCTCTTCCTCATCGACAACGCGGAGGCGTTCGGCGTCGAGAGGGCCGTGCTGGCCGCGCTCGCCGCCAAGGAGCGGGACGGCGACAGCGAGCTGTCGGTCGCCGAGGTGAGCCGTCTGGTCGGTCCGACCGTCGCCCTCGAAGCGCGCGTCTACGCCACCGCCGCGCTGTGGGCCGCCGGATACGGCGAGCAGGTCCGCACCGCCCTGTCCCGCCAGCACTACGTGGCGACAGGCACCTACCTGGTGAGGTGGCTCGTCGCCCTGCACGACCACTCCCTGCCGGAGTGCGTCAACGCGGTCATCGCCAGCCGCTCCCTCACCGAGAGCAGCCCGCCCATCCTGGCCGACCTCGTCGCCGGTCTCGCCGAGGCGGACATGAAGGACGCCGCCACCTTCGCCCTCAAGCGGTACGCCTTCGCTCTCGGCCCCCAACAGGTCAGCGCCCTCGCCCGCCGTCTCGCCCTCATGCCCGCCCTCCCGGCCCCGTCCCGCCGATGACCGTCGCTGTCAGTGGGCCCGTATAACCTCGGGCGCATGCCCGTTGAACGGCGCCGACGCGCGCGGACGTATGAGCCCGACCGGACATGGGGGGCGCTCACCGCGCAGGCGGGGCATCTCCGGTCGGCCGTGAGCGCCCTGACGGGGGAGCGGCTCCAGCGGGAGAGCGGGCTGCCCGGCTGGGACGTACGGACGCTCGTCGCGCATGTCGTACGGCAGACCGTGGTGCTGCCGCGTTACGTGGCCGAAGCCGTGCCCGCCGGGAAAGGGCAGCTGACCGACCTGGACACCTGGGCCGTCTCGACGGCCGGGATCGCCGACCGGCTGGACGCCACGACCAAGGAGGCCGCCGCGGCCATGGGGGACCCGGCCGAGGCGATGGCGGCGGCGGCCGAGGAACTGGCCGGGTGCAGGGAGCGGGCGCTGCGGACGGATCTGGTGGTGCCGGACGTGTTCGGCGGTATGCGGGCGCTGGACTTCACCGTGACGCGGCTCGTGGAGCTGGTGGTGCACAGCGACGACCTGGCGCGGGCGACCGGCGTGGACGTGCCGCTGGACCGACACGCCGTCGCGGCCGTCGTCCGGCTGCTCGCGGACGCGCTCGCCGCCAAGGCGCCGGGCAATTCCGTGGAGGTCCGCGTCCCGCCGTACGCGGCGGTGCAGTGCGTCGAGGGCCCGCGGCACACCCGGGGCACGCCGCCGAATGTCGTGGAGACCGATCCGCTGACCTGGATCCGGCTGGCGACCGGCCGTACGACCTGGGCGCGGGAAGTGGACGCCGCGACCGTGAGCGCCAGCGGCGAGCGCGCCGACCTGGACGCGTACCTCCCCGTCCTGGGCTGACCTCCCCACCGGACGACGAACCGGCCCCCGGGACCGGTGGCACCCGGAGCCGACCCGGCCCCCGGACCTGGCGGCGCCCGGAGCTGCCCCGCCCGGACCGGTGGCACCCGAACGGCGGGGCCCACGTCACATGCCCTTGCCCCGCAAGGCACTACGCGCATAGAACCTGGAGATGCAAGGGTCGCCCGTTCGGACGATGGGCAATCCTGCCCTAGACTCGTGAACGTGCCTCGTGGTGATGGACGACTCAGCCACGACCTGCTCCCCGGTGAGAAGGGCCCCCAGGACGCCTGCGGCGTTTTCGGTGTCTGGGCCCCCGGTGAAGAGGTCGCCAAACTCACCTATTTCGGGCTGTATGCCCTGCAGCACCGCGGACAGGAGTCCGCGGGCATCGCAGTGAGCAACGGCTCCCAGATTCTGGTCTTCAAGGACATGGGCCTGGTCTCCCAGGTCTTCGACGAGACCTCCCTCGGCTCGCTGACCGGCCACATCGCCGTCGGCCACGCCCGCTACTCGACCACCGGCGCCTCCGTGTGGGAGAACGCGCAGCCCACCTTCCGCGCCACCGCCCAGGGCTCCATCGCCCTCGGGCACAACGGCAATCTGGTCAACACGGCCGAGCTGGCCGAACTGGTCGCCTCCCTCCCGCAGGGCCCGGGGCGGGCCACCAAGGTCGCCGCCACCAACGACACCGACCTGGTCACCGCGCTGCTCGCGGGCCAGGTCGACGACGAGGGCAACCCGCTCTCCGTCGAGCAGGCCGCCACGAAGGTGCTGCCGCAGGTCAAGGGCGCCTTCAGCCTCGTCTTCATGGACGAGCACACCCTGTACGCGGCCCGCGACCTCCAGGGCATCCGCCCGCTGGTCCTCGGCCGGCTGGAGCGCGGCTGGGTCGTCGCCTCCGAGACCGCCGCCCTCGACATCTGCGGCGCCAGCTTCGTCCGGGAGATCGAGCCCGGCGAGCTGATCGCCATCGACGAGAACGGCCTGCGCACCTCCCGCTTCGCCGAGGCCGCCCCCAAGGGCTGCGTCTTCGAGTACGTCTACCTCGCCCGCCCCGACACCGACATCGCCGGGCGCAACGTCTACCTCTCCCGCGTCGAGATGGGCCGCCGTCTCGCCAAGGAGGCCCCGGTCGACGCCGACCTGGTGATACCGACTCCGGAGTCCGGCACCCCGGCCGCCGTCGGGTACGCCGAGGCCAGCGGTATCCCGTACGGCTCCGGGCTGGTCAAGAACAGCTACGTCGGCCGTACGTTCATCCAGCCGTCGCAGACCATCAGGCAGCTCGGCATCCGGCTCAAGCTCAATCCGCTCAAGGAAGTCATCCGCGGCAAGCGCCTGGTGGTCGTGGACGACTCGATCGTCCGCGGCAACACCCAGCGCGCCCTGGTCCGGATGCTCCGCGAGGCGGGCGCCGCCGAGGTGCACGTACGGATCTCGTCGCCGCCCGTGAAGTGGCCCTGCTTCTTCGGCATCGACTTCGCCACCCGCGCCGAACTGATCGCCAACGGCATGACCGTGGACGAGATCGGCACCTCGCTGGGCGCGGACTCGCTCGCGTACATCTCCATCGACGCCATGGTCGAGGCGACCACCATCCCCAAGGACAACCTCTGCCGCGCCTGCTTCGACGGCGTGTACCCGATGGACCTGCCCGACCCGGAGCTGCTGGGCAAGCAGTTGCTGGAGACCGAACTGGCCGGTGGCGCGGACGCCGCGGACGCGCTCCGCCGCCCGTAGGCTCCGCGGCAGCCACGCAGCCCTCCGCACGAACGACACGAAGGTTCCCCAGCTATGTCTGAGTCAACCGGCGCCGCCTCCACCGGCGCTGACTTCTCCGGTGCCAGCTACGCCTCCGCGGGCGTCGACATCGAGGCCGGCGACCGTGCCGTCCACCTGATGAAGGAGTGGGTCCGCAAGGCCACCCGCCCCGAGGTGGTCGGCGGGCTCGGCGGCTTCGCCGGACTCTTCGACGCCTCCGCGCTCAAGCGGTACGAGCGCCCGCTGCTCGCCTCCGCGACCGACGGCGTCGGCACCAAGGTGGACATCGCCCGCCGTATGGGCGTCTACGACACGATCGGCCACGACCTGGTCGGCATGGTCGTGGACGACCTCGTGGTGTGCGGCGCGGAACCGCTGTTCATGACCGACTACATCTGCGTCGGCAAGGTCTACCCCGAGCGGGTCGCGGCCATCGTCAAGGGCATCGCCGAGGGCTGTGTGCTCGCGGGCTGCGCGCTGGTCGGCGGCGAGACCGCCGAGCACCCGGGGCTGCTGGCCGCGGACGACTTCGACGTGGCGGGCGCGGGCACCGGAGTGGTCGAGGCCGACCAGGTGCTGGGCGCGGACCTGATCCGGCCCGGTGACGCGGTCGTCGCCATCGAGTCGTCGGGGCTGCACTCCAACGGCTACAGCCTGGTCCGGCACGTGCTGTTCGACCGGGCGGGCTGGTCGCTGGACCGGCAGGTGCCGGAGTTCGGCCGCACGCTCGGCGAGGAGCTGCTGGAGCCGACGAAGATCTACTCGCTGGACTGCCTGGCGCTGACCCGTACCACCGAGGTGCACGCCTTCTCGCACATCACCGGCGGCGGGCTCGCCAACAACCTGGCGCGGGTCGTCCCCGACCACCTGCGGGCCACCGTCGACCGCTCCACCTGGGAGCCCGCGCCGGTCTTCGGACTGGTCGGGGAGCTGGGCGGGGTCGAGCGCCTGGAGCTGGAGAAGACGCTGAACATGGGCGTCGGCATGATCGCCGTCCTGCCGCAGGAGTCCGTGGACGTCGCCCTCGCGACCCTCGCCGACCGGGGCGTCGGGGCCTGGGTGAGCGGCGAGATCACGGCACGCGAAAGCGGCACGGCGGCCGTCGAACTGACCGGCGACTACGCGCGGTAGAGCGGTGCGGTCCTCAGCGCCGACGAGCCGACGACGAAACCCGGTCCGGGGCGGGACCCCAGACCGGGCCGACGTGACATGCGGTGATGTGCGTCTACGTGACAGGTGTCAAGCGTGACGGCGCTGGGGGGATGACTCGGACTCGTCGTCCTCGTCCCCGTCGTTGTTGTAGCGATCCGCGTACTGTGCGTACGGGTCGTCATCCTCGTCGTCATCGTCCTCGACAGGCTCCGGATTGACCGGAAGCGGTGACGATGCGCCCAGCTCGTCGGCCAGACGTGAGAGATCCGTGCCGCCGCTGTTGTACTTCAGCTGGCGGGCGACCTTCGTCTGCTTGGCCTTGGCCCGGCCGCGCCCCATGGCTCGACCCCCTTAACGGCGGGGCTCAGCGGCCCCGAGTCTTGACACGCGTTCATGATTCGGAGCGGCCTCCCCGGAGAGAGACCGGTCCGTAGGCCCACAACGGTACCTGCTTCCGACGCCGCACGGTACGTCGCCCGCACGACACGCGTCGGAACAGGGGTCGTTCACGGCCCTGTTCTGCCTGGTCAGGGCCGATTTTACCTTCTTCTAGCGCGAACTTGCTATCGGGCCGTGCTGTCGGTCACGCGGACCCCTCCGGACGCAGCCATTCCGAAGCCGGTGTACGGTCCGCGATCCGCTGTTCCGCGAGCCTGTCCGCGGCCACGGCCGGGGGGACGCCGTCGGTCCTGGCCCGGTCGAAAATGGCCAGAGTCGTGTCGTAGATCTTCGTGGCCTTGGTCTTCGCGCGGTCAAAATCAAAACCGTGCAGTTCGTCCGCGACCTGGATCACGCCACCGGCGTTCACCACGTAGTCCGGCGCGTAGAGGATGCCGCGGTCGGCGAGGTCCTTCTCGACGCCGGGGTGGGCGAGCTGGTTGTTGGCCGCGCCGCAGACCACCGTGGCGGTCAGCGCGGCGACCGTCGCGTCGTCCAGGGCGCCGCCGAGCGCGCAGGGCGCGTACACGTCGAGCGGGGTGCGCACCAGCACCTGCGCGTCGCTCACCGAGGTGACCCGCGGGTGACGGGCGACGATCCGGTCGACGGCGTCCGCGCGGACATCGGTGATCACGACCTCGGCGCCGTCCTCCAGCAGGTGCTCCACCAGGTGGTGGCCGACCTTGCCGACGCCGGCCACGCCGACCCGGCGGCCGCGCAGGGTCGGCTCGCCCCACTGGGTCTTCGCGGCGGCGCGCATGCCCTGGAAGACACCGAAGGCGGTGAGCACGGAGGAGTCGCCGGCGCCGCCGTTCTCCGGCGAGCGGCCGGTCGTCCAGCGGTTCTCGCGGGCCACGACGTCCATGTCCGCGACATACGTGCCGACGTCGCACGCGGTGACGTACCGGCCGCCGAGCGAGGCCACGAACCGGCCGTAGGCGAGCAGCAGTTCCTCGGTCTTGAGCGTGTCGGGGTCGCCGATGACGACGGCCTTGCCGCCGCCGTGGTCGAGCCCGGCGAGCGCGTTCTTGTACGACATGCCGCGGGAGAGGTTGAGCGCGTCCTCGACGGCCTCCTCGTCGGAGGCGTAGGCGTGGAAGCGGGTGCCGCCGAGGGCCGGGCCCAGGGCGGTCGAGTGGAGCGCGATGACGGCCTTGAGGCCGGTTGCGCGGTCCTGGCACAGGACGACCTGCTCGTGCCCGCCCTGTTCCGATCGGAACAGTTTGGCGAGGACGGTCGACGCGGTGGAGCCGGTCGACTCGACTGACGAGGAGCGGTCGGTCTGTCGTACGTCGGTCACGGTGGTGACTCCCATAGTCCAGTTTTTCCGGGCGAACCCGGTTGGCCTTGCTGGCCTCCGGCTCCCCGTGCGGGTGGCGGGAGGCCGGATATGCAGAAGGGTAGGCCCTGGGCGGGCGATCATGGGACCGCGTACATGTGTGGGTTTCCGGTGATCCCGCGACGGTTTTTCACAGTGGCCGGGATCACCTCCGGGGCGGGGGGTCGCGTGGGACGATCGGAGCATCAAGGCCGTGACGAGGGAGCGGG
Organism: Streptomyces sp. NPDC088910; assembly: GCF_044749865.1. Lineage (NCBI taxonomy): Bacteria > Bacillati > Actinomycetota > Actinomycetes > Kitasatosporales > Streptomycetaceae > Streptomyces > Streptomyces sp. NPDC088910. Next base: position 71,184 of record NZ_JBIVIV010000020.1, read on the forward strand.
TGTGGGCGGTTCACCGGTACTGGTCCCGTACGCGGCCTATTTGCGGGTCTACGAGCCCCTGGCGGCCTTTCCAGAGCCCGAACGCACCCACTGGTACCGGTATGCGTCGGCCGGGCTGACGCGTACCGCTCAGGACGAGCTACGGCAGTCCCTGGCCGACCTCCTGCCGGTGCCCCCGGTGGCCGTCCCGGTGCACGAGAGCGGCGACGCCTTCGTGGCCGTGGTCTCCGGTGTCACCCACATCTGCCCCTGGCGCACCCGGCTGCGCGGCTGGCTCGCCCTGGAGAACGTGGGGGAGCTGCTGCCCGAGCCGGTGCTGGACGCGATGCTGCCGCCGGTCGTACGCCGGCAGGCCGCCGCCGACCACGAGAGCTGGCGGGAGCGGAATCCGGACGCCCGGCCGTGGATCCGCTCGGCCACCTGGCACGTGCCGGTGCGCTGGTTCGCCCTCGTCGGGGACGACGAGCGGGAGTACGAGCCGTCGGGCGCGGGGGAGTCGAAGGAGCCGCTGCTGCGGTACCGCACGCCCATGGTCCAGGCCAGGCGGCGGGTCGCGCGGGCGCTGCGGGTGCTCAAGGACGCCCTGGACGAGGGCCCGTTGATCGACGGGCTGATCGATGTGGGGCGCTGGCTCGAGGAGTTCCACCCCCGCTCGCTGGTCGAGCTGGACTACGGCGGCCTGGTGCACGTGATGGGCCAGGACACGCTCGCGGAGGACCGCTCGGCGGCCGATGTGGCCGAGGGGCTCGCCGCGCTGCGGGCCGGGGACTCGGCGGCGGCCGGGGTGGCGTACGAGCGGCTGACCGACCGGTGGCGGGCGGTCAGGGAGCTTCAGTTCTCCAGTTGAGGGCAGGCGGGACGTGACGCGGGTCACGGTCGGGACTCCGGCGGGGAATGTGCGCCGAAGCTCTGGCCCTGGCATCGACTCCGCGTTCGACGCATGGGCCGATGTGACCTTCGGCGCAGGGTTCGCGGGTCCTCTGTTGTCTCGTTGTGTCTCTTCCGCCTCTCAGCTTGCCTTTTGGCATCGAGAGCGGCGGTAATGGCCCAAGCGTGACGGAGAGCACGTATGCGGACTCTTGCCTGCATCACCATGTCTCGTGTCAAAATGGGACATCGGGTCCTCCTCGGACTCGTTTCGAAGGTGGGGATGGGGCAGATGATCAGGTTGTGACTGATCGTCACGTTGGTGTGACTGTCCGCTATGGCATGGTCCATCGGCTTCCGCCGAGCTTGAACACCTGAGAGGGCAATTCCATCGGTTTGGCCGACGAGGCTGGACGGATGGTGTAGTTGTAGTGCCGAGGACAAGCCGTTCGTCCTATTACCGACTCGGCCCGCGTCTGCCATTTCGGGCAACGTGGGTCAAGGTGCAGAATTTAGAGGAAAGAACCGCGTTGGTTCGGTTCTCTCGAGGAGGCCGCTCATGACCGCTCGCACCCCTGATGCCGAGCCGTTGCTAACCCCTGCTGAGGTCGCCACCATGTTCCGCGTCGACCCGAAGACGGTCACGCGCTGGGCAAAGGCTGGCAAGCTCACATCCATCCGCACGCTCGGCGGGCACCGCCGCTACCGCGAGGCGGAGGTCCGCGCGCTGTTGGCGGGCATTCCGCAGCAGCGCAGCGAGGCCTGACAGCCCTTTTGGGCGGCTAACGGGGCCCCCACCCCATACGTCGCCCGGCCCGAAGGCCACCTGCCCCCATCAGGGACGCCGGAGGGAGCTACGAGCTCTACCAGCTCCACCCAGCTTCACCAAGACCGCATCGGACTCCGCCGGGTCCGATGCGGTCTTTTTCGTGCCCGCGGCGGCCCGGGGCGGCGCCGGGGCGGCGCGGGGTCATGTGGGGCCGCGCGGGCGGTTTGTGGGCGTTCCGTGCGCGCCGGGGGCGTGGTCTGTGGGGTCCTGGGGGCGGTTGCGTGCTAGCGCCGGAGTCGTCCCCAGGGAGGTGCAATTGCACATATTAAATCGAGAGCCTTCCGGAGGGCGTCGAGTTCCCCACTCCCGAAACGGGTTTCCGTGACTCCCGTCACACGCCGGGCTCTTGTGGATCTTGATCCCCGTGCGCTAATGAACTCCCCGCGGTGCGGGGGGAGTAGGCCGAGAGCGCTCTCCGCGCCGACGCCGGTGCCCCGCCCACGGCGGTACGAGGAGGCCGTAGCGGGCGCGGCTTCGGGGGACAGCGAAAGGGCCCGCACCTTGAGGAGGCACGGGCCTTGCGACGTACTGTGGTGCGGTCTGCGGGGACAGCGAAAAGACCCGCACCTGAGGAGGTGCGGGTCTAGTGGCAGACGGTACGGCGGTCCTGACGGGATTTGAACCCGCGGCCTCCACCTTGACAGGGTGGCGAGCACTCCAAACTGCTCCACAGGACCTGGTGTCACAGCCTGTTGGGCTCGGCTGCGAGACAGACTGTACAGCAGGTCAGGGGGTGGGGTCGAACTCGTTGCCGGGGGGCGGCCGGGCGGTGCGGGGCGGTCAGGCCCAGGCGTCGTCGAGGGCCTTGAAGACGCGTTTGTCGGAGACCGGGAACGCCGTGCCCAGCGCGTGCGCGAAGTAGCTGACGCGCAGCTCCTCGATCATCCAGCGGATGTCCCGCACCGCGGCCGGCACCGGCCGCCCGGCCGGCTGGGCGGCCAGCAGCTCGCCGTACTCGGCCTGGATCTCCCGGACCTTCTCCATCCGCGTGGTGTCCCGCTGGACCCCCGTCGGCATCTGCTGGAGGCGGCGGTCGACCCCGACCAGATACCGCATCAGGTCGGGCAGCCGCTTGAGCCCCGCCTCGGTCACGAAACCGGCGTGCACCAGGCCCGCGAGCTGCTCCCGTACGTCCTGGAGGTTGGCGACCAGCGCGAGGCTCGTGGTGTCCTTCAGGCGCCGCTCACAGGACTGCCAGGCGGCCAGCACCTGCTGGACCCGCTGGACGCTGCGCGAGGTCAGCTCGACCAGATCGGCGCGGACCGCGTCGTACAGCTTGCGGAAGGACTCCTCGTCCCACGCGGGCCCGCCGTGGTCGGCGATCAGCCGGTCGGCGGCGGCGGTCGCGCAGTCCTCGAAGAGCGCCTGCACGCTGCCGTGCGGATTGCGCGAGAGCGCCAGCTTCTGCTGGTTGGACAGCTTGTCCGCGGCGAACTTCGCCGGATTCACCGGCACGTTGAGCAGGATCAGCCGCCGTGTGCCCCGCCACATCGCCGCTGCCTGCTCCGGCTCGGTGTCGAAGAGCCGTACGGCCACGGTGGCGCCCTCGTCGACGAGCGCCGGGAACGCCTTGACGGGCTGGCCCGCGCGCCGCGCCTCGAAGGTGCGCGGCAGCGCGCCGATCGTCCAGTCGGTGAGCCCGGTGCGCTGCTGGACCGAGGCCAGCGCGGGGTCGGAGGCCGACTCGAAGGCCCTGGTGATCGCCTCCCGCGTCTTCGGCTTCAGCCGCAGCCGCAGCGCGTCCAGGTCCTTGTCCTCGGCGAGCTTGCGGCGCCGCTCGTCCACCACCCGGAAGGTGATCTTCAGATGCTCGGGCACCTTGCCGAGGTCGAAGTCCTCCCCGGTGACCGGCACCCCGACCATCTTCTGCAACTCCCGCGCCAGCACGGACGGCAGGGGGTCGGGCCCGGCGACCGCGCGCTCCAGGAACTTCTTGGCGTAGTTCGGCGCGGGGACGTAATGCCGGCGGATCGCCTTGGGCAGCGAGCGGATCAGCTCGGTGACGACCTCCTCGCGCAGGCCCGGGATCTGCCAGTCGAAGCCGTCGGCCGAGACCTGGTTGAGGACCTGGAGCGGAATGTGGACGGTGACGCCGTCGGCGTCGGCGCCCGGTTCGAACTGGTACGTGACGCGGAATTTGAGCGCGCCCTGCCGCCAGGAGTCCGGGTAGTCGTCCTTGGTGACGGCCTCCGCGTTCTCGTTGATCAGCATGGAGTGCTCGAAGTTCAGCAACTCCGGCTCTTCGCGCCGCTTCTGCTTCCACCAGGAGTCGAAGTGGGCGCCGGAGACGACGTCCTCCGGCAGCCGCGCGTCGTAGAAGTCGAAGAGCGTCTCGTCGTCCACGAGGATGTCGCGGCGCCGGGCGCGGTGCTCCAACTCCTCGACCTCGCCGAGGAGTTTGCGGTTGTCGTGGAAGAACTGGTGGTGGGTGCGCCAGTCGCCCTCGACCAGCGCGTTGCGGATGAACAGCTCGCGGGAGACCTCGGGGTCGATCCGGCCGTAGGTGACCTTGCGCTGGGCGACCAGCGGGACGCCGTAGAGGGTGACGCGCTCGTACGCCATCACGGCCGCCTGGTCCTTCTCCCAGTGCGGCTCGCTGTAGGTGCGCTTGACCAGGTGCTGGGCCAGCGGCTCCACCCACTCCGGCTCGATCCGCGCGTTGACCCGCGCCCACAGCCGGGAGGTCTCCACCAGCTCGGCCGACATGATCCAGCGCGGCGGCTTCTTGAACAGCGCCGAGCCGGGGAAGACGGCGAATTTCGCGCTGCGGGCGCCCAAGTACTCGTTCTTGTCGGTGTCCTTGAGCCCCAGGTGCGACAACAACCCCGCCAGCAACGACTGGTGGACCCGTACCGGGTCGGCCGCGTCGTCCTCGGACCTGGGCTCGGTGACCGTGATGCCCAGGGACTTGGCGACCGTACGGAGCTGGCTGTAGATGTCCTGCCACTCGCGGATGCGCAGGTAGTTCAGGAACTCCGAGCGGCACATGCGGCGGAAGGCCGACGAGGACAGGTCCTTCTGCCGGTCGCGGACATAGCCCCACAGGCTGAGGAAGGACAGGAAGTCGCTGGTCTCGTCGCGGAAGCGGGCGTGCTGCTGGTCGGCCTGCGTCTGCTTGTCCGCGGGGCGTTCGCGCGGGTCCTGGATGGACAGCGCCGCCGCGATCACCATGACCTCGCGCGCGCACCCGTTGCGGTCGGCCTCCAGCACCATACGGGCGAGCCGCGGGTCCACCGGGAGCTGCGAGAGCTTGCGGCCCAGCGGGGTCAGCCGCTTGCGCGGGTCCTTCTCCTTGGGGTCCAACGCGCCCAGCTCTTCGAGGAGTTGGACACCGTCCTTGATGTTCCGGCTGTCCGGCGGGTCGATGAAGGGGAAGCGCGCGATGTCGCCGAGCCCGGCCGCTGTCATCTGGAGGATGACCGAGGCCAGGTTGGTGCGCAGGATCTCGGCGTCGGTGAACTCCGGCCGGGACAGGAAGTCGTCCTCGTCGTACAGCCGGATGCAGACGCCGTCCGACGTACGGCCGCAGCGGCCCTTGCGCTGGTTGGCGCTGGCCTGGCTGATCCGCTCGATCGGCAGCCGCTGCACCTTGGTGCGGTGGCTGTAGCGGGAGATCCGGGCGGTGCCGGGGTCGATCACGTACCGGATGCCGGGGACGGTCAGCGACGTCTCGGCGACGTTCGTGGCCAGCACGACGCGGCGCCCGCTGTGCTGCTGGAACACGCGGTGCTGCTCGGCCGACGACAGCCGCGCGTACAGCGGCAGCACCTCGGTCGAGCGGAGGTTCTTCTTGGTCAGGGCGTCCGCGGTGTCGCGGATCTCGCGCTCGCCGGAGAGGAAGACCAGGATGTCGCCCGGCCCCTCGGCCTGGAGTTCGTCGACCGCGTCGCAGATCGCGGTGATCTGGTCGCGGTCGTCGGCCCCCTCGTCACCGTCCGCGCCCTCGTCCAGCGGCCGGTAGCGGACCTCCACCGGATACGTCCGGCCGCTGACCTCGACCACCGGCGCGTCCCCGAAGTGCCGGGAGAAGCGCTGCGGGTCGATCGTCGCCGAGGTGATGATCACCTTCAGGTCCGGGCGGCGCGGCAGGAGTTGGGCCAGGTAGCCGAGGATGAAGTCGATGTTGAGGCTGCGCTCGTGCGCCTCGTCGATGATGATCGTGTCGTACGCGCGCAGCTCGCGGTCGGTCTGGATCTCGGCGAGCATGATGCCGTCGGTCATCAGCTTGACCAGCGTGGAGTCGCCGACCTGGTCGGTGAAGCGGACCTTCCAGCCGACCGCCTCCCCGAGCGGTGTCGCCAGCTCCTCCGCCACGCGCTCGGCGACGGTACGGGCCGCGATCCGGCGCGGCTGGGTGTGGCCGATCAGGCCGCGCACCCCGCGGCCCAGCTCCAGGCAGATCTTCGGGATCTGCGTCGTCTTGCCCGAGCCGGTCTCGCCCGCGACGATCACCACCTGGTGGTCGCGGATCGCCGCCAGGATGTCGTCCTTCTTCTGGCTGACCGGCAGCGCCTCGGGATAGCTGATCCTCGGCACGGCGGCGCGGCGGGCCGCCAGCCGCGCCTCGCCCTTGTCCATCTCGGCGGCGATCTCGGCCAGCACCGCGGCCCGCGCCTCCGGCTTGCGGATACGGCGGGCGCCGTCGAGTCGGCGGCCGAGCCGCTGCTCGTCGCGCAAAGTCAGCGACGGCAGCCGTTCGGCGAGATCAGCGGAGGTGGGTTGGGTAGACATACGCGGTCCAGGATCGCATCTGCGGCGGGCGCGCGGCGAACGCATTTCCCCGCGGCGGTACGCACGGTGACGGTGGGGCGCATGGCGCACGGGAACGACGTAGGCCCCGTCCGGAGACGGGGCCTACGTCGTGCGGTGGCTGGGGCCGGGGTCGAACCGGCGACCTACCGCTTTTCAGGCGGTCGCTCGTACCAACTGAGCTACCCAGCCGCAGCGGTCCTGACGGGATTTGAACCCGCGGCCTCCACCTTGACAGGGTGGCGAGCACTCCAAACTGCTCCACAGGACCAAGCTTGTGCGGGATAATTCTCGCACAGGATCTCGGGTGCTCCGTACCGCTTGTCCGCCGCTGATCCGGGACCAGAAAGTGACTGCAGGATCACGCTGGGACAGGGGCACGTCGCTGGATCAGCGTAGCAGACCCCCGAGGTGGTCCTTTTCGGTGAGCGGGCGCGGAGCCGGGTGCCGGTGAGCAGGCGAGGGCGAGGCCGTCAGACCGTCTCGTCGCGGAACACTGCGCGCACGATCCGGCCGATGCCGTCGCGGCCCGGGGCCACTTCCCACTCGTCGCACACCGCGTCCACCAGCAGCAGCCCGCGGCCGTTGACCTCATGGGTGCCGCTGTCGCGCATCACCGGGCCCTCGCCGACGTTTCCGTGGTCCTCGACCTCGATACGGACTCGTACGCCGTCCCGCCGGACGGAACAGATGACGGTCGGGCTCGTCGTATGACGCACGGCATTGGTGACGAGTTCACTCACCAACAGAGCGGCCGTATCGCAGGCGTCCAGCCCGCATCCGCGCGCGGTCAGATATGCGCGCGCACGGCGCCGGGCCTCGGAAACCGACGCACCGCATGCCAGCAGTTCGAAAGTACAGCCGTCGGCACGGGGGCGGGGCGTACGGGAAGCGGAGCCAATGCCGGGAGTAGTCAGGCGGGAACTCACGGTATCGGTGGTAGGTGAACCCACAGCGGAGATTCCTCTCCATCGCGTGTGCGTGAACGTGGTCACCTGGCCACTATGCGCCCCGACGCGCTCAGTGGGCAAGGTTAATCTTGATAATTTCACCGAGAAGGCAATCGAGGTGTGGATATCACTGAGGGGGTGGCACACTTCTCCCATGGACTCGGTGAGAGGAGCCGGGGCGTGACCGCTGCGCAGTCGTCGGGCGGCTCGACCGTTCGGCTGATGGTGCTCGGCAGACGATTGCGCGACCTGCGGGTCGCCGCCGGGAAGTCGTTCGAGGACGCCGCCGTCGTCCTCGACGTGGCTCCTCTGACGATCCGACGCATGGAGCTGGCCAAGGGCAAGTGGAAGCTCCCCTACGTCAAGACGCTGCTGGAGGAGTACGGCGTCCCGGGCGACGAGGCCAGGACCTTCCTCGCCCTCGTCCGCGAGGCCAACCAGCCCGGCTGGTGGCACCGTTACCGGGACGCCCTGCCCACCTGGTTCAGCGGTTACGTCAGCCTGGAGGAAGAGGCCAGCCTCATCCGGGCCTACGAACCCCACTACATCCCCGGCCTGCTCCAGACCGAGGAATACGCGCTGACCGTGCTGCGGGCCGGCCTCCACGACGCGGAGGAGAAGGCCGCCCAGGAGGTCGAGCGCCGGGTCGCCGTCCGCAAACAGCGGCAGCAACTGCTCACCTCCGCGAATCCGCCCGAATTGTGGGTGGTCATGGACGAGACCGTGTTCCGCCGTCCCATGGTGCCCGCCGAGATCATGCGGGCCCAGATCGACCGCCTCATCGAAGCGGCCGAACAGCCGAACATCAAGCTTCAGGTGATGCCTTTCGGCATCTGCGCGCACGAGGGCATGTACGGGTCGTTCCACATCTTCCGATTCCCGCACGAGGAGATCTCCGACATCGTCTATGTCGAGAATCTCGTCGGTGCGGTCTATCTCGACGAGTACGACGATGTCACGACGTTCCAGGAAGCCCTGGACCGTATGTGCGCCCACGCCCTGCCAGTACAACGCACCGGAGAATTCCTCGGTGCCATTCGCAAGGAGCTCTAGGCCAGTGAATCGCATACACAACGCTGTTCTCACGCTGGGAGCGGAAGGCTGGCACAAGCCGTGGAGCGGGAGCAACGGCGGCAGTTGCGTGGAGGTCCGCAGGCTTCCCGACGGCCGTTACGCGGTCCGCCAGTCCACTGATCCGGAAGGTCCCGCGCTGATCTTCACGCAGATCGAACTCGACGTCTTCTCCCAGGGCTGGGAGGCTGGACAGGCCAGCCTCCCGGTTTCCTGACGCTCATCACTTACTTAACGCAGGCGTACTCAGGAGGAACAGCGGATGCCCGACGACATGGCCTGGACGCGGCGGCCTGCGAACTACGAGCCGCCCGAGATCGACACGAGCGTCGCGCACTCGGCACGCGTGTACGACTACATTCTCGGCGGCAAGGACAACTACCCGCTGGACCGCGAGGCCGCCGAGCAGATGCTGAGCGGCTGGCCCAGTCTGCGGATATCGATGCGTGAGAACCGTAAATTCATGCACCGGGCCGTCCGCTTCATGGCCGAGCAGGGCATCGACCAGTTCCTTGACATCGGCACCGGCATTCCGACCTCGCCGAATCTCCACGAGGTCGCGCAGGGCGTCACCCCGAGCGCCCGCGTGGTCTACATGGACAACGACCCGATCGTGCTGGCCCACGCGGGCGCCCGGCTGACCAGCACGCCCGAGGGCCGTACCGCCTACATCCACGCGGACATGAAGGACCCGGCGGCGATCCTGGGCTCGGCCGAGCTGGCCGAGACCCTGGACCTGTCCCGGCCGGTCGCCCTGTCGATCATCGCCGTGCTCCAGTTCGTCACGGACGACCAGAAGGCGTACGACCTGGTCAAGCAGTACGTGGACATCCTGCCGTCCGGCAGCTACCTGGCGATCTCCACGGTCACCACCGACTCCAGCCCGAAGCCGATCGGGGGTGTCGTCGCCGAGTACACCAAGCGCGGCATGCCCGCCCGCAACCGGACCCACGCCGAGGTGCTGCCCTTCTTCGCGGGCCTCGACCTGGTCGAGCCCGGTGTCACCCTCGTCCACAACTGGCGCCCGGACCCGGCCGCCGAGGGCACGGTCGACGACTCGCAGGTCGCGATGTACGGGGGAGTGGCGTACAAGCCGTAACGGCTCGTACGTCCTCGGCTCGTACGTCCTCGGCTCGTACGTCCTTGGCTCGTACGTCCTCGGCCGGTGCAGGTTCCCGCGCCGATACCCTCCCGCGCCGATACGTTCCGCGCGGATGTGTCCCGCCCGGCCGCTCCCTGAGCGGCCGGGGGGACGGTGACGCCGACGGCCGCCGATGAGGCGCCGCGGCCCCAGCGGGACAAGGTTTCCCGCCACCCAAGACGGCGCTCCCGACGATAACCACAGGTCGGCGGGGCGCGCGGGCGTGGCCGGAAAATGCGCTCCATCCTCTTGACGTGACGCGTGGCAAGGTCCACAGTGCTCGTTAATGCGCATTACTAATGCGCATTAACGAAGGAGGAGCACAGGTGGACGAACCTAGGAAGCGATCCCGGCCGGGCCGGGCGCCCTCGCCGACCGGGCGCACGTCACGGCCGCGCCAGGCGGAGGTCGCGCGCCTCGCGGGCGTCTCGCAGGCCACGGTCTCGCTGGTGCTCGGCGGCAAGCGGGAGGGTGTCGCGATCTCGGAGGAGACCCGGCGCAAGGTGCTCGACGCCGCGCGCAGCCTCGGATACGTCCCCGACCCGGCCGCCCGCAGGCTGGCCGCCGCCCGCAACGACCTGCTGGGCGTCTTCAGCTTCACCGCGACCTTCCCCACCGACGTGCAGCACTCGTACTACCCGTTCCTGGTGGGCGTCGAGCAGGAGGCCGCCGCGCGCGGCTACGACCTGGTGCTCTTCACCGGCTCCAGTTCCGGCGGCGCGGGGGCCGCCGGACCCGAGGCGCTGAGCCGGGTCCGGCTGGCGGACGGCTGTCTCTTCCTCGGCCGTCACGCGCCCGCGCAGGAGCTGAGCCGCCTGGTCGGCGACGGCTTCCCCGTGGTCCACATCGGCCGCAGGGACGAGCTGGAGGGCCTGCCCTGGGTCGGCGCCGACTACGTCAACGCCACCCGTGAGGTCGTGGCCCGGCTCGCGGAGCTCGGCCACCGCCGGATCGTGCTCGTACGCGAGGACGACGAGGCGCCCGCGTCGACCGACCGTGAACACGGCTTCCTCAAGGGCCTGGAGGCGGCCGGGCTGCCCGGCGGCCCCGCGGCCGTCTTCCGCTCGGCGGCGCCCGAGCGCGAGCTGACGCCCGAGCGGCTGCGCGGCTGGCTCGCCGAGGGCGTCACCGCGTTCGTCGCCGAGGAGACCGACACCGGCAGCGCGTGGCGGGCCCTGCGCGGCGCCGCCCGCGCCGCCGGGATCGAGGCCCCGCGCGACGCCTCGCTCGCCCTGCTCGGCAGCCCGCCGCCCGACCTCGCGGGCGAGCCGGTGCCCACCGGATTCGACATCCCCCGGCCGGAGTTGGGCGCCGCGGCCGTCCGCATGCTGGCCGCCCTCGTGGCGGGCGAGGACATCGCGGCGGCCACCGAGCCGCTGGTGGCCTGCCCCTTCCGGCCGGGCGCCAGCGCGGGACCGCCTCCGGCGCGGCCCCGGGACCCACGCCCATGACCCCCCACCCGCCCTGCCCGCCGCCCGCGAGCCCACGCGCCGGGGAGCCGGTGCTCGGCGGCCCGCTCGCCGTGGGCCCTCGCGCCGGGGGGCCGGTGCTCGGCGGCCCGCTCGCCGTGGGCCCTCGCGCCGGGGGGCCGGTGCTCGGCGGCCCGCTCGCCGTGGGCCCTCGCGCCGGGGGGCCGG
>NZ_JBIVIV010000021.1:0-79523 GCF_044749865.1 Streptomyces sp. NPDC088910
GTTCCTCGGCCGCGCCCCACCCGCCCGCGGACGCTGGGGGCCCTTCACCCCGCCCCCCACCACACACGACACCGGGGCGCCCACCCCTCCGGGTGCCCCCGCCGCTGTCGTGTCGGGACAATCCGTTACCACGTTCCATCGGCCGCTCATGGGTAATTCATAGGAATAGCGGAACCGATAGCCGGAATACCGGGAAAAGTGCTGGCCGCACGTCCTGTCGGCCCGTCAGGGACGAGGCCGCGACACGGTCACTCGTTGGGGTGATTTATCCGTCGGCCATGACCTGATTGGCCCTGAGCGCGTTGTCTCCGGTGCGGGCATGCGGCCCGTGAGGATTTCCGGAAGGCAGGAAAGCGTATGAACAGGGTTGCCCAGAAGGGACTCGTCACCGCCATGGTCGCCGGCGGTCTGTTGGCGGGCGCCGGGTATGCCCAGGCCGATTCGGCCGCCCAGGGTGACACCACCGGATCGCCCGGTGTCCTGTCGGGCAATTCGGTGGAAGTGCCCGTCTCCATTCCGGTGAATGTATGCGGAAATACGATCAATGTGATCGGTTTGCTGAATCCGGTGACGGGCAACGCGTGCGCCAACACCTCGGCTCCGGCCGCCACGCACTCCTCCCCCGGTGCCAGGCCGGGTCGGCACGCGGGCGCACCGGCCGATGAGCGCGCCGTCCCCGCCGGGACGAACTCGGGCTCGGGCGGCGGCGCACACGCGGCGGGCGGCACCCGTAACTCGCCCGGCCTGCTGTCGGGCAACAGCATCCGGCTGCCGATCGACGTGCCCGTCAACATCACCGGCAACAGCGTCAATGTCGTCGGGATCGGCAACCCCTCCACGGGCAACACCTCGACGAACGGCTCGACCCCGCCGGTCGTGAAGCCCACTCCGGTGCCGACCGCCCCGCCCGCCCCGGCCCACACTCCGGTGCCCGCGCCGCCGAACGTCGAGGACCCCGCGGCCCCGACGCTGGCGCACACCGGTGCGGACGGCCTGCCGTATACGGCCGGTGGCAGCGCCGCCCTGCTGCTCGGCGGCGTCGTGCTCTACCGCCGTTTCCGGCCCGGCCGCGGCTGAACCGGCAGCGGTGCGACGTCCGGGGCCGCTTCCGGCATCTTGGACGCCGCCGGGGCCTCCGGCGGCGGCGCGGCCTTGCCGTCCAGCGCCCGCTGGGCGTTGAAGTGGGCGCCGACCAGCAAGGCCAGGTTGGAGAACCACAGCCACACCAGGAAGACCACGGTGCCGGCCAGCGGGCCGTAGAGCCGGTTGTACGTGCCCGCGCGGGCGGTGTACGCGGCGAATCCGACCGAGGTCAGCAGCCACAGCAGGACGGCGAGGGCGCCGCCGGGGGCCATCGCGCGCAGGCCGCGGGTGCCGCGGGGACCTGAGCGGAAGAGCACCAGGACCAGCGCGGCGGCCAGCACCAGCAGCAAGGGCCAGCGCAACACCCGCCAGGCGGTGATCACGGGGGTGTTCATGTGCGGCAGCTCCCCTATCCGGTGGGCGACCTCGCCGCTGACCACCAGGCTGCTGGCGCTGCACACCAGCAGGACGAGCAGCGCCACCGAGGTGATCACGATGCGCGGCGCGGTGCGCCAGGCGGGGCGGTGGTCGGTCACCCGGTACATCGAGTGCAGGGCGCGCCGGAAGACGCTGGAGTAGCTGCACGCCGACCAGACGGCGCCCGCGCTGCCGATGATCACCAGGGAGAGGGTCGCGGACCGGTCGTCGGCCATGTCCTGGAGCGCGGAGGCGACGATCGGCCGGGACGCGGTCGGGAGCAGGGAGGTGACCTCGGAGGCCAGCTGATTCTCCGAGGCACCGCCCGCCAGGCCCAGCACCGACACGGTGACCAGCAGCGCGGGGAAGAGCGCGAGCACCGCGTAGTACGTGAGGGCCGCCGCCCGCTCCGTGGCGTCCTCCTCCCATGCCGCCCCTATGGCGCGGCCGAGGGCCCGGATGGCGCGGAAGGTCGCGACGGTCTTCGGCAGCCGTCTTCTGTCAGCCGGCCGCGTGCCGCGGACCGCGCTGTCCTCAGTGGTCAAAAGTGCCCCTCACAGCGTCGAGCGGTAGGCGACCTGTGGCCCGCAGTGACGTATGCCCGGTGCCGGTCCACCCATGTGCGCCTTTCCGGGTACTGCCCGCCGCGGGGTCGCGGCACCTATCGTCGGCAGCGAACAGTGGCCGAACGCTGGGCACACGACGAAGGGAAGGACCGGACATGGCACAGGAAGTCCGCGCAGTGATCGCACCGGGCAAGGGCGAGCCGGTACGGGTGGACACGGTGGTGGTGCCGGATCCGGGGCCGGGCGAGGCGGTGGTGCGGATCCAGGCGTGCGGGGTCTGCCACACCGACCTGCACTACCGGGAGGGCGCGATCAACGACGACTTCCCGTTCCTGCTCGGGCACGAGGCCGCCGGCGTGGTCGAGACCGTCGGCGACGGCGTCACCGAGGTCGCGCCGGGCGACTTCGTGATCCTCAACTGGCGGGCCGTGTGCGGCCGGTGCCGCGCGTGTCTGCGCGGGCGCCCCTGGTACTGCTTCGACACCCACAACGCGAAGCAGAAGATGACGCTCAAGGACGGCACCGAGCTGTCGCCCGCGCTGGGCATCGGCGCCTTCGCGGAGAAGACGCTGGTCGCGGCCGGGCAGTGCACGAAGGTCGACCCGGCGGTGTCGGCGTCGGTGGCCGGGCTGCTCGGCTGCGGGGTGATGGCCGGGATCGGCGCGGCGCTCAACACCGGGAACGTGGGCCGCGGCGACTCGGTCGCGGTCATCGGCTGCGGCGGCGTCGGCGACGCGGCCGTGGTGGGATCGCGGCTGGCCGGTGCGGCCAGGATCATCGCCGTCGACATCGACGACCGCAAGCTCGCCACGGCGTCCGCGATGGGCGCCACGCACACCGTCAACTCCCGTGACCGCGACGCCGTGGAGGCGATCCGCGAGCTGACCGGCGGGAACGGCGCCGATGTCGTGATCGACGCGGTCGGCCGCCCGGAGACGTACAAGCAGGCGTTCTACGCGCGCGATCTGGCCGGGACGGTGGTCCTGGTGGGGGTGCCGAGTCCGGAGATGACGCTGGAGCTGCCGCTGTTGGACGTGTTCGGCCGCGGCGGCGCGCTGAAGTCGTCGTGGTACGGCGACTGCCTGCCGTCGCGGGACTTCCCGATGCTGATCGACCTGCATCTCCAGGGGCGCCTGGACCTGGGCGCGTTCGTCACGGAGACCATCGCGCTGGACGAGGTGGAGGCGGCGTTCGCGCGGATGTCCGAGGGCGACGTATTGCGTTCGGTCGTGGTGCTGTAGCGGCTCTAAGGTGAAGGCGGGCGCATGCGCGATGAGGCGCATGCGCGCACCTGTACTGCGAAGACGTCATTTCGAGGAGCCTTCAATGGCGCTGCCGCAAGGCACGCTCAGCCACCGCTACCGCGGCGAACACCCCGTCCGTACCCTCCTCTACCTCTTCGAACCCGACCGTCGCCGGGTCGGGTTCGCCGTACTCGCCTTTTTCGCCAAGCACACCCCCGTCTGGCTGCTGCCGCTCATCACGGCCAACGTGGTCGACGTCGTCGTGCAGCACCGGCCGATATCGGTGCTGTGGTGGAACTCGGCCGTCCTGCTGGTGATCCTCAGCCTCAACCTCCCGCTGCACCTGGCGTACGTGCGCTGCATGCAGGGCTCGATCCGCAGGACCGGCACCCGGCTGCGCACGGCGATCTGCCAGCGGATGCAGCAGCTCTCCATCGGCTACCACTCCCGTGTCAGCGCCGGCGTGCTCCAGGCCAAGGTGATCAGGGACGTCGAGACCATCGAGACGGCGGCGCAGCAGACCGCCGACAACGGTCTGGCCGCGATCGCCACCCTGAGCGGCGGCCTGGTGGTGATCGGCATCCAGGCGCCCGCCTTCCTGCCGGTCTATCTGATCGTGGTGCCCGCCTCCGCGATGCTGGTGGTGCGGCTGCGCCGCCGGTTGCGGCACGACAACGAGTCCTTCCGCCAGCAGGTGGAGCAACTGTCCTCGCGGGTCAGCGAGATGACGACCCTGATCCCCATCACCCGTGCGCACGGACTGGAGAACACCGCGCTGCACCGGGTGGACCGCACGCTGGGCGAGGTGCTGCACGCGGGGCTGCGGCTCGACCGGCTCAACGGCTGGTTCGGCTCGCTGGCCTGGATCCTGCTCAACGCGATCGGTGTGGCCTGCCTGGCGGGCTCGGCGCTGGTCGCCTACTACGGCTGGCTGAACGTTTCGGCGGGCACCGTGGTGATGCTCAGCGCGTACTTCTCCAGCCTCACCGGGTCGGTGACCACGCTGCTGACGCTGACCCCGCAGATCGGCAAGGGCCTGGAGTCGGTCCGCTCGATCGGCGAGGTGCTCCAGGCGCCCGACCTGGAGCAGAACGACGGCAAGGCCGAAGTGAAGGGCGTGGTGGGGCACTTCGAGTTCCGCGGGGTCGGCCACACCTATCCCGAGAGCGACCGGCCCTCGCTGGTCGACTTCGATCTGGACGTGCGGCCGGGCGAGACGGTCGCCCTGGTGGGCGGTTCCGGCGCGGGCAAGTCGACCGTGCTCAATCTGGTGATCGGCTTCCTGCGGCCGACGCATGGGCGGATTCTGCTCGACGGCGTCGACATGGAGGATCTGGACCTGCGCGACTACCGGACCTGGCTGTCGGTGGTGCCGCAGGACTCGATCCTGTTCGAGGGCACCGTCCGCGACAACGTCACCTACGGCATGACCGATGTGCCGGAGGAGAGGGTCAGGGCGGCGCTGCGGGACGCCAACGCGCTGGAGTTCATCGACCGGATGACCCACGGTCTCGACACCGTCGTCGGTGAGCGGGGCGCCCGGCTCTCCGGCGGGCAGAAGCAGCGGCTGGCCATCGCCCGCGCGCTGATCCGCGACCCGCGCGTGCTGGTCCTGGACGAGGCGACGTCCGCGCTCGACTCCCGCTCGGAGGCGCTGGTCCAGCAGGCGCTGACCCGGCTGGTGCGCGGCCGTACGGTCTTCGTGGTGGCCCACCGGCTGTCCACGATCCGCAACGCCGACCGTATCGTCGTCCTGGACGAGGGCCGTATCGCGGAAGTCGGTCCGCACGCCGAGCTGGTGCGCGGCGGCGGCGCGTACGCGGGTCTCCAGGCCGCCCAACTGGCCTGAGCCGCCCGCGCGTCGAAGGGCCTGTCGTCCCTCACCCGACGGAGCGGAGCACGCGCTCCGGGGTCGCTCCGTCGGGTGGAGGGCACGGCCGTCAGCCGTTCAGCGCACGGGCGACGATGGCCTGTGCCTCCTCCTGGACGGTGGCGAGGTGGTCGTCGCCGAGGAAGGACTCGGCGTAGACCTTGTAGACGTCCTCCGTCCCCGAGGGCCGCGCGGCGAACCAGGCGTTGTCGGTGCTGACCTTGATGCCGCCCAGGGCCGCGTTGTTGCCGGGGGCGTGGGTGAGCACGGAGGTGACGGGGTCTCCGGCGAGTTCGGCGGCGGGCACCTGCTTGGGCGAGAGCTCGGCGAGCACGGCCTTCTCCTCGCGGGTCGCGGGCGCGTCGATCCGCGCGTAGGAGGGGGCGCCGAAGCGCTCCGTGAGGTCCGCGTAGTGCTCGGACGGGGTGCGACCGGTGACGGCGGTGATCTCGGCGGCCAGCAGTGCCAGCAGGATGCCGTCCTTGTCGGTGGTCCACACCGAGCCGTCGCGCCGCAGGAAGGACGCGCCCGCCGACTCCTCGCCGCCGAAGGCCAGGGTGCCGCCGAGCAGCCCGTCCACGAACCACTTGAAGCCGACCGGGACTTCGGTCAGCGGACGGCCGAGGTCGGCCACCACCTTGTCGATCATCGAGGAGGACACCAGCGTCTTGCCGATCGCCAGGTCGGGCCGCCACTGCTCGCGGTGCCGCGACAGGTAGGAGATGGCGACGGCCAGGTAGTGGTTGGGGTTCATCAGGCCGCCGTCGGGCGTGACGATGCCGTGCCGGTCGGCGTCCGCGTCGTTGCCGGTGGCGATGCGGTACTCGTCCTTGCGGGCGATCAGCGACGCCATCGCGTACGGCGACGAGCAGTCCATTCGGATCTTGCCGTCCCAGTCGAGCGTCATGAACCGCCAGGTGGGGTCGGCGACCGGGTTCACCACGGTCAGGTCGAGGCCGTGCCATTCGGCGATCCGGCCCCAGTACTGGACCGACGCGCCGCCCAGCGGGTCCGCGCCGATCGTGACGCCCTCGCGCCGTACGGTCTCCAGGTCGAGCACCGACGGCAGGTCGTCCACGTAGCGGCCGAGGAAGTCGTAGCGCCCGGTGGTGTCGGCGGCGAGCGCCCGGGTGTACGGGACGCGGCGCACGCCCTTGAGGCCGTCGGCGATCAGCTCGTTGGCCCGGTCCTGGATCCAGCCGGTGGCGTCGGAGGCGGCGGGGCCGCCGCTCGGCGGGTTGTACTTGAAGCCGCCGTCCGCGGGCGGGTTGTGCGAGGGGGTGACGACCACGCCGTCGGCGAGGTGGGTGGTACGGCCCCTGTTGTACGACAGGATCGCGTGCGAGACGGC
Source organism: Streptomyces sp. NPDC088910 (assembly GCF_044749865.1). Classification (NCBI taxonomy): domain Bacteria; kingdom Bacillati; phylum Actinomycetota; class Actinomycetes; order Kitasatosporales; family Streptomycetaceae; genus Streptomyces; species Streptomyces sp. NPDC088910. Next base: position 6,532 of record NZ_JBIVIV010000021.1, read on the forward strand.
CGGGGTGGGCGTCCAGCCGTCGCTCTCGTCGATCAGCACCGAGACCTCGTTGGCGGCGAAGACCTCGAGCGCGGTGACCCGCGCGGGCTCGGACAGCGCGTGCGTGTCGGCGCCGAGGAAGAGCGGTCCCGTGGTGCCCTGCGCGGTGCGGTAGTCGCAGATCGCTTGGCTGGTGGCGGCGATGTGGTCCTCGTTGAACGCGGTGTTCAGCGACGAGCCGCGGTGCCCCGAGGTGCCGAACGCCACCCGCTGGCCGGTCTCGCCGGGGTCCGGGTGCAGCGCGTAGTAGGCCGTGATCAGGCGGGGTACGTCCACCAGGTCGTCCGGCCGTGCCGGTGTTCCGGCGCGCTCGTGCGGCATCCGCGTCTCCTTCGCTGCGTCATCGGTCGGGCCTGCCCTGACCATTCTTACCCCCGATGCGCGCCGGTGATCAGCGGGCGCGGTCGCGGTCGCGTGGCGGGCACGGTCGGGGATGTGCGGCGGGCGTGGTCGCGGGTGCGTGGCGGGCGTGGCTTTCACGGTTGCCGCGGCGCGGGGCCGCGACACTCACGCCTCGGCTCCCGGCGCTCTATGGTGACGGTCATGAGTAATCCGGAGCCGCCCGCCGAGGGTGTGCGGCTCTCCTCGGCGACCGGGCGCTGGGTGCTGGCCTGCTCGGTGCTCGGCTCGGGCATGGCGATGCTGGACGGCACCATCGTCAACATCGCGCTCCCCCGGATCGGGGAGGGCCTCGGCGCGACCCTGGCGGCGCTCCAGTGGACCGTCAACGGCTATCTGCTGACGCTCGCCGGGCTGATCCTGCTCGGCGGCGGCCTCGGTGACCGGTACGGGCGCAGGAAGGTCTTCGTCATCGGCGTCGTCTGGTTCGCGCTGGCGTCCGCGCTGTGCGGCGCGGCGCCCGACAGCGGCGTGCTGATCGCGGCGCGGGCGCTCCAGGGCGTGGGCGGGGCGCTGCTGACGCCCGGTTCGCTCGCCCTGGTGCAGTCCACGTACCGCCCGCAGGACCGCGCGAAGGCGGTCGGCGCCTGGTCGGGCCTCGGCGGCGTGGCGGGCGCGATCGGCCCGTTCCTCGGCGGCTATCTGGTGGACGGTCCCGGCTGGCGGTGGATCTTCCTGATCAATCTGCCGCTGGCGGCGGTCGTGGTGGCCATCGCCGTCCGGCACGTGCCGGAGAGCCGCGACCGTACGGCGAGCGGGAGCTTCGACATCCTGGGCGCGGTACTGGCCGCGCTCTGCCTCGCGGGCGTCACCTACGCGCTGATCAGCGCGTCCGGTCACCCCTCCCCCGTCGCGGTCGCCGTGCCCGCGGCGGCGGGTCTGGCGTGCGGCTGGGTGTTCCTGCGCACCGAGCGGCGCCGCCCGTCCCCGATGCTGCCGCTGTCGGTCTTCGCCTCGAAGCTGTTCACCTCGATGAATCTGGTGACGCTCTGTCTGTACGCGGCCATCGGCGGGGTGTTCTTCGTGCTGCCGGTGCAGCTCCAGATCGCCGCCGGGTACAGCGCGCTGCGCGCCGGTCTCGCGACGCTGCCGGTGACCGTCCTGATGCTGCTGCTGTCCGCGCCCGCGGGCGCGCTCGCCCAGCGGATCGGGCCGCGCTGGCCGCTGACGGTCGGTCCGCTGGTCACCGCGTGCGGCCTGCTGCTGCTCACCCGCGTGTCGCCGGACACCTCCTCGTACGTCGTCGACGTGCTGCCCGCCGTCGTCGTCCAGGGGCTCGGCATGTGCCTGTTCGTGGCGCCGCTGACCGCGACCGTGCTGGCCTCGGTGGAGGTCGATCACGCGGGGGTGGCCAGCGGGGTGAACAACGCGGCGGCCCGCGTGGCGCAACTGCTGATCGTCGCGGCCCTCCCCCTGGCCGTCGGCCTGTCCGACCACGCCTACCGGTCGCCGCACGCGGTGAACTCGGCGTTCGGGAAGGCGATGCTGATCTGTGCGGGCCTGTGCGCCGTCGCCGCGGTGCTGGCCGCGGTGCTGGTGCCGTCGGGTGCGCTGCGCGAGGACGGGGCGAAGGGGCCGCTCGCGCAGCCGGAGTGCGCGCCGCACTGCGGTGTGCTGGCGCCCCCGGTCGAGCCGGGCCGGCCCGAGCGGCCCGGACAGCCGGAACAGCCCGCCTGAGAGGCGGGGGCAGCCGATGAGGCAGTCCGTAAGGGCCGGAGGCCAGTCCGCCGGGGTCAGTCCGGCGGGGTCCGTTCGGTGAGGAGCAGTTCCAGGACGGGGAGCGCCGCGTCCAGCGTCGCGCGCTGCTCGTCGGTGAGCCACGCCATCCTCCGGGCGAGCAGTGCCGCCCGCTCGCGGCGGATGCGCTCCAGCAGGGCGCGTCCTTCCGGGGTGATGCTGACGAGCCAGGAGCGGCCGTCGGAGGGGTCGGCCTCCTTGCCGATCAGCCCGGCCTCCGACAGCGGCCTGACCGTACGGGTCAGGGAGGGGGCGGCGACCTGTTCGCGGGCGGCGAGTTCACCGAGCCGGATGGGGCCGAACTGCCCGATCCTGGCCAGCGCGGAGAGCTGCGCGTACGTCAGGTTGAGGTCGTCGGCGGACGCCTGGGCGAGCTGGCGGTAGAGCCGGGCCACGATCAGCGCGACCGCGGCCGGAGTGGCGCCCCCGCGCCCGTCGGTGTGGTCCATGGCGGGGGGCGCCTCCTCGGTCGGTTCGGTTACTCCTGCGGGGCGTGGGCCGCGCGGACGGCGCGGCTGCGGATCAGTGACGCGCCCGCCGCGACCAAGGACATCACGATGGCCAGGGCGAACACCACCACGAGGCCGTCGTGGAACGGCCCGGAAATCAGGTGCGGGAAGAATTCACGGCCGGTGAGCGTGTGCTGGTTGGCCGCCGGGAGCTTGCCGAGCAGGTCGGGGCCGAGCAGGTGCTGGATCGGGTTGTAGCCGAGGAAGGCCGCGAAGAGCGTGCCGACCGGCGGCAGATTGGCGATCTCGTGCGCGTTCGCCCCCGGCACGCCCTGGGCGACCAGGCCGCTGCTGAGGGTGCCGGGCAGCGAGCGGGCGAGTCCGGCGACCATGAGCGAGAAGAACACGCCGATGGAGAGCACCATGCCCGCGTTCTGGAAGGTGGCGCGCATGCCGGAGGCGGCGCCGCGGGCCTCGGCGGGCACGCTCGCCATGATGATCGAGGTGTTCGGCGCCGCGAACAGACCGCCGCCGACCCCGTTGAGGAAGATCAGGAACGCGAAGGCCAGATAGTTGAAGTCGGTGGGGAGCAGCAGCAGTCCCGCGAAGGACGCGGCCATCACGACGAATCCGGCGGCGGCGAAGAGCCTGGCGCCGTACCGGTCGGAGAAGTAGCCCGCGATGGGCCCGGAGACCAGGAAGCCGACGGTGAGCGGCAGCAGGAAGATACCGGCCCACAGCGGGGTGTCGACGTAGTCGTAGCCGTGCAGGGGCAGCCAGATGCCCTGGAGCCAGATGATCAGCATGAACTGGAGGCCGCCGCGGGCGATGGAGCCGAGCAAGGTGGCCGCGTTGCCGCCCGCGAAGGCCACGTTGCGGAACAGGCCGAGCGGGAACATCGGCTCGCGCACCTTGGCCTCGACAAGGCAGAAGACGGCGAGCATCGCGACGCCGCCGATCAGGCCCGCGAGTACCCAGGGGTTGGTCCAGCCCATGGTGTGGCCGCCGTAGGGCTGGATGCCGTAGGTGATGCCTGCGAGCAGCGCGGTCAGGCCGACGGCGAAGGTGACGTTGCCCCACCAGTCGACTCTGGCCTTGCGGCGGACGCCGGTCTCGTGGAGCGAGCGGTAGGCCCAGACGGTGCCGATCAGGCCGATCGGGACGTTGACCCAGAAGATCGAGCGCCAGTCCCACTCGGAGAGCAGGCCGCCGAGGACCAGGCCGATGAAGGATCCGGCGATGCCCGCGACCATGTTCACGCCGAGCGCCATGCCGCGCTGGCGGGCCGGGAAGGCGTCGGTGATGATCGCGGCCGAGTTGGCCATCAGCATCGAGCCGCCGACGGCCTGGGCGACGCGCCAGCCGATCAGCCAGAGCGCGCCGCCGCCGCCCTGCATCGGGTCCAGGGAGAGGATCACCGAGGTGACGGTGAAGATCAGGAAGCCGGAGTTGTAGATCTTGACCCGGCCGAGGATGTCCCCGAGCCGGCCGAGGGTGACCACGAGGACCGCCGTGACCAGCATGTATCCCATCAGCATCCAGAGCAGATAGCTGACGTTGCCGGGCTGGAGGGGGTCGAGGTGGATACCGGTGAAGATCGCGGGGAGCGAGATCAGCACGATCGAGGAGTTGATCGTGGCGATCAGCATGCCGAGCGTGGTGTTCGACAGTGCCACCCACTTGTAGCGCGGATGGTCGGCCGCTATGCGCGGTGGCCTCCGTTGTATTCGTGCCGCTGGCTCTTCGGCCGTCTTCTCGCTCGCCAACCCTCACACCCCACAGGTCGCGCAGGTACTTAACTTAGGTTAAGTAACTCTAACACCGAAGGGTGAACGGCCGACGCCGACGCCGTCACCGCCTGCGCATCAGCAGCCCCCGCAGATACGCCGCCTGCCCGGCGTGCTGGAGGTCGTCGGAGACGACGCTGATCAGGCGTACACCCAGGGTCACCGGCGGATTCCAGCGCTTGTCCACGACCCGGTCGAGGTCGTCGTCGGTCAGCTCCCGCACATGGCGGACGGTGTTCTCGTATACGGCGTCGTGGTAGCCGGTGAGCAGGTCGGCGGAGCTCACTCGGACGGCGGCGACGTCGTCCGGCCCGTCGCCGTAGCCGATCGCCCCGGCGGGGAAGGGCAGGTCGAAGCGGGCGTCCCAGCCCTGCGCGGTCCACGCCTGCTCGGTGCCCGCGACCTCGGCGACATGGTCGTCCTGGACGCGGGTCAGGTGCCAGATCAGCCAGCCGACGCTGTTGGCGCCCTCGTCCACGCGGAAGGCCAGCTCTTCGGGGGTGAGGCCGTCCACGGCGTCGTGGACCACTTCCTGGATCCGGCCGAAGGCGTCGGCCAGCAGTTCCGTGCTGTTCATCGGGGCTCCTCGTGAAGGATCGACAGCGGGCCACCGACGACAAGCGGCGGCGCCCCCTACTCCTTTCCCGCCCCGCGCACATACTCCGCAATATCTCCGCACCGCAGATTTTTTACGTATCCACGTCGATTGTTTGCGAGGAGCCCGTAAGATCACTGCGGTACAGCGCACCGGTCCCGGGCGGGTGACATCGTCCCCGCCCGGGACCGGTCGATTCGCCTGTCCGCTCAGCTAGCGCTCAGCGGACGCGCGGGTCACGAAGGCAGCGTCCACTGCTGGTTCGCGCCGCCCGCGCAGGTCCAGATCTGGAGCCGGGTGCCGTTGGCGGAGCTGGGCCCGGTCGCGTCCAGGCACTTGCCCGAGCCGGTGTTGACCAGGGTGCTGCCGCTGCGGGTCCACTTCTGGGCGGCCGTGCCGTTGCAGTCGTAGAGCTGCACCTGGCTGCCGTTGGCGGTGCCCGCCGCGGCCACGTCCATGCACTTGCCGAGCGCCTGGAGCGAGTTGTCGCTGCCGACCGTCCAGTTCTGCGCGGTGGTGCCGTTGCAGTCGTAGAGCTGGACCGCCGCGCCGTTGGCGCTGCTCGCGGAGGCCACGTCCACGCACTTGTTGGCGTAACCGGACCGGATCGGCCCGGTGGCGCCGCCGGTGGGCGGCGGAGTGGTGCCGCCGCCGGTGATGGCGTTGAAGATGCTGGAGAACTGGTACTGCGACTGGGGTGTGCCGCTGCACGAGTCCGACAACTGGCCGTTGGTGGCGCATGCCTTGTCACGGCCGAGCGACCAGAAGGACAGCTCCTGGATGCCGTTGTTCTTGGCGAAGGTCTCCAGCGACTGCGCGTTGGCGGTCGAGAAGACCTCGTTGGTCGAGTCGTTCACCCCGATCATGGGGGTGTTGCCCTCCATCGCCCAGAGCTGCGCGGAGGTCTTGGTGTTCCAGATGGCGCCGAGCTGGCTGTGCAGCGCGGTGGCCGCGCTGATGGCCGCCTGGCCCATGTCCATCGACGGCCCGTAGTCCATCGTCATGATGTTGACGAGGTTGACGTTGAGGCCGTTGCTCTTGGCGTTGTTCAGCAGGCTGAGCGAGTTGGACTCCAGGCCCGTGGGGTTGACCGGGAGCGTGTAGTCGATGTCGAGCTTCTTGCCGGCCGCCGCGTACTCCTGCTGGAGCTGCGCGAGGGCCTGGTTGCGCCGGTCGTTGGCGGTGGTGTTGTTGAGCGCGCCGCCCTCGATGTCGAAGTCGAGGCGGGTCAGGTTGAGTCCGTCGATCACGCGCTTGTACTGGGTCTTGAGCGCGGCGACCGACGTACAGGAGATGCCGATCTCGGTGCCGCCCGCGCCGCCGAAGGAGGCGATGACATCGCCGCCGCCGGACCGCAGGGTGTTGATGGCCGACGTCCAGCTCGCGTCGGTGACCGAGGTACTGCCGTTGAAGGTGGCGTTGCAGCCGCCGCCGTCGATGACGAACGCGAGGGTGAAGTACTTCAGCCCGGTGGCGTTCTTCACCGCCGCCAGCGCCGACGGGGAGTTCCAGACCTCGGCGTAGGGCGCCGCGTACTGCGCGGGGAAGCCGGGGCCCGGATTGGCCGCGGCCTGCGCCGGAGCGCCCGCGGCCAGCAGCAGTCCCGCCGCGAGTGCGGGGACGGCGGCGAGTGCGGTCAGCGCCTTGAGCCGAATGCGCGGTCTGTTCATGGGGGGAGACCTTCCGGTAGCGGACAGCCGGACCCGCGCACCCGGATCGGTTCTGATCCGTGAACGGCGGACTCCGACATGACTGAGGGCGCATCGGCGAAGGTAGGACTAGACCAATGCCACGTCAAGCCCTCACGTTCACCAACTGAAGACAACCGCACGCCTTTTGCTCTCCAACCCCGCCCGTGAACGCATGCGGGAGGTGCCCGCGTTCGAGAGCCGAACGCGGACACCTCCCAGCTGACGGCCGCTCCTCAGCGGCTGCCCTTAGTTGTTGACCTTGATGGTGAAGGTCGAGGTGGTGTTCTTGATGTCCTGGAAGTTGTCGCTCAGGTGCAGACCGTTGAAGGTGACGGAACCAACGGCCGGTCCCTGACCGGCCTCCGGCAGTTCATTGGCCCACAGACCGAATCCCGACTTCGCGTCGTACGCGTCACCGCTCTTGTGGGCACCGGTGATCGAGATGTTGGTCAAGATGGTGTCCGTGATCGGGAACTGCGGCTGACCGCCCACGTAGTTGGTCTGGAACATGATGCCGCTGTACGTCGGATCGGTGATGTCCACATCGCTGATGCGGATTCCCTGGAACACCTTCGAGGCCGAGAACAGCCAGATGGCGGGGAAGGTCTGGCCGTTCCAGAAGTGACCGCCCGTTCTGGCGAGCGACACGTTCTGGATGTTGGTCGGCACGGTTCCGAAGCCGTTCATCGCGTAACCGAAGTCCAGCGAGCTGACGGTGATTCCGGAGTAGACCAGGGTGTCCGCGATGTAGATGTTCCGGAAGGTGTTGTTGTACCCGCCGTACACCGCGACGCCCGCCGCGCGCCAGGTCAGCAGCGACGTCAGGTTCTCGAACACGTTGTTCTTCTCGTCCGCGCCGCCGGCGTCGATGGCGGAGAACAGCGCGAAGCTGTCGTCACCGGTCGCCCGCGACTCGTTGTTGAAGACGTGGTTGTCCGTGGAGCCGTTCGTCATGTTGACGCCGTCGGCGAACGTGTCACGGATACGGGAGTTGCTGATCACCATGTTGTCGGTGTTGGCACCCCAGTACATGCAGACCGTGTGCTCGACCCAGATGTTGTCGATGGTCATGTTGGCCACGTTGGAGAGGTCGAAGACCTTTCCGGGACCGTCGATGCGCGAGGTGTAGTTGCCGAAGAACGCGAATCCGGAGAACGTCGTCCCGTTGGCGGTGGCGTCCGCGCGGAATCCGGCGTCGGTGTTCGACTGGTCGGCCGGAGTGCGGAAGCGGGTGAACCACGGACCGGCGCCGATCACCTTGATCGACCGGCCGTAGACCTGGAACTTCTGGGCGGTCGAGTAGTCACCGGTCGGCAGGTAGACGCCGAGCTTGGTGGTGTCCTGTCGCGCCGCGTCCAGGGCGTTCTGCACGTCCTGCTGGGTGAAGCCGGTCGGCACGACGTACTTCGTCGGGTCCGGGTTCGGGATCACCGTGGCCTGCTCGGTGTTGATGAAGTCGATCGCGTACGTGCTGGTGTTCGCGGCGTCCTTCTGGAGCTTGATCGTGCTGCCCGCCGGGACGGTCGTCCCGAGCAGCAGGTTGGCCTCGTCGTAGATGTGACGGGGGCCGCCCGCACCCGGGCTGTTGCCGGGGCCGGTCTCGTTGCCGTACAGCCAGGCGTACTTGGACGTCAGGTCGATGGCCTTGAGGAACGTGCCGTTGACGTAGACGTTCAGGTTGGAGTTGATGCCGTCGCCGCCCGCGGCGTCCGGGATGGAGTAGCGGACCACCAGCGTGTTGGTGCTGGCGCGGGTGGTGAAGGACACCGACTGCCCGGTGGAGTTGAGCGTCACCGCCTTGCGGCCGGACGCCTCGCCCGCGATGTCGCCGACGGTCCGGTTGGGACCGACGACCTGGGCGCCGCCGCCGAGCACGCCGTCCTCGGCCTCGTACGAGTCGTACGGCATGTTGGCGCCGCGACCGACGAAGAAGGACAGGGTGCTGGTGTTGTTGGCCTGCTTGGTCGCCACCTCGTTGGCGTCGACGGCGATCACCGTCTTCACGGTGTACTTGCCGTTGACCGCGGTCCAGCTACCCAGGTTGATCGGGCTGGTGGTCGCTCCGGCCGCGATGGCGCCGCTGTAGGAGCCGGTCAGCGTCTTGATGACACTGCCGGTGGTGGCGTCGGCCAGGGTGAGCGTGACGTTGTGCGCGCCGCTCGCCGAGGCCACGGTGCCCTGGTTCTTGATGGCCACCGAGAAGTTGACGTTGTTGCCCGCCGACGGGTTGCCCGGCGACCAGGCGACCGGCGAGGCCACCAGGTCGGAGGTGTCGACCGGCTTGACCACCAGGGCGGTCGGGTTGGTGTAGCTGTTGTTGGTCTCGTTCTGCTCGACGACCTTGTTGGACTCGTCGACCTTGGCCGTGAGCTGGTAGCTGCCCGCGTCCTTCGCGCCGATGTTGGCGGTCACGACGCTGCTCGCGCCCGCGGCCAGCGCGCCGACGGTGCCGGTGCCGACCTTGGTGGTGCCGAGGTAGAAGTTGACGTCGGTGGAGGCCGCCGCGTCGGTGCCGATGTTCTTCACCGTCGCGCTGAGCGTGATCGGGTCGGTCTCGATCGGCGAGGCGGGCGAGGCCGTCAGGGAGCTGACGGTCAGATCGGGGTTGGGCCCCGGTACGCCGATGACCTGGAACTCGGCCGCCTGGCCGCCGCCCGCACCGGTGTTGGAGCTGAAGGTGAGGCGCACGTCAGCGACCCGGCCGGAGACCGGGATCGTCACCGAGTTGCCGGTGGACGGGCTGAAGTTGTACGCGGTCGCGGGCGAGAGCTGGGTGAACGTGCTCGCGCTCTGCTCCCGGCCGGAGACCGCGATGGTCTGGGTCCGGTTGCCCCACGAGGCGTCGGGGTTGAGCTTGACCACCACGGAGCTGGTGTCCACGTTGGAGCCCAGCGAGACGGTCAGGGTGCTGGTGCCGCTGCCTTCCCAGTACGTCGACAGGCTGTCGTCGTTGGCGTTGGCGGCGACGAAGTTCTGCACGGTGGCGGACGCGACGATCGGCTTGCCGACCGCCAGGTTCGTACCGCCGACGCTGGTGCCGTTGCGGGTCACCGTGTTGCTGTTCGCCGACTCGTTCCCGGCCGCGTCCTTGGCCCGTACGAAGTACGAGACGGTCGCGGTGTCGGGCTGGCTGTCGGTGTAGGTCAGCACGTTGGCCGCGGTGGTGGCGATCTGGCTGCCGTTGCGGAAGACCTCGTAGCCGGTGACACCGACGTTGTCGCTCGACGCCGTCCAGGTCAGCTTGATCTGGCCGGAGGCGGGCTGGGTGTACGCCAGGCTGCCCGGTGCGGTCGGCGCCTGCGTGTCACCCGAGGTGCCGGTGCGCGTCACGGTGTTGCTGTGCGCCGACTGGTTGCCCGCGGCGTCCTTGGCGACCACGTAGTACGCCACGGTCGCGGTGTCGGGCTGGCTGTCGGTGTACGTCAGCACGTTCCCGGCCACCGAGGTACGCAGCGCGCCGTTGGCGTACACGTCGTAGCCGGTGACGCCCGTGTCGTCGGTGGAGGCGCTCCAGGTCAGCTTGACCTGGCCGGACGCGGGCTGGGTGTACGCCAGGTTGGCGGGCGCGGTCGGCGCGGTGGTGTCACCGGTCGTCGGCCCGTACACCTCGAACTCGGATATCTGGCCCGCGGGCCAGCCGGTGTTGCCGGTGATGTTCAGCCGGACGTACCGGGTCGTCGTCGAGTTGAAGTTGATGGTCACCGTGTTGGCCGACGACGGGTTGAAGGAGTAACCCGCCGAGGCGACGATGTCGGTGAACGTGGTGCCGTTGGTGCTGCCCTGGACGGCCAGGGTCTGCGTGCGCGTCGACCAGCTCGTGGCCGGCGGCAGCTTCAGCACGACCTGGTTGACCGCCACCGCGGAGCCGAGGTCGACCCGGAGCCACTGCGGGAAGGCGTTGTTGGAGCTCTCCCAGTACGAATTCGCGTCACCGTCAACGGCGTTGCCCGAGCCGTAGACGTCCGCGTGGCTGGACTCCGCGGTCGGCTTGCCCTTGGCGAGGTTGACCGTCGAGGCCGCGGCGGCCTGCGCGGTGATCTCGGAGAGCTGGGCGGAGGACCCGGCGGAGTTCCCGGTCACCTCGGCGCGCACGTAGTGCGCCATGGAGGCCGGGAAGGAGATCTTGACGGTGTTGCCGGTCGACGGGCTGAAGGTGTACTTCGCCGAGCCGACCAGGGTGTTGAAGGTCTCGCCGTCCTCGCTCGCCTGGATCGAGAGCGTCTCCGACCTGGACTTCCACCCCGAGGGGACCTTCAGCCGCACCTGGTCGATGCGGGTGGTGCGGCCCAGGTCGATCTGCGCCCACTGCGGCAGGGACTTGCCCGAACTCTGCCAATAGGTGTTCTGGTCGCCGTCGTTGAGGTGGGCGGCGCTGTTCTTGCCGCTGGTGCTACTGACCGAGACCGCGCTGTCGGTCGCCGGACTTGGCTCTCCCGATGCCATGGCGGGAAGAGCGGACCCGCCCAGGAGCAGCAGGCTCGTCGCGGTCACCCCCGCCATCAGCCGTGGGATGGAGCGCTTCGTTCTCATAGCGTCCCTCTATGTCGTGTCCGGCGCTTCGTCGCGACCGGAGCGGTGGGAGGTTCAGGAGACGGACTATCCGAAACGTGCGGGTTGAGCATATGAAGTTGCGCTCTTCCCATGCAGATCCATCGTTGTTCTGCGAAAAATTTGCGTTTGTGTTGGCAGAGTGTTACAGACGCGCTACGGCGGCGTCTACGCCTCGGAAGGCAACGATTCATGCCATGGCAAAGCCAGTTGGCGGACCTGCCGGTTTCCGGACATGCCTGAGCGCCCGCGCGTGGGCGGGTCGGGTGACAGTGGGTACGCGTGAGAGCGGTCTCACGTCACAGCGGGTTCGCCCCCGTGCTTCAGGGGAAGGCGCGCAGTGTGGCGCCGAGCGTTACGCGCGGTCGTCGGAGCCGGCCAACGCCTCTTCGACGGAGTCACGGACGGCCAGCACCATCGGCAGTCCGACCAGGCCGAAGAGCCGGGCGACGAAGGGAGAGGGAGCGGCGAGCCACAGGCGACCGGGGCCAAGATCGACATCGGCCCGCAGCAACTCGTTCACCGTGGAGGAGTCACAGAAAGTGACCTGCGACAGATCGAGCACCACGCGGGGCGCGTCGTCGCGCCTGGCCGCGGCCAGCGCAGCCCGCAGCGGCTCCAGGGTTTCCAGGTCGAGCTCGCCGCGCAAGGCGAGGACCAGCGCGGTCCCGGCCCGGCGGACGGCCACCTCGACCGGTCTCCCGGCACCCTCTCCGCCACCGCTCACAGCGCTTCCTTCACTCTCTGCCGCACCGGCGGCCGTACGAGGCGTTCCGTCGCCCCCGTGCTGCCCGACATGCGCAGTCACGCGAGCCACCCTAGTAAGATCGTTGCCACTTGACAACAATATCCATCGGACAAGAGTCTGTGCCGACGCACACGTGTTCGTGTCACGGCATGGGTGCGGGTCGGGATGCGAGTGCGCGGGCGACAGCGCCCGGGGCGGGGAGCGGTGCGTGATGCTAGGCGGAGTCCGCCGCACGGCGTGCGGGGTCGGCGGTGGTCGCACCGGGTACGGCCGCACCGGCGGCGGCACGGCGGAAGGCCGTCAGTCCCTCAGCGAGCGCCGCCAGCTCGTCCGGCGCCATCCGGCCCAGCACGGCCTTCACCTCGCGGGCCCTGAAGTCGCGGAATTCGGCGAGTGCCGCGTGCCCGCGCCGGGTCAGCCGCAGTTCCACCTCGCGGCGGCTGGTCGGGCTCGTCTGCCGGTCCACCAGACCGACCGCCTCCAGCCGGTCGCAGAGCCTGCTCACCGAGGACGGCCGCGATCCCAGCGCGTCGCCCAGTGTCCGCAGATTGGCGCCCTCGTACTGTTCGATCGCGAACAGCGCCCGCACCTGCGACGGTGACAGGGGGCCGGACGGTGCGGCCTCCTGGCCTCTCCCCCACAGGACCTCCAGCAGTTCCGACACAGCACTGGCTTCATGAGCGACCTGCTCATGGCGGTGAGGCGGAACGATGTGGGGCACCTGGCCACTGTGCCACTGACGACGGCCGTTTGTCAGCCCGCGCCTCCCCGCACGGGCCCCCTGCCACCCGCCGCGCCCACCTCGTCACCCCGCCCTCACCTCGGCCGCCGTCCCCGACCCCCCTTCACCGCCACCGTCCGTCAGCACCGCTTCAGCCCCCCACACGCCGTCTCTCCCACCGATCGCAAAGGCTGTCCCGCCCGTGACGAACTTCCTGGCCGTAGAACGCGCTCTGCGCTCCGCGGCTCCCTACGCTCTGCTGGACACCGCGCGCACCGCGCTGGCCGAGCACTACGGCACGGTCTCGGCCGACCTGCTGCTGGCCGACTACAGCACCACGGTGCTCCAGTCGGTCGACGTCTCGGCGCCCGCCAGGCTCTCGCTGCCGGTGCACAACACCCCGCAGGGCAGGGCGTTCGGCAGCCAGCAGCCGGTGGAGCAGCGCGCGGGGCGGGACGGCGAGGTCACCGTGCATCTGCCGGTCACCGTGCGCGGCGACCGGCTGGGCATCCTCACGGTCGTGCTGCCCGCCGACCGGCACGCCGTGCAGGGCGTCGGCGAGCTGGCCGAGGTGGCCGAGCTGCTCGGACGCGAACTGGTGGTCGCCGAGCGGGACACCGACCACTATCTGATCGCGCGCAGGGCCACGCGGCTCACCCTGGCGGCCGAGATGCAGTGGGAGCTGCTGCCGGGCCGCGCCTTCGCCCGGCCCGAGTACGCGCTCGGCGCCCAGCTGGAGCCCGCCTACGCCATCCACGGCGACAACTTCGACTGGTCGGCCAGCCCGGACACCCTGACCCTGGCCATCACCAACGGCATGGGCGCGGGCATCGACGCGTCCCTGCTGACCAGCCTGGCCGTCAACGCGCTGCGCAACGCGCGCCGGGCGGGCATCGGCATCGCCGACCAGGCCGCGCTCGCCGACCAGGCCCTGTGGTCGCGCTACCGCGGCGCCGCCCACGTCGCCACGCTGCTGCTCTCCTTCGACGTGCCCAGCGGTGTGGTGCAGGTGGTGGACGCCGGGTCGCCCCGGCTGTGGCGGCAGCGCGGCAAGACCGTCGAGCGGGTGGCATTCGACGAGCAGCTGCCGCTCGGGATGTTCGAGGAGACCCTCTACGTGGCCGAGGAGTTCCAGGTGCTGCCCGGCGACCGGCTGCTGTTCGCCAGCGACGGCGTCTACGCCACGTACTCCCCCGAGGGCGACGCGTACGGCGACCGGGCGCTGATCCGCGGCCTGTCGGCGACGAGTCTGCTGCCCGCCGCCGACGTGCCGGGCGCGGTGCTGCGCGAGCTGCCCGACTACCGGGGGCACGAAGCGGACGACGACGCGCTGGTGGTCTGCCTCGACTGGTTCGGCCCGCAGGAGGAGACCGGGGCCTGAGCCGTACGGTCGTATACGGTCGCCGCGCCCGTCAGCCGTACGTTGGCGCGAGCTCGCGCGCCGGCTGTCAGCGCAGGACCGCACGGGCAGCGCCCAGCCGCTTCTTGATCATGTGCAGCCAGGGGTGCCGGTCGCTCTGCTCGCGCGAGTAGCGGTCCAGCTCCTCCACCAAACGCTCCGACCGCTTCTCGACGGCCAGCTCGTCCAGGATGCGGTCGACCTCGGCCAGCAGCGCGCCGTGCAGCTGCCACTGCCGGGGGTGCTCGCGCACCTTGGCGAGCAGCAGCTGGGCGGTCCTGTCACGGCTGGCCGTGCTGTCGGCGAGGGCCTGCGCCAGCTGCTCCTCCGCCGACTGCGCGTTGGCCGCGACCTGGGTGGTGATCAGTACGGCGAAGCTCTCGATCGCGTGCGCCACGTGGTCGAACAGCTCCTCCAGTTCGACGGCGACGTCGTCGGGGAACAGCGACTCCTCGGTGCGGTGCTTGGCGAGGTCGGTGAGCGTCCTGGACAGCACGCGCAGCACCACCGCGCAGATCTCCAGGGTGTCGAGCCCCGTCCGCAGCACGATCCGGGAGAGCACGCCCTCGCGGACCCGCGGATTCCACCGCAGGCTGTCCTCCGCCTGCCGCAGCGAGGCGTCGACCTCGACGATGTCGTGGTCGACGCGGCGCGCCTCGTGCAGCCGGGCGGCGGCGCGCTCGACGGGGAGGTGTCCGGCCAGCTCGCCGCCCATGTCGCGGAAGAGGGCGCCCATCCGGCGGGACAGCGACTCGATGGAGCCGCCCGCGGACTGCACCCAGACCGGCGGCGCGAACAGCAGGTTGAACAGCAGGCCGACGCCCGCGCCGATCAGCGTCTCCAGCACCCGGTCCCACGCGGTGTCCGCGACCCGGGTCACGCCGAGGACGAGCATCGCGCTGATCGCGACCTCGGGCACGAACTCGCCGACCCGTACGACGCGGCCGATCAGCAGCGCGCTGAAGATCGTCAGACCCAGGCTCCACCAGCTCAGCCCGACCAGCGCGCTGAAGCCGATGGCGATCAGGACGCCGACCACCACCGAGTTCACCCGCCGGATGCCGGTGGTCAGTGTGGAGTAGAGGGTGACCTGGACGACCAGCAGAGCCGTCAGGGGCGCGGTCAGCGGGGCGGGCTGCGGGGTGAGCTGGACGGCGGCGACATAGGCGATGACGGCCGCGGCGGTGGACCTGAGGGTCTGGGCCGCGGCCGGTTCCGTGGTCCACCGGACCAGCTTGACCATGGGTTCTGGTACGTCGGGCATCCCGTGCACGTTCCCGCTCTCGGCGATCTCAGTGGTCCGGGCCCACCCTAAAGTCGATCTCCTCCGGAACGGCCGGTGGCGCGCCTCGTACGGTCATTCGGGATTGGCGCACGGCACTTCGGGGTTCACCGCACCGCGCTTATTGACATGCTCACGCTGCACCGCTGAAATGTGGTTGCTTTCGTTCGACCCCGTTGGATTGTGCGCCATTGAAATGACTCGGAGCCGCACATGCCGCACGAACGACACACCAAAACACACCACCTCCGGCAGCGTCTCGCGGCCTCGGCCGCGTCGCTCACCCTCGTCGCCGGGGCGGGAGCCGGACTCACCGCACTGGCCGCGACCGCCGCCGTGAC
This sequence comes from Streptomyces sp. NPDC088910, assembly GCF_044749865.1. NCBI lineage: Bacteria > Bacillati > Actinomycetota > Actinomycetes > Kitasatosporales > Streptomycetaceae > Streptomyces > Streptomyces sp. NPDC088910. The sequence goes on from NZ_JBIVIV010000021.1 coordinate 22,268, forward strand.
CGCTCAGATCGCCGCCGCGCCACCGGCCGCGGCCCTCGACAACGGCCTGGCCCTGACCCCGCAGATGGGTTTCAACAACTGGAACTCCACCGGCTGCGGGTCCCAGTTCAACGAGGCGATGGTCAAGGGCATCGCCGACCTCTTCGTCTCCCAGGGCCTCAAGGCCGCCGGATACACCTACGTCAACCTGGACGACTGCTGGGCGCTGCCCAGCCGCGACGCCTCGGGCAACCTCGTCGCCGACCCCGTGCGCTTCCCCGACGGCATCAAGAACGTCGCCGACTACGTCCACTCCAAGGGGCTGAAATTCGGCCTCTACTCCTCCGCGGGCACCAAGACCTGCAACAGCGCGGGCTTCCCCGGCGGCCTCGGCCACGAGCAGCAGGACGCCAACCTGTGGGCGTCCTGGGGCGTGGACTACCTCAAGTACGACAACTGCAACAACAACAACGTCGACGCGCAGCAGCGCTACAAGGCGATGGGCGACGCACTGAAGGCCACCGGCCGGCCGATCCTCTACAGCATCTGCGAATGGGGCTCCAACCAGCCGTGGAACTGGGCGCCCGCGGTCGGCAACTCCTGGCGTACGACCGGGGACATCAGTGACTCGTGGTCCAGCATGATCAACATCGCGCACCAGAACCAGCAGCTCGCGCCGTACGCCAAGCCCGGCGCGTGGAACGACCCGGACATGCTGGAGGTCGGCAACGGCGGCATGACCGACACCGAGTACCGCACCCACTTCAGCCTCTGGTCGGAGATGGCCTCGCCGCTGCTGATCGGCAGCGACATCAGGACCGCGTCCGCCGCCACGCTGACGATCCTGAAGAACGCCGACGTGATCGCGGTGGACCAGGACCCGTTGGGCAAGCAGGGCTCGGTGGTCTCCTCCTCCGGCGGGCTCGTGGTGATGTCGAAGCCGCTGGCCAACGGCGACCGCGCGGTGACGCTCACCAATGAGAACGCCTCCGCCCAGACCGTCAGCACCACCGCGCAGGCCGTCGGCGTCGGCGGCGCGTCCTCGTACGCGCTCAAGGACCTGTGGTCCAAGGCGACATCGAGCACCGGCGGCACGATCAGCGCGTCGGTGCCCGCGCACGGCACGGTGATGTTCCGGGTCACCCCGGGCAGCCCGGTGCCGCCGCCGACCGGGCTCAACGAGCTGAGCGACCTGTCGTGGACCTCGGCGGTGAACGCCTGGGGCCCGGTCGAGCGCGACCACAGCAACGGCGAACAGGCCGCGGGCGACGGCAGGACGATCACCATCGGCGGCACCACGTACGCGAAGGGGCTCGGGGTGCACGCGCCCAGTGACATCTCCTACTACGTCGGCGGTCTGTGCGGAAAGCTGACCGTGGACGTCGGGGTGGACGACGAGGTGGGGAGCAACGGCTCGGTGGACTTCCAGATCTACCGCGACTCCACCCTGGTCGCCGACAGCGGGACCCGTACGGGCAACGACGTGGCGGCGCACCTGACCGCCGACCTGACCGGAGGGACGACGCTGCGGCTGGTGGCCACCGACGCGGGCGACGGCATGAACTACGACCACGCCGACTGGGCCGACGCCAAGATGGCCTGCGGCAAAGGCCCTTCGGCCGGCACGCACGCCCTCAGCGACCTCAACTGGTCGTCGGCGGTGAGCGGTTGGGGCCCGGTCGAGCGCGACCGCAGCAACGGCGAACAGGCCGCTGGCGACGGCAGGACGATCACCGTCGGCGGCACCACGTACAGCAAGGGGCTGGGCGTGCACGCGGCCAGCACGGTCGTCTACTACCTGGGCGGCGGGTGCTCCTCGGTCACCGCCGACGTGGGGGTGGACGACGAGGTCGGCAGCAAGGGCTCGGTGGACTTCCAGATCTACCGCGACTCGACGCTGGTGGCCGACAGCGGGGTGGTGACCGGCAGTGACACGGCCCGGCATCTGACGGCCGCTCTGGGCGGCGGTACGGAGCTGCGGTTGGTGGTCACCGACGGCGGCAACGGCAACGACTCCGACCACGCCGACTGGGCGGGGCCGGTACTGACCTGCGGCTGACGCGCAGGACTGGACCAATCATGGCGGCGGAGATTTTTCTCCGCCGCCATCGCCATGTTCACCGTCTCAAGCTCTTGCACACAGCGACAAGCCGCTTAACTCCCTTATCGGGACGAGTGGTTCGTTGACCCTTCGGGTGTCGACATCAAGGCGGACCCGAGTGAATTCGCGGGGCGAATCTCGTTCACTTTCTTGACGTGTCAGCAACAGCGCCGTAATCATCGCAGCATTCAGAGAGCGCTCTCTCGCTCGGCGACCAATCAGGAGACGCCGTGATCGGCAACCCCCCACAGACCCTTCCGTCCCCCACGACACGATTCCCCAGATCGCTGATCTTCGCCTTCGTCGCGGCCCTCGTCGCGACGCTCGCGCTGGCGGTCTCACAGACTCCGGCCAAGGCCGCGGGCACCCTGCTCTCGCAGGCGAAACCGGCCACCGCCTCCTCCACGGAGAACGCGGGCACGCCCGCGTCGGCCGCGGTCGACGGCGACCTCGGCACCCGCTGGTCCAGCGCGGCGGCCGACCCGCAGTGGCTCCAGGTCGACCTCGGCGCCACGTCCACCCTCTCCCAGGTGGTGCTCAACTGGGAGACGGCGTACGCGAAGGCGTACCAGATCCAGGTCTCGGCCAACGGCACGACCTGGACGAACGTCTACAGCACCACGACCGGCGCCGGTGGCACCGAAACCCTCGACGTCACCGGCTCCGGACGCTACGTCCGGATCAACACCACGGCGCGCGCCACCCAATACGGCGTCTCGCTCTGGGAGTTCAAGGTCTACGGCTCCACCGGCACGGGCAACGCGGCCTGCGGTACGGCCAACTCCGCGCTGAACAAGCCCGCGACGGCCTCGTCCACGGAGAACGCGGGCACTCCCGCCTCCGCCGCGGTCGACGGCAACATGGGCACCCGCTGGTCCAGCGCGGCGGCCGACCCGCAGTGGCTCCAGGTCGACCTGGGCAGTTCGCAGAACGTGTGCGGTGTCCAGTTGAGCTGGGAGACGGCGTACGCGAAGGCGTACCAGATCCAGGTCTCGGCCAACGGCACGACCTGGACGAACGCCTACTCCACCACCACGAGCCCCGGCGCGACCGAGCTGATCACCCTGACCGGCACCGGCCGCTACGTCCGGGTCTACACCACCGCGCGCGCCACCCAATACGGCGTCTCGCTCTGGGAGTTCCAGATCTTCACCGGTGGCGGCGGCAGCACGACCCCGCCGACCACTCCCCCCACCACACCCCCGACCACCCCGCCCACCACGCCGCCGGGCGGCGCGGTCCTGCTGTCGTACAACAAGCCGGCCTCCGCCTCGACCTACCAGAACGCCAATAGCTGCGTCGGCTGCACGCCGGCCAAGGCGTTCGACGAGGACCCGGCCACCCGGTGGGCGACCAGCGACACCAACGGCTGGGTCGACCCCGGCTGGATCAGCGTCGACCTGGGCGCGACCGCGCACATCACGCAGGTCGTCCTCCAGTGGGACCCGGCCTACGCGACCGCATACCAGATCCAGGTCTCGCCGGACAACACCAACTGGACGAGCATCTACTCCACCACCACCGGCAAGGGCTTCAAGGAGACCCTGAACGTGGACGGCACCGGCCGCTACGTGCGGATGTACGGCACCGCGCGCAGCAACGGCTACGGGTACTCGCTGTGGACCTTCGACGTCTACGGCACCGGCGGCAACCCCACCGCGCCGCCCGCCCTGCCGCCCGACCCGGGCAACCCCACGCACCTGGTGTGGAGCGACGAGTTCAACGGCGCCGCGGGCACCAAGCCGGACACCGGCAAGTGGACCCAGGACATCGGCGGCGGGCAGAACGGCGAGCTGGAGTACTACACCAACGGCGACAACACCTCAATGGACGGCAACGGCAACCTCGTCATCGAGGCCAGGAAGGAGAATGTCCAGGGCCACCAGTACACCTCGGGCCGGATCAACACCTCGGACCACTTCAACTTCACCTACGGCCACGTCGAGGCGCGGATCAAGGTGAGCGGCACGCAGGGTCTGTGGCCCGCGTTCTGGATGCTGGGGTCCAACTTCAAGACGGGCACGCCGTGGCCCAACTCCGGTGAGATCGACATCATGGAGCACGTCGGCAAGGTCGCCGACTCCGTCTACTCCACGCTGCACGCCCCCGCCTACAACGGCGGAAACGGTTACGGGTCCCCGTACACCCTCGCGGGCAGCGACTTCGCCTCGGACTTCCACACCTACGCCGTGGACTGGGACTCCCACCACATGACGTTCTCGGTGGACGGCCACGCCTTCTTCACCGCCGACAAGGCGACGGTGGAGGCGACCAGGGGTCCGTGGGTGTACGACCACCCGTTCTACATCATCCTCAACAACGCGGTGGGCGGTGACTGGCCCGGAGCTCCCGACGCCACCACGGTCTTCCCGCAGCGCATGCTGATCGACTACGTGCGCGTGTCGCAGTAACCGCGACGCCGCGCCCGCCGCGGTAGGCGCGTCCGCCTCCCCGTATGTGATGACGGTTCACACGGGGAGGCGGACGTATGTCCGGGGCCGGGGGGGTGCCGGACCGGGGGTTCGGGGGCCGGGGGGTTCGGGGACCGCGATCCGCGCACCGGCGCACCGGCGCACCGGGCGGCAATGTTGTCAGGGTCGCGTCATGAGCCTAGAGTGACGCGCGGAGTTTCCGGCCCCCACCCACCGGACGCGCGCGGCGAGAGCCGACCGGCAGCATTCACCCGCTCGTAACGCACGGCACATCAGTCACAGGTTCTACGCGCGCAGAATCATCTCCCGCACCCTCACTGACCGCCCCCCACCTGGAGGTTGACGGATGCTTGGAACCCGTGTGCCCCGCAGCCGTGTGCTGATCGGCGCGGCAGCCGCACTGGGCGCGATCGCGCTCGGCGCGGCCGGTCTCAGCGGCGGCTCCGCTCAGGCCGCCCCCGGCGCCCCGGTCGCGCCGGCCGCGGCGACGACGCACCGCGTGCTCTTCGACAACACCAAGGCCGAGACGGCCGGGAACGCCGACTGGATCATCAGCACGAGCCAGCCCGACCCGCTCGGCCAGAACGCCAACCCCACCAAGGAGACGGACTGGACCGGCGCCTTCTCCGCCTGGGGCGTCGCGCTCCAGAAGGCGGGCGGGTACACCCTCGACACCCTGCCGTCCGGCCGCACGATCACCTACGGCAACACCTCCAACGCCCAGGACCTCAGCAACTTCGACACCTTCGTGCTGCCCGAGCCGAACGTGAAGCTGAGCGCGGCCGAGAAGACCGCCGTGATGAAATTCGTGCAGAACGGCGGCGGGCTCTTCCTGATCTCCGACCACAACAACAGCGACCGCAACAACGACGGCTGCGACTCCCCCTGCGTCATCAACGACCTGCTGACCAGCAACGGGGTCGACAACACCGACCCGTTCGGCTTCTCCGTCGACCTGCTGGACATCAGCACCGACAATCCGCGGGCGATCAGTGACGCGTCCAACCCGGTGCTGCACGGCCCGTTCGGCAACGTGACGGGCAGCATCCTGCGCGACGGCACCACCTTCACCCTCAAGCCCGCCGACAATCCGAACGTCAAGGGGCTGCTGTACAAGACGGGTTCGTCCGGCAACACCGGCGCGTTCTTCGTCACCAGCACCTTCGGCAGCGGCCGGGTGGCGATCTGGGGTGACAGCTCACCCGCCGACGACGGCACCGGCCAGTCGGGCAACACCCTCTACAACGGCTGGGACGACCCGGCGGGCACCGACGCCGCGCTCGCGCTCAACGCGACGGCCTGGCTGGCCGGTTCGGGATCGGGCGGCACGACGCCGCCCACCACTCCCCCGACCACCCCGCCGACCGGCGGCACCTGCACCGCGCGCCAGCTCCTGGCCAACCCCGGCTTCGAGTCCGGCACTTCGTCGTGGACGGCGACCAGCGGCGTCATCAACAACAACGCGTCGCAGGCGGCGCACAGCGGCTCGTACAAGGCGTGGCTCGACGGTTACGGGACCGCCACCACGGACACCGTCGCGCAGTCGGTGACCATCCCGGCGGGCTGCGCCGCGAGCCTGAGCTTCTGGCTGCACATCGACACCGCGGAGACCGGCACCACCGCCTACGACACGCTCAAGGCGCAGGTCCTGAACTCCTCCGGCACCGTACTGAGCACCCTGGCCACGTACTCCAACGTCAACGCGGCCTCCGGCTTCCAGCAGCGCACCTTCGACCTGGGCGCGTACGCGGGGCAGACGGTCACCGTCAAGTTCACCGGGACCGAGGGCTCCAAGCTCCAGACCTCGTTCGTCATCGACGACACGGCGCTGAACGTGAGCTGAGCGCGGCCGCGGTACGGGCGGCCGGGTCCCGGGAGTGGGGGCTCAGCCGTCCGTACCGGTCTCGTCCGGGTCGAATTCGCACCAGACGGCCTTGCCGTCGCCGCGCGGCTCCACGCCCCAGCAGGCGGCGAGCGCGTCGATCATCAGCAGGCCGCGGCCCGAGGTGGCCGCCTCGCCGGGCGATCTGCGGCGCGGCCAGACGCTCGACCGGTCCTGGACCGACAGCCGCACCCGGCGTACCGGTTCCGGCAGCACCTCAAGGGTGAGGACGGCGCCGCCCTCGGTGTGCAGCAGCACATTGACCAGCAGCTCGCCCGCGGCGAGTTCCACGTCGTCGGCGAGGTCGGCCAGGCCCCAGTCGGTGAGCGCCTGCCGCAGGGCGGACCGGGCGTCGGCCAGGCCCTCGGGGTCGGCCTGGTGGACGTAGCTGTGCATCCGCGGGGCGCGCGGGGTGCCGGTGTCGGGGGCGCGGCGCAGGATCAGCAGCGCGACGTCGTCGCCCGAGCCCCAGCGCTCCCAGAGGTTCTCCGCGAGGTGGTCGGCGAGCGCCTCGGCGGGCTGCGGGCCGAAGTGCACCGCCTCGGCAAGCGCCTCCATACCGATGGTGATGTCCAGACCGCGCTCCTCGACCAGGCCGTCGGTGCAGAACACCAGCGTCTCGCCGGGCACCAGGTCGATCCGGGTCTCGGGGAACTCGTGCAGTTCCAGGGTGGTGGCCAGGCCCAGCGGCAGGCCGCCGCGCACATTCGGCCAGCCCGTACGCCCGTCGGTGTGCCGGATCAGCGGCCCGAGGTGGCCCGCGCGGGCGGCGGAGACGGAGCCGGTGGCGAGGTCGATCTGCGCGTAGGCGCAGGTGGCGAAGCGCTCGGTGTCCAGTTCCGCCAGGAAGCGGGAGGCGCGGGCGAGCACGGTGGACGGCGGGTGGCCCTCGGCCGCGTACGCGCGCAGGGCGATCCTGAGCTGGCCCATCACGGCGGCGGCGTGCGTGTCGTGGCCCTGCACGTCACCGACGACCAGGCCGACCCGGTTCTGCGGCAGCGCGACCACGTCGTACCAGTCGCCGCCGACCTCCCGCCCGCTGCGCGCCGCGTGGTAGCGGACGGCGATCTCGGCGCCGTCGACGCGCGGGATGTGCCGGGGCAGCATCGCGGCCTGGAGGCCGGTGGCGAACTCCCGCTCCTGGTCGAAGAGGATCGCGCGCTGGAGGGACTGGGCCAGGATGCCCGCGAGCGTCATGTACAGCTCGCGGTCCTCGGGCCGGAATTCGGTGCGGTCGTGGTAGAAGAGCGCGAGGCCGCCGATGGAGCGGGCCTGGGCGACCAGCGGCAGGAAGGCCGCCGCGAAGTTGCTGTCGGAGTCGACGCCCGCGCCGGGCTTCATCTGGGCGCGCAGCAGCGGAAACTTCTCGGCCAGCGCCGGGAAGTCCGTGGCGAATCGCGGCTGCTGCGTGATGACGGCCTGGGTGAGCGGCAGCGAGTCGTCGAGCCGCCGCAGCCGCAGCCCCTCGTAGAAGGACATCTCCCGGCCGCTGAAGGCGACCACCTTGAGATTGCCGGTCTCTATCAGGCCGAGCGTCAGTCCGTCGGCGCCGAAGCGCTCCAGGCCGCCCGCGCCGGTGAGTACCGCGATGACGTCGTCGACCGTGACGGCCGTGGACAGCGCCTCGATCGTACGGCGGACGATCGAGGGCAGGCTGCGGCGCTCGTGCCGCGGCGGCGGGGTGCTGGGCGCGGGGGTCTGGGTCAGCTCGGCGGTCGCGTCCCTGACGATGCCCAGGACGCGGTACGCGTTGCCGAGGTCGTCGCGCAGGATGGCGCCCTGGGTGTGCGTCCACTGCTTGGCGCCGTCCCTGCGGGTGACCTGGAAGTATCCGCCGTAGCTGCGGCGGCCCGCTTGCAGGGCCCTGCGCAGCGCGATGTCGAGGCGGGCGCTCTCCTCCGGGGTCACCCGCAGCACCAGCGAGTCGATCCGGCCGTCGAATTCCTCCGGGCGCAGGTCGAAGACGTCGAGTCCCGCCTGGTCGAGGTCGAAGGTGCCGAGGTCGAGGTCCCAGTCGAACGTGCCCATGCCGTTCATGGCAAGCCGCTCCCCGGGGCCGATCTCCGGGGCCGTCGGCAGACCCGTCGGGAAAGGCCCCACGCGGGGGTCGTAGCCGCCACCTGGTGGCCGCTTGCGTGCCGTCATGCACCTGCTCCGGGGTCGGGCGGCGGTCATCTGACCACATCCGCGAGGCGGGCCACACGGACCACCAGGATAGCTTTGGCATGATTTATCGCCATGAGGGACATTATCCAGCGTCCCACATTCCGCCACGGGGCCGCGCTTCCGCCTTCTGGGCGGCTCGTGCGGGCGGCTCGTGCAGGCCGCTCGTACGGGCCGCTCGTACGGGCCGCTCGTGCAGGACTCAGTCGGGGCTCCGTGGGGATGCGCGTCAGGTGCGCGTGGACGACCGCGCGAGGGAGCCTCGCGGGCGGCGGTACGCCGTCAGCCGCGGGTGGCGCGTCTGCGGCGGACGACGAGCACGCCCGCGGCGGCGACCAGGACGCCGCCCGCCAGGATCTCCCGCGCGTTCGGGGCGGACACATCGCCGCCGAGGCCGGTCCGCACCGCGCCGGTCCGCACCGCGGCGGTCGGCTTCGTACCGGTGGACGTCGTACCGGCCGCCACGGTCAGCGCGGCGGTGCCCCGCTGGCTTCCGCAGGTGTAGGTCACGACGTACCGCGCGCCGGGCTTGGCCTCGCCGTCCACCGTGGCGGTGGCGACCTGCCTGGGCCCGTCGCCCTTGCCGAGGGTCACGTCGCCGAAGAGCGCCGGGGCCGAGGCGGTCGCCCGGCCGGCGCAGTCGGTGGCCGTGAGGGTGACCTTCCCGCCGGGCACGACGGTGGTCGGCGAGACGCCGAAGCCGAAGGACGTGAGGTCGGAGTCGGCCCGCGCGGCGGGTGCGGCCAGGGCCAGCGCGAGCGCCGTTCCCGCGACGAGGGCGGCCGTTGTCCGTCCGTGGGCACGTCCAGAGCGCATGCGGTCTCTCCACGCACCGGGGCGGTCTGGCGACCGCTCATGGGGGGACCGGCACGCTCCCCACCCAACCCGGCGGCGTCGCTGTCCGCCTTCCCTGCCGCCGCCTCCGGCCGCCCGATTCCTACCAACCCCCGTACCGCCGCGCCCTCTTGTCCCCGCCCGCCCCGTCCCCGGCCTCCGACCCATCCGGGTGACACCCCATCCCGTCGGCCGGGCGCTCACCCCCAAACACCCGATGGGCCATTCGGCCGCCGTCCCGCACCGCGCGGAACGCGGTTCCCCAAGGCCGCCGCGAGGTGCCCTGGCCCTGCGCAAGGCCATGTCGTGAGGTGCGCGGGGCCGTGTTCGATGTGCGGCTGCCGCCGCGCGGGCGCGACCAGCCACGACGGTCCCACAGGTCACCACCCGCCCCGAAGGGGCATTCCGGACGGTCCCCGGATCACCGGCCGGTGGGGGCCGGTCGCGCAGTTCCCCGCGCCCCTACGGGGCACGTCCCGGCCCGGATCGGCTGCCGCCGCGTAGGCGCAACCAGGCACGACGCCCCCGAAGGTCACCGCCCGCACCCCTGAGACGGGAGGCGTCAGGCGGTGGGGGTGAGGACGGACAGGACGACGAGGCCGGGCCGGGAGCGGGCCGGGGCAGGGGGACCGACCGCGGGAAAGCGGTCGACCAGGGCGTCGAAGACGCGATACGCGCTGGCCTCGTCGCGCGCGGTGATCAGGACGTGCACCACACCAGGTTCCCGAAGGTCTTCCCAGTCCTCTGCCATCACCGGCTCCTTCCGCCGTGGATCGGTCCCCCGGACAGACAACGCGCCGTGGGCGCGCAGTTGCGGGCGCCGGCGCGGTTCACTCCCACGGGAGCGCGCGCGGGAGCGTGCGGCATAGGCGCGCGATGACCGGGTACGTGTCGTGACCAGTCGGCGAGGATCACGAAGAGGTCCTCGCCAGGACCTTCGGAGGCAGCGATGACCAACCCCGTGCCCGAGCCCTTCCCGACGCCGGGGCCCGATCCGTTCCCGTCGCCGGTGCCCGGTCCCACCCCCGGCCCGGGTCCGGTCCCGGTGCCGGATCCGACGCCGACACCTCCGGGACCCGAGCCGGTGCCTCCCGGCCCGGCGCCCGACCCGGTGCCGCCGACGCCTGAGCCGAGTCCCGCGCCGCCCCCGCCGCCGCCGTCGATGTACTGAGCACCGCCGCCGTACCGCCGGTCGCCGGGCCGGACGCGCAGCAGAAACGATAATTCTGCCCCGTCGGGCCCGGCCGCGGGCGACAACCGTGGATCACGCACGGTGCCGCTGCGCCTGTTGATACGAAAGAGGGGACGCCGAGGGACCGGTTCGGCCCGTCGGCTCCCCGATGGCTCACCCTTGTCCGCGGATGTCAAGGCCCCCTTGGCGGGGCCACCTTGTTACCGCACCCTGGGGTGCGGAAGTTTTCGCGGGTGGGGATGATCCGGCAGTGGCGTGAGTGAAACCGGTGATGGACATGGAAGACGACAGGGCGGGGCGGCGGGCAGCGGACGGGGAGCGTCGGTACCGGCCGGACCGCGCGGCGACGGCGGTGGCGGCACCCGAGTCCCGAGGCGGCGGCCAGGAGCCGCCGGATGTGATCGACGTGGTGTTTCCTGTGCCGGGGCCCGAGGACACCGGCCGCGCGGCGGCCGCAGGACCCGGTGACGGGCACGCCCGACGTGAACGGCTTCGCGAGCGCCCGCTATTGCTCGGCGCCGTGTCCATCGCCGCGGTCGCGGTGGCGGCGGTGATCGCCTGGCAGGTGTGGCCGCAGTCGCCCGGCGCGACGGCGCCCGACCGGCCGGCTCCCCCGCCCTCCAGCACCCGGCCGCTGACCAGCGGCGGGATATCCGGCCACGCGGCCGGAGCGCTGCCCTCGGCCGGCGGCCACACCGGCCGGGCCCCGGCCGCCGACGGCGATCCGACCCGTCGGGCCACGCCACCGGCGGGGCCGTCAGCGATGCCCGGAAGCGGAGCGGAAACCGGGACCGGGCACGGGAACGGCTCCCCCGCGCCGGGGCCGAGCGTGACCGGCGCACCGCCCACCACCGCCCCCAGCGCCTCCCCCGCGCCGAGCGCCACGGCCCCAACTCCCCGCACACTCCAGGCGGGTGACAGCGGATCGGATGTGACCGATCTTCAGCGGCTGCTGTTCGCGCAGGGATTCACCTATGTGTCGCCCACCGGGGTGTACGACGACGCCACCGTGCGCGGTGTGACGCAGATTCAGCGGGACCGCGGAATCACCTGTGACCCCACGGGTGTCTATGGCCCCTGCACTCGCGCCGCATTGGCCCCGTAACCGCTTTCCGCACGGTATCGCCCCGGTACGCCCCCGCTGTGCGCCTTATACGCCCCGCGTATTCCCCTCGTTCTCCGGGAATTCGATTCGATCATTTTCCGGTCATTTTCCACCACGCGGACGATCGATCCTCACCACGGTCGAGAAAATCGTAAATCCGAGCGATGATTCATCATTCAGGTCGATAATCCTTTCGCGCCGTGCTCATGTCATTCAGTAAACTCGCAGGTGGGAAGGGTCGGGCAGGCGCGTCACGCCGTTCGGTGTCCCCTGCCTTCCGGCCACCTCCGCAGAATGGTCACAAGTCCTCCGCACCGTGCCCCACGATGGTCCCCGTAATTGCGGCCGGGATTCGGCCGCTGCCAGTAGGAAGACGCTGAGCCGATTCATGCCGTCTTCCGGGGGAGGAAAACTATGGGCAGAGCATTGCGTGCTGCCGCTCTGAGTTCAGCGGCGGTTCTCGTGGCCCTGGGGGTGGCACCGAGCGGGGCGCAGGCCGCGACACCGCCCCGTATCGATCTGAGGGTGCTGGTCGTCGACGACGGCGGACCGGCGACACAGGCCATCACCGCGGAACTCGACGGGGCGGGGACCCCGTACACGAGGATCGATCTCAACCAGGCGGGCCGGCCGACCATCAACGCCGCCTACCTCAGCGACACCGTGAGCGGCCGGGCACGCGCCAAGTTCCAGTCGGTGGTGCTGCCCAACGACAACCCGTTCGGGGCGGGTTCCGCCGAGATGGCCGCACTGGCGGCGTACGAGACGGACTTCGGCATCCGCCAGGTGGACGCGTACACCTACGCGCAGCCCGGCGTCGGGCTGAACTACGCGCAGGATCCGGGGTACATCGGCCAACTCGACGGCATTCAGGGCCAGGTGACGGCGCAGGGCACCGCGGGTGACTTCGGTTACCTCAAGGGCGCGGTGCCCTTCGAGGACAACGACCCACACGTGGCCGAGAGTTACGGCTTCCTCGCGACGCCGCTGGCGACCCAGGCCGCCGGGGCGACCTTCACCACGCTGGTCGACGCGCCGATTCCGGACAGTTCGGCGCGCGGTGTGCTGGTCGGGCAGTACAACCACGACGGGCGCAGCGAGTTGGTGCTGCCGTTCGTCTACAACCAGTACCAGCAGCAGTTCCGGCTGCTGGCGCGCGGGATCGTGGAGTGGATGACCCAGGGCATCCACCTCGGCGCCGACCGCAACTACTTCGAGGTGCAGGTCGACGACATCTTCCTGGCCGACGACCGGTGGAACACCACCCTCAACTGCACGCCCGGCGACGTGGACTGCCCGATCGGCACCGGTGAGGACACCGATCCGATCCGGATGACCGCGGCGGACGTGCAGTACGCCAAGCAGTGGTCGCAGGCGCACGGCCTCACCCTCGACTTCGTCTTCAACGGCGGCGGCAGCGAGGACTGGAAGGCCGACCACGACACCACCGTCGACCCGCTGGCCACCCAGCTCCTGGCCGACAAGAGCGCCTACCGCTGGGTCAACCACACGTATCTGCACCCCTTCCTCGGCTGTGTCCAGGACGTCAGCGTGGTGCCGTGGGTCTGCGGGACGGACGCCTCGGGGAATGTCCAGTGGGTCAGCAAGGCCGACATCACGGCCTCGGTGCAGGACAACCGCAACTGGGCCGCCTCGCACGGGCTGTCGCTGAACAACCAGGAGCTGGTGACCGGTGAGCACTCCGGGCTCAAGGTGCTGCCGCAGCAGCCGGTCGACAATCCGAACCTCGCGCCCGCGCTGACCCAGCTCGGCGTGAAGTACCTGGCCAGCGACAACTCCCGTGACCCGGGCCAGCGTCAGGTCGGTCCCGCGGTCACCGTTCCGCGCTTCCCGATGAACGTCTTCTACAACGCCGGTACGGCGCAGGAGGAGACCGACGAGTACAACTGGATCTACACCGGCTCCGCCCAGGGCGGCAGCGGCGCCTGCGCGACCTCGGGCAACTCCACTTGTCTGACCGCGCCGTTGGACACCGACACCGGCTACGCGTCGTACATCGTGCCGCTCGAGGCCAAGATCGACCTCGGGCACGTGCTGGGCAACAACCCGCGCCCGCACTTCATGCACCAGTCCAACCTCGCGGAGGGCCGCATCGCCTACCCGGTGCTGGAGCGCATCCTCAGCGACTACGCGTCGCTGTTCGCCGCCAGCACCCCGACCGTCAACCTGCGGACCTCGGACATCGCCACCGAGTTGCAGCGCAGGGCGGCGTGGGACACGGCGTGGAAGGGCGGCCAGGTGACCGCCTACCGGATCGGCGACGCGGTGACGGTCAACGCGCCGAGCGGTACGCAGATCACCGCGACGATGCCCGCCGGTACGCGCCAGTCCCAACTGCTCGGCACGACCGCCTTCGGCAGCTCCTACGCGGGCAAGGTGTCCGGCTGGACCACGCCCGGCGTGCTCCAGAGCAATGTGTCGCTGACGCTGCCGTCCGGCGCGGTGCCCGCGCTGGTCAACCTGAACGTCTCGCTCGGGCCGATCACGATCAAGGCTTCCGTCGGCCATCTGCCGGTGCCCAAGGGCGTCGCCAAGGCCGTGCCCGTGGGACCGGGCGACCACACCAGGAAGTAGCACCGGAAAGTGAACCACCCGCGGGCGGGGCGTACTCGGCCCCGCCCGCGGTACCGGGGCGCCGCACGGTCACCGGCGCCCCGTGACACGAGAACGTCCAGGGGGGACACCATTTCCACGCACAGAATCTTCGGCGCACCGCCCTCGCGCACCGCGCGGGTGACATTGCTGACCGAGGGCACGTATCCGCACAGCCCCGGCGGGGTCAGCGTGTGGTGCGACCAGTTGGTCCAGGGGATGCCGGACGTCGAATTCTCGGTGATCGCGGTGACGGGCACCGGCCGCGAGACCCCGGTCTGGCCGCTCCCGGCGCAGGTCACCGGGCTCGACGTGGTCCCGCTGTGGGGGCAGGCGCCGGAGGGCAGGGCGCCGCGCGGCCGGGACCGCCGCGCGTTCCTCGCGGTGTGGGAACGCTTTCTGCGGGCGCTGCTGCACGAGGACGGCGCGGACGAGCCGCCGGCCCGCGGCGGCCGGTCCGCGGCGCCCGACGAGGACTTCGGGCCCGCGCTGTACGCGCTCGCCGGGTGGGCGGGCATGGGCGCGCTGTCGGCCGGGCTGCGCTCGGAGGAGGCCGTGCGGACGCTGGTCCGGCTGTGGCGCCGCCCCGGCACGACCGTGTCGGCCGCGGTGCCGACCCAGGCCGACGCGCTCAGCGCCGTCGATCTGCTGGAGCACGCGCTGCGCCCGCTGGCCGTGGTACCGCCGCCGGGTCAGGTCGCGCACGCCGTCAGCGGCGGGCTGGCCACGCTGCCGGGACTGGTGGCGCACGAGCGGTACGACACTCCGCTGCTGCTCACCGAGCACGGCGTCTACCAGCGCGAACGCTATCTCGGCTACCGCACGGGCCCGTACCGCTGGCCGGTCAAGGCGCTGCTGCTCACCTTCTTCCGGCTGCTGTCGCGCGAGACGTACCGCAACAGCGCGCTGATCACGCCGGGCAACCGCTACAACCGGCGGTGGGAGGAGCACGGCGGGGCGGCGCCTGACCGGATCCGTACCGTCTACAACGGAGTCGATCCCGGGGCGTTCCCGATGGCCGGTCCCGAGCCGGAGGTGCCGACGCTCACCTGGGCGGGGCGGATCGACCCGATCAAGGACCTGGAGACGCTGATCCGCGCCTTCGCGCTGGTCAGGGCCGAGATACCCGCCGCGCGGCTGCGGATCTTCGGCGGCACTCCGCGCGGCGGCGAGGCGTACCGCGAGCGGTGCGAGGCACTGGCGGCGACGGTCGGCGCGGCCGACGCGGTCACCTTCGAGGGCCGGGTGGACGACATCCGCACCGCGTACGCGGCCGGGCAGGTCGTGATGCTCTCCAGCATCAGCGAGGGCTTCCCCTTCACCCTCATCGAGGCGATGTCCTGCGGGCGGTGCACCGTGTCGACCGATGTCGGCGGGGTACGGGAGGCCGTGGGCGACACCGGTCTCGTCGTGCCGCCGCGCGATCCGAAGGCGATGGCGCGGGCCGCGGTCGAGCTGCTGCGCGATCCGGCGCGGCGCGCCTCGATGGGCTGGGAGGCGCGGCTGCGGGTCATCGACCAGTTCACGCTCCGTCAGACGATCGACGCCTTCCGGGGGATCTACACGGGACTGAGCCGGGTCGAGGACCGCGGCGCGCAGATCTACGGCGGCGTCACCTGGATGTCCCGTGTCTGGCGCGGGGGTTCAGCGGACGCCGAAGCTG
Organism: Streptomyces sp. NPDC088910; assembly: GCF_044749865.1. NCBI lineage: Bacteria > Bacillati > Actinomycetota > Actinomycetes > Kitasatosporales > Streptomycetaceae > Streptomyces > Streptomyces sp. NPDC088910. The sequence goes on from NZ_JBIVIV010000021.1 coordinate 38,232, forward strand.
ATGGACTGTCAACAGCTTTCGCTGAGAACGCCGATGACGCGACAGTCGTCGGTGTGCGGGCTGTCGGGGACGGCCGGTGAGCGGGCCGATGTCCCTGCTCAGCAGGGTCGCGGGCGGCGGTATGGCCGCGCTGCCCGAGCTGCCGCGCCCGCGCCGGGTGCCGTCCTGGGCGGTCGGCGACCCGGTCGCGGAGCTGGCGGAGCGGCTGTCGGCGGCGTGCTCGGCGGCCGTGCACCCCGACGAGATCGCGGCGGTGCTGGAGTCCGAGGGGCTGACCGACGAGCAGATCACCGGCCGCTACGGGCACCCGGACCTGTTCTCGCTCGCGCGGGAGCTGTTCGAGACGGTGCCGCGGCGCTTCCCCGAACCCGAGCCCGCCGACGACCCGTGGCAGGTCGACGTGTGGCGCTGCGTACTGCGCGGCCTGACCTTCGCGCTGCCCGGCGTCGCCTATGTGCTCGGCGGGCGCTGGGCGGGCGGCGACGACGGGCCGTTCGGGGTGTCCCGCGCGGTCGCCGCGTGGGGCGCGGCGGCGCTGTGCGGGTGGGGCTGGAACCAGGCGCTCGCGCACCGCGCGCACCTGCACCTGCTCGCCCAGCGCCCGCGGGCCGCCGCGCGCTGCCTGGTCACCGGCGCGGCGGTCGGGGCCTGCCTGGCCGGCGCCGCCGCCGCGGCCGTCGCGGGCCCCGGCCATCTCTCCGCCCTCGCCTTCGCGGCCGGCCAGTCGGTGTACGTCGCGTCCGCGACCGTCCTGCTCGTGCTCGGCCGCGAGCGCTCCCTCCTCTACGTCCTGACGCCGCTCGCCGTCGCGGTCGCCTGCGGGGCCGGCGGCCTGCCGTCGCCCGCGGTCGCCGCCGTCCTGGTCGCCACCGCGGCGGCGGCCGGCGGGGCGGCCCTCGCCACCGCGCTGCGCACCGCCCTGACCGGTGAGCCGCCCGAGCGCGGGCCCGCCAAGCCGCCGCGCGCGCCCTGGCGCGAGCGTGTGCGCGCCGACCGCGGCGCCCAACTGCGCGCTCGCGCAAGCCGGTTCGGCCGCAGTCGCGCCAAGACCGGCACGGACACCCGCACCACACCCGGCCGATTCGCCCGCAGGACAGCCGGCCGATTCGCCCGCAGGGCAGCCGGACCCGGCACAGACACCCGCACCGGGCTCGTCTCCTCGCTCCGGACCCTGCCGGAGGCGGCCCGGCTGCTGTGGCGGGCCGACGACGGCGTCACCGACGCCAAGGGCCTGTCGCCGTATCTGTCGCTACCGCACGGGATGGCGGGGCTCGCGGGCGGCGCGCTGGTGGTCGCGGCGGCGCTCACCGGGGAGTTCGTGGCCGCGCTCACGGTGAGCATGGGCGTCGCCGAATGGCTGCTCTTCCGCTTCCGCAGCCGGTGTCTGACCGCACTGCGCGGGACGACCGTGCACGAGCGGCTGCTCGCCAGGTCGTGGCGCGTGCTGGCGGGCTGTCTCGCGCTCTACGCCGTCGCGCTGGCCGCGCTCGCGGCCGTCGAGGCGGCGGTCGTGCCCGGCGCCGCCGCCTGGAACCCGGCGCACCTGTCGGTGCTGCTGGCCCTCGGCGGCACGCTGTGGCTGTCGCTGCTCCTCCAGTCCTGCGGCCGGGCATGGACGGGGAGTTACGTGCTCGCCGCCGCCGTCCTGACGGCCGTCGCGCTGCTGGCGGCGCACACCGCGACGGCCGGGACCGTACTCGGCCTGGTCTGCGCGGGAGCCGCCGCCGTCCTGCTCACGGCGGCCTTCACGATGACCGGCCGCGTGACCACCCACCGCTGACCCCGCGTCCGCGGCGCGCACACCCGCGCCGCACACCACCGACCTCCGACCTCACCACTCCAACCGACCCTCCGCAGAAGGAGATTCATCCGTGTCCACCGAGACACCCGTCGCCGTCACCGGCGCGGAAGGCTTCATCGGCTCGCACCTGGTGGAGGCGCTGGTCGCCTCCGGGCGCCGCGTCCGCGCGATGGTGCAGTACAACTCGTTCTCGTCCCACGGCTGGCTCGAAGTGCTCGCGCCCGACGTACTGGACCGGGTCGAGGTGGTCCTCGGCGACGTCCGCGACTCCGGTTCCGTACGGGATCTGGTCGCCGACAGCGACACCGTCTACCACCTGGCCGCGCTGATCGCGATCCCGTACTCGTACCGTGCGCCGCGCAGCTACGTGGACACCAATGTGTCCGGCACCCTCAACGTCCTCGAAGCCGTAAGGGAGTTCGGCGTCGCGCGGCTGGTGCACACCTCCACCAGCGAGACGTACGGCACCGCGCGGACCGTGCCGATCACCGAGGACCACCCGATCGTCACGCAGTCGCCGTACGCCGCGTCGAAGGCGGGCGGGGACCGGCTGGCGGACAGCTACCACGCCAGCTTCGAGACGCCGGTGGTGACACTGCGGCCGTTCAACACCTTCGGGCCGCGGCAGTCGATGCGCGCGGTGATCCCGACGGTGATCGGCCAGGTCGCGGCGGGCGAGCGGGAGGTGACGCTCGGGGACCTGCGGCCGACCAGGGACTTCAGCTACGTCAAGGACACCGCCGCGGCCTTCGTCGCGGTCGGCACCGCGCCCGCCGAGAAGGTGGTCGGCCGGACCTTCAACGCCGGTACGGGCGGCGAGATCTCGGTCGGCGACCTGGTGCGGCTGATCGGCAAGCTGATGGACACCGAGCTGCTGGTGCGCGAGGACGCGCAGCGGCTGCGGCCCGCCGGTTCCGAGGTCATGCGGCTGGTCTGCGACGCGACCCGGCTGCGCGAGGCCACCGGCTGGCGACCGGCCCACAGCCTGGAGGACGGGCTGGCGCACACCATCGACTTCTTCCGCGACCCGGCCCACCTGGCCCGTTACAAGACCACCGCGTACAACGTCTGACGCCGCCTCATCAGCGCCGCGCCGGGCACCTGTTGACCACTTTCATCGCAGCAGAGAACCGCTGACATCCAACCGCAGGGGGGACCACCATGCACGCAGTCATTCTCGCCGGGGGCAAAGGCGTGAGGCTCCGGCCGTACACCACCGCACTGCCCAAGCCACTGGTGCCGATCGGCGACAGCCACGCGATCCTGGAGATCGTGATGCGCCAGCTCGCGGGCTTCGGCTTCCGCCGCTGCACCATCGCCATCGGCCACCTCGGCAACATCATCCGCGCGTACGTCGGGGACGGCTCCCAGTGGGGCATCGAGGTCGACTACGTGACCGAGGACAGTCCGCTGGGCACGATGGGGCCGCTGCTCACGATGATCGACCAACTCCCCGAACACTTCCTGGTGATGAACGGCGACGTGCTCACCGACCTCGACTTCTCCGCCGTTCTCGACCAGCACCGGGGCACGGGCGCGCCGCTCACCATCGCCACCTACGCCCGTACCGTGAACATCGACTTCGGGGTGCTCAGCACCGACGACGGGCGGGTGGTCGCCTTCACCGAGAAGCCGAGCATGGACTACCGGGTGTCGATGGGGGTGTACGGGGTCTCCCGGAGCACGCTCCTGCGCTACACCCCCGGCCTGCCGCTGGGCTTCGACGAGGTGGTGCTCGATCTGCTGGCCGCGGGTGCGCAGCCGCGGGCCTTCGACTTCGACGGCTACTGGCTCGACATCGGCCGCCCCGACGACTACGACCGGGCGAACGCCGAATTCAGCAGCCGTCGCGGCCTGTTGCTCAAGGGGGCGTGAGGGGACATGACGCGGACGCGGATTCTCGTACTGGGCTGTGGCGGTTTCCTGGGCTCCCGGGTGACCGCGCGGCTCCAGCGGACGCCCGGTGCGCGGATCCTGCGCGGCGGGCGGGGCGCGGGGGACGGTGCCAAGGGCGGTACGCGGGGCGGTCCGAAGGGCGGCGCCGGACTCGATCTGGTAGCCGACCTGGCGACCGTGCCGGTCGACGTCCTGGCCCGGCGGCTCGCCGCCCTGGCCCCCGACGCGGTGGTCGACTGCGCGGGCGTGGTGGCGGGCCGCGCGAGCGCGCTGTGCGCGACCAACGCGCGGGGGCCGGCCGCGCTGTGCGAGGCGATGGCGCTCGCCACGCCGTCGGCGCGGCTGGTGCACCTGGGCTCGGCGGCCGAGTACGGACCGGCGGAGCCCGGCGCCGCGCTGGCGGAGTCGGCGCCCGCCCGGCCGGAGGGCGTCTACGGGGCGGCCAAGCTGGCGGGCACCCTCGCCGTGACCGGCTCGGGCCTCGACGCGGTGGTGCTGCGGGTCTTCAACCCGGTCGGCGCGGGCTCGCCGACCTCCGGGCTGCCCGGCAGGCTGGCCGCCGCCTTCCGCGAGGCGCCGCGCGAAGGGGTGGTGCGCACCGGCAGCCTGGCCGCGTACCGCGACTTCGTCGCCGCGGACGACGTGGCGGACGCGGTGGCCCTCGCGGTGGCCGCGCCCGGCTCGGTGCCGCCCGTGGTCAACATCGGCTCGGGCGAGGCGACCCAAGTGCGCACGCTGGCGGCGGAGTTGGCCTCGGTCAGCGGCTTCACCGGCCGGCTGGAGGAGTCGGGGCGGGGCTCGGAGCGCTCGGCCGGGGTGTCCTGGCACCAGGCGGACATCACGCTCGCGGCGTACGCGCTGGGCTGGCAGCCCACGCGGACGCTGCGGGACGCGCTCACCGCCCTGTGGGCGGCGGTGCCGGGCGAGCCGGTCAGGATCTCACCGTGAGCCATGGCTCCCCCGCGCCCTCCGCGGGCTCGCTGCTCGTGCCGCTGTACGTCCACCCGGCAGTGGACCCGGCCGCGTGGCGGGCCTTGGAGGACGCGGCACCGGCCCTGTACGGGGTGGTGCTCAACGCCGCGGACGGTCCCGGCGACCGGCCGGACCCGGTGTACACGCTCGCCGCGCGGCGGCTGCGGGAGGCCGGGGCGCCGGTGCTCGGCTATGTCGACACCGACTACGCGGCCCGCCCGGCGCACACGGTCTACCGCGATCTGCGCAGGTACCGGGCCTGGTACGCCACCGACGGCGTGTTCTTCGACCGGGTGGCGTCCGACGCGCGGCGGATCCCGTACTACCGGTGGCTGGCCAGGACGGCCCGGCTCTGCGGGGCGCGGACGGTGGTGTTCAATCCAGGGGTGCACCCCGATCCCGGCTACGCCCGTCTCTGCGACTTGCTCGTGACCTTCGAGGGGACCTGGGACGACTACCAGGGCGCGGGCGTGCCGCGCTGGACGGCCGGGCATCCGGCCGAACGGTTCTGCCATCTGGTGTACGGGGTGCCCGACGGTCTCGCGGGGCGGGCGGCCCGGCTGGCGGCGCTGCGCGGTGCGGCCGTGCGCTGCGCGGTCCCCGGTCTGCCGCCCAATCCGTGGCGGACCGCGCCCGTCCCGATCGGAGGAAACGTATGACCGCCCGCCGTACGGCGCTGAATCTCACCGTGCGCACGGTGACCGCCGCCCTGCTGCTCGTGCTGGCGGCCTGCTCGTCGTCGGGTGACGGGGACGGTGGCGGAGGGGGAGGTACGGACGGCGGGGGCACGGCGGGCGGCAGTCCCTCGGCGACCGCGTCCGGGCCCGCGAAGGGCGCCGCGTCGAGCCCCGCCACGACCGGCCCGGCGAGCGCCCCGGAAGGTACGCACACGCACGCGGCGACCGGGCGGGGCGCGCCCGCGTACTGGCATCCGCGCGCCCGCACACCCTGGCAGTGGCAGCTCAGCGGCACGGTCGACACCTCGGTGGACGTACCGGTCTACGACATCGACGGCTTCGAGAACGGCGCCGAGGTGGTCAGGACGCTGCACGCGGCCGGGCGCAAGGTGATCTGCTACATCAACGTCGGGGCCTGGGAGTCCTTCCGCCCCGACAGCGGGAAATTCCCCGCGTCGGTGCGCGGCGAGGGCGACGGCTGGGACGGCGAACGCTGGCTGGACATCCGCCGGGTGGACGTCCTGCGCCCGCTGATGGCCGCCCGCTTCGACATGTGCCGCGAGAAGGGCTTCGACGCGGTGGAGCCCGACCTGATGGACGGCTACGCGAACACCACCGGCTTTCCGCTGACGGCCGCTCAGCAGATCACGTACAACCGGATGATCGCCGACCTGGCGCACGAGCGTGGGCTGGCCGTCGGTCTGAAGAACGACGTCGGCCAGGTGGCCACGCTCGTGCGGTACTTCGACTTCGCGGTCAACGAGGAGTGCGCGCAGTACGACGAGTGTGCGCAAATGGCGCCGTTCATCGCGGCGGACAAGCCGGTCTTCCACGTCGAGTACAAGCTGAAGGCCGGTCAGTTCTGCTCTCAGGCGAGGAAGTTGGGGCTCAGTTCGATGGTGAAGCACCTTTCGCTGGACGCGTGGCGCGATCCCTGCTGAGCGGTCGGGCGAGGGCGCTCAGATCATCCGCCACAGGTGGTCGGCGCTGCCGTTGTCGGTCCACTGGGTGACCTGGGCGGCGTCGGCCTGGGACATGCCGTCGACCGCGAGGACCTTGCCCGAGCGGACGTTGACGATCTTCTTCCAGCCGTCGCCGTTGTCGACGATCCGCCACAGGTGGTCGGGCGTTCCGTTGTCCTGGTACTGCTGGACGTGGGCGCCGTCGTCGAGGCTCTGGTCGTGGACGGCGAGCGCTTTGCCGCTGTTGCGGTTGATGATGCGTACGGTGCCGTCGCCGTTGTCGAGCACGGTCCAGACGTGGTCGGCGGTGCCGTTGTCGGCGTACTGGGTGACCTCGGCGGTGTCGGCGCGGGACATGCCGGAGACGGCGAGCACCTTGCCGGAGTTGCGGTTCTGGATCCGGCACCACACCACGGTGGACGCGGCGGGTTTCAGGAGCAGGGCCAGCGCGCCGCCCACCACCGGGCGGGCCTGGAAGCCGCGTTGGGCGGCGCTGGCCACGGTGTACCAGTCGCTGAACGGGACGCGCTGTCCGGTGGTGTCGGCGTAGGCGTAGACGCCGTTGACGAGCAGGTCACGGACGCCGGGCCGGTCGGCGAGCCAGGCCGCCGTCCACAGTTCCCAGTCGGCCTTGGTGTAGTCGTTGCGCGGGTCGAGTTCGATGCCGTAGGCGCCGGCGTGGGAGGCGTACCAGTTGGCCTCCTGTTCGGCGAAGCCGACCGGGACCAGGTCGAGGCCGAGCAGCCGGTCGGGGAAGCCGTTGTACTTCAGGCTCCAGGTGCCGTCCTGGTCGTAGGCCAGTTTGAGGTGGGTGCCGGAGGAGTCCTGGGCGAGGGTGGTCCACTGGCTGAGGTAGCCGCGGGAGACCGAGCGGTAGCGGGCGGCGTCCGCGGTGTTGCCGGTGGCGGCGGCGATGACGCCCATCGCGCCGATGCCGACCATGCCCTTGAGCGCGAGGTTGGCGCTGTGCGCGATGAAGCCGGTGAAGTCGTCGGTCTGGTTCTGGTAGCCGGGGTCGAGGGTGTTGGCGACCAGGTACTCGGCCCAGCGGCGCAGCACCGCGTAGTGGGCGGCGGCATATGACGCGCCGTCAGCGGTGGGCAGCCGCTGGACGATCGCCGCGACCATGATGAGCATGTTCGCGGACTCCTCGACCGGCATGCTCTCCTCGTTGCCGTCGGCGCGGCCGAAGGCGTTGGGGTAGGTGCCGAGGTCGTGCGGTGCGAAGTCCTGTGACCAGCCGCCGTGTTCGACGTAGTGGAAGAGCGGTTCGAGCACCAGTCGCAGGTAGGCCGGGGAGAGGTAGAGGTAGGCGGGGAAGGCGGGGTAGATCACGTCGACGGTGGACATGTCGCCGTTGGAGGAGATCTCCTTCAAGAACGCCCAGGGGCCGCCGTCGCGGTCGACCAGTTCGGTGCCCGCGACGGCCTGGCGCAGCGCGAGGGCGCAGACGGCGGCGTAGTGGTCGCCGGTGCTTCCGCCGCCGGCCGCGGTGACCGCGTCGTCGTGGATCTTCTGGTCGAGGGCGGTCGCGGCGGTCAGCGCGGCGCCGCGGTCGGCGTCGAACCAGTCCACCATGGCGGTCCAGGAGCTCCAGTAGTGCGTCCACCACGGCTGGAGTTGTGCGCCGAGGTGGGTGACGGCGGGGGTGCGGACATGGCCGAGGACGACGGTGAACTCCGCCGACGGTGTACCGGAGTCGACGGTGCCGAAGTCCCGGTTGAGGCCGAGCACCGGCCATCGGTCGTTGATCGCGCGCGGCTTGGCGGTGTCCACCGAGCCGTCGAGCCGCCCGGTGCCCGCCGAGGCCGCGCGCACCACGGTGTCCTGGCCGATCTGATGGGTCACCGCGCCGCCGGTGGCGGTGGCCAGCACGAGCCGTCCCCAGGACGCCTGGTCGCCGCTCTCCTGAAGGACGCCCGGGGTGGCGGGCTCCGCGCTGAGCACGGTCATCCGGCCGGTGGTCGTGCGGTCCCACGTGATGGGCGTGGCGACGTTGTTGTGCACCCACTCACCGGAGGCGTCGAGGTGGACGTCCACGGTGTGGGAGCGGCCGTCGTTGCTCGCGGCCCGCACGGTGACGTAGCTGAGCGGTACGCACTGGCGCTGGAGATCGCCGACGTCGACGGGTGAGAAGAAGGTGACGGTGAGCGTCACCCCGCCGCCGCTGAGCTGGTAGACCGAGCGGGTGGCGGTGAGTTGCAGCGACACCTGCTGCATGGTGGTGAGCGCGGGGCCGCCGGGCAGCGCGGGGTTGCCGAGGAAGACGTACGCCGCGCCGTCGATCCGGGCGAGACCGCACAGCGCGGTGACGTGGCCGGTCCAGAAGGCGGGCCAGGTCCCCGCGAGGTTGTCAGCGGGCAGCCAGGTCGACAGGTACGGCGAGCGGACGGCCAGCGGTACGGCGGGCGGGCGCAGCGGGCTGAAGGTGGAGGCCGCCGCCTGGGCGGCGTGCGGGGCCGCGCCCGGAACGGCCGTCGCGGTGACGGCGTTCGCTGTGGCGGCCTGTGCGGGCACGGCGGCGAGCCAGCCGCCGGTGGCCGCGGCGGCGGTCAACGCGCCGCTCCAGCGCAGGAGTTCGCGGCGTCCGGGGCGGGCGTGCGGGGTCGCGGAGTCGTCGGGGGTCACGGGAGTCCGTCCTCAGAGGTGGGGGGAAGGAGAGCGGAGCGGGGGTGGGGGGAGCCGGGGGCTCAGCGCAGTTGCCACAGGTGGTCGGCGGTGCCGTTGTCGTCGTACTGCACGACCGGCGCGCTGTTGGCCGTCGACATCAGGTCGACGCCGAGCACCTTTCCCGAGTTCTTGTTGCGGATGCGGTACCAGCCGTCGCCGTTGGCCACGAGCTGCCACAGGTGGTCGGCGGTCCCGTTGTCGTCGAACTGCACCACCTGGGCGCTGTTCGCGGTCGACATCAGGTCCACGCCCAGCATCTTCTGCGAGTTGAGGTTGCGGATGCGGTACCAGCCGTCGCCGTTGTCGACGAGCTGCCACAGGTGGTCGGCGGTGCCGTTGTCGTCGAACTGCACGACGTGGGCGCTGTTCGCGGTCGACATCAGGTCGACGCCCATGACCTTGTTGGAGTTCTTGTTCCAGATCCTCAGGTAGTCGCCTGCCGGTGCCCACGGGGTGCCGTTGGGGGTGGCGGTGGGGAAGGCGGAGATCCGCAGCCGGGCGGCGCCCATCGGGATCAGCGTGACGGTCTCGACGGCCGCGGTGCTGCGGGCCGGGCTGGTCTGGAGCGGGTTGACGACCTGCTGTCCGTCCGCCTTCCACTCCGCGATACGGCGGGCGGGCACGGTGATCCTTACCGGCGTGCCGTCGTGCGTGAAGGGGTTGGCGGCCAGCGAGCCGCCCGACTTGGTGAAGGACGGGGACCCGGAGTCGAGCGCGAGCCCGTAGTTCCAGGGTGTGGTGGCGTGCACCTCGTACTCGGGGAACTCGGCGTCGCCCGCGTACCGCACGTAGTTCTCACCGATGTTCAGCGCGTACGTGAGCGGTCCGTGGTCGACGGAGACGGCGCCGTGGTTGGCGGACCAGGTGCGGACGGTGGTCTGCTGCGGGAGCTGGACGGTGACGGTGTCCCCGCTGTTCCAGGTGCGGCTGATCTTGGTGAAGGCGGGTCCCGAAGGGGCGCTGACCGCTTGGCCGTTGACGGTGACGCGCGGGGCGGAGCACCAGCCGGGGACCCGCAGGTACAGCGGGAAGGCCAGGGCGCGCGGTGCGGTGATCTTGAGCGTGACCGTGTCCGCGAAGGGGTAGTCGGTGGTCTCGGTGATGGTGACCGAGGTGCCGTCGGCGACCTTGGCCGTGACGCTGCTCGGTGCGTACATCGCGGCGGCCAGGCCGTTGTCGGGGGTGGCGAGCCACAGCTCCTCGGTGAAGTACGGCCAGCCCATGCCGTAGTTGTGCGGGCAGCAGCGGTACTGGTCGACGCCCGGCTGGAAGGACTGCATGGCGAAGCCGTTCTGGAACTGCCCTTGCGTCTTCGGGGTGTTGTTCAGATCGACGCTGTTGGCGCTGGTGATGTAGTGCACGCCCTTGCCCGCCGGGTCGAGGGCCGCGGGCAGTGAGTTGAAGGCCAGGTCCTCGCAGCGGTCGGCCCACAGCGGGTCGCCGGTGATCCGGGCCAGCAACTGGTGGCTGGCCATGAACTCCACGATGCCGCAGGTCTCGAAGCCCTGCCGGGGGTCGCCGAAGCCGGGTCTGGCGTTCTCGTCGCCCGCGAAGCCGCCGCCGGGGAACTGGCCGTAGGCGGACATCACCGCGGTGTAGTTCTGGTAGGCGGCCTGGGTGAGGGCGTTGGACGGCGAGCGGAGCGCGTACTGCGCCGGTTCCCTGAAGCCCTGGGCGATGTTGACGTTGTGCAGCGACGGGAGGTTGTTGACCCAGTTGGCGCCGCCCGCGTGGATCTTGTCGGCGAGGTCGAGCAGGTAACTCTCGCCGGTGCGGTTGTAGAGCCAGAAGACGCTGTCCAGGCCGTCGCCCCAACGCACCGACACCCAGCTCTGGTTGAAGGCACCGGGGCCCTGGGCGTTCATGTAGCGGAAGAAGGCGGACAGCAGCGGGATGATCCTGGTGTCCCCGCTGTACTCCTGCCAGTTGCGCAGTGCCCAGGTCAGCGGCAGGAACGGCCAGAAATCGGGGCCGCCGCCGAGCGAGGTGCGCAGGGCCGTCGGGCCGAAGAAGCCGTCGGACTGCCGGGTGGCCACGATGGCGTCGATCCAGCGGCGTACGGCGGCCAGCGCGGTGGCGTCCTGGGTGAGCACGGCGAGGTCGACATAGCCGCGCAGCCAGTACGGCACTTCCTCCCAGCCGGCGCGGTCGGGGTGCGCCCAGCCGCTGTTGTCCATGGCGAGGAAGTGCGAGATGTCGGCGTACCGGCCGCACAGACCGGCGAGTTGGAGGCGCAGTTGGCCGTCGAGCCAGCCGCGCGCGGTGACGGCGCCGGGCGGCAGCCGCAGGAAGGCGGTGGGGGCCAGCGGTGCGGCGTTCGGCGCGTAGAGGCCGCCGCGGGCGGGGGCGACACGGGCCGCGGCGGGGGTGGGGGCGGCCTGGGCGCCGCCCGCGAACCGCAGTTGGAGCCCTGCGGTGCCGGCGGCGAGTGCGGTGAGTGCGAACTGACGACGGTTCAGGGGCATGGGGGGTGGCTCCTGGTGGCTTCGGGTGGGGCGCTGCGGGGGCGCGAACCCTGGCGGCGACGGTCCTTCCAACGTTGGAAACGGCGGTGCCACCCGGAATGACAGCACGCAGGGATGGGCATGTCCAGAGCAGCGACAGAAGTCGTACGGGCCTGTCGGGGTTGTTGCCTGAGCACGGATCACAGCGGTGGGAAGCATTTTGGAAACATCGGGAACGACGGGTTGTCGAGGTGCCGCCGCGCGTATATAACGTTGTAAAGCCGAGGGAGGGAACGGGCGTTCCCACCCCCGGAGCGCCGCCATCTCCGCACGTCATACCGCCTCCTCGGGGAGCCCGGACCGGACCCCGGAAGCGCACCCGCCCCGGCACGGAGCCGGACCCACGTACGACTCGACGGCCGCTGCCGTCGCGACCAAGGAGTGTCGTGAGCATGACGAACCACAGAACCCGCGCACTGGCCGCCACCTGTCTGCTGCTGGCCACCGCAGGGCTGGCCGCCACCGGCTGCTCCAAGTCGGAGTCCAGTGACAAGGGCGCCTCCCCCTCCGGCTCGGACCAGGCGGCGCAGCAGCAGGTCACCACGGACCCGACGGCGTCCGGCGCGGGCTGCACCCTGACGGCGTACGGCGCCCCCAAGCTCGACCTGAAGAACGCGGTGGTGGGCTTCTCCCAGTCGGAGAAGGAGGACAACCCGTTCCGTATCGCCGAGACCCAGTCCATCAAGGACGAGGCCGCCAAGCTCGGCGTGAAGAAGCTGCTGACCACCGACGCGCAGTCCCAACTCCCCAAGCAGATCAGCGACATCCAGGACATGCTCGCGCAGGGCGCGCAGCTCCTGATCGTCGCGCCGCTCAACTCCGACGGCCTGGACCCGGCGCTGAAGGCCGCCGCCGCCAAGCACGTGCCGGTGATCACCATCGACCGGAAGATCAACGCCACGTCCTGCAAGGACTACGTCACCTTCCTCGGCTCGGACTTCGTCGAGCAGGGCAAGCGCGCGGCGGACGCCATGATCAAGGCCACCGGCGGCAAGGGCCAGGTCGCGATCCTGCTCGGCTCCTCGGGCAACAACGTGACCACCGACCGCACCAAGGGCTTCGTGGACGAGATCGCCGCCAAGGCGCCCGGCCTGAAGGTCGTCGCCCAGCAGACCGGTGACTTCACCCGTGACAAGGGCCAGCAGGTCATGGAGCAGCTCATCCAGTCCAAGCCGGGCATCACCGCGGTCTACGCGGAGAACGACGAGATGGGCCTCGGCGCGGTCACCGCGCTCAAGAGCGCGGGCAAGAACCCGGGCAAGGACGTCAAGGTCGTCTCGGTCGACGGCACCCGCAACGCCGTGCAGGCGATCGTCAACGGCACGTACAACGCGGTGATCGAGTCCAACCCGCGCTTCGGCCCGCTGGCCTTCGCCACCGCGCAGAAGTTCTACAGCGGCGAGGCGATCCCGGAGAACGTCATCATCTCGGACCGCGCCTACGACGAGTCCAACGCCAAGGCGTCGGTCGGCGGGGCGTTCTGACCTTCGGTCAGGAGGAACCGGTGGCGCGGCTCCCCCCGCGCCACCCCTCGGACAGGCGTACGGCGGGGTGCCTCCCCGCCGTACGCCGCACCATCGGCGGGTCGGCCCGCCGGGCTGTCGAGCCGGTGGGGGCGCCTGTAGCCCGTACGACCACAGGTCCGCCGCCTGCCGGCCAGCTCCACCCGTAAGAGCGCGCCCCACCCGTAGAGCCCGCCCAGCCCGTAGAGCCTGCCCCACCCGTAAGAGCCCGCCCCACCAGTACAGCCCGTCAGCCCGTCAGCCCGTAGAAGAGTTCCCGCTTCCCCGCGACCCCGGAAGGCCACGACCATGGCACCACCCGAAGCCGCCGCGGCCCAGTCCGCGCCGCCCGGTCCGCCGAGCCCGCCACCGGCGGCCGGAGCCGTACTGGAGGCCGTCCGCGTCAGCAAACGCTTCCCAGGCGTGGTGGCGCTCGACGACGTCTCCTTCACCCTGCGCGAGGGCGAGATCCACGCGCTGGTCGGGGAGAACGGCGCGGGCAAGTCGACGCTGATCAAGCTGCTCACCGGGGTCTACCGGCCCGACGACGGCGAACTGCGGCTGGCGGGCGAGCCGATCGCCTTCCACCACCCGCACGAGGCGCAGCGCGCCGGGATCTCGACCATCTACCAGGAGGTGAACCTGGTCCCGCTGATGAGCGTGGCCCGCAACATCTTCCTGGGCCGGGAGCCGAAGAACCGCTTCGGCCTGATCGACTTCCCCCGGATGCACCGCGAGACCGCGGAACTCCTCGGCGGATTCGGCATCACCGCCGACCCGCGCCGCCCGCTGCACACCCTGGGCATCGGCACCCAGCAGATGGTCGCGCTCGCCCGCGCCGTCTCCGTGCGGGCCCGGGTGGTCGTCATGGACGAGCCCACCTCGTCGCTCGAACCGCGCGAGGTCGAGACGCTGTTCCGGGTGATCCGTGAGCTGCACGAGCGCGGCATCTCGATCCTGTACGTCAGCCACCGGATGGACGAGCTGTACCGGATCTGCGACCGCGTCACCGTCCTGCGCGACGGGCGCCTCGTGCACAGCGGCGACCTGGCCGACACCGACCGGGTGCGGCTGGTCTCGCTGATGCTCGGCCGGGAGATCGCCGAGGTCCGCAGGCACGGTGCCACCAGCTTCGGCGAGGGCCACACCGCCGAGCGCCAACCGGTGCTCACGGCCAAAGGACTGACCCGTCGTCACCTGCTGCACGACATCGGCCTGGACCTGCGGCCCGGCGAAGTGCTGGGCCTCGGCGGCCTGTTGGGCTCGGGGCGCAGCGAGACCGCCAAGGCGCTGTCCGGGGCGCTGTCACTGGACAGCGGCGAGGTCACCGTCGGCGGGCACACCGTGCGCCGCCTCACCCCGTCCGCCGCGATCAGGGCCGGGGTCAGCCTGCTGCCCGAGGACCGCAAGGCCGAGGGCATCGTGCCCGGCCTCTCGGTCCGGGAGAACATCGTGCTGGCCGCGATGCCCCGGCTGTCCCGCGCCGGGATCGTGTCCCGGCAGCGGCAGGACCGGATCGTCGACATCTTCATGAAGCGGCTGCGGATCAAGGCCGCGGGCCCCGAGCAGAAGGTCGGCGAGCTGTCCGGCGGCAATCAGCAGAAGGTGCTGCTGGCCCGCTGGCTCTGCCTGGAGCCGAAGGTGCTGCTGCTGGACGAGCCCACCCGCGGCATCGACGTCGGCGCCAAGGCCGAGGTGCAGTCGCTGATCGACGACCTCGCGGGAGAGGGCCTGGCCGTCCTGCTGATCTCCTCCGACATCGAGGAGCTGGTCGAGGGCGCCGACCGCATCGTGGTGCTGCGCGCCGGAGCGGTGGCCGGTGAGCTGACCGGCGACGACGTCGAGGAGAGCGCGTTGCTCGCCGTACTGGCGGAGACCGGGGACGACGACAGCGCCGCCGCGCCGGACACCGACCCGGAACCCGCAGCCGCGGACCCGGAGCCCGTACCCGCCGACGCAGAGCCCGTACCCGCCGACGCGGAGCCCGCACCCGCCGACGCAGAGCCCGCACCCGCTCCCGCGGCGGATTCCGGCTCCGCCACCGCGAAGGAGGACCCGCGATGACCTCGGCCCCGTACTCACTCCCCCGCGGCCTGGACCGGTCGCGGATCGCGGACTGGCTCCAGCGGTACGGCGTGTACGCCGCGGTCGCCGCGCTGCTGGTCTTCAACGGCGTCTTCACCGACCACTTCATGACGACGGACAATCTGCGCACGCAGCTCGTCCAGGTCTCCCCCGTCGTCATCGTGGCGCTGGGCATGGCGCTGGTGATCGGCACCGAGGGCGTCGACCTGTCGGTGGGCTCCACGATGGCGCTGGCCAGCTCCGTGCTGCCGCTCTACCTCGGATACGGCCTGCTGCCCGCGCTGTCGGTGGCGCTGCTCGCCGGTGTGCTCGTCGGCCTGATCAACGGCTCGCTGGTGTCGCTGGTCGGGCTGCAACCCATCGTGGCCACCCTGGCGCTCTTCGTCGGCGGCCGGGGCCTGGCCCTGGTCATCGCCGACGGGAAGCTCAAGCAGATCGAGAACCAGAATCTGCTGGACCTCGGCACGAACAGCGTGCTCGGCGTCCCGATCGTCGTCCTGATCGCGGGCGTGCTCGCGCTGTTGGTCGCCTTCCTGGTGCAACGCACCACCTTCGGCCGCCAGTTGGTGGCCATCGGCGGCAACCGCGCCGCGGCCAGGCTCGCCGGACTCCCCGTCAAGCGGGTGCTGATCGGCGTGTACGTGCTGTGCGGGGTGCTGGCCTCGCTCGCGGGTGTGCTCGCCACCGCGCGGCTGACCGCCAGCGACCCGTCCTCGCTGGGCAATCTGATGGAGCTGTCGGCCATCACCGCGGTCGTGGTCGGTGGCACTCCGCTGACCGGCGGCTCGGTACGCGTCCTCGGCACGGTGTTCGGCGCGCTGCTGATGCAGCTCCTGCACGCCACGCTCGTCACCCACAATCTGCACGACTCCACCGCCCAGATGGTCCAGGCGGGCATCATCCTCGTCGCCGTCTACGTCGCCCGGGAGCGTCGATCCCGATGAAAGCCCTCGTGAAAACAGCCGCCCCCGCTCCCGCGCTCGCCGTGGCCGGTGACGCGCCGCTGCCGGTGAGCGCGGAGTCGCGCCCCTCCGGGCGGCAGCGCGCCGCCGAACTCCTCCAGCGCCAGGGCGTCCTGGCCGTCCTCGTCCTGCTCTGCCTGATCTCGTCCTTCGTCTTCGACTCCTTCGCCACCCTCGACAACACGCGCGGCATCACCATCCAGGCGTCGTTCCTGTCGATCGTCGCGCTCGGCATGACGATGGTGATCGTCACCGGCGGCATCGACCTGTCGGTCGGCTCGGTCTTCGCGCTCGGCGGTGTGCTGGCCGCGTGGGCCTCGCAGTACGGATTCCTGCCCGCGCTGCTGGTGCCGCTCGTGGTGTGCGGCGCGATCGGCACCTTCAACGGACTGCTGGTCGCGCGGGCCGGGATGGCCCCGTTCATCGTGACGCTGGCCTCGCTGCTCGGCGCGCGCGGGCTGCTGCTCGCGCTCACCCACGAGGGCGCCACCACGTATCTCGTGCCGCGCGGCTCGGCCTTCCAGGAGCTGGGCGGCGGCGCGGTGTGGGGCTTCGGCTACCCGGTGCTGATCGCGCTGGCCCTGTTCGGGGTCGGCGGCCTCGTGCTCCAGCGCACCTCGTTCGGCCAGGCGCTGTTCGCCGTCGGCGGCAGCGGTGACGCGGCGCTGCTGATGGGGCTGCCGGTGGCCCGTACGAAGGTGCTGGTCTATACGCTCAGCGGGCTGCTCGCGGGGCTGGCGGGCGCGTTGAACGCGGCCCGGCTGTCCTCGGGTGTGACCATCATCGGTGTCGGCATGGAGCTGGACGCGATCTCCGCGGTGGTGATCGGCGGCACGCTGCTGGTCGGTGGCGCGGGTTCGGTGTCGGGCACGCTGTGGGGCGTGCTGCTGCTCGGTGTGATCCAGAATCTGATCAATCAGATCGGTTCGCTCAACTCCTCCTACCAGTCGGTGGTCAGCGGCGGCTTCCTGATCGTGGTCGTCGTCGCCCAGCGCTATCTGTCGGCCGCCCGCCGGGGCACCTGACCGGGCCGGGAGGGGCCGTCCGCGATCCGCGGGACCGGCTCCAGCACACTGAGGCCGGAACCGCCGCGCCTCGCACGAGGTCGGCCGAGGGAAGGAACTCCGTGGGCGCCAGCCTGAAGGATGTCGCGCGACTGGCGGGCGTGTCCGTCAAGACCGTGTCGAATGTGGTGAACAACTATCCGCATGTCACGCCGGGGATGCGGGAGCGCGTGCAGCGGGCCATCGACGAGCTGGGCTACCGGCCGAATCTGACGGCCCGCCATCTCCGGAAGGGCCGCACCGGCATCATCGCGCTGGCCGTCCCCGAACTCGGCAACCCGTACTTCGCGGAGCTGGCCGGGGCCGTCATCGACGCCGCCGCCCGGCACGACTACACGGTGCTGCTCGACCACACCGCGGGCCAGCGCGAGAAGGAGGTGCTGGTCTCGCAGGGCTTCCGGGCCCATGTCATCGACGGCCTGATCCTCAGCCCGATCGAGCTGGAGGCCGCGGACCTGCTGGGCCGCATGGACGACGCGCCGCTGGTGCTGCTCGGCGAGCGGGAGTACGACGCCCCGTACGACCAGATCGCCATCGACAACGTGGCGGCGGCCCGTACCGCCGTACGGCACTTGACCGGACTCGGGCACCGGCGGATCGCGTTCCTCGGCGCCCGCAGGGAGAGCGCCAGGCAACCGGCGCACCTGCGACTGCGCGGCTGGCGCGAGGAGTTGGCGGCGGCCGGGCTGCCGGACGACGACTCGCTGGTGGCCGCCACCGACGGCTACGGCCGCTGGGACGGCGCCGCCGCGATGAACGCGCTGCTCGACCGCGGCACCCGCCCCGACGCCGTGTTCGCGTACAACGACCTGATGGCGCTCGGCGCGATGCGGGCCCTGGTCGAGCGCGGGCTGCGGGTGCCGCAGGACGTGTCGGTGGTCGGCTTCGACGACGTCGAGGAGGGCCGCTTCTCGACGATCGCGCTCACCACGGTGTCCCCGGACAAACAGGCCATCGCACGGCTCGCCGTGGAGCGGGTCGTGGCGCGGCTGACCGGTACGCCGCAGATCAGGCCGGAGCGGATCACGCCCGGATACACGCTGGTCACCAGGGAGTCGACCGCGCCCAGAGCGGGGTGAGCGCGCCGCGTAGCGTTGTCCCCGGGGGTCGGCCACCGGTGCCCGACCGTGGTCGCCCGCGGTCGCGCCCCCGGCCGGTTTCCCCGCCCGGTCTTCCCGTCGTCTTCTCTTCACCTTCCCGCCGCCCTTCCCGCCGTCGGACGCCCGCCGCGTCCGGCATCCGTCGCCCTGACCCCCTTTACGAGGACTGCCGATGCCCCGTCCCACCCCGCTCAGCGAACCCTTCGGCGCCACTCCCGACGGGTGGCGAGTGGAACGCTGGCGGCTCAGCTCGGCCGCCGGGGTGAGCGCCGAGATCCTCACCTACGGCGGCGTCCTGCACGCGCTGCACGTGCCCGACCCGACGGGCCGCCCCGCCAACGTGGTGCTGTCCCTGCCCGACCTGGCGGCGTACGCCTCCGACACCCCGTACTTCGGCGCGCTCGTCGGCCGTTACGCCAACCGGATCAGCGAGGCCCGCTTCACGCTCAACGGCCGCCACTACCGGCTCCCGGACAACGACGGCGGCCACAATCTGCACGGCGGCCCCGAGGGCTTCGACAGCCGCGTCTGGCGGGCGGAGCCGCTCCCCGGCGCGCTGCGGCTGACGCTGCACAGCCCGGACGGCGACATGGGCTTCCCCGGCGCGATGGACGTCACGGTGACGTACGCACTCGACGACGACGGGACGCTGTCGCTGGACTTCGAGGCGCGCAGCGACCGGCCGACGGTGGTCAACCTGACCAACCACGCGTACTTCAACCTGGGCGGGTCGGAGGCGAGGGACGGCGCCGAAGCCGCGTCGCGGATCGCGGGAGGCGACGTGCTGCGCCACACCCTGTACGTCGACGCCGACCGCTTCCTGCCCGCCACGCCCGAGTCCATCCCCTGGGGGCCGGAACAGGCCGTGGAGGGGACGCCGTTCGACCTCAACGAGCCGCGCCCCCTCGGCGACGGCGTGCGGGACGCCGACCCGCAGATCAAGACGGCCGGAGGGTACGACCACTGCTTCGTGCTGCGCGGCAACTCCGGCGGTACGGGCGAGGCCGTGGGCGAGCCGCGGGTCGCCGCCGTCCTCTCCGACCCCGACAGCGGCCGGGTGATGGAGGTGCGCACCACGCAACCGGCCATCCAGGTCTACACGGCCAACAAGCTCGACGGTTCGCTGACCGGCCCCGACGGGCGGACGTACCACGCGCACGACGCGGTGTGCCTGGAGACCCAGCACCTGCCGGACTCGCCGAACCACCCCGAGTACCCCTCGACCGAGCTGCGTCCCGACGAGGTCTTCCGCAGCCGCACCGAATTCCGCTTCCCGCACCTGGCGGGCGGCCGGTGACGAGCGCGCCGACCGCACCCCTGCTCGTCGTGGACGGCGCCAACGTCGTCGGCTCGGTGCCCGACGGCTGGTGGCGCGACCGGCGCGGCGCCGCCGAGCGGCTGCGCGACGCGCTCGTGCCGCTCGCCGCGTCGGGCCTCGCCGAGGACAGCGGCGCCCCGCCGTGGGCCCGTGGCCACGGGCTGGACATCGTCCTGATCGTCGAGGGCGCGGCGCGCGGCGTCGAGCCGGTACCCGGCGTACGCGTGGAGTCCGCGCCCGGCAGCGGCGACGACCTCATCACCGAGGTCGCCGCCCGCTCCCGCACCGCGGACCCCGACCGCCCGTGCCTCGTCGTCACCGCCGACCGTGGCCTGCGAGCGCGCGTCACGGAGGTCGGCGCGGCCGTCGTGGGGCCGCGGGCGGTCCGGCCACGCTGACGCCGGTGCCCCCGGGGGGCGGGGCTCCGGTGACGCCGCGCTCGCCGGAAGGCCGTGTCCGATTTCCGCCAGCGCGAGGCTCCGAAGCCCTCGCATACTGGGACGCGTGACAGTCGAGGACAGCAGATACGAGGCGGTGAGCAGCCGGGACGCGCGCTTCGACGGAGTCTTCTTCTTCGCCGTGGCCACGACCGGGATCTACTGCCGTCCGAGCTGCCCCGCGATCACCCCGAAGCGCGAGAACGTGTCCTTCTACGCGACCGCCGCCGCGGCCCAGGGCGCGGGCTTCCGGGCCTGCCGCCGGTGCAGGCCGGACGCGGTGCCGGGTTCCGCCGACTGGAACGCGCGGGCCGACGTGGTGGGCCGCGCGATGCGGCTCATCGGGGACGGCGTCGTCGACCGCGAGGGCGTCGCGGGCCTCGCCACCCGGCTCGGCTACAGCGCCCGGCAGGTGCAGCGGCAGCTCAACGCCGAGCTGGGCGCCGGGCCGATCGCCCTGGCCAGGGCGCAGCGCGGCCACACCGCGCGGGTGCTCCTCCAGACCACCTCGCTCCAGGCCGCCGAGATCGCCTTCGCGTCGGGCTTCGCGAGCGTGCGGCAGTTCAACGAGACGATCCGGGAGATCTACGCCGCCACCCCGACCGAGCTGCGCACGGACGCGCGCTCCGGGCCGGTGGGCGGGGCCGCCGGGGTGCCGCTCCGGCTGGCCTTCCGGGGCCCCTACGCCTCCGGGCGGGTCTTCGACTTCCTCGCCGCACGCGCCGTGCCCGGCGTCGAGGAGATCGTCGGCGCCCCCGGCAGCCGTACGTACCGCCGTACCCTGCGGCTGCCCCACGGCACGGGCATCGCCGAGGTCGCCGAGCGGCCCGGCAGGGGCAATTGGCTGGACTGCCGACTCCACCTGGGCGATCTCCGCGACCTCACCACGGCCACCCAGCGCGTCCGCCGGCTCTTCGACCTCGACGCCGATCCGTACGCGGTCGCCGAACGTCTCGGCTCCGACCCGCACTTGGCCCCGCTGGTCGCCGCCCTTCCCGGCCTCCGCTCCCCCGGCTCCCCCGACCCGGCGGAACACGCCGTCCGCGCCGCCCTGGGCGAAGGCGCCGCGCCGTTCTCCCCGGCGCCCCTGGCCGCCTTGGTCGCCCGATACGGCACCCCGCTGAGCGCCCCCGACGGCGCCCTCACACACCTCTTCCCGCGGGCCGAGGACCTGGCCGAGGCCGACCTGGGCAGCCCGGCCGGCCGCTCCCCCGTCAGAGACCTCTGCCGCGCCCTCGCCGACGGTACGGTCACCCTCGACCCGGGCGCCGACCGCGACGCCGCCGAACGGTCCCTCCTGACCATCCCCGGCATCACTCCCCTGACCGCGGCCCACATCCGCATGCGCGCCCTCGGCGACCCGGACGTCTTCCCCTCGACGGAGCCGGTGCCGCCCGGGACGGAGAGGTGGCGTCCGTGGCGGTCGTATGCGGCTCATTACTGGTGGGGGGTGGGAGGGGGAGGTCAGGGGTGAGGGAGCGCCTTGCGCGGGCGCACCGTCCTTCCCCTCTTTTGCCGCCCCTCCGCCTCCCCGCGCAGCCGTACCGCAGGGGCGCAGGCTCTTGGGCGCAGCGGTGCCCGGCTGGCTGGGTCAGGGGTGGGGCTTGTTCTTGAGGTTGTCCCGGCGGAGCCGTTCTTCCTCGAAGAGGCGCATGAACTTCCGCATGTGCTCGTCCGGTTCGGGGTCGGCCTCCTCGTCCTCGTCGGTGAGGAGACCCTGTTCGCGCAGTTGCTGGTCCTGGACCATGACGGGCGGGGTGGGGTCGGGGTCGGAGGGGCGGGGGCCCTCGGGGCCGTCGGGGCCGATGCGGATGAGGCGTTCGACGCGGATCACGCGGAAGTGGCGTCCTGCGACGTCGAGTTCGTCGCAGCGGTGTTCGTCGAGGTGGTCGGCGGCGCGGGAGTAGATCTCGCGTTGCTCGGGGCTGAGGTCCTTCTGCCAGGGGAGCATGACGCGCAGTTGCATGGCGAGGCCGTCGCGGGCCGCCTGCGGGGTGGTGGCGGTGCCGCTGGAGTCGGGGCGCCAACTGCCGCCGTCGCGTTCCGCGGTCATGAAGGTGGCGGGGAGCAGGACACCGCCGGGGTGGGTGTCGGCGGCGTGGCGTGAGTCGTCGCGGACGTCGGCGGGGACGGTGCCGCTTTTGCGGAGGGCGGCGAGGAGTTCCACCTTGAGGATGCCCTCGGACATGCCGGTCGCGTTGACGGGGTCGATGACCAGGCCCGCGGCGGGGTCGAAGCCGCCGGACTCGCCGGGGCCGCTCGGGTCGGGGTCGGTGTCGCGCGGGGGTTCGGGACCGTCGGGCCCCATGCGGATGAAGCGTTCGGCGCGCACCACGCGGTAGCGGCTGCCGCGTACCGTCACCTCGTCGAGAGCTTCCCAGTCCATGCGCTCGCCCGCGGCGAGGAGTTCGGCCCGGGCCTCGGCGTCACCGGCCTCGTCGGCCGCGTGGGCGAGGCGGCGGAAGTGGGAGCCGAGGCTGTCGCGGGCGTCCTGCGGGGCGAGTCCGCTGAAGTACGGGTGCAACTCCCAGCCGCCGGACTCCAGTTCGCACGCGATGCCGAAGACCGGGCCGCCCGCGAACAGCATCGAGGGGTAGGTCTTTCTCGCCTTCCACGCCTCGATGTCGGCGAGCGCCGCGACCGGGGACTCGGGCGTGGTGACCCGGATCGACTGGTAGGCAGGAACATCGTCGCCGTGCGCATCCATGGGACCAGCATGCCCACACCGCGGGGGCGTACGCGACCCATACGCCAAAGCCGTCATGGGTCCGTGAGTTGACGTGACGCGCGTCCACCGGCAGGTATGGGGGCAACAGTGGTTCAGACCGCGGGCTCCGCGAGCACGTGTCCGATGCCCTCGGGCGAGAGCAGATGCTGCACCGCCAGCCGCCGCGCGCCCTCAATGCCCGCCCTGCGGCCGAGCATCGTGGTCTCGATGGCGACGGTTCTGGTGGCCAGCGGGAGGGCCCTGCGGTAGACGGCGCCGCGGATGTCGGCGAGCAGGTCGTCGTGGAGGCTGGCGATGCTGCCGCCGAGCACGATGGTGTCGGGGTTGTAGAAGCTGACCAGCGAGGCCAGGACGTCGCCGAGCCGTTGGGCGGCCAGCCGTACCTGGCGGCGGGCCACCGGGTCGCCCGCGGCCACGAGGCGGACCACGTCGGCGGCGTGCTCGGCGGGCAACCCTGCCTCCCGCAGCTTCGCCGCGATGGCCGCTCCCGAGGCGACGGCCTCGACGCAGCCGGTGTTGCCGCAGTGGCACAGCACGTCGTCGTGGCCCGGTACGCGGATGTGGCCGATGTCGCCCGCGGCGCCGCTGGCCCCGCGGTGCACGACGCCGCCGGAGACGATGCCGCAGCCGATGCCCGTACCGACCTTGACGTACAGCAGATGGGCGGTGGCCGGACGGTGGCCGTACTCGCCCAGGGCCATCATGTTGACGTCGTTGTCGACGAGGACGGGCGCGTGGTAGCGCCCGGCGAAGAAGCCCGGGACCCGGTAGCCGTCCCAGCCGCGCATGATCGGCGGCCGGATCACCGTACCGGTGCGGGCCTCGACCGGGCCCGGCACGCCGATGCTGATCGCGCGTACGTGGTCGGCGGGGTGTCCCGCGTCGGCCAGCAGGCGGCCGATCTGCTCGTGCACCCCGGTCAGTACGGCCTCGGGTCCCGCATTGATGTCGAGGGCTTCGGTGGCTTCGGCGAGGACCCGGCCGCCGAGTTCGGCGACGGCGACCGTGCGGTGGGTGGCGCCGAGGTCGACGGCGCAGACCACCGCGTTCCGCGAGGCGAGTTGGAGGGTGAGCGGCGGGCGCCCGCGCTCGGTGGCCATGGTGCCGGTCTCGACCAGCAGTCCCTTGGCGATCAGCAGGTCCACCCGCTGGGCGACCGCGGCCCTGGACAGCCCGGTGGCGGTGGCGAGTTGGCTGCGCCGGGTGGCGCCGCCCGCCACCAGTCCCGCCAGTTCGCTGAGCGCGGTCAACTGCCGGTCGCTTGCGGCTGTCACCGGTTCCTGCCCTCCCCTGCGCCGTACGTCCGTCGTCCCGGTGCGCGTCCTGTGCGGCCCGGCCCCCGATTTATGACAGAAGATAGCGGAAATATTGCCATTGTCAACCGAAACAGCGGTGGCTAGCGTTTCAAGCAAGCGGAAAGGGAGGGCACTTGTGGGCGGGACTAGCTCGGTTACAGCGGGTTCTTCGCTGCGCACGTCATCGCGTCCGGCACTGCGTACGGCCATCGCCGGTGTGGGGATGATCGGCCAGGTGCACCTGGACGCGGTGCGCAGGAGCGGTGCCCCGGTGGTCGGGGTCAGCGCGTCGACGCCCGCGCGGGCCAAGGAGGCCGCGGCGGCGCTCGGGGTCGAGCGGGCCTTCGACTCCTCGGAGGCGCTGGTCACCAGTGACGACGTCGACGTGGTGCACATCTGTACGCCCAACGACGCGCACGCCGGGCTCGCCGAACTGGCGCTGCGGGCGGGCAAGCACGTGGTGTGCGAGAAGCCGCTGACCACGTCGTCGGCCACCGCGGACGCGCTCGCGGCGCTCGCCGCGGACAGCGGTCTGGTGGCGGCGGTGCCGTTCGTGTACCGCTACCACCCGATGGCGGCCGAGGCGCGGTCCCGCGTGCTGGACGGCCGGGCGGGCGAGGTCCGGCTGGTGCACGGCCACTACCTCCAGGACTGGCTCTCGGAGCCGGGCGACACCAACTGGCGGGTCGACGCGGCGGCGGGCGGGCCCTCCCGCGCCTTCGCCGACATCGGCTCGCACTGGTGCGACCTGGTGGAGTGGGTGACCGGGCACCGGATCGCGGAGCTGACCGCGGTCAGCCAGACCGTGGACCGTACGGGTCCCGCCGGCGACGGCGGCGCGCGGGTCAGGCCGGACACCGAGGACGTGGTGCAGCTCCTGTTCCGCACCGACCGCGGCGCCACCGGTTCCGTGACCGTCTCGCAGATCTCGCCCGGCCGGAAGAACCGGCTGTGGTTCGAGGTGGACGGGACGCGGACCTCGCTCGCCTTCGACCAGGAGAACCCCGAGTCGCTGTTCGTCGGCAGCCGCGGTGAGAACGCTGCGGTGCTGCGCGACCCGGCCACGCTCTCGCCCGCCGCGGCCCGGCTCTCGGTGGTACCCGGCGGCCACCCGATGGGATATCTCGACTGTTTCGCCGCCTTCGTCCGCGATGTGCACGCAGCGATCCGCGCCCCGGGCGCGGCGGGCGGGTCCTCGGCCGACGGCACCGGGGGCACGTTCCCCACCTTCGACGACGCCGCCCGCATGGTGCGCCTGACCGAGGCCGTACTGAAATCGGCGGCGGACCGGACCTGGAAAGAGGTCTCCTGAGATGAAGCTGGGCTTCCTGACCGCCTGCCTTCCGCAGCTCCCGCTGGACGAGATCGCCGCGTGGGCGGCCTCGCACGACTACCAGTCGCTGGAGGTGGCCACCTGGCCGTCCACCGGCTCACGGGAGTTCGAGGCCAGCCACATCGACGTGACCGGCTTCGGCAAGCAGCGGGCCGACGAGGTGCGCGGCCTGTTCGACCGGCACGGCCTGACGCTGTCCGCGCTGGCGTACTACGAGAACAACCTGCACCCGGACGAGACCCGCAGGGCGGAGATCGCCGCCCACGTACGCGCCAATGTGGACGCCGCCCAACTGCTGGGCGTGGACTACGTCGGCACGTTCGTCGGCCGCCACCCCGGTCTGACGGTGAAGGAGAACATCGCGCTGGCCGAGCGGGAGCTGCCGCCGCTGGTGGAGTACGCGGGCGAGCGCGGTGTGAAGATCATCATCGAGAACTGCGTGATGGAGGGCTGGCACCCGGACGGTTATCCGGGCAACCTCGCCTACTCCCCCGAGCTGTGGGAGTGGATGTTCGGCCTCGGCCTCTATCTCAACTACGACCCCTCGCACCTGCTGTGGCTGGGCATCGACCCGGTCGAGGCGCTGAAGCCGTACATCGACCGCATTCCGCACGCGCAGGCCAAGGACGCGCAGCTCGACCCGCGAGCCAGGGACCGTTACGGCTTCTTCGGCCGGTCGGTGGCGCGGACCGACGGCTGGGACAGCGGCTGGTGGCGCTACCGGGTGCCGGGGCTCGGCGACGTCGACTGGCGCCGGATCGTCGACACCCTTTACGAGGGCGGCTTCACGGGCACGCTCTCCGTCGAGCACGAGGACCCCGTCTGGAGCGGCGACGTCCAGCGGATCACCCAGGGTCTGGAGATCGCCCACCGCACGCTGCGGCCGTTGATCGTCGGCTGATCCGACCGCGTGTCACCGCCGGCCGCCGCTCCCCCGCACCACCCGCACGCGCAGTACCCGCCGTACCCGCACCCGCCGTACTTCCAGGAGGCATCGTCACGATGGCCACGCCCTTGAGCATCCAGCTCTACACCCTCCGGGACCAGATCGCCGCCGACCGCGACGGCACGCTGTCCCGCCTCGCCGGGATCGGTTACACCGCCGTCGAGGCGTACGACCCCACGGCCGACCCGACCGGTTTCCGCAAGGTCGCCGACGACCTGGGGCTGAGCGTCAACAGCACGCACGCCTACGCCCTGTTCGACAAGGAGGCGTCGGAGGTCTTCGACGCGATCGCCACGGTCGGCACCGACCTGGTGATCATCCCCGGCGGGATCGCGCACGAGGAGTTCACCACCCCCGACGGTCTCTCGCGCACCGCGGACCTCCTCAACGGCTTCGCCGAGAAGGCCGCCGAGCGCGGTATGCGGATCGGCTACCACAACCACTGGTGGGAGATCGAGCCGCGCTTCGACGGCAGGACCGCGCTGGAGGAGCTGGCGGACCGGCTGGCCCCCGAGGTGTTCCTGGAGGTCGACACGTACTGGGCGGCGGTCGGCGGGGCCGATGTGCCGGCGCTGCTGCGCGCGCTGGGCGACCGGGTGCTGGCGCTGCACGTCAAGGACGGTCCCGGTGTGAAGGACGAGCCGCACACCGCGGTCGGCAAGGGCAGCATCGACGTGCCGTCGATCCTGGCCGCCGCGCCCGACGCGCAGCGGATCGTCGAACTCGACTCCTGCGCGGGCGACATCTTCGAGGCCGTCGCGGAAAGCCTC
This sequence comes from Streptomyces sp. NPDC088910, assembly GCF_044749865.1. Classification (NCBI taxonomy): domain Bacteria; kingdom Bacillati; phylum Actinomycetota; class Actinomycetes; order Kitasatosporales; family Streptomycetaceae; genus Streptomyces; species Streptomyces sp. NPDC088910. Next base: position 65,254 of record NZ_JBIVIV010000021.1, read on the forward strand.
TCCTACCTCACCGCGCTGGAGCGTTCATGACCACAGGCCCGGTCGGCGTCGCCGTCGTCGGCGCCGGTGTCATCAGCGCGCAGTATCTGGACCATCTCACCGCCTTCCCCGACCTGCGGGTGCTCGCCGTCGCCGACATCGACGTCGAGCGGGCCCGTACGGCGGCCGGGACGTACGGGATTCCGGCCGCGGGCGACCTCGCGTCGGTGCTGGCGATCCCCGAGGTGGAGATCGTCGTCAACCTGACGATCCCGGCCGTGCACGCGGAGGTCGCCACGGCCGCCCTCCAGGCGGGCAAGCACGTCTACGGCGAGAAGCCGCTCGCGCTGGCGCCGGCCGACGGGGCGAAGATCCTGGCCGAGGCGCGGTCGCGCGGGCTGCGGGTCGGGAGCGCTCCCGACACCTTCCTCGGGGCCGGGCTCCAGTCCGCGCAGCGGGCGCTGGCCGCCGGGGTCATCGGCGAACCGGTGAGCGCGACCGCCGTCACGCAGGGGCCCGGCCCCGAGTCGTGGCACCCGAACCCGGAGTTCCTCTTCCAGTACGGTGCCGGGCCGCTGTTCGACATCGGTCCGTACTATCTGACGGCGCTGGTCGCGCTGTTCGGGCCGGTGGCACGGGTCTCGGCCTCGGCGCGGCAGGCGCGTGCCCAGCGGGTGATCGGTTCCGGGCCGAAGGAGGGCACGTCCTTCGCGGTGGAAGTGCCCACGCACGTGCACGCGTTGCTGGACTTCGCCGGTGGCCCCAGCGGCTCGGCGACCTTCAGCTTCGACTCCTCGGTGCCGCGCCGCCTCATCGAGGTCACCGGCACCGAGGGCACGCTGTCGCTGCCCGACCCGAACACCTTCGAAGGGCCTTTGCAGGTCCGGGCGTTCGGTGACGACGACTGGCGTGACCTGCCCGTCACCGGTACGGTCGCCGGTCGCGGCCTGGGCGTCCTGGACATGGCCCGCGCCATCCGGGGCGGCACCGAGCACCGCGCCTCCGGCGAACTCGCCCAGCACGTACTCGACTTGATGGCCACGGTGACGGACGCCGCGCAAGAGCACACCGTCCGCACCCTCGAAACCAGCGCCCCGGCCGTGTCACCGCTGCCGGACGCGTGGGACCCGGCGGCCTCGACGCTGTCCTGACGCAGCGGTCGACCACCGTCGGCCCCGGTCGGCCCACCCGTGGGGGGATGGGTCGACCGGGGTTTTTCTGAGTACCGTTCACCGCTGCGCAGGTGGGTTCGCCGGTAGCCAGCGAGCCGAAGGCGGCTTCCCCCTAGGCCGCGGGCAATTGGTAGTCGGGGAAGTTGCCCGGGAGGCGGTCGAGGGTGGGGCCCTCGGTGACGGCGTGGACGAGGAGTTCGCCGCCGACGAAGGCGCCGCGCCAGGAGGCGCCGAGGCCGCCGAAGAGTTCGTCGCGGTCACCGCGGGAGCGGGGCGCGCCGCGGCCGACCTTGAAGGCGCGGACCTGGGAGGCGAGACGTTCGGTGGTGCGCGGGTCGTCGCAGGACAAGGCGGCCACCAGGGCGCCGTTGCTGGCGTTCATGGCGGAGAGCAGCTCGGCCTCGGTGTCGACCAGGACGATCGTGTCGACGGGTCCGAAGGGCTCGGTGTGGTGGAGCGGCGAGGACGGCGGAGGGCCCAGGAGCGTGACCGGGGCGAGGTAGGCGGAGGTGTCCTGGCCGGGGAGGAAGAGGCCGGGGTCGAGGGCGCCGTGGTGCAGCGGCACCGCGCCGCGGTCGACGGCCTCGGCGACCAGATCGGCCAGCTCCTTCGCCTTGGCCGCGTTGATCAGCGGCCCGAAGTCGAGGGCGGGCAGCGGGTCGTCGGGCGTGGCGACGGCCAACGGGTGACCGGTCCTGACCGACTTGACCGCCGGGAGGTACGCGGCGAGGAAGTCCGCGAAGCGGGAGCGCTGGACGACGAACCGCGGGTAGGCGGTGCAGCGCTGCTTGGCGTAGTCGAAGAGCTTGGGGATCTGCGCGCCGAAGGCGTCCCAGTCGCTGTACTCCCACAGACCCCAGCAGTTGAGCCCTTCCTGTTCGAGGATGTGCCGCTTGCCGACGTCGGCGACGGCGGTCGCGATCCGGGCGCCGGTGTCCCGGCCGCCGACGAAGGAGACGCAGCCGATCTCCGAGGACTGCACCAGGGCCTCGGAGAGTTCGCCGCCGCTGCCGCTGACCAGCGTGACGGGAATGCCCTCGCGCCTGGCGAGCGCGGCGGCGAGGGTGAGGCAGGCCAGGCCGCCGTCGGTGGGCGTCTTGGCGATGACCGCGTTGCCCGCGAGCGCCTGGACGAGCATGGCGTGCACCAGCACGCTCATCGGGTAGTTCCAGCTCGCGATGTTGGAGACGGGACCGGCAAGTGCGGTGCGGCCCGCCACCATCGGCTCGATGCCGTCCACGTACCAGCGGACGCCGTCGATGGCCCGGTCCACGTCGGCGCGGGCCAGCCGCCAGGGCTTGCCGATCTCCCAGACCAGCAACAGGGCCAGCAGGTCGCGGTGTTCGGTGAGGGCGTCCAGAGTCGCCGAGACGCGCGCCTTGCGGTCGGGCAGCGGTACGTGCCGCCAGCTCCGGTGTTCGTCGAGCGCGGCGCGTACCGCCTGTCGCGCGGTGGCCGCGTCGAGCCGGGGCGGCCCGGCTATCGGGCTGCCGTCGACCGGTGAAGTGGCGGGCAGCGGGCGGCCGTCGGCCTGCCAGCGGCCGTCCCAGAGATTCAGCACACGGTCGTCGCGGAATGCCTCGGGCGCGGTCCGCAGGGCGCGCCGCCACGCGTCGCTCCAGGCCGTTCCGGGCTTGAGGATGAGGGTCATTCGGAACTCCGCTCTCGTCGGGGGGCGGAACTCGCGCGGCGCACCACCGCGCGTCTGCCGACGATAGCGACTGGACTCCCGGGGGTTCCGGTGTTCGACCACGGGTGTGTCGGTCGTCACCGTGCCCGGCCACGGCACGGGAGGAGGCGGGTTACGGCGCGGGAGAGCGGGGGTCACCGCACGGGAGAGGGGCCGGCCGACGGGATGCGCCCCCTGTGCCGGCCGGCCCCACTGTGTCCCCCGTGTACCCCTGTGTGACTAGGGGTAGCTGGTCAGGTACGTGACCTGATGGCCGCTGTTCACGGCCGCTCCCGTGGTGTTGATGACATGGCTGATGGTGCCGACACCGCCGAGCGAGACGGTCACCATGTCGTGGAACTTCACCCCGGAGGTGTTGGGCACCTGGAAGGAGTTGGCCGACACCACCGAGGAGTTGGCGGAGAAGTAGCAGTAGCTGCCGAGCCCCCACGCCTCATGGCTGGTGACCGAGTCGGCCACCTTGTAGGCGGGGTAGCCCTGCGAGGAACCGTTCATCCAGGAAGCCTGGTTGGGCGGGTCGTAGGGCATCTCGTTCTGGAAGAAGTACGTTCTGCCGCCGTTGCCGTTCCACTGCACCTGGGTCTGCTGGTAGTGCTCGACGAACAGGCCGTACATGGTGACGTTCTGGCCGTTGACGACGAGGCCCGTGGCTGCGGTGTTGGTGTTCCAGCCGACGGTGCCGCCGTTGCCGTGGTCGGCGCGCCACAGCCACATGTGGTCGCCGATGACGTTGTTGCTGTTGACGACCAGCGACTGGGTGGCCTTGCCGACGGCCGCGCCGCCGATCCGGAAGAAGACGTCGGACAGGCTGGTCGGGTCGGCCGCGTGGTTGGCGGACGAGCCGGCCGGGCCGATCTGCATCAGCGTCTGGGAGTTGGTGGTACCCGCGTCGATGAGCAGCCCGGCCAGCTTCACACCGTCCACGTCGGCCGTGGTCAGCGCGGTGACGCCGCCGTCCGGGACGAGCGTGGCCAGACCGAGACCGAGGACGACGGTGTCGGGCCGGGTCACGTTGATCGTCTGGTTGAGGTGGTAGACACCCGGCGTGAACAGCAGGTTCTTGCCCGCCGCGAGCGCCGCGTTGATGTCGGAGGCGGTGTTGCCCGGCTTGACGATGAAGAACTGGTCGATCGGCAGCGACTGTCCCGCCGGCGTCTTCCCGCTCCAGGTGGTGCCGGACGCGTTGGACTGGAGGGCGGGCACGAAGACCTGGTACTTGCCCGCGCTGTCGATGTACAGGAAGGGCTTCTCGCGCACCACGGGCGCGCTGGCGACGGTGGTGTACGTCGGGAAGCTCTGCGCGGGCGCGCCCTTGTCGCCGACGAAGACCATGTTCCAGTTGGAGCCGCTCCAGGACCCCATCTCGGTGTCCTTGGTGAGGAACTGCTGCTGGGAGCCGGACTGGATCTGCCCGTCGATCTTGGAGTCGGAGATGAAGCCGCCGCTCGACCAGCCGCCGTCGTCCAGCGCGAGGTTGCCGCGGACGTGCATCCGCCGGTACGGGGCGGCCTGCGAGACGGCCCAACGGTCGCTGCCGCCGGTCGGGTTGACGGACATGTTCTCGGCGTCACGCCAGAAGTTCTGGGTGGCGTTGCCCTGGAACCAGTCGGCCTCGGCGTGCACCTTGCCGTTGATGGTGACCGAGTCGGGGCTCAGGCCGAGTCCTGCGACCTGGGTGTAGAAGCCGACGTTGACGTCCGCGCTGTAGGTGCCGGGCTTGAAGAGCACCGCGTAGCGCTGGCTGCCGAACTGGTTGGTCTCCTGCTGGCTGAAGATCGAGTTCAGCTTGGACTGGATGGTCGAGGCGGACATCGACGGGTCGAAGACGACCGTGTTCGGGCCGAGGTCGGGGTCGCCGCCGCTGGGCGGGGTGGTCGGCGGCGTGGTGCCGCCGCCGCTGCCGCTGACGTTGAACGACTGCGCGGTGGTGCCGTTGCACGTGTACTGCTGGAGCTGGACGCTGTCGGCGGTCGACGCGCCGGGCACGTCGAGGCACTTGCCGCTGTTGCGGTTGACGAAGTGGAAGGCGCCGCTGCTCTCGGCGACGGGCTGCCACTGCTGGTTGCTGCCGCCGCCGTACAGCCAGAGCTGTGTGGTGGCGCTGTCGGCGGTGGAGACGCCGGTGACGTCCCACACCTGGGCGGGCGCGGTGGACACGCCGATCCGGTAGTAGCCGCTGTCGGTGGCGGTGAACTGCCACTGCTGGGCGGCGCTTCCGTTGCAGGCGTACTGCTGCACCGCTGTGCCGTTGGCGGTGGCCGCGGCGCGCGCGTCCACGCACTTGCCGCTGCTGACGCTGGTGACGCTGGCCGGGGCGGCCGGGATGGTGGCGGCGCCCGCGTCCCGTGCGGTGACCAGGGCGATACAGGCCGAGACCGGCAGGACGAGCGCCGCCGCTATGGCGGCTGTTCGTCTGCGGGTGCGGGATGTGCGGGTGGGCGTGCCGGGCACGGTGGGGACCTGAGTCACACGTGTCTCCTCGGTCGCGTTGTGGGGTCGCGATGCGGTGTGGACGCTAGGGGCCGCCCGTCGGCGAGTCAATACACATCAAAAAATAAGTCGTGAACTATCCGGCCGGAAAAGAGGGCCCGGCCGTCCCGGCCGGGCCCTCGGAGTGCGTCTGACGGTAAGTCAGGAACTGATCGTGTCCGTCGTCAGCAGGCCGATCAGCAGGAAGCCGACCACGATCCGGTAGATCACGAAGGAGTTGAACGAGTGCTTGGCGACGAACTTCAGCAGCCAGGCGATGGAGACGTAGGCGATCACGAACGACACCACGGTGCCGACGGCGAGCGCGGGCACGCCGACGCCCCCGCTGGTGGCGTCCTTCAACTCGTACAGCCCCGCGCCGGTGAGGGCGGGCAGGCCGAGGAAGAACGACAGGCGGGTGGCGGCCACCCGGTCCAGGTCGCGGATGAGCGCGGTGGAGATGGTGGCGCCCGACCGGGAGAAGCCGGGGAAGAGCAGCGCGAGGATCTGCGAACAGCCGACGATCATCGCGTCCTTGAAGGTGACCTGGTCCTCGCCGCGCTTGAATCGCGCCATCTGCTCGGCGCACCACATGACGACGCTGCCGCCGATCAGCGAGAAGGCGACGACCCACAAGGACGCGAGGGCGCCGTCGATCAGCGGCTTGGCGGCCAGTCCGACGACGACGATCGGGATGGTCGCGTAGATCACCCACCAGGTGAACTTGTAGTCGTGGTTGTCGCGCTCCCTCTTGTTCGCGAGCCCCTTGAACCAGGCGCCGACGAACCGCTTGATGTCGGAGAAGAAGTAGACGAAGACGGCGGCGATGGCGCCGGTCTGGATCACCGCGGTGAAGCCGACGACAGCCTTGTCGTCCACCGGGATGTTCATCAGGCCCTCGGTCATTTTCAGGTGCCCGGTGGAGGAGACCGGAAGGAACTCGGTCACTCCTTCCACGACGCCGAGAATGACGGCTTGGCCGACGCCGATGACGCTCATTGGGTGGTCCCGCCCCTTGTCCGCCGGTGATCACCCCGGCCCGTTACGACTACATGTTCGTAGACAACGGTCAGACTTTAGAGGATCGGCGGCCGGACCCCGAATCCGGGGCCCGGCCGCCGCGGGAGGCGGATCAGCAGGCGCCGAGGTCCTGCCAGACACCCCACTCACCGGTGGTGCCGGGCGTCTCGCCCGTCGTCCACCACTTGGCCTTCCAGGTGTGACCGGCGTACGAGACGGTGTTGCCGCCCACGTAGACCGCGCTGCTGTTCCACGCGGTGGCGGTGCAGCCGGTGGTGGTCCCGGTGACCGTGAGCGTGTACGCGGCGGTGTGGGTCGTGGTGCCCGCCTTGCCGGTGACGGTCAGGGTGTATGTGCCGGGGGCCGCCGAGGCCGTGGTGGCGACCGACAAGGTGGCGTTGCCGCCCGCGGTCACCGAGGTCGGGCTGAGCGTGGCAGTGACACCGGCCGGGGCGCCGGAGACCGTCAGCGCGACGGACTGCGCGGTGCCGGAGGCGACGGCGGTGTGCACGCTGGAGGTGGTGGAACCGCCCGGCGCGACGGAGCCGGAGGCCGGGGTCAGCGACACCGAGAAGTCGTTCGCCGGGGGCGGGGTGGTGGTGCCGCCGCCGGTGAAGGGCTGGAAGGTGTGGCTGAACTGCCAGGTGCTCTGTGCGACGCCGGAGCAGGTGTCGGAGCCGCCCTGGCCGGGGCAGCCGCCGTTGTCGCGCTGGAGCGCCCAGAAGGACAGCGTGTTGATGCCCTTGCTGACCGCCCAGTTGTAGACGGTGGTGGCGTTGGCGGTGGTGAAGGTCTCGGCCGCGCCGAAGTCGTCGATGCCGGGCATCTCCGTGACGCCGACCATGCCCCAGATCTGCGCGTCGGTCTTCGACGGGTAGAGCCCGGCGAGCTGGTCGTGCAGGCCGGTGGCGGCGGTCTGGGTGTCGGTCGCCATGTTGTGCGTGGCGTTGTCGTAGTAGTCGAACGTCATCAGGTTCACGACGTCGACCTTGACGCCGTTGGAGATGGCGTTCTGGATCACCGACAGGCCCGAGCCGTCGCCCGCGGTGCCCGTGGTCAGCCCGTGGGTGGTGGTCGGCAGGGTGAAGGAGAACTGCACCGAGCGGCCGTTGCTCGCCGCCCAGTCCTGGACCATCTTCACGGCCTTGTTGCGGCGGTCGATGCCGCCGGCGTTGGTCAGCGAGTTGTCCTCGATGTCGAGGTCGATCCGGCTGATGTCGTAGGTCGTGATGACCTTCTCGTAGGCCGCGGCGATCGAGCTGACGTTGGTGCAACTGTCGGCGATCTCGGTGCCGCTGTTGTCGGCCGCGTAACCGCCGAAGGACGGGATGACGTCGCCGCCGCCCGCCTGGAGGGTGTCGATGTCGGCGCCGAAGTTCGCCTGGGCGATCGGCAGCGAGCTGTCGCCGTTCCAGTACGGGGTGCAGGAGCCGACGGACGGCGTCTGGATGAACGCCATGGTGAGGAATTTGTTGCCGGAGGCCGACGCCAGGCCGGAGAGGCTGTCGCCGTTGTACGCCTCGAAGTACGGGGCGAACACGTGGGCGGGCAGCGGGGTGGCGGCGTGGGCGGTGCCGCTGCCGGTCAGGGCGAGCCCGGCCGCCGCGGTGGCGGTGACGAGTCCGGTGAGCAACGCGCGGAGGGGTCTGCGAACGGGTCCGGTCATGGACCGCGCTCCCTTCGAGGGGGGATGTGTGGGGGCCGACAGCACAGGGGGCGCTGCTGGTCTGGACCAATACTGTTGGTCTGGACCACCCGACTGTCAAGAGTCCTAACAGATAACGGAGTTGGACCACTCACCCCACGGGACCGGACATTTCCGGCGCCCGGACAGCACGTGTCACCGCCGCGCCCGCGCGGACGCGGCGGTGACCTGTCAGTACCCCGCTCGGACGGTCAGCGCCGCCAACTGGCGATCGCCAGCGCGGGAACGAACCGCGCGGCGTCCAGCGTGCCGACACCGGTCGCCATGTCGTACCCCTTCACCGCGGTGTAGCCGGTGACGCCGTCGTAGGAGTTGTTCGTGCCGTCCTTGACGTCCACGATCCCGGTGAGCCTGCTGTCGCCCCGGTAGAGCGCGTACAGCGCCTGGTGGATGTCGCCCACCCGGTGCCCGGCGAGCTGGTCGGCCAGCGCGACGATGCCGGAGAACAGCGGGCTGGACTCGCTGGTGCCGCCGTACACGTCCCATCCGACGGCCGTCGGGTCGAAGGAGGAGTACACCCACGCGCCGCCGTCCACGGCCGCGGTCATCGAGATGTCCGGGGTGCCGCGCCGGGCGCCGACGACGTTCTTGACCACGTCCTGGTACGAGGGCCTGGTGAAGACGTGCGACTGGCCGCCGCCGCCCGCGCCGTAGTCGTTGTAGACGCTGTCGGGCGCGGTGCGGTCGCCCGCGTCGTCCAGGTGGAGCTGCGTGCCGCCGATCGAGGTGACCAGCGGGTCGGACGAGGGCCAGGAGTTCACCGGGTACGGGTAGTCGGTGGCGCCGTCCGCCATCGAGTCGGTGGCGCCGCCGTCGCCTGAGGACGACAGCACTGTCACGCCGTGCGCGGCGGCGGCCTTGAAGGCGTACCGCAGCTTCTGGATGCTGGAGAAGTCGCCCCGGTCGAAGCCGGGGAAGGTGTTCTCGGTGGCGCCGAAGCTCTGCGTGATCACGTCGCCGACGCCGTGGTCGATCATCGACTTCTCGGCGTCCATCATCTCGGGCAGCCCCTCGACGCCCTCGGTCTCCGCGACGCCGGTCTCCACCAGCACGATGTGCGCGTCGGGCGCGACGGCGTGCGCCATCTCCACGTCCAGCGTGCTCTCGCTCGCCCAGCCGGTGTGGTCCGGATTCGTCGGGTCGAACGGCGGCACGTCACCCCACTTGACGACCTGTACGTGCGAGCTGGCGATGCCGAACTGCCGGCTGTACACGTCGAGGTCGTGCTGGATCGTCGGCGACCCGAACGAGTCCACGATCACGATCGTCCGCCCCTTGCCGGTGATACCGGCGCGGTAGAGCGGCTTGAGGTCGTACGCCTGGCGATACTGCTGCGGGGTGTAGCAGTTGATGCCCCACTTCGCCTGGCACTGCGCGCTGCTGAGCGGGCTGCTCACCCCGCTCACCAGCCGGTGTCCCGTGACCGCGGGCACGGCCTTCACCACCGGTGCGGTACGCGCCGGGGCGGCGGTGGCGGACCCGGCGACGGGAGCGGCTGTCAAAGCGGCGGCGGCGAGGGCGGTGACCCCTGCCGCCGCGACCGCGGCGCGGGGCCGCGGACGGAATCTGCGCATGGACTCTCCTTGTGTGGAGTGCGACCGCACGAGACGGATGCCGCGATCACACCCACAGATCATGCCCAGGACAAGAGACTTCGCCGTTTGCTGCCGACCGCTTTACTCCGGATGGCCGTCCCTTGGTTATTTCATGGGCATGCCATGACGAGGCGTCGTGGCGCGCTGTCATGCGGCGGCGTCACGCCACGTCACGACACGGCCGACGGCGGGTCAGGACACGATGTCCTTGGTGCGGAAGCCGCGGAAGGCCAGCGCCGTCAGCACGATCGCGTACGAGACCGACACCGAGGTGCCCTGGAGCATGCCGGACCACTCCATCGTCGGCTGGAGCGCGTCCGCCCAGGAGAACTGCCAGTGCGCGGGCAGCACGTCGCGCCACCGCCCCAGCGCGGTCACGGCGTCCAGCACATTGCCGACGATGGTGAGGCCGACCGCGCCGCCGACCGCGCCCAGCGGCGCGTCGGTGACCGTGGAGAGCCAGAAGGCGAGCGCGGCCGTGACGAGTTGGCTCACGAAGATGTAGATCACGGCGACCGCCAGCCGCGGCAGCGCCTCACCGGACGCCAGCGCCCCGCCGGTCGGCAGTTCCAGGTCCCCCCAGCCGTACGCGACGGTGCCCGCCACCAGCGCGACCGCGGGCAGCAGGACGAGCGCGGCCGCGCTGAAGCCCAGCGCCACAGTGAGCTTCACGGCCAGCAGCCTGGTCCGCGGCACGGGCGCGGCCAGCAGATAGCGCAGCGAGGACCAGCCCGCCTCCGAGGCCACGGTGTCGCCGCAGAAGAGCGCGACCGGCACGACGAGGACGAAGCCCGCGGAGACGAACAGGCAGGTCGCGCAGAAGTTGGCGCCCGAGGCGGTGGCGGTGTCGATCAGCGTCGGGCCGTTCCTGCCCTCGCCGCTCGGGGTGCCGCCGATCGCGAAGGCGGCGATCAGGATGAACGGCAGCGCGGCGAGCAGCGCGGCCACGATCATCGTGCGGCGCCTGCGCAACTGCCGCCTGGCCTCGACGCGCAGCCGCAGCGTACGGCCGGGGCGGTAGCCGGGCGCGGTGGCGCGGGCCGGTGACCCGTCCGGTGCGGGCGCGGGGGCGGGCATGGCGGGTGCGGCGCTCACGAGGAGCCTCCGATCAGGGTCAGGAAGGCGTCCTCCAGGCGGCGGTGCGGCCCGACCTGGGCCACGGGCACGTCGAGACGGACGAGTTCGGCCACGAATTGCGCCGGGGTCAGGCCGTCGAGCACCGCGAGCAGACCGTCCTCCTCGCGGACCGCGGTGGCGACCCCGGGCAGTGCGGCGACCTTCTCGACCGCGCTCTGCGGCAGTTCGCCGTCGGTCCCGACCAGTACGGTGTCCGCCGAGCCGATGATGTCGGCGACGGGACCGGCCGTGACCAGCCGCCCGCGGTCCATGACCACCAGATGCGTACAGGTCTGCTCGACCTCGGCCAGCAGGTGGCTGGAGACGATCACGGTCCGGCCCGCCTGCGCGTAGCGGATCAGCACCTCGCGCATCTCGCGGATCTGCGGCGGGTCGAGTCCGTTGGTCGGCTCGTCGAGGATCAGCAGGTCCGGCAGGCCGAGCATCGCCTGCGCGATGGCCAGTCGCTGCCGCATGCCCTGCGAGTAGGTGCGCACGGCCCGTTCCAGCGCGTCGCCGAGGCCCGCGATCTCCAGGGCCTCCGCCAGGTGGGCGTCCTGCGCCGGGCGGCCGGTGGCCTGCCAGTACAGGTCGAGGTTGGCGCGGCCGGACAGATGCGGCAGGAATCCGGCGCCCTCCACGAAGGCGCCGAGCCGGGACAGCACGGGCGCGCCGGGCCGTACCGCCTCGCCGAACACCCGGATCTCGCCCTCGTCGGGACGGATCAGGCCCATCAGCATCCGCAAGGTGGTGGTCTTGCCCGCGCCGTTCGGCCCGAGCAGGCCGAGCACCTGGCCGGGTTCGACGCGGAAGGACAGGTCGCGTACGGCGTACTGGTCGACGGACTTCGCGTACCGCTTGCTGAGGCCGGTGATCTGCAACGGGACCGCGGCGAGCGCCGGGTCGGCCGGGCGCGGGCGGACCCGGCGGCGGCCGGTGAGCAGCAGGACGGCGGCCACGGCCAGCGCGATCAGCGGCAGCGCCCAGGCCCACCACGCGACCGAGGTGGCGTCGGCGCGGAGCCCGGTGTCGGTGGGCAGGGTGAGTGTCGGCGACGCGAGCGAGACGGTCAGGGCCGCGGGCGCGGCCGGGGAGGCGTAGCCGAGGTCGGTGGTGGACAGCACCACGCGCAGTCGGTGCCCGGCCGCGAAGTCGTGGTCGACGGCGGGCAGTCGGACCGTGACGGTGGTGCCCTGCCCGGACCCGACGACGCGTACGGGGGCGGCGAGCGAGGCGGGCAGGGTCTCCTTGCCGCCGGGCGTGACGTCGTAGAGCTTCGCGAAGAGCACGGCGTCGGGCGCGTCGGTGGCGACCTTCACCCGCACCGACGGCGCTCCGGTGAGCTGGGCGCCGTCGCGCAGCGGCGCGGACTCGAACACCGCGATCTGGCCGGGGAAGTCCAGGGAGATGCCGGCGCCGACCGAGGAGAGCTGGGTGAGCGCGCCGAGGCCGGGGACGGCGGAGATCGCGGGCGGGGCGCCGCCCGCCGGGTTGGTGATCCGCTGGGCGGAGCCGGCGAGCGCGATCTTCCGGCTGCCCGATCCGTCGAGGCCGGGGTAGCTGTCGCCGCTCGCGCCGCGCAGGGTGACGCTGCCGTCGGTGGAGTTGAGGCCGCCGGTGCGGGTGACCCGGAAGGCGGGTCCCGTGCTCGTGGACGTCTCGCCCTTGAGGTAGTGGTCGAACCAGGCGGTGACCCGCTGGTCGATCCTGCCGTTCTCGGTGTTGCCGCCGTCGTGTCCGCCCGCGATCCAGTCGACGGTCACGGGTGCGCCGTTGGCCTTGATCGCCTTGGCCATCGCGTCGGACTGGGCGAGGGTGAACAGCGAGTCGGTCTGGCCCTGCACGATCAGCGCGGGGACCTTGATACGGGAGCCGACCGCGGACGGGCTGAGCGCGTCGAGTCGCGCGCGGGCGGCGGCGTCGGGCTTTCCCGCCTGGGCCACGCGTTGGTAGAGCGCGCAGACGGACGGTTCGAACCGGCCGCAGAGGGGGTCGGCGGTCGTCGGCGCTCCGGTGGGCGTGGGCGTGCCCGTGCCTGTGCCCGCGCCTGTGTCCGGGGTCCGGTCGCCGCCCGCTGCCGCGTCCAGCGGGGTGGAGCCGCTGGAGAAGAAGATGCCGGCCCACAGCTTCTTGTAGACGTCGTTCGGGAAGAGCGCGTCGCTCAGATTCCAGTACGTCATGCGCGGCGCGATGGCGTCGATGCGCTGGTCGTAACCGGCGGCGAGCAGGGAGATCGCGCCGCCGTACGAGACGCCGGAGATGCCGACCCGCGGGTCGCCCGGCGCGTCGAGCCGCACGTCGGGGCGGTCCGCGAGCCAGTCGATGAGCTTGCCGACGTCGGCGACCTCGCCGTCCGGCGCGTTGAGCCCGATGCGTCCGGTGGAGTGCCCGAAGCCGCGCGCGGACCAGGTCAGTACGGCGTAGCCGTGCCGGGCGAGCGCTTCGGCCTGGCCGCGCACGTCGTCCTTGCTGCCGCCGAAGCCGTGCCCGAGCAGTACGGCGGGCCGCCTGCCGGGACCGCCCGAGGTGAAGTACGAGGTGTCCAGGCGTACACCCCCGGCGCCGTCGAGCATCGCATCGCTGCGGTGCACCGAGCCGCCGTCGCCGGACGCGGTCGCCGTACCGACCGCGACGCCGCCCGCCACCAGCACCACGAGCGCCCCCGCGGCGGCGAACCACCTCTTGCGTCGCGGCCATCGAAGATCCATCCCTCGATCCTAGGCGGCTCGGGTCGCGGACCGGGCGTGGGCGGAGGGTTCTCCGGGTATTCCCATACTCCGCGCCTGTCAGGTGTCTTGACTTCTCCGGTGGCGCGTGCCATCCATGCGGTGCCCACGCGTCCGTCCGGGCGCGGGCAGGAGGGGCCGCATGCTCTCGCTCGGCGATATCTCCGACCGGCTGGAAATCCAGGATCTGTTGATCGAATACAGCCACGCGGTGGACACCGGCCAATGGCCGCTGCTGGACGCGGTCTTCACCAAGGACGCGGTCCTCGACTACACGGCGACGGGCGGACCGCGTGGAACTCTGCCGGAGATCAAGGAATTTCTCGCGGCCGTCATGCCGCGTTTTCCCGGATATCAGCATTTGCTCGGGAATTGCGCGATCCGGCTCGACGGGGACCGCGCGACGGGCCGCACCATGTGCCTCAACCCGCTCGTCCTGCCCGAGGGCGGCAAGGCCGCCGAGCGCGGTGTGCTGCTGTGCGGCTTCTGGTACGTGGACGGTTTCGCGCGGGACGGCGGCGGTTGGCGGATCGCCTCGCGGCGGCAGGAGACGTCGTACATGTACCGGGCGCCGGGCTCCGCGCAGGCGTGAGCGACCGGCCGCCTTCGGCACGTACCCGGTTCGCGCGGTGTCCGTGAACCGCCGCGGCGGGGGGGGGGGGGGGGGGGGGGGGGGCCCCCCCCCCCCCCCCCCCCCCCGGGGGGGGGGGGGGGGGGGGGGGGGGGGGGGCGGGTGACGCCGTGGTCCTTGAGGCAGCTCGTGAACGCCTGGAAGGCGGAGCTGTCGCCGCCGGGGCC
>NZ_JBIVIV010000022.1:0-4352 GCF_044749865.1 Streptomyces sp. NPDC088910
CCCCGGCCGCCCCCCCCCCCCCCCCTTGTCTCGCCCCTCCGCCCCCCCCCCCCCCCCCCCCCCCCCCCGCCCCCGCCCCCCCCCCCCCCCCCGCGCCCCCCCCCCCCCCCCCGGGGGGCCCCCCGGGGGGGGGCCCCCCGCCGCTGTGACGTCTGTCGTGGGGTCCGGCTTCAGGCCGCCGAAGCGTCCTCGGTCTCGTCGTCCTCGTCCATGAACAGGTGGCGCTCCATGTGCACGCGGGCGGCGGCCAGCGCCGGGGCGATCTCCCGGGTGCCGGTCGACACGCACAGCGTGTACGCCGTGTCCTGGAGCTGCTGCCGCACGCGCGGGTCGACGGACTTCGCCGTCTCGACCTCAGCGGTCAGCGTCTCGTAGCGTTCCACCAGGTTCCGAAGGACGGTCGGGTGGGCCATCAGCATCGTCGTACTCCTCGATGTCGGCGAAGTCGGGACGCGCCTGCCCGGCCCACGCTGTTCCATGCGTGAAAGCGGCGAGAAAAATTGCCTGCCGGGCCGCACCCTCTTCTTCGTCGCGTCTTTGCGCAGGCCCCGGATAGGGGTCGAGGGGTGCGAAGTAGTAGTCCCTTCACGGTACATGACACTCATGTCCACAACGGGGGCCGGTGAACGTGATGTTCGACTCGTCTTCGCCGCTGTGCCGAGGGAATGCCGCTCGCGCGGGCGCCGGGCGGCCGGTTGTCGAACACCGGGTGTCGACGTACCGACGTACCGACGAGTCGACCTGTCGCCACGACATGACGCGGCGACAGGTCGACAGCTGACTGCTTGTCGGACGCGGTGTCGTCCGGGCGGCCTTCTAGTCGATGCCGCGCAGGATGTGGGTCTCCGTCAGATCGTCCTCGTAACCGGCGAGGCGGATCGGCGCGCACCGGGACCAGGTGTCCAGGGGGCGTTCCTCGGCCAGGAGCGAGGCACCGTCGCCGCCTCGTTCGGCCGACTCATTGCGCTTCAGTTGATCAGGTGACACCGCGCACTCCTTTGCGTCGCGTGGACCGGCGACACCCGACGCGGCCGTCCGACCGCGCCCGGCGCCCGGTGGGATGGCTCTTCGGGCGGTACGGACGCGGTGGCGCCTTGGGCCCCCCACGCCCGGGGGCGAAGGGGAGGACCGGAGCGCGGCCGAGGTGGGCGACTCGTTCCGGGACGGGCCCCGGGGTTCGGTACATCCCCTGAGACCGGTTCGTCCCGCACAGCGTAAGCCTGCCCGTCCTCCGTCACCAGCCGGTTTCCGGCGCGCTACGCACAGTGGCGAAGTGCCGTGCGCGCGTGCGAAACCGGCCCTGGCCGCTGCCGTGCGGCGCATGGTTGCTACGGTTCCTCGTGCTCAACAGCGAAGAGGACCGAGACGAGGGGCCTGCGCCATCCGGGTCACGCGCGCGTGAAATATCCGGAAAGCCGGAGATATCCGCGCCGCCGGCCAAGCCCCGCCGCCGGCTGCTGGCCGATGTGAGCCCGCTGCGCGAGCACCCGGACTTCCGCCGCCTGTGGTTCGGCAACACCGTGTCGTACATCGGCTCTCAGATGACCGCGATGGCCGTCTCGCTCCAGGTCTACGCGATCACCGGCTCCAGCTTCTACGTCGGCCTGGTCGGCCTCTTCTCGCTCGTCCCGCTGATCGTCTTCGGCCTGTACGGCGGCGCCGTCGCCGACGCGGTCGACCGGCGCAAGCTCGGCCTGATCACGGCCGCCGGCTCCACCGTCTGCTCCGGCGTGCTGGCCGCGGCGGCTTTCGGCCATCTCAGGTCCGTGGCACTGCTCTACGCCGTCGTCGCGCTCCAGGCGGTCTGCTTCGCGATGAACTCGCCCGCCCGCTCCTCGATGATCCCGCGCCTGCTGCCGCCCGAGCGGCTGCCCGCCGCCAACGCGCTGGCCTCGCTCGCGGGCGGGGTCGGCCAGATGGCAGGACCCATGCTCGGCGCCGTCCTCGTGGGCGCCTGGGGCTACCAGGCCGCGTACACCGTCGACGTCGCCGCCTTCAGCGCCTCCCTCTACGCGATGTGGCGGCTGCCCGCGATGCTCCCCGGCGAAGGGGACGGCGCGGCCCGTCGCCGCCCGTCGGTCATCGAGGGCCTGCGCTACCTCGCCGCCCGGCCCAATCTGCGCACCACCTTCGTCTCCGACCTCGCCGCCATGGTGCTCGCCCAGCCCCGCGTGCTGTTCCCCGCCGTCGCCGGGCTCTGGTTCGGCGGCGACACCCGCACCGTCGGCCTGCTCGCCGCCGCCCCCGCCGTCGGCGCGCTCCTCGGCAGTGTCTTCTCCGGCTGGCTCGGCCGGGTCCACCGCCAGGGCTTCGCCGTGCTGCTCGCCGTCGGCTCCTGGGGCGCGGCCGTCGCCGTCTTCGGGCTCACCCGCAACCTCTGGCTGGGCCTGCTCTTCCTGGCCTTCGCGGGCTGCGCCGACACCGTCTCGATGGTCTTCCGCAACACCATGCTGCAATCCGCCGCCCCCGACGACATGCGCGGGCGCCTCCAGGGCGTCTTCCTCGTCGTGGTGGTCGGCGGCCCCCGCCTCGGCGACTTCCTCGCGGGTTCCGTCTCCGACCTGTTCACGCCCACCGTCGCCGTCGTCGGCGGCGGCCTGGCGTGCATCTCGGCCATCGCGCTGATCGGCCTCTTCCAGCGCGGCTTCGTCGCCTACGACGCCCGCCGCCCGGTGGCCTAGGAGCCGTTTTCAGGGGCGCGGCCGCTCCTCGGCGAGCGCCGACACGGCGGCGGCCAGACCGGCCTGCGACGGGTCGTACGCGACGGCGGCGGCCGCCAGCCGCAGGACGTCGGCGAGGGCGCCGTCGGTGAGGTGGTCGGGCGCGCCGACGCGCGCGAGACCGCGGGTGAGCAGGCCGCGGGCGGCATCGGGACGGCCGCGGCGCAGCATCTTGACGGTGGCGACGGCGTTGGCCAGGGCGCTGGCGGCCGGGGACCAGGCGGTGGCGGGCGCCGCGGGCACGGTGGCCGACCCGGCCGGCTCCGCGCGGACGGACAGGTCCAGGCGCCAGAAGAGCGGAAGACCGCGGAAGGCGGCGAAGAGCAGCCGCTCGCCCATGGCGGCGGCTGACTCCGGGTCGACGCGGAGCGAGGCCAGCGGCCGGACGCGCCCCAACGCCACGGCGGCGGTGTCGACGCAGTGGGCGAAGCGGTCGCCCGGCACGGTCCATTCGAGGTCGATGTCGCTGTAGGCATCGGCGGTGCCCGAGGCCAGCGAGCCGCGCAGCCGGGTCCGGGAGCCGGGGCAGTACGCGGCCAGCGCGGCCAGCAGCTCGCGCGCCAGGGCCGCGCGTACGGCCGGGTCGAGGGCCGTCATCCGCTGCGCTCGGGCAGCGCGTCGACGTACACCCACGCACCGTCCTCGCGGCCGAAGCGGCTGTTCTCGTACTGGTCACCCGGTTGGCCGTCGGCCAGGAAGCGGGCGCGGAATTCGACGGTGCCCTCGGTGTGGAAGGCGGTGCCGCCGGTCGAACCGAGGATGTCGAGGCCGGTCCACCGCACGTCCCCGTCGAAGCGCAGGCCCGGCGGCCGGGTGCCGGAGTGCCACGTACGCAGCAGATAGGCGGCGTCGCGTACGGCGAAGGCGGCGTACCGCGACCGCATGAGCTGCTCCGCGGTCGTGGCGGCGGACCGTCCCTGGTGGAGGGCGCCGCAGCAGTCGTCGTACGCGGCGGGCCGTCCGCACGGGCAGGGAGCCGTAGGGGAGAGCCGGGTGGCCGCCGGGCGGCGGTTCTGACGTCGGGGCATCCTCTGATTGTGGCGGACGCCGCCATTCGCGGGAGTCGTGGGTTTTGCCCGCCCCGCAGCGGAAAAGTGCTGACCGTGGCGCAAATCGGGTGCGCGCGCCACCATCCTCCTCCGAAAGGAATCCCCGTGAGTACGGCGCAAGACGAGTCAGCCCAGGTAGCGGTCACCTTCGACGGTTGCGCGAAGGAGGACGCGCAGACCGTTCTCGACGCTCTGAACACCAGCTTCGCCTCGGACCGCGAGCCCGACGACATCCCGCAGGACTCCGCGGACGGGCGGCCGATGGTCTGGAGTGCCACCTTCGACGTGTCCCGCACCCTCGGGGTGCCGGGACCCGCGCGGCTCGGCGAGTCGCTGACGGTCACGGCCCAGGGCGGCTACCGCGCGGTGGACCGGCTGCGGGAGAGCCTGGCCGAGGCGTTCACCGTCCGGGTGGTCGGCACCGCGGCGGGCGACCAGGAGCAGGAGGCGCGCTTCCGGCTGGAGAACCACGGCGCCGCGTGACCGCCTGACCGCGTGACCGCGTGACCGCGTGACCGCGTGACCGCGTGACCGCGTGACCGCGTGACCGCGTGACCGCGTGACCGCGTGACCGCGTGACCGC
>NZ_JBIVIV010000022.1:4450-72624 GCF_044749865.1 Streptomyces sp. NPDC088910
GGTGACCGCGTGACCGCGTGACCGCGTGACCGCGTGACCGCGTGACCGCGTGACCGCGTGACCGCGTGACCGCGTGACCGCGTGACCGCGTGACCGCCTGACCGCCTGACCGACTGCCCGGGACGGGGCGCGGCCTGACCGGGAGGGCGCGCCGCCCGGCGGTCCGCGGCAGGTCCGGCCGTGCGCCGTCCGTCCGCGTCACGTCCCGCCGTGCGCCGCCCGTACCGCCTCCAGCGTGTCGGCCTCGGCCGCCGTCTTGTCCTCGCGGTAGCGCACGACGCGGGCGAAGCGCAGGGTGACGCCCGCCGGGTAGCGGGTCGAGGTCTGGAGGCCGTCGTAGGCGATCTCGACGACCAGTTCGGGGCGCACGGTGACCACGTATCCGTCGGTGGGGCCGACCGCCAGGGCGAGCAGCCGCTCGGTCTGCCAGTCGAGCAGCGCGTCCGTCAGGCCCTTGAAGGTCTTGCCGAGCATGGCGAAGCCGTCGCCGTCGCGCGCGCCCAGATGGAGGTTGGAGAGCTTTCCCGTGCGGCGGCCGTGGCCCCACTCGACCGCCAGCACCACCAGGTCGAGGGTGTGCACCGGCTTGACCTTGATCCAGGACGCGCCGCGCCGACCGGCCGCGTAGCCGCTGTCGGCGGCCTTGACCATCACACCCTCGTGCCCGCGGTCCAGCGTGGCCCGCCAGAAGTCCTCGGCGGCCCGCAGCTCCGCCTCGTCCGCCGGGTCCGACACGACGGTCCGCCGGACCCGCAGCTCCTCGGGGAGGAGCCCGGCCAGCACCGCGTGCCGCTCGTCGTAGCCGCGGTCGAGCAGGTCCTCGGTGGCGTCCCCGTCGCCGACGGCGAGTACGTCGAAGAAGACCGCCGTCAGCGGCAGGGCGCGGGCCGCCGCCGACACGTCGACGCGGGAGCCGACACGGCCCGCGGTCTCCTGGAACGGCCGGGGCCGCCCGTCCGGGCCGAGCGCCAGCACCTCGCCGTCCAGGACCAAACGGTCCGCGCCCAGCGCGCGGACGGCCGCGACGACCTCCGGCAGGCGCTCGGTGATGTCGTCCAGCGTGCGGGTGAAGATCCGGACCGACTCGCCGTCGCGGTGCACCTGGACACGGATGCCGTCGATCTTCTCCTCGATCGCGCAGGGCCCCGCCTTGGCGACCGCCGCGGCGACCGATTTGGCGGAGGACGCCAGCATCGGCAGCAGCGGCCGGCCGACCGCGAGGGCGAATTCGGTGAGCGCGTCGGGGCCGCGCGCCAGCAGGGCCCGCGCGACCGGTTCGAGGGCGCCCGCGAGCATCACCGCGCGGCGTACGCCGGCGGCAGGCGCGCCGGTCGCGGCGGCCAGGCCCTCCGCCGCCGCGGCGTCCAGCGCGCCCTGCCTGACCTCGCCGGTGAGCAGCCCGACCAGGAACTCCTGCTCCCGCTCGGTCGCCGCGCCCAGCAGGCCCTGGAGCAGGTCCCGCCGCCGGCCCTGCGACCCGGCGCCCGCGACCGCGCCGACGGCCGTCAGCGCCTCGTCCACCGCCCGTACGGTCAGCGTCGGCTCCGCGGCGGCCTCGGCGCGGTCCCGCAGCGCCGCCCAGCCGACGCCGAGCCGCCCCTGCGGCAGGCGTCCGGCCAGATACGCGATGGCGACCGGCACGTCCTCGGGCTCCATGGCCCGGAAGAACTCGGCCAGCAGCGCCGTCTTGCGGGTCCGCGCTGATGTGTGCGCGACCTCGTACGAGACACGGGCGACCTCGGCGAACAGCATGTTCTCCATCCTGCGGCGAACCGGGCGGGAACGCCCGGCGTGTGCCGGACGTATGCCCGACGTGTGCCCGGCAGACATCCGGCACACGCGTTCGACACACGGCACACAATAGAACAGGCGTGCGACAGTCGAGGTAGGCTCGGGGCATGAGCCACCCGTCCCCTCAGCAGGCGTCCATCTTCGGCGGCGGCGCTCCGGGCCTCGGTGACCTGGAGGGAGCCCGCCGCACCCACCTCGGACAGGGCGCCTGGATCGACACGCTCCCCGGATGGCTGAGCGGCGCCGACGACCTCTACGCGGAACTGGCCGCGGAGGTCCCCTGGCGCGAGGAGCGGCGCCGGATGTACGACAACGTGGTGGCCGTACCCCGCCTCCTCGCCCACTACCGCGAGGGCGACCCGCTGCCCGCCGACGTGCTCACCGACGCCCGCGCGCGGCTCAGCGCGCACTACGCGGCCGAACTGGGCGAGCCCTTCGTCAGCGCCGGACTGTGCTTCTACCGCGACGGCCGGGACAGCGTGGCCTGGCACGGCGACCGCTTCGGGCGCGGCGGCACCCACGACACGATGGTCGCCATCGTGTCCCTGGGGGAGCCGCGCCCGCTGCTGCTCAGGCCGCGCGGCGGCAGGGGCGCCGGGAGCACCGTCCGGCAGCCGCTGGGCCACGGCGACCTGATCGTGATGGGCGGCTCCTGTCAGCGGACCTGGGATCACGCGGTGCCGAAGACGCGGGGAGCGGTGGGCGGGCGGATCAGCGTCCAGTTCCGGCCACGCGGAGTGGCGTAGGACCGGTGCGGAGTTGGTGCGGGACCGGCGCGGAGCGGTGCGGGACCGGTCGGTTCTCCGGGGGAGCGGCCCCCGCTGCGGGCGCGGACGGCGGCCAGGCGGCTCCCGGCGTTGATGATCGTCGGGCGAGGAGCATACTGGCGGTGACAGCACTGTTGTCCGAAACCGCTGTCAAGGGGTGTCCGAAAAAACCGCAGGTGTCCGAAGGGGGCATTCAGGGTGGACATCGCGGTCGGCCGGCGTCAGGGGGCGCCGAGGCCGACGCGAGAGGCGTGGGAAACGCCACCGGGACGCTGCCGTGCGATGTCGCGAACGGTGGCGCCGTGATCAGTCCTGCCCGGAACTTCTCCCATCCCGCTCTGTTCTACCGCGGCGCGCGCGAGTATCTGGAGGGCACCGTCCCCTTCGTACGGGACGGCCTCGCCGCGGGCGAACCGGTCGCCGTCGCGGCCCCGCCCGTCGGACTCGGCCTGCTGCGTACCGCCCTCGGGGCCGACGCGGGCGCCGTGCGCTTCATCGACATGACCAAGGCCGGGCGCAACCCCGGGCGCATCATTCCGGCCGTGCTCCGCGCCTTCTGCGACGCGCAGCCGCCGGGTCCGGTCCGGATCATCGGCGAGCCGATCTGGCCGGGGCGCACCGCGCTGGAGTACCCGGCCTGCGTCCAGCACGAGGCGCTGATCAACACCGCATTCGCCGGGCGGCAGGTGACGATCCTGTGTCCGTACGACGCGGCCGGGCTCGCCCCCGACGTCCTGGACGACGCGCACGCCACCCATCCGGTGGTGATCGAGGCGGGCCGCGAGCGGCCCAGCGACCGCTACGCGCCGGACCACGCCGTCGCCTCCGGCAACACCCCGCTGCCCGAGCCGCGGGACGCCGCGTCCTTCGCCTTCGACGACCAACGCCTGCGCGACGCGCGGCGCTTCGCCGTCCGGCTGGCGGGCGGCTTCGGCCTGACCGGCACCCGGCTGGACGACCTGGCCCTCGCGGTCTCCGAACTCATCACCAACAGCGTTCTGCACGGCGGCGGTTCCGGCACGATCCGGCTGTGGACCGAGAACGACCAGGTGGTCTGCGAGGTCCGCGACGGCGGCAGGCTCAGCGACCCGATGGCGGGCCGCCGCCTGCCTCCGAACGGCCGTCCGGGCGGTCGCGGTCTGCTGATGGTCAATCACATCGCGGACCTCGTCCGCGTCCACGCCGCCCCCGACGGCACGGCTATCCGCTGCTACCTCGGCGGCGCTCCCGTCCCGGCCGGAGCCGCGGACTGACCGACCCCGCCCCGCCCCGCCCCGCCGACGTCGCGTGAGCGGGGCCTTTCGCTGTGCGGGCACGGTGTGGTCTCGCGGTACGCGGACGGCGGGGACCCTCCGCCATGCGGAGCCCCTTGACGCCGGGGGAGGGGCCTGGCTTCATGAACGCGGTGGCATGGGAGCGCTCCCATTGTGGCCTGCGCTGCCGAGCCGTCACCCATCCCCCCACGAACTGGTGAAGGGACTTACCAGTGACACGTCATCCCGCCCGTCCTCGCTCCGGGCCGCTCGCACGGCCCCGGCTGCCCCGTCCGCCCCGTCCGCTCCGTCGGAACCGGCCCCATCCGCTCCGGCGGCTCAGCCGGCTGCGCCCGGCGGTCGCGGTGCTCGCCGCCGTCGCGGCGCTGCTGCTGCCGCTGACCACCGCGACGACCGCGCACGCCGACCCCGTCTCGACCTGCGCGCCGCAGGGCACCCTCCCGGTGGCCGGTGGCGAGTACACGCTCCAGGCCAACGAGTGGAACTCCACCGCGCAGCAGTGCGTCACGTACTCCAGCGGCACCGCGTGGTCGCTGGCGACGGCCGACTTCAACCTGCCGACGAACGGCGCGCCCGCCACGTATCCCTCGCTCTTCAAGGGCTGCCACTGGGGCGACTGCACGCCGAACAGCGGTATGCCGATCCAGATCAGCAAGCTGGGCAGCGCGGTCTCCTCGTGGAGCACGGTGCAACCGGCGTCCGGCGCCTACGACGTCGCGTACGACCTGTGGATCAACTCGACGCCGACCACGGCCGGTCAGCCGGACGGCACCGAGATCATGATCTGGCTCAACAGCCGTGGCGGGGTGCAGCCGTTCGGCGGGAAGAGCGGCACGTCGGCCGCCGCGGGTCACAACTGGGACGTGTGGACCGGCCGTCAGACCTCGTGGAAGATCATCTCCTACGTGTTGCAGGGCGGCGGGACCTCGGTCTCGAACCTCGACGTCAAGGCGCTGATCGACGACGCGGTCGGCCGCGGTTCGGTCGACCCGGCGCACTACCTCATCGACGCAGAGGCCGGTTTCGAGGTCTGGCAGGGCGGCCAGGGTCTGGCCACCACCGGCTTCTCCTTCAGCGCGAGCGCGGCGGGCTCCGGCGGCACCGGCTCCGACACCCAGGCGCCGACCGCGCCCGGCGGCCTCAACGTCACCGGGACCACGGCGACCTCGGTCTCCCTGGGCTGGTCGGCGGCGACCGACAACGTCGGGGTGACGGCGTACGACGTCTACCGCGGCGGCGCGTTGGTGGGGACGACCGCAGGCCGGTCGTACACCGACTCGGGGCTGACCCCCGCGACGGCGTACACGTACACCGTCAAGGCGCGCGACGCGGCGGGCAACACCTCCGCCGCCTCGGCGCCGGTCACCGCGACCACCTCCAACGGGTCCAACGGCGGTGGCGGCAGCGGCTGTTCCGCCAGCTACACGGTGAGCAACGACTGGGGGAGCGGCTTCACTGCCGATGTGACGGTGGCCAACAGCGGTACGTCGGCGACGCGTTCGTGGACGGTGTCGTGGACCTACCCCGGCAGCCAGCGCGTCACCAGCTCCTGGAACGCCACCGTCGCCCAGTCGGGCGCGGCGGTGACCGCGGCGAGTCTCGCCTACAACGGCGCCCTCGCGCCGTCCGCCGAGACCCACTTCGGATTCCAGGGCACGTACAGCGGCGGGAACGCCGTTCCCGTGCTGACCTGCACGGCGACCTGACGCACCGTCCGGTCGCGCCTCGCGGCGGCCCGGCGAGCGGGGAGACCCGCTCGCCGGGCCGCCGTGCGTAGCGGACACATTGCGCCGCCGCACGGCTGATTCTTGGTGTGGACATGACTAAATCCTGGGACTAGGGTGCGACTTGGTCTAGACCTGGATCGGTGTGGTCTTGTGCCGCACGGGCAGGTCCGGGCCGCGTACGACCGTAGACATCCGCGGAACTCCCCCACGTTCTCAAGGAGTACGCCATGCGCAAGAAGATCAGTGCGGCCGTGATCGGGCTCGGCGTCGCCGGTTCGTTCGTGCTCGCCACCGGAAGCGCCAGCAGTCACGGCTACATCAGCACCCCGCCCAGCCGCCAGGCGCTGTGCGCCGCCGGGACCGTCACGAACTGCGGCGACATCCAGTACGAGCCGCAGAGCGTCGAGGGCCCCAAGGGCTTCCCGGCCGGCGGTCCCGCCGACGGCAAGATCTGCAGCGGCGCCAACAGCCGCTTCGCCCAGCTCGACGACCCGCGCAACGGCGGCTGGCCCGCCACGCACGTGACGGGCGGTCAGAGCTACACCTTCACCTGGAAGTTGACCGCCCGGCACTCGACGACCGACTTCTCGTACTACCTGACCAAGGCCGGGTACGACCCGAAGAAGCCGCTCACCCGGGCGATGCTCAACACCACGCCCTTCCTGAAGATCCCCTACAACGGCTCCCAGCCGCCCGCCACCGTCGTCCACCAGGGCACGATCCCCAGCGGGCTGAGCGGCAAGCAGCTCATCGTCGGCGTCTGGACCATCGCGGACACCGCGAACGCCTTCTACTCCTGCGCTGACGTGCAGTTCTGACGCACCGTCCGGGGCCGCCGCCGTCCTGCTCCGCTGACGGTGCGTCACCGTAACGCCCGGCGTGGGCAGCCGCACCCGCGCCGCCGCGTAGGGCAGTGTCGAAGCCGGAACCGGGCCGTTCGGACGCCCGGACGGCGCGCGACACGACGACGGAGGCGGCAGCGGGATGCGGACACGACGGGGACGGCGACTGACGCGGGGCCTCGGCCCGAGGCGGGCGCGCGGCGGAGTGCTCGCCGTGGCGGCCCTCACGGCTGCGGCGGCGCTCGCCGGAACGGGAGCGGGCGCGGCGACGGCGACGGCGGCGCCCGGCGACGGGGTACGGGGCTCGGCCTTCGCCCCGGTGCCGGACGCTTCCGCTGCCGCGCCCGCGCCCGGCGGCCCCGACCTGCCGGTGTGGCGCAGCCGCCGCGCGGCCGGGCCCGAGCGGGACGAGGAACTGCGCGCCGTGGCGGCCCGCGACTCGCTCGACGCGTGGTCGGTCGGCTACCGCGAGGACCCGTCGGGCGTGAACGTCCCCGTCGCCGAGCGCTTCGACGGCGCCCGGTGGAACGCCACCGGCCCGCTCGCCCACCGGCCGTCCGGCGGCGCGGCGGCGAACGGCAAGCTCGACGCCGTACTGCCGCTGTCCGCCCGTGACGTCTGGGCTGTCGGCTCCTGGAACGACGCCGCGGCGTTCCAGGACCGCTCGCTGGCCGAGCACTTCGACGGCCGCCGCTGGCAGGAGGTCCCGCTGCCCGCGGAGGCCGCCGACCGGTCGGCGTACCCGTCGGCGCTCGCGGGCACCGGCCCGGACGACCTCTGGACGGTCGGCGTCACCGCGCAGGACCGGATCGGCGCGCCGCGCCCGCTGGCGTACCACTGGAACGGGCGCGCCTGGTCGTCGGTCGCCACCCCGGAGCCTGGCGGCGACGCGCTGCTGTCGGGTGCGGCGGCCGACGGCGACGGTCGTGTCTGGGCCGTCGGCGTCGTCTACGACGCGCGGGGTGAGGGCCGCCCGCTCGTCGAGCGCTGGGACGGCGCGGCCTGGCGGATCGTGCCGACGCCGCACACCGCCGGCCGCGGCGAGTCGCTGGAGAGCGTCGCCGTGCTCGGCCCCGACGACGTGTGGGCGGTCGGCGGGAGCAGCACGCCGGACGGCACGAACTCCCCGCTGACCCTGCACTGGGACGGGCGTACGTGGACGGAGGTCGCGGGGCCCGCCGTCCACGCGGACCTGCACGGCGTCACCGCGTACGGCGAGCACGGCCTGATCGCCGTCGGCGAGCAACAGGGCGTGGCCACACCGGCGTTCACCATGCGCTGGGACGGCGCGGCCTGGCACGCCGAGCCCGCGGCGACCGACGCGGCGGGCCAGGGTGCCTCGCTCTTCGGCGTGGCCGCCGTGCCGCACCCGCTGCCCGGCACACCCACCGCGTGGGCGGTCGGCTCGACCCTTCCCCAGTTCCAGCCGACCTGGCGGCCGATCGTCCAGGGCTACGGCGGGGTGCCGGTGCGCTGAGCGGCAGGGGCCGCCTCCGGCGCGGGACGGCCCCCCCTTGCTGGCCGGCTCCTCAGGTGCGGCCCGTGGCCCAAGCGCCGGTTGATCAAGGCCCGGGCTGGTCGAGGTCCGAGGTGGTCGAAGCCTGAGGTGGTCGCGGCCCGGGTGTGGTCGAGGCCCGGGTGTGGTCGCGGCCCGGGTGTGTTCGAAGCCCGAGCCCGGGCTGGTCGAGGTCCGGGTGTGGTCGAGGCACGGGTTAATCGAGTGGTCCGGCGGGCGGCCTGCGGCGATGATGCCGGGATGGAACGTGACTTCGACGCGCTGGTGGCGGAGGCCGACTCGGTGTCGGTCGACGGGTGGGACTTCTCCTGGCTGGACGGGCGGGCCACCGAGCAGCGGCCGTCGTGGGGGTATCAGCGGCGGATGGGCGAGCGTCTCGGCCGGGCGTCGGCCGCGCTCGACATCCAGACCGGCGGCGGCGAAGTGCTCGCCGCGGTGCCCGCGCTGCCGCCGCTGATGGCCGCGACCGAGTCGTGGCCGCCGAATGTGGCCAAGGCGACCGCGCTGCTGCACCCGCGCGGCGCGGTCGTCGTCGCGGACACGGACGAGCCCCCGCTGCCCTTCGCCGACGAGGCGTTCGACCTGGTGACCAGCCGCCACCCCGTGACGGTGTGGTGGGACGAGATCGCGCGCGTCCTGCGCCCCGGCGGCACGTACTTCTCCCAGCAGGTCGGCCCGGCCAGCGCGTTCGAACTCGTGGAGTTCTTCCTCGGAGAGCAGCCCGACGCGGTGCGCGGCGCGCGCCACCCCGACCTGGCGCGTGCGGGCGCCGCCGCGGCCGGACTCGAGGTGGTCGACCTGCGCGCCGAGTCGCTGCGAATGGAATTCCACGACATCGGCGCGGTCGTCTACTACCTGCGCAAGGTCATCTGGATGGTCCCCGGCTTCACGGTCGCCGAGCACCGCGACACCCTGCGCGCCCTGCACGAACACATCACGTCCGAGGGGTCGTTCACGGCCACGGTGACCCGCTTCCTCATCGAGGCGCGGAAGGCGGCCTGACGCCGGGACCCCCCCCGCGACGCCCGCCGCGGTTACGCGCGGGGCCGGTCGGTGTGGAAGGTGCCGAACGCCCCGTCGTGGTGGACCAGCGGCGAGTCCGCGCCGGGACCGCCCGCGTCCTCCACATGGCCGACCACGAGGAAGTGGTCGCCGACATCGTGGACGTGCACGGTACGGGCGGTCAGCCAGGCCGGCACCCCGGACAGCAGCGGCAGCCCGCCCGTGTCCGGTGTCCAGTCCACCCCGACGAACCGGTCCACGCCACTGCGCGCGAAGCCCCGCGCCAGGTCCTCCTGGTCGGACCCGAGCAGATGCACGGCGAAACGGTCGGCCGACCTGACGGCGCCCGCCGTGGACGCCGTGGTGGACAAGTAGAAGGAGACCAGGGCCGGTTCGAGGGACGCCGAGGTGAAGGACGTCGCGGTGAATCCCGCGGGACCCGGCACGGTCACGACGGTCACCGCCGTCGCCTGCCGCCGCAGCGTACGCCGCAGCAGATCGGCCGGACGTACCGCTCCGGCGGCGGAACGGGTGTGATCCACGGGTGAGTTGGTGGCAGCGGCGAGCGACGGGGTCGCGGTCATGACGGGCGGTCCTTCCGGGTCGGATGCCAGGGGAGTGGCCGGACCCCTTACGGGGCCCGGCACATGGCGGGGCGTCAGGGCGCGGCGACCGGGGTCACCGTGAGGATCGGCGGGAGCGAGGGAGCGATACGCAGCCGCTCCAGCCACTGGACGACGAGGGCGGCGACACTGCGGTGCTGGATGTCGTTGAGCACGTCGTGCCTGCCGTCCGTCACCGTGGCCAGGGTCGCCGCGGGCAGCCGCGCGGCCAGGGAGTGGGCGACGGACGGCGCGGAGACCGGGTCGGCCGCGCCGTGCAGCACGAGGGCCGGGAACGGGAGCCCGGCTGTGAGCGCCGCGTCGGCGGCCTCGGCCAGCGCGCCGGGGACGGGGGCGGCGAGGGCGCCGGCGACGAACAGCGGATCGGCGTCCAGCCGCCCCCGGTGCGTCGGGCACGCCGTGCGTACGGCCAGCTCGTCGTCCCACCCGGCCGCCGCGCCCGGTTCCGGCGCCCCGGCGAGCAGCAGCGCGTCCGGTGCGACGCCCGTACGCCCCGCGGCTGCCAGCGCGTGCAGGGCCCCGCTGTCGGAACCGGCCAGCACCAGCGGCCTGGCCGCGCCCGCCGCGATCGCTTCGACGGCGCCCGCGACCGGCTCGGGATCGCCGTCCTCAGGCACGTCGAGTACGTGGACGACATACGCGTCGGCCGCCAGCCGTCGGCCGAACCGCTCGTACACGCCCGGGTGTTCACCGCGCCCGGGGAGCAGGACGACGGTGCCGCGGTGCGCCAGGCCCGCGGCCGGGTACCAGTCCGCGACCGGCGCGGCCTCCTCCGCCGGGCTCGGGACTCGCGGGTGCACCGGGTCGCCGGTGGCCTCGGCGAGGCCGACCGGGGCGCTCATCGGGCACCGCTCACGGCGGCGACCGCGGGAGCGGAGCCGGACACGCCCGTCGCGTCCGCGTCGCGCCGGGCCACCTCGGCCCGGACTAGCGGCAGCAGGTCGCGGCCGTAGTCGATCACGTCGTCCAGCGGGTCGTAGCCGCGGATCAGCAGCGTGGTGACGCCGATGTCCACGTAGTCCAGCAGCGCCTGGGCGACGGTCTCCGGCGTGCCGACCAGGGCGGTCGAATTGCCCGCCGCCCCGGTCGCCTTGGCGGTGGGGGTCCACAGCGCGCGGTCGTGCAGCTCACCCTTGGCCGCGGCGGCGAGCAGCCGCTGCGAGCCGGTGTTCTGCGGCTGGGCGTCCGGGCCGACCGGCAGGGTCGTGCGGCGGCTGCCGACGAACGACCCCGCCGCGCCGCGGGAGTTGATGGTGTCCAGGATGCGGTGCGCGCGGTCCCACGCCTCCTCCTCGGTACGGCCGAGGATCGGCCGGAAGGAGACGCTGATCCGCGGCGGCTCGGTGCGGCCCGCCGCCTCGGCCGCGGCCCGCACGGACGCGATCTGCTCCGCCGTCTCCGCCAGCGGTTCGCCCCACAGCGCGAAGACGTCGGCGTGCTTGCCGCCGACCCGGTAGGCCGCCTCGGACGAGCCGCCGAAGTACAGCGGGATGCGGGGCTCGGTGACCGGGCGCACCTCGGAGAGGTAGTCCTCGTAGTGGTAGAAGCGGCCCTCGTGGCTGACCGGTTCCGTGCTGGTCCAGGCGGACTTGAGGATGTCGAGGTACTCGTCGGTCCGCGTGTAGCGGTCGTCCTTGCCGAGGTGGTCGCCGTCCCTGCGCTGCTCGGCGTCGTGCCCGCCGGTGATGATGTGCACCGCGGTGCGCCCGCCGGAGAACTGGTCGAGGGTGGCGAAGGTCCTGGCCGCAAGGGTCGGGGCGACGAAGCCGGGGCGGTGCGCCACCAGCAGGCCCAACCGCTCGGTGTGCGCGGCGACATGGGCGGCGACCTGCGTACCGTCGGGGCTGCCGGAGCCGTAGCCGATCAGGACGCGGTCGAAGCCCGCCTCCTCGTGGGCGAGGGCGAACCGCCGCGTGTAGTCGGGGTCGACGACCGGCCCGGACGGAGGACGGACCTCGGAGACGTCGCGGGTGCCGATCATGCCGATGAACTCAACAGGCATGGCTGCTGGGGCCTTTCGTGAGAGGGAGCGGAAGAGAAAGCGAAAAGGGGGTCAGCGGGCGGACCCGCCGAGATCGAGGGCGGCGCGCCCGGTGCCGAGCAGCACCGAGTCGTCCTGCGGGGTGTGGACGCGGGAGCACAGCACGTCCCGCAGATGGCGTTGCAGCGGGTTGTCGTTGGTCAGGCCGTTGTTGCCGATCAGCGCGACGGCCTGCTCGACCGAACCGATCGCGGCCCGGGTGCCGAGCACCTTCGCGCCGCCCGCCTCCGCGGCGGCGAGCGGATCGCCGCTGTCGACGGCCTCGGCCAGCGCCGCCACCAGCCTTTCCGCACCGGCCAGTTGGACCTCGATCTCGCCGACCGCGCTCTGGAAGCGCGGCAGCGTGGCCAGTGGAGCACCGAGCGCGCTGGGCACGCGCTCGTGCAGGAAACCGGTCAGCCACCGCTGGGCGGCGCGCGCTACGCCGAGGTAGAGCGCGGTCAGGCCCAGCGAGTTCCAGGCGCCGCCGACGACGTCCCGGCCGCCGTCCTGGCCGGGCTCCGCGAGCCCGGCGGTGCGGCCGAGCGGCACACGGACCGAGTCGAACAGCACGTCGTCGCTGCGGCTGGCGCGCAGCCCCAAGTGGTTCCAGGTGGGCCGCACTTCGATGCCCGGCGAGTCGGTGCGCACCAGGAACGAACCGGTCCGCACCGGCTCCTCGTCGGTGCGCGCCCACACCATCATCCAGCGCAGCGCCACCGCGCCGGTCGAGAAGATCTTGTGCCCGGTCAGCTCCCAGTGGTCCTCGCGCCGCCGCGCGGTGGCCGCCGGAAGCCCGCCGCGTACCGGACTGCCCAGATCGGGCTCCACCCGCAGGGCGTTCACCAGCGCCGGGCGTCGCGCCGACTCGGCCAGCAGCTCGCCGTAGGTGTCCTGCGGCCAGTGGGGGGCGCGGGCCTGCGCCGAGTGCGCGAACAGCGTCATCGACGTGACCAGGGCGACCGCCGGATCGCCGCCGCCGAGCGCCCGCAGGATGCGTACGGTGTCGGCGAGACCGGCTCCCGCGCCGCCGTGGCCGCGGTCGACGGTCGCGGTGAGCAGTCCGGCGGCGTGCACGGCGGCCACGCCCTCGTGCGGGAAGCTCGCGTCCCGGTCGTGCTCACCGGCCCGCGCGGCCAGCGCCGCCGCGACCTCGGGCAGCCGGTCGTAGTCGGGTGCGGGCAGGCCGGTGGCGGCGGCGTCCGCGGGCGCGGCGGAGCCGGTGCCGGTGCCGGACGAGGACGCGAGGTCGGTGGTCACGGTGTGGCCTTCCTGTGGTGGGGCCGTTCGAAGTGGGGATCGCCGGGCTCGGGTGGTCCGAGGCGGCCGTACGGGCCGGGCGCGTACGTGTCAGCGGTGGCCGGTCCCGCGGCGGCCGTCGAGGGTGTCGCGTGCGCCGTACGGCCCGCGCGGGGATCGTCGGCGAAGGCGGGCGGCCGGCGGACGGTCACCTCGGGCGGCGGCCCTCCGGTCCACAACTCGACCTCGACCAGGGCGTGTTGGCCGGTGCAGCCTTGGGAGAGCCGAGAGCTGGGGATGTCGGCGGTCAGCACGTTCGGATTGCCGTGCGCGCACAGCGGCGGCTCGTGACCGGGCACCGGGTCGAACCACGCGCCGGTCGGCAGCCGTACGACACCGGGCCGTACCCGGTCGGTGAGCACCGCGCCCGCCAGGCAGGCGCCCCGGTCGTTGAAGATCCGCACCAGATCGCCGTCGCGGACCGAACGGGCCGCCGCGTCCGCCGGATGGATCCGCAGCGCCTCGCGCCCGGCGACCTTGGCGTCCAGGCTCGCGGCCCCGGTGTCGAGCTGACTGTGCAGCCGGTTGGCGGGCTGGTTCGCGATCAGCAGCAGCGGCAGCCGGTCCGCGGCCGGGGCGCCCGGCCACTCGTCGGGTTCGAGCCAGGCCGGGTGGCCGGGGCAGTCGGGCAGCCCGAGGGCGGCCACCGTCGCGCTGGTCAGCTCGATCCGGCCGCTGGGGGTGGCCAGGGGCGCGCCCAGCGGGTCGGCCCTGAAGTCGGCGAAGAGCGTGCGCTCGGCGGGCTGCGGCGGCAGTTCCCACTCGCCCGCCGACCAGAAGTCCGCGAAGGCGGGCGGCTCGCCGCCCCCGGTCGCCGCCAACTCCTCGGCCCACCGCGTGTACAGGTGCTCCAGCCATCCCGCCGGGTCCCGTCCCTCGGTGAACCGCTCGCCGAATCCGAGGCGTTCGGCCAGACCGGCCAGGATCGCGTGGTCGTCGCGGGCCTCGCCGACCGGCTCGACCGCGCGGTGCATGGCGATCAGATGGGTGTCGCGCCGCCCGCCGCCGATGTCCTCGCGCTCCAGGGACGTGGTGGCGGGGAACACCAGATCGGCGTGGCGGGCGGTCGCCGTCCAGTGCGTCTCGTGCACCAGCACGGTGTCCGGCCGCCCGAAGGCCCGCCGCAGCCTGCCCAGGTCCTGATGGTGGTGGAAGGGGTTGCCGCCGGCCCAGTGCACCAGCCGGATGTCCGGGTAGCGGCGGCGCGTGCCGTCGTAGTCGTACTCCTCGCCGGGACGCAGCAGCAGGTCCGCGATCCGGGCGCAGGGGATGAACTCCGCGACGGGATTCGGCCCTTGGGGCAGATACGGCAGCCGGACCTGCGGACCGGTGTCGCCCACGTCGCCCATCGAGCCGTAGCCGTGGCCGAATCCGCCGCCCGGCAGTCCGATCTGGCCGAGCAGCGCGGCCAGCGCGAGCGCCGCCCACACCGGCTGCTCGCCGTGCTGGATGCGCTGCAACGACCAGGTGACGGTGACCAGGGTGCGCTGCCGCGCGGCGCTGCGGGCCAGGTCGCGGATTCGGTCGGCCGGGATGCCGGTGAGCGCCGCGGCCCACCGCGCGTCCTTCACCGTGCCGTCGTCGGCGCCGCGCAGATAGCGCAGGAAGGTGTCGGCCCCGGCGCAGTACCGGTCGACGAACTCCCGGTCGTACAGGCCCTCGTCGACCAGGGTGTGGGCGAGCGCCAGCATCAGCGCGGTGTCGGTCGCCGGGCGGATCGGGTACCAGTCGGCGTCCAGGCCGTCCGGCAGGTCGTCGCGCAGCGGGCTGACCAGCGCGACCCGGGCACCGGCCGCGGCCAGCGCCGACAGATGGCCGGGCGTGCCGTGCCGGGTCACCCCGCCGGGGGTGACATGCACGTTCTTCGCGGGGATTCCGCCGAAGGCGATGATCAGTTCGGTGTGCCCGGTGATCGTCGGCCAGGTGGACGAGGACCGCAGCACCGACTCCGCGTCGCCGACCAGATACGGCAGCAGCACCAGCGAGGTGCCCAGGCTGTACGAGTTGCGCGAGCCCGTGTAGCCGCCGAACTGCGCCAGGAACCGGTGGAGTTGGCTCTGCGCGTGGTGGAAGCGCCCCGCGCTCGCCCAGCCGTACGAGCCGCCGAACACCGCCGTGTTGCCGAACTCGTCGCGGACCCGGGCCAGTTCGGCGGCGGCCAGGTCCAGCGCCTCGTCCCAGCCGAGTTCCACGAAGGGCTCGTCGCCGCGCCCGGAGGTGGGACCGGGGCCGTGCTCCAGCCAGCCGCGCCGGGCGGCGGGCCGCCGGATCCGGGTGGCGTGCCGGAGCGAGCCCGGCACACCGCGCAGCAGCGGTGACGGCGAGGGGTCGGCGGGGTGCGGGACGGCGGTGACCGTGCCGTCCGCGTTCCGCCGTACCCCGAACGCCCCCCAGTGGGAGGTCGTCGGGGTGACCGCCCCGGCCCTCCTCCCCACCGGGGGCGCGCTCCCGGTCCCGGCGGTCATACGGCAGCCGCTCCGGTCAGCGCGGCGCCGTCGGTCTGCTCGCGGACCAGCCGCACCAGGGCGCCGTAGTCGCGGGCGTCCTCCAGCGGGCTGAAGCCGCGGATCAGGAGGGTCGACACGCCCAGGCCCACGTAGTCCAGCAGCGACTCGGCGACCTGCTCGTAACTGCCCACCAGCGCGGTGGAGTTGCCCGCGGCCCCGGTGACCTTGGCGACCGCGGTCCACAGCCGCTTGTCGTGCACGTCGCCCTTGGCGGCGTATTCGAGCAGCCTGCGCGAGCCCTCCTGCGCGGTGTGGTCGAGGTTGAACGCCTTGCGCACCTCGCCCGCCTTCTCCTTCGTCAGCCGCAGGACGTCCTCGGCGCGGCGCCACGCCTCGGCCTCCGTGGCGGCCGGTATCGGGCGCAGGCTGACGCTGAACCGCGGGTCGCGGCCGTACGGCGCCGCCGCCGCGCGGACCTGCCGGATGCGCTCGGCGATCCCCGCGAGCGGCTCGCCCCAGAAGGCGTACACATCCGCGTGCTTGCCGCCGACCCGCACCGCGTCACCGGACGCGCCGCCGAAGTACACCGGGATCGGATCGGCCGGGCGGACCGACGAGTAGCCGCCGCGCACGGTGTAGAACTCGCCCTCGTAGTCGAAGGGTTCGGCCGACTCCCACTCCTTGCGCACCACGTCGAGGAACTCGTCGGTGCGCCGGTAGCGGGTCGGCTTGTCGCTGAGGTCGCCGTCCCGCGCCTGGTCGGCGTCGTCGCCTCCGGTGATGACGTGCAGCGCGACCCGGCCAGGGTGGAAGGCGTCGAGCGTGGCGTACTTGCGGGCCGTGAGCGTCGGGGCGACGAAACCGGGACGGTGGGCGAGCAGCACACCGAGCCGGGTCGTACGGTTCAGGATCTGGTCGGCGACGGTGAAGCCGTCGGGGCTCGCGGAGGAGTGCGCGACCAGCACACGGTCGAAGCCGGACTCCTCGTGCGCCAGAGCCAGTTCGGTCAGGTAGCCGGGGTCGACGACAGGCCCGGACGCGGCGCCGGTCTCACTGAACTGCTGGGTGCTGGCGATGCCGATGAATTCGATGGGCACGGGGTCTCTCCCGAAGATCGTGGGGTTGCTGGTGGTGGGCGCGGGTCAGCGGGCGGCGGCGACCGGGTGGTGACAGGCGGCGGCCCGCTCGCCCGAGTGCGGAGAACTGCCCGGTTGCGTACGGCAGTCGGCGTCCGCCAGCGGGCAGCGGTGGGCGAAGACGCAGGCGCCGGGGTCGGCCGCCCAGACCGGCACCTCACCGGGCGGCCCCGGCCGTTCGCGCCGCTTCGACGGATCGCGGTCCACGCGGGGCGCGGACGCGGTGAGCAGCGCGGTGTACGGGTGCAGCGGGCGGGCCAACACATCGGCGGTCGGGCCCTGTTCGACCAGTCGCCCCCGGTACAGCACCGCGATCCGGTCGGCGATCCCGGCCAGCGAGCTGAGGTCGTGCGAGATGACGACGACGGCCACGCCCAGGTCGCGGCGCAACTCGTCCAGCAGCCGCAGCACATGGTTGCGGTTCGAGGCGTCCAGCGCGCTGACCGGCTCGTCCGCCAGCAGCAACGCGGGCCGCGTGACGATCGCCCGCGCCAAGGACACGCGCTGACGCTGGCCGCCGGAGAGCTGGGCCGGAATCCGGCCGCCCAGGGTGCCCGCGTCGAGCCCCACCCGGTGCAGCGCCTCCGCCACCCGGCCGCGCCGCTCGGCGCGCTCCACCCCGGCGACCGCCAACGGCTCGCCCACCAGGTCGTTCACCGTCAGATCCGGGTCCAGCGACCGCAGCGGGTCCTGGAACATGTACTGCACCAGCCCGGACCGCCGGTGGTCGCGCAACTCCCGTCCGCGCAGCGCGCCGACCTCGACGCCCGCCACGCCGATCCGCCCGGCCACCACCGGCGCCAGCCCGACCACGGCCCGCGCCAGCGTCGTCTTTCCCGACCCGGTCTCGCCGATCACCCCGAGGATCTGACCGGCCGTCACCTCCAGGTCCACACCGCTCAGCACGGGGGCGCTGTGGCTGTGGCCGGGGCGCCGCTGGTAGGTGACACCGAGCCCTTCGACCTGGAGCGCGGGCGCGGACGCCCGCGTCTCGCGTTCGGCGGCGGGCACCGCGGACGGCGCGACCGGCCGCTCGATGTCCGCCGTGGGCGGGGAGACGTCGGAGACCGGCGCCGTGCGGGCCGCGGGGGTGGTGGTCATGCGGGCACCTCCTGGAGGGGCGGCGGGGACAGGGCGAGTTCCGCGGCGCGCACGCAGCGGACACGGCGGCCGTCGGCGGTCGCGGTGAGCGGCACCGGCCGCGTACGGCAGCGGTCCTCGGCGAAGGCGCAGCGGTCGGCGAACCGGCAGCCGACCGGGGCCTCGCCCGCCTCGGGCGGACGGCCGGGGATGACGGCCAGCTCGCGGCGGTTCCAGTCGCCGAGGGAGGCGACGCGCAGCAGCGCGGCGGTGTAGGGGTGCGCGGGGCGGTGGACGACGTCCTGGGTGGGGCCGTCCTCGACGATCTCGCCCGCGTAGAAGACCAGCACCCGGTCGGTGACCTCGGCGACGACGGCCAGGTCGTGGGTGACCAGCAGCAGGGCGAGACCGCGCTCGTCGCGCAACTGGGCCAGCAGATCGAGGACTTCGGCCTGCACGACGGTGTCGAGCGCCGTCGTCGCCTCGTCCGCGACGAGCAGCCGCGGATCGCAGGCGACCGCGATGGCGATCAGGACGCGTTGCAGCATGCCGCCCGACAGCTCGTGCGGGTACCGGTGGTAGACGTCGGCGGGATCGCGCAGGCCGACCGAGGCGAAGAGTTCCACGGCCCGCTCGTGCGCCCGCGCCCGCTTCAGACCGAGGCGTACGCGCAGCGGCTCCGCGAGCTGGCGGCCCACGGTCAGCGCCGGGTTGAGATACGAGGCCGGGTCCTGGAAGACCGCGCCCAGCTCCACCCCGCGCAGCCGCTCCCACTGCCGCTTGTCGAGCGCGGTCAGATCGGTACCGGACGACGGGGCGGCGCCCGACGACTTCCTGGCCGAGGACTTCGCGGCGGACGCCTTGCCGAACGACCGGCTTGTGGGCCACGAGCTTGCGGGCGACGCCTTTCCGGCCGCCGACGCACCCGCCGCCGACCCACCCGCGGCCGAGGCACCGGCCGTCGCCGTACCGACCGCTTCCGTACCGTCGGGATCCGCACCGGCCAGCACCGCGCTGCCCGCCGACACCTCGCAGCCGGGCGGCAGCACGCCGAGCAGCGAGCGGCAGGTCAGCGTCTTGCCGCTGCCCGACTCGCCGACGACGCCGACGGCCTCGCCCGCGTGGACGGTGAAGGACACGTCGCGGACGGCCTCGGCGCGACCGCCGGAGACGGTGATGTGCAGCCCGTCCACGGTGAGTACGGGTCCGGTCGCACCGACGGTGCGGGCGCGGCCCGGCTCAGACAGCGACGACACGGTCATCGGCCTTCCTCCCCTGGGGTTCGCGGGCGGCTCGCGGCTCGGCCCCGACATCGGCGCCGCTGTCCCGTACGGCGTCCGCGAGCAGATTGAGCGCGCCGACGGTGATCATGATCAGGACGCCGGGCAGGGCGGGCGCCCACGGCTGCTGGGCGAGATAGCCCAGGTCGCTGGCGAGCATGCCGCCCCAGGTCGGGGCGGGCGGCTGGACGCCGACGCCGAGGAAGGTCAGCGAGGCGACGGTCAGCAGCGCCGTCGCCAGCGCGTGGGCCGTGGTCACGGCGATCGTCGGCAGCACCTTCGCGGCGATGTGGGTCCGCAGGATCCGGCCGCGCGAGGCGCCCATCAGCTCCGCGGCCTCCACGTACTGGGCCTGCTTCAGGCCCAGCGCGGCGGCGCGGGACACCCGGAAGAACAGCGGGGCCAGCAGCACGCCGAGCGCGAGCATCGCCTGGTTGAGGCCGTTGCCGAAGACGCCGATCGCGGCGATGGCGAAGAGCGTGAACGGCAGCGTCATCAGCGCGTCCACCGCGCGCAGCGCGGCCCACTCGAAGCCGCGGCCGAGCCACAGCGACGCGAGGCCCGGCACGACGCCGAGGACCATCGCCGCGCCGACCGACTCGACCGCGCCGAGCACGGAGCGGCCGGTGCCCGCCAGCAGCCTGCTCAGGACGTCCCTGCCGAGGTAGTCCGTCCCCAACAGGTGCGATCCGCTGGGTCCTTGGAGCACCCGCGCGGTGTCCTGCGCGAGCGGGTCCTGCGGGGCGATCACCCCGCCGAGCACCGCGAGCAGGGCGACGACGGCGAGTACGGCCAGTGCGAAACGGGCGGCGGGCACCCGTCCGGTGCGGCGCAGCGTCCTCATGAGGCACCGCCACGTGACGCGCCGTCAGCGAGCGCGGCGTCTCCCGATGCCGCGTTCGCCTTGGAACGGCCCCTGCGGGCGGCCGGGTTGAGCGCCAGCAGACCGGCGTTGATCGCGATGTTGGCGAGCAGGACCACCGCCACCGTGACCAGCAGCGTGCCCTGGATGACCGGCACATCGTGCTGCTGGGCCGCCTGGAGGGAGAGCTGCGCGATACCGGGCAGGTTGAAGATCCGCTCGGTGACGACCGCGCCGCCGATCAGCATCGGCACGCTCATGCCGAGGACGGTGAGCGCGGGTCCCGCCGCGTTGCGCAGCACGTGCCCGAAGAGCACCCGCCGCGCCGACAGACCGCGCATCATCGCGCCCGTCACGTAATTCGCCCGCAACTCCCCGACCAGCGAGGCCCGTAGCTGCCGGGCCACGTTCGCGGCGGCGTCCAGGCTGAGCGCGAAGGCGGGCAGCGCCGCGAAGCGCAGCCACTGCGCCGGATCGTCGCCGAAGGCGGTGTAGCCGCCGGACGGCAGCCACCCGAGCTTCACCGACACCACCGCGATCAGACCGATCGCGACGACGAAGGCCGGCAGCGTACCGAGCACCGAGCAGGCCGCCGTGATCGCGCGGTCCAGCCGCCCGCCGTTGCTGTACGCGGCGGCGATCCCGCCCGCCGCGCCGAGCAGCACGGCGATCACCAGGGCGAGACCGGCGATCGACAGGTCCACCGGCAGCGCCCGGAAGACGCTGTCGGAGACCGGGAGCGTGGTGAACCAGGAGCGCCCGAGATCGCCGGTCAGGGCATGGCCGAGCCAGCTCACGTACTGCACCGGCAGCGGCCGGTCCAGGCCGAAGGCGTGGTTCATCCGGTCGATGTCGGCGGGCGTGGCGGTCTCGCCGAGCACCGCCGCGCCGGGGTTGGCGTTCGACAGCGCGCCGAGCCCGAAGGTCAGCAGCGACGACAGCAGGAACACGGTGGCGGTGGTGAGCACCGCGGAACCGATCGGCCGCGGCGCGATCAGCGCCCGGCGGGCCCGTGCCGACCGCCGCCGGGGCAGCGCGGCGGCGAGCGCCGTCATCCGACGGTCACCCCTTCGAAGCGCTGCACCACCGTGGTCTCGGGCAGCGCCGACACCCCGCGGGCCCTGGCGAGGATGCGCGGCACCGTGAACAGGAAGACGTTCGGCGTGGTGCGCACGGCGGTGGCGCTCGCGGCCTGGAGGACCTTCGGGTAGTCGGGGGAGTCGAGCGGAGTGCGGGTCACCTTGTCGATGGCGGCGGCCAGCTCCGGCGGCGTGGTGCGGCCCGGATTCATCAACCCCTGCTCACCGAAGAGCACTTGGAACGCCTGCACGGCGGAGTCGCGGCCCGCGAACTGGTCGACGGCCAACTGCCGGTCGTGCTGGATGTAGATGATCTGGGTGAACTGCGCCTCGGGGATGACCTCGATCTTCGCGTTGATCCCGACCTTCTTGAGCTGCGCCTGGATCTGCTCGGGCTCGCCCTGCGCGGCGCCCGTGGTCAGCGTGAGGTCCAGGCCGCCCGCGTGCCCGGCCTCCGCGAGCAACCGCTTGGCCTTCTCCGGGTCGTACGGGAAGAGATTCGCGCTGGCCGGGTCGTACCCCGCGTAACCCTTCGGGAAGGGCTGGTAGCTGACCTCGCCGTGGCCGAACGCCTGGGTCTTCAGCAGCGCCTCACGGTCGATCGCGTACTTCAGCGCCTCGACCACCTTGGGGTCGTCGAACGGCGCCTTGCTGCTGTTCACATCCAGGGTGGCGACCACCATCGAGGGGATGACCTGCACTTCGAGCCCGGCGGCCTTGGCCGCCTCGACCTGGCTGCCCGGGATCTGCGCCACGTTGTACTGCCCCGACTGGAGCGCCGCGACGACCGTGGAGGCGTCGGGCAGCGGGTACAGCTCGAAGTTGTTCAGCTTGATCGAGGCCGCGTCCCAGTACGTGGGGTTGCGCCGCAGGACGGCCTTGGCGTTCTGGGTGTACGAGGTCAGCGTGAAGGGTCCCGAGCCGGCCGGTTTGGAGGCGATGCCCGCGGCGTCCGAGGTGAAGGCGGCCGGATTGACGACCATCCCGGTCTTGCCCGCCAGCAGGTTGGGGAGCTGGTAATCCGCGTGCGTCAGGTCGATCACGACGGTCGTGGCGTCCGGCGCGGACACCGCCTTGACCGAGGTGAGCTGCGGTGCGACCAGCGACTTGGGGTCGGTACGGCCGCGGTCGAGGCTCTTCTTGACGGCGGTGGCGTCCAGCGCGGAGCCGTCGGAGAAGGTCAGTCCGGGACGGAGGGTGAAGGTCACCTGCGTGCCCAGGGCGTTGTACTTCCACGCGCTGGCGAGCGCCGGTACGGCCGCGCCGTGCGGGTCGAGCTTCGTGAGGCCCGCGTAGACCAGGGAGAGCGAGTGCACGTCCCATCCGGCGGAGGAGAAGACCGGGTCCCACGAAGTGGGCAGCGCCCAGCCCCACTTGAGGACGGAGGAACCCGCGCTGCTCCCCGAGGTACCGCTGCCACTGCCGCAGGCCGCGAGCGCCAGGGCGGCGCCCGCGCCGAGGCCGAGCCCGAGGAAGGAACGTCTGCTCGGGGAGGAGGGAAGAGAACTGGACACGGCGGCACGATTCATGACGAGGCGTCACCTTTCGAGGGTGCGTTTCGAGGGGGTGCCCTCGACGGTGAGGGCGGCGCGACGGGGGCGGCGTACAGCGTGCCGTTCCGCTCGGCGACGGCCAGGAGACCGGCGCGCCGAGGACGGAGGCGGCACGGATCGCGGTGCGGCGCCATGGCGGCGGCACTGTGCGGTGGGCGTGACAGGGGAGTGCCGCGCCGGGGGCGGGTGCCTCAGGCGGTTACGGCGGGGGTCATGGCGTGGACGTCACGGGACGACGGGGCCACGGAAAGACGAGCGGGAGAACGCGTGGGCGGGGCGCACGGGCCTGGACACAGGCCGGCCGATCGGGGGCCTGGGGCCTGGGGTCTGCGGGGCGGTCAGGCGCCGCGCGAGGGCCACGGGCGTACGGTCAGCGACAGAGAGCGCTGCTGGTACGCAGGAAGTCCACGTAGCGGCACACCACACCGGGGTGCGTCGTAAGCATGTGCCCATCCTGACTGCCGGGGTGAGCCGATGTCAATGGACACCAAAAGGTGTCTCATTCGGTGGAACGGTGACCGCGTGCGAAAGACCCGCTGGTCAACGCGGCAGCGGGGGTACGGATACGGGGGCCGGGTATGCCGCGGCCTCGGCCGGGTGGAGCCACAGCGGGCCGTTCCCGGTGGCCACCGGGACGGCCGACGCGGGCGGCGCGACCCCCGGCGCCAGCAGTTCCCACTCCGGCCCGGTCAGGCTGCGGTGGTACGCCAACAGGGCCTCGGCGGACGGCTGTTCGGCCGACACGGACACCCCGGGGGCGACCGCGAGCGCCGCCTCCAGATAGCTCGCCGCCGGGCGCCTGCCGGGCACCACGCGACGCCCGAGCGGCCCGGTCAGCACGACGGTGGGCAGCGCGTACCGCAGCTCTCCCGACGGGGTCTCCTTGGCGGTGCCCGGATGCGGCCCCGCCGCTGTGACGGTCAGCACATCGGCCAGCGGGGCGCGCGTCTCGCGGTGGTCGGCCGTCACAGCGGCGAGCACCCGGGGGGACGCGGCGTCGGCGGCCAGGCGTACGGGGTCGAGACCGGGCACGCCGTCGGCGGCGGCCAGCGCCAGGTCCAGTGTGTCGGCGGGCTCGCCGGTCACGAACATCGTCTCGCGCAGCCGCCGCAGCACCCGGTCGGCCACCTGCCCGCCCTGCGCCTCGGCCGCCTTGGCGACCAGCGAGGCGGGCCAGCTCGTCGCCGCCACCCGGCTCAGCCGCACCGCGTGCGGAGCCCCGGTGTGCCCGCTGATCTCCCGGACGAAGCCCTCGTACCACCGGGTCTCGGCCGCCGGATCGGGCGCCGGGTCGTCGTCGGTGTCGAAGAGGATTCCGAACACCCGCCGCCATGACGCCTGTTCGCCGAGCGTGGCCCGCAGCGCGCGGAAGACGGGCTCGGAGCCCCACGCCCACGGACAGAGCGGATCGGTGTACTCGGTGACCTGGAGGCGGTCGGTGCCACCGGGCGGCGGGGGACCGGTCATGCCACGCCCGCCAGGCGGTCCTCGCCCGCCGAAGGGGCGGCCGGAGCCGCGATCGAAGCGGCGTCCGGCGCGGCGGCCTGTGCGCCACCGGCCGCGGCCGACCCGGACGGCAGCAGCGCGGCGATCGTCACCCCGGCCAGCACGGCGGCGGCGCCCTCCTCGATCGTGCGCCACACACTCGGCAGGCCCGTGGCGGGCGTCGGATAGGCCAGCTCGGCCAACGGCTCGCCGCGCAGCGTGATCACCTCGCCGTCCACGGCGCGCACCACGTCGAGCAGCGTGATCTCGGCGGCGGGTCTGGTCAGCCAGTAGCCGCCCTCACAGCCGCGCTGGCTGCGCACCAGCCCCGCCCGCCGCAGCTCGCCGACCACGGACTTCAGGAATCGGAACGGAATCTCCTGCGAGGAGGCGATGGCCTCGCAGGTCAGCGGGCGGTCGATGTCGCAGGCCAGCTCCATGAGGGCCCGCGCGGCGTAGTCCGCCTTCGCGGAGATATGCATGGCTCCAGTATGGCGCGCCGGACGGCGGAAGTCGGCACCGCGGGCGGCTCCACCGGCCACGGAAGGGTGCGTCTGTGCAGGTGAGCCGTAATGGACACCTCTTGACATCTTTTCCGGGCGCCCTCTAGCGTCGTCTGCCATGAGCGATCAGCCGACCATCGCCGGTGAGGGATTCCATCCGCATCTCCCGGCCGGTTCCGACCCTTCGCACGGCTCGCTGCGCAGCCGACTGCACCACATCAAGGCCGACGGCCTCGACGGCGACACCGCGCAGACCGGCGGCATGCGGCGGTTCGCGGCGATCAGCGGCGGGACCGTCGGGTCCGAGCGGCTGTGGATGGGCCAGACCCATGTCGCCCCCGCCACCGCCTCCTCCGACCACCACCACGGCGAGTCGGAGACCGCGATCTATGTCGTCAGCGGACGGCCGGAGTTCGTCTTCGTGGACGACTCCGGCGGCGAGCCCGAGGAGGTACGGCTGCGCGCCGCGCCCGGCGACTACATCTTCGTACCCCCCTTCGTGCCGCACCGCGAGGAGAACCCGGACGACTCCGAGGAGGCCGTGGTCGTCATCGCCCGCAGCACCCAGGAGGCGATCGTGGTGAACCTCCCGAGCCTGTACGCGCTTCCGGGTGACGGCTCCTGACGAGCCGTCACCCGGAAGGTCACGCGAAGCGGTCACCGAGACCGGTCACCGGGGCCGGTGCCGTCACGTGTGTCCGAGACCGGCGGCCGGGGTCAGTCGTTGACCAGGTCGAACTCCTCCCAGGGACCGATCGCCGTACGGTTGGCGATCAGGGCGGCGGCGCCCGCGTTCTCCGCCGTCACGTACTGATGGTTGGAGTGGGCGCGCAGCGTCACCGCGCCGTCCGGGTCGTGGATCAGGTCGAAGGTCTCGGCGGCGCCGATGGTACTGCTGCTCGCGATCAGCGCACCGGCCCCGGAGTTGGGGGTGGTCACGTACTTGTTGTTGGCGTGCGCCCGCAGCGCGACCGTCCCTGAACCGAGGTCGATCGCGTCGAAGGTCTCCCAGGGGCCGATCGCCGTACGGTTGGCGATGAGCGCCGCCGCGCCCGCGTTCTCCGCCGTCACGTACTGGCTGTTGGCGTGGGCCTTGAGGCTGATCGTGGTGCTCTGGCCCGGATTCCCCGTCCCGCCGCCCGGGATGGTGGTCTGGCCGGTGAGGCGGATGTCGCGGGAGGAGGAGCCGACGTAGACGGCGTTGGTGCCGGCCGCGTTGGTCCAGGTGGTGGTCCAGTACTGGAAGCTGCGGGCGTCCAGGGTGACCGTGACGTGCTGGCTCTGGCCGGGGTTGAGGCTGACCCGCTGGAAGCCGCGCAGGTTCTTGGGCGGTTCGCCGGTGGTGGCGGGCTGTCCGACGTAGACCTGGGCGACCTCGGCGCCCGCTCGTGTGCCGGTGTTGGTGACGTCGAAGCCGACCGCGACGTTGCCGTTCGCGTCGGGTGCGCCGACCGTCAGGCCCGAGTAGCCGAAGGTCGTGTAGGACAGGCCGAAGCCGAACGGGTAGGCCGGGGTCTTGTTCTGCGAGTCGTACCAGCGGTAGCCGACGTTCACGCCCTCGCTGTACTGCACCGTGTTGTTCTGGCCGGGCCACTGCGCGGTGGTGTGCGCCGGGACGTCCGCGAGGGAGGCGGGGAAGGTCACCGGCAGCTTGCCGGAGAAGTTGACGTCGCCGTAGAGGAGCCGGGCGATGGCGTTGCCGTCCTCCTGGCCCGGATACCAGTTCTCGATGATGCCCCGGACGGAGTTGGCCCACGGCATGGCGATCGCCGAGCCGCTGTTGACGACCACGATGGTGTTGGGGTTGGCCGCCGCGACATCGGTG
The DNA here is from genome assembly GCF_044749865.1 of Streptomyces sp. NPDC088910. NCBI lineage: Bacteria > Bacillati > Actinomycetota > Actinomycetes > Kitasatosporales > Streptomycetaceae > Streptomyces > Streptomyces sp. NPDC088910. The sequence goes on from NZ_JBIVIV010000022.1 coordinate 30,562, forward strand.
ACGAGCTGGTTCTGGTCGCCGGACAGCGAGATGTCGTTGATGTCGGCGCCTTCGCCCTCGCCCTTGTTCACGAAGACGATCGCGGTGTCCGCGTTGCGCGCCGCCGTGACGGCCTCGCCGTGCAGGTCCTGATTGGGGATCTGCCAGCCCAGTTCCAGCTCGCTGCCGCCGCCGTCCTGGAAGTAGTCGATCTCGACGCTGACCGGCTGGCCCGCGGTGAGCGTCACCGTGCCCGTCTTCGTGGTGGTCGGCTGATTCGCCCAGTTGTTGATGATCTGCTGGCCGTTGACGAACAGCCTGCTGCCGTCGTCACTGGTCAGGGCGAAGGTGTACGTGCCGGTGGTCGGCGGGGTCAGCGTGCCGGTCCACTTCGCCGACCAGCCGGTCGCCGGGACACCGGACGCCGGAGAGGCGCCGCCCCACAGGAAGTTCAGCGTCGGGTCGACCCGCGAGAGGACCGGAGTGCCGCCCATCGACGTCCCGTTGTAGAACTGCCCGTACAGGCCGTGGCCGCTGCCCGAAGAGGGCGTCAGATACGGGCTGTCGACGATCTCGCCGCTCGGGGAGGCGTACCCCTGGGCGTAGTTGACGCTCGCGCCGCTGCCCGCGCGGGTGACCAGCGCCGAGTACGGGGTCACGACCGAGGACGAGCCGACGTGCGTGCTGCCGCCGCCCGCCGTCATGGCGTTGGGACCCGCGTCGTCGCCGATCACGGCGATCTTCTTGTTCGCCGAGCCCAGCGGTAGCGCGGCGGAGGCGTTCTTCAGCAGGACGCTGCCCTCCTCGGCGACCTGCCGGGCCGTGGTCCGGTGCGCGTCCGTGCTGACCGGCGTGGTGATGGTGCCGGTCTGCGTGGTGTCGAAGAGCCCGGAGGCGAACATCGCGGTGAGGATGCGGCGGACGTGCCCGTCGAGCGTGGCCTGCGAGACCTGGCCGGAGGCCACCGCGTTGGTGAGCGCCGTGCCGTAGAAGTCGCTGCCGTTCATCTCCATGTCCAGGCCGTTGTTGGCCGAGGCGACCGTGGAGTGGGTGCCGCCCCAGTCGGAGGTGACGAAGCCGGTGAAGCCGAGGTCGCCCTCCAGCACCTGCTGGATCAACTGGGCGTTCTCGCAGGCGAAGGTGCCCGCGACCGAGGCGTAGGAACACATCACCGAGTACGCCTGGCCCTGCTTGACGGCGGCCTCGAAGGCGGGCAGGTAGATCTCCCGCTGGGTACGGTCGGACATGATGACGTTGTCCGAGGCGTTGTTGCGGTTGGTCTCCTGGTTGTAGTCCGCGTAGTGCTTGACCTGGGCCATCGGGCCCTGGCTCTGGATGCCCTGGATGTCGGCGGCGCCCAACTGGCCTGTCAGATAGGGGTCTTCGCCCAGTGACTCGAAGGCGCGGCCCCAGCGCGGGTCGCGCACGATGTTGATCGTCGGGCCGAGCACCACGTTGGCGCCCTTGCCCCACTCCTCGTTGCCGATCACCTGGCCGTAGCTCTTGGCCAGATCGCGGTCCCAGGAGGCCGCGGCGGCCACCGGGGCCGGGAGCTGTGTGACGCCGCCCGCGCCGTCCGCGACGCCCGCCGGGCCGTCCTGGAGGCGTAACTGGGGTATGCCGAGACGGGTGTTGGCGTCCACGCAGGCGCCCCATGAGCACTGCGCGCCGCCGTGCATCATCGTGATCTTCTCGGCGTTGGTCATCTGCGCCAGCAGAGCGTCGGCGCGCTGCGCGGGGGTGTCGGCCGCGCTCATCCACGGCCGGGCGTCGACCGCCGACGCGGACTGCGCGGGCAGGGGTCCGGCGGTCAGCGCGGCCAGCGCGGCGACCGCGATGGCGAGCACGCTGGAGAGCAGGGGGCGTCGTCTCATCGCCACTCCGTTCGGGTTCGGCGGGCGGTGTGGGGTGCCGCCCGTGCCAGGGGGGATGGAGCCCAAGAGTGCTCACCGAGGATTGTGCTCAACTTGCGCACAGGTCAAGGGTTATTGCAGATTCGACGCCGCCATATTGCGTGAAGTCGGCCGCTACGACCGCCTGTTGCGTCCGCGACTGCCCTGATTAGGTGCGATCCCGAACACCCGGAGTCGGCCCGAGACGGCGCGCGCGAGCGGCCCGAGACGGCACGCGCCGAGCGGCCCGGGCCCGCGCGCGCCGGGCGGCCCGGACCCGTGCGGCCCGCTCCCGGACATGCGGAAGGGCCGCCGCCCTGAACAGGGCGGCGGCCCCTCGCACTCGGTGGTGCCCGTAGGCGCGCCTGTGGGGCGACGCGCCTACGGGGTCTCAGGCGCCATGACGGCCTTCGTCATGGGGTTACGGGTACGACGTCACCGTGGACGGTACGGTCGAGGTGCCCGACGTGCCCGGCCCGGTGTTGTTGATGACGTGGGCGTATTGGCCCATGCCGCCGAGCGAGACGACCAACAGGTCGTGGAACTTCACGCCCGCCGTGGTCGGTGCCTCGAAGCCGTGGTCCTGGATGATCGACGGATCGGCCGTGTAGTTGCAGTAGCTGCCGAGACCCCAGCCCTCGTGGGTGGTGACGTTGTCGTCCACCTTGTAGGCCGCGAACCCGCGGATACTGCCGTTCTGGACCGCCGCCTGGTTCGGGGCGTCGTAGGCCTTCTCGTTCTGGAAGAAGATCGTCCTGCCGTTCTGACCGGACCACTCCACGTCGTACTTCTTGAAGTGCTCCACGAACAGGCCGGTCGCCAGCACGTTGTTGCCGTTGACCTTCAGACCGATGTCGGCCGGGTTGACGTTCCAGCCGGTCGGCGCGCTGCCGTGGTCGGCACGCCAGATCCAGGTGTGGTCGATGATGACGTCATTGCTGTTGATCTCGAACGCGGTCTGGGCCTGAGCGGCGCGCGCGCCGCCGACCCGGGCGAACACGTCCTGGACCGTGGTCGGGTTGGCCGAGTGGTTCGCGGACGAACCGGGCGCGCCGACCTGGAGGAGCTGCGGCGAGTTGCCCGCACCGGCGTCGATCAGGAAGCTCGCCAGCCGGACGCCGTCCACGTCGGCGACCTTCACCGCGTCCACGCCGTTGTCCGGGACGACCGTGGCGTAGCCGAGGCCGAGGACGACGGTGTTGGCGCGCGTGACGTTGATCGGCTGGTCCACGTGGTAGATGCCCGGAGTGAGCAGCAGGTTCAGCCCCTGCGCGAGCGCCGCGTTGATGGTCGCCGCGGAGTCGCCGGGGTGCGCCACGTAGAACTGCGTCAGCGGGATCGACGTACCCGGCGTGTTGGGCCAGGAGGTGCCGCTCGCGTTCTGCCGCAGGCTCGGCACGAACACCGAGTAGTTGTTGCCGTCCAGGTACATGTACGGCTTCTCACGCGACTCCGGCGTCGTGGCCAGCGTCGTGTAGACCGGGTTCGGGAAGCCCTGCGCCGGAGCGCCCTTCACACCCGAGAACACCATGTTCCACACGCCGTTGGTCCAGCCGCCGATGGAGCTGTCGCGGGTGTACCACTGCTGCTGCGAGTACGGGCCCACGGTGCCGTCGATCTTGCTGTCGGCGATGTAGCCGCCACTCGCCCAGCCGTAACCGGCCGGTGCCAGGTTCAGACCGCCCTGGACGTGGATCCGGCGGAACGGCGCGGCCTGCGCGACGGCCCAGCGGTCGTCGCCGCTGACCGGCTTGATGGCCAGGTTCTCCACCGAGCGCCAGAAGTTCTGCGTCGCGTTGCCGTTGAACCAGCCCGCGTCGACGGTGATGTCACCGTTGATCTGGACGTCGTCCGGGTTCTTGCCCAGGCCGGAGACCGAGGTGTAGAAGCCGACCTGGTCGTTGATGCCGTTGTACGTACCCGGCTTGAAGAAGACCTGGTAGCGGGCGTCACCGAACTGGTTGGACTCCTGCTGGGCGAAGATCTGGTCGAGCTGGCCCTGGAGGTTGGGCGTGGACGGGTCGAAGACCTTGACGTTGGGGCCGAGGTCGCCGCCGCCCTGGATCGGGCCGGTGCCGCCACCGCCGCTGCCCGCGGTGCCGAACACCTGGAACTCCCACAGGGAGTAGCCGTATCCGGTGGCGCGGACCGTGCCGTACACCCGGACGTAGCGCCCGGTGCCGGTCACGGTGAGCGTCTGGTTGCCGCCCGTGCCGGTGGTGGTGGAGTAGATGTCGGTCCAGTTCGTGCCGTCGGCCGAGGTCTGGATCTTGAAGGACTTGGCGTACGCCGCCTCCCAGTTGAGCGCGACCGAGCTGATGGTCGCGGACGCGCCCAGGTCGACCTGGAGCCACTGCGGGTCGCTGGCCGCGCTGGACCAGCGGGTGCCGGCGTTGCCGTCGACCGCGGCCGAGGCGGGCGTGCCCGCGTTCTCGGTCGAGGACGCGGTGGCGGTCTTGCCCTGCGAGAGCAGCGTCCCGGTGGCCGGCGGGTTGCCCCCGCCGCCCGTGCTGCCGTAGACCTGGAACTCCCAGAGCGAGTAACCGTAACCGGTCGCGCGCGCCGTACCGTACATACGGACATAACGCCCGGAAGCGTTTACGGCGACTGTCTGGACACCACCGGTCGCGGTGGTGGTGGAGTAGGCGTCGGTCCAGTTCGTGCCGTCGGCCGAGGTCTGGATCTTGAACGCCTTGGCGTACGCCGCCTCCCAGTTGAGGGTGACGGAGCTGATGGTCGCCGTGGCGCCGAGGTCGACCTGGAGCCACTGCGGGTCGGAGGCGGCGCTGGACCAGCGGGTGCCGGTGTTGCCGTCGACCGCGGCCGAGGCGGGCGTGCCCGCGTTCTCGGTCGACGACGCCGTCGCGGTCTTGCCCTGGGAGAGCAGTGTGTCCGCCGCGCGGGCGGAGTGCGAGGGTACGAAGAGGAGCAACGAGGCGATCAGGGCCGTGATGATCGCCGCGGCGGTGTTACGCCGATTCGCCGGTGCTGATGGTCTCAGCGCCGTCGAGCCGGAGGGGGGAGCGAGCATGAGCAACTCTCCTGGTTCCACACGTGGGGGGGCAGGGGTCGGTGATCGTCAGGCCGAACTGCGGTGGCCGGACGACAGGATGCTGCTGAAACGGTGAAGTCCGGGCGGGCGCCCACCTGTTGAGGTGAGAGCGCTCTCCCGGGTGCACACCGCGATGGTTCTCCCTGTGTTTCATCCATGTCAAGAGTTGTGCACAGAGTGCGTCCTCCCGAATGGGGAAGCTCCAGAAATCCGGGCAAAGCCGTCGTAGCTGGTGACACAAGTTGAACGCACTGCGGTGACCAGCGGGTATGTCAGGACGTCTCCGCGCGGCAGGCCGCTTGACGCGCCGTCGCACCTCGCCCGCACCCCGGTCCGACCCGGAAACGCTTCCGTATACCTTCAGAGCATGAAGCCGCAGTGGACTGCGGTGGTATGTGCGGCGGATGGCGAAAAGGGCCGTTCCCGGCGCGCGCGAGGCGCACCGGGAACGGCCCTGGGGCAGAGCGTCGGATCAGACCGCGGTGGTCGACCGGCGACGGCCGCGGCGGGCGTAGTAGAGCGCCCCGCCGCCGACGAGCAGTACGCCCGCGGTGATGCCCAGCGGCAGGACCGGAGAGGTGCCGCCGGTCTCCGCGAGGGTCTGCGTGGAGGCGTCGTTGTGACCGCCGGACGAGCCGCCCGAGTGCGAACCGCCGTTGGAGCCGCCGGAGTTCGCCCCGCCGGAGTTCGCGCCGCCCGAGTTCGCGCCGCCCGAGGAGGAGCCGCCGGAGGTGCCGTGGCCGCCCCCGCCGTGGGTGTCGATGTCCTTGACCGACTTCACGGAGCCGTCGGCGTTCAGCAGCACCTGCTTGTTGTTCGGGTGCTTGAAGTCGAACGCGCCGGCCAGCGAGTTGGCGCGGCTGTCGAAGGACGCGTCACCGACCCGGCCGGTCTTCCAGTTGTCCTCGATGAACCTGGTGATCGACGCCTGCTCGGTGCGGGTGTGGTCGACCGAATTCACCTTGCTGTACGGGGAGATGACCAGCAGCGGCTGCCGGGTGCCGGGGCCGCAGCGGTCCGCGTAGCCACCGGCCGACGCGGGACCCGCCTGGCACGCCGGGCTGTCGACGGCCTTGCCGTTGGAGCCGACCGTGCTGTCCTTCGAGCCGTTCTGCGGCTTGGCGTACGCGTGGTCGTACCAGCCGTCGGAGTCGTCGTACGCGACGACGACCGCGGTGTCCTTCCAGGAGGACGACGCCTGGACCGCGTTGATCTCCTTGACGAGGAAGTTCTGCTCGTCGGTCGGGTCGGAGTAGGCGGCGTGGCCGTCCTGGTACTCGGCGGCCTTGAGGAAGCTGACGGCGGGCAGGCTGCCCGCCTTGAGCGCGGAGTCGAAGTCGGTCAGGTCGTAGTTGTGGTTCGCCTGGCCGTTGTGCCCGATCTCGGCGGTGTTCTTCGGCGCGAGGTGGTGCGGGTTCGACGTCGACGCGTAGTACTGGAACGGCGAGTGGTGCGGGCTGTAGTCGACCGAGGACGCGCCGGCGATGTTGGCGTGCGTGGAGTTGGCGCAGCTCGCGTAGTCGCCGCTCTTGCCGTCCCACGCGGTGGAGGGACGGAAGCCGCCCTGGAACCAGCCCCAGGTGACCTTCTTGGAGTTCAGCAGGTCGCCGACGTTCTTGCCGCGCATGACCGCCAGCGCGTTGGTGCCGGTGTGGCTGTTGTCCGAGCAGTCGTCGAACGCCGGGTCGGGGTCGTTGATGACCGTGCCGACGCCCTTGGCGTCGGGGGAGACCACCGTGTACGCGTCCGGCTTCGCCGTCTGCTTCGGGTGCTCGGTGCCCGAGGCCGGGTCGACCGAGATGACACCGTGCGTCTGACCGGAGATCAGATTGAGCGCGCCCGGCGTGGACGGACCGTACGTGGAGCTGTACGAGTTGTCGCCCAGCGAGTAGTGCTGCGCGTAGTTCCACAGGCCCGTGACGGTGTTGCCGTCGTAGTAGTCCATCACCAGACCGGGCTCGCCGAACAGGCCGCCAGAACACTTGCTGGTCTCGGTGTTCTGGACGTACGCGTCGGCCTTGCCGCCGTTGGCCGCGTACTGCTCGGGGCCGTAGTTGTGGTTCTGGTCGCAGGTCACGGTCTGGTCGGGGGAGAGCCGCTTGGGCGCGTACTGGTTCGGGTTGGTCTTGAGCAGACCGGCGTGCGCGAGGGTGTCGATGTTCTTCGGCGTGTTCCCGGCCGCCGTGAACTTCGTGCCGTCGGTGTTCGCCGCGGTCGGGTAGCTGCCGAAGTAGTGGTCGAAGGAGACGTTCTCCTGGAAGATCACCACCAGGTGCTTGATCGGCGTCTCGGTGCCGCCACCGCCGTTGTGCGACGGGGAGTCGGCCAGGGCCGGCGCCGCCGTCCCGCCCATCAGCACGAGCGCCGCAGCTCCGGCGAACGCCCCCCACCGGGCGGCCCGTACGCGCGGGCCCGCCCCTCTGCTCGTGCCAGAACCGCTTGTGGTGCTCATACTTTCTCAGCCTCCGCTAAGTGCCGCGTCGCGCGTGCCGCTGTCATTCGTGCACGGTGTCGAACGCGATCGTCATGGCGGTCCGCGACATGACAAAGGCACAGCGGTGGAGGCCGGGTGAACAGCGGGTCAGTAAAATCTTAGGAAGCCTTGACCCCGCTTTTACACTCTGAGCTGCGGTTTCAGGCGAGCAGCCTGCTGCCGAGCCAGTCGGACCGGTCGCGCACTCCCGGCAGGACGAAGAAATAGCCGCCGCCGAACGGGGTGATGTAGTCCACCAGCGGCTCACCCGCGAGGCGCTTTTGCACCGCCGCGAACTGCCGCTCGATGTCCTGCTGATAACAGACGAAGATCAGCCCCATGTCGAGGTTGCCATTGCTGTCCATACCCCGGTCGTAGTTGTAACCACGGCGCAGAATACGGGAGTTGTCGGTGCGCGCGGTGCGCGGATTGGCGACCCGGATATGGCTGTCCAACGGGATCACATCGCCGGTCGGATCCTGTGCGAATCGCGGTGTGTCGAATTCCCTGGTCCCGTCCAGCGGTGCGCCGGTGTCCCGGCTGCGGCCGAACATCCGCTCCTGTTCGGTGATCGAGACCCGGTCCCAGAACTCCACCAGCATCCGGATCGTCCGCACCACCTGGTACGTGCCTCCGGTCGTCCAGGCGGGCTCGCCGCCGCCCCCGGCGCCCCGCACCCAGAGCAGCTCGTTCGCGGTGGCCGGGTCGCTGATGTCCGGATTGGAGGTGCCGTCCTTGAAACCCATGTGGTTGCGCGGTGTGCCGCTGGGCCGCGGCGGGCTGGTGAAACCGTCCAGCCGCCAGCGCACCTGCATCCCGCCGCGGGTGTGCCGGGCGATGTCGCGCAGCGCGTGCAGCGCCGTGTCCGGGTGGGGCGCGGAGAGCTGGAGGCTCACGTCCCCGTGGCACCAGTCGGGTTGGAGGTCGTCGTCCTCGAACGCGGGCATCGTGCTCAGCCGCAGCGGCTTGCGGTCCTTGAGCCCGAACCGCTCGTCGAAGAGCGAAGCGCCCACCCCGACGGTGACGGTCAGACCGTCGCCCGGCACCTTCGGGCCCAGCGTGCCGCTGTCCGACGGCGAGTCCGTGATGCCGAGCGCCGCGGGTGTGCCGCCGCCGGTCAGGAACCTCGCCCGGTCGGTGACGGTGTGCAGCAGCTCGGTCAGTTCACGCCGGTCGGCGGCGGTGACGTCGAAGGACAGGAAGAGCGAGGACTGCTGCACCGGCCGCGTGACGCCCGCCTGGTGCGGGCCGTGGAAGTCGGCGTTCGCGCGTGCCGCCGGGGCCGGGGCCGGGCCGGCGGCGGAAGCGGTCGCGCCCGTCAGCGCGGCGGCGCCACCGGCCACCGCGCCGACGGCGCCCACACCGAGCGCCGCGCCGCGCAGAAAGCCGCGCCGCCGCAGGTCGCCCGCGCCCGCCACGGGCCCGTGCGTGTCCGTCATGCCGTCCTCCGTACATCGAAGATCGTCGCCACCGGGGCGAGTTGTTCGAGCAGATCGCCGAAGTCGGCGTTGATCCGCTGGCGCTGATCGTGTGTCAGCTTGTCGAGCGGCGTCCACGTCCCACCGTGGTGCGCGGCGTCCAGGTCGCGCTCCGCGCGCTTCAGCGAAGCGTCGAGCTCGGCGGTCCGCGGGTCGCGCGGGGCGAGCAGGGCGTGCAGCCGGCCGAGCAGTTCCTCCGTACCGTCGAGATTCGCGCGGGCCGTGGCCAGATTCGTACCGCTGCCGTAGTCCGTACGGCCGGTCAGCTCGAACTGCTCGGCGTTCTCCACGATCTCGTGCGCGCGCAGTCCCAGGTCGGCCGGGTCCATCCGCTCCTGCGACCAGCCGTCGCGCAGCGTCGCCACGTTCTTGACCAGCGCGGCGGCCGGGCCGCGCAGCGAGTCGGCGGAGGCGCCGTGCCACAGCCCGTACTCGATCCGGTGGAAGCCGGTGAAGTCCGCGGAGGCGACCGAGCCAGGCGTGAGCGAGGCCGTGCCGTTGATCGCGCCGTCCGCGTCGCCGAAGGTGCCGTACGCGGCGCCCATCCGCTCGTAGACCAGGTGCGCGCTCAGCCAGTCGCGGCGGGCCGCGGTCAGATCGCCGCCGTCGATGTCCGACCTGAGGGCGCCGACGCCGCGGGCGAGGTCGTCGATCCGGGCGCCGACCCACCGCTGGTACGCCAGCGTCGGCGGGATCAGATCGTGCTGGGTGACCGGCACCGCGGCCGGACCCCGGGGAGCCCTGCCCGGTACGACGACGGTCGGCCCGGTGACCGCGTCGGTGTCCTCCTGGAGGCACTTGAACGCGTACGAGCCGCTGCCCAGGTCCACCGCCATCGGCCGGGTGATGCCCGGCGCCAGGCCCTCCACCTCGCCGTAGACCTTCCCGCTGCGCGGGTCGGTCAGATAGACCTCGGTGGCGCTCGCACCGGTGTTGCGCAGGTCGAAGACCTGCGTGCCCGGCTTCGGCGTGATCCAGCCCCGGCCGCAGCCGCCCGTGGACGCGTCCACCGCCGTGTGCCGCAGACCGTCCGACGCGGTGGCGGGAGCGGCGTGCTTGTCGGTGTGACCGCCACCGCCGCCGACGGTGAGCACCGCCGCGGTGACCGCTCCGGCGACGGCGAGCCCGGCCGCGGCCACCTGCCACATCGGCACGCGGCGGAGTCGGTTCGGTGGCGGCGGAGCTATGCCGTCTGGTTCGGCGGACACACCGGACCTCCAGATGTCGGTGCAGTGGAACGGGGCGCCGTTCATGCTAAGCACCTCACGACCGCGCACCCACCTGCGCCAAGGTCAGGAATCCACAATTCCCCGGCAGTTCACCCTTGGGTCACATAAGGGCACCCTTGCTGGGGTTTTCGGTCGGGTCCCGGCCGGTGAAGTGCCGGTTCGCGCCCGGAGCACCGTAGCGCTTTAGCGGCACCGTCACGCGTGGCGCCTCAGCAGCTCAGCAGGCCCGCGTTGACCTTGGCGGTCAGGATGCGGTGCAGGCTGTCGTCGACCGCGGCGCGCAGCGTCGCGTCCTTCGGGAGCCGGTCGATGACGGCGGCGGTCATCGGCGCGATGTCGCTCGGCCGGACCGTCAGCAGCATGTTGCCGCCCGCGGCGAAGAAGTCCAGCGCGCGCTGCGCGGGGGTACGGTCGCTGACGGCGACGGCCGCGCCGATGTCGTCGGAGATGACCGCGCCCTTGAAGCCGAGCTGGGTGCGCAGCAGGTCGTGCAGGACGATGCGCGAGAAGACCGCCTGGTTGTCGGGGTCGATCTTCGTGTAGGTCGCCGACGAGACCATGATGAACGGCGTGCCCGCCTGGATGGCGCTGCGGAACGGCTGGAGGTAGGAGTCGTTACGGGTGGTCACCGTGTCCGTGACGCCCGCCGTCAGGTCGGTGTTGCCGCGGACCCGGCCGAGGCCGGGAAAGTGCTTGGCCGTGGGAACGACCCCGGACTGCCGCATGCCGAGCAGAAACGCGTCGCTGTGCGTGGCGACGGTCGCGGGATCGTTTCCGTACTCCCGGTGCAGCTCGCCGATCGGCGCGTTGACGCCCACCAGGTCCGCCGGGACCGTGTCCGCGACCGGTGCCAGGTTCATGTTCACCCCGGCCGCCTTGAGCTGGCCCGCCCACGTCGCCGCCTCCTGCCGGAGCCGCGACGCGGACCACTGACCCTGCGTGACCGCGTTCGGCATGCTGGAGAAGCCGGGGCCGTTGAGCACCTGGACCTCGCCGCCCTCCTGGTCGGTGGAGACCAGCAGCCGCAGATTCGAGCCCTTGACGGAGGTGGCGAGCGTCCGCACCCGGTCGGTGACCCCCTTGACCGCCTGCGTGCCCGCCGAGGTGTGGCCCATCAGGATGACCGCGCCCACCTTGCCCTGCGTGATCGCCGACGCCTCGGAGCCGGTCATCCCGGTGGACGTCACGGCCGACATGAAGAGCTGCCCGACGCGCTGGGCGGTCGACATCGCGCCCGCCGTCCGGTCCACGCAGCTCGCCTGCGCCTTGGTCGTGCTCGCCGCGGGCGGCGGTACGGGAGTGGCGCGCGTCGTGCTGGGCGACGGTGACGCCGACGGGCGGGCCGACGTGGCCGTGGTCGTCGGCGCCGCGCTGGGCGACGCCGACGTCGTACCGGGCGCCACGGACGTGGCCGACGTGTCACCGCTCCCGCCCCCGTTGGAACAGGCCGCGACAGTGACCATCAGCCCCACCGCGAGCCCCACCCCACGCCGTCGCGAGCGGGACGTTCGGCTGGCGGCACCAGGAGCAGTCGGCAGACGCACGGGAAGACCTCACACCTTTTCGATCACACGGAAACGGAACGTATGCACTCATCCCCTTCCCCCTGAGGCACCAGTTGTCTCATGTGACCTGGAGAAACCCCCGCGATGGGTGTGACACGCCCCGGCAAGGCCCTTACCCGGGGGGAGGCGTCGGAGCGGCCGTCAGCCGTCGGCCGGGTCCGGGGCGGGGGGAGGCGTCGAGCCGGACGTTCCGGTGCCGGATTCGACCTCGGCCAGGCGGCGGAGGAGGAAACGGCGTTCCGGCGGGGTGGAGGAGAGGGCGATGGCCTCGCGGTAGGCGTCGGCGGCGGCGTCGGAGCGGCCGAGACGGCGCAGCAGGTCGGCGCGGGTGGCGGGGAGCAGGTGGTAGCCGTCGAGTCGGCCGCTCGCGGTGAGGGCGTCGACCAGGGCGAGGCCCGCGGCGGGCCCGCGGGCCATGGCGACGGCGACCGCGCGGTTGAGCTCGACCACGGGGCCCGGCGTCATGCGCGCCAGTTCGCCGTAGAGGAGCGCGATCTGCGGCCAGTCGGTGGCGGCGGCCTCGGCGGCGCTCGCGTGACAGGCGGCGATGGCGGCCTGGACCTGGTACGGCCCCGGGCGGCGGGCGAGCAGGGCGTCCTCCACGACGGCGAGCCCCTCGGCGATCTCGTCCCGGTCCCAGGCCGTACGGTCCTGCTCGTCGAGCGGCACCAGGTCACCGGCCGCGTCGGTACGGGCGGCGGCGCGCGCGTCGTGCAGCAGCATCAGCGCGAGCAGGCCGCGCGCCTCCGGCTCGTACGGCAGCAGCGCGGCCAGCAGCCGGGCCAGCCGGATCGCCTCGGCCGTGACGCGCCGCTGGTCGGCGCTGTCCGCCGTGTCGGCGCCGGGCGCGTAACCGGCGTTGAACAGCAGGTACAGCACGGCGAGTACGGCGGAGGTCCGCTCCGGGAGCAGGTCGCGCGGCGGCACGCGGAAGGGGATGCCCGCGTGCCGGATCTTGCTCTTGGCACGGGTGAGCCGCTGTCCCATCGTGCCCTCGGGCACCAGGAAGGCCCGCGCGATCTCCGCCGTGCTCAGCCCGGTCAGGGTGCGCAGGGTCAGCGCGACGCGGGACGGCAGCGGCAGCGCGGGGTGGCAGCAGGTGAAGATCAGCCGCAGCCGGTCGTCCGGTACGGGATCGTCGTCGTTCCCGGGCGGCGGGAGGGCGTCGTCCACCGGGGTCAGCACGGCCGCCTCCCGCAGCTTGCGTTTCTCGTTCGCCGCCCTGCGCAGCCGGTCCAGGGCGCGGTTGCGGGCGGTGGTGGTCAGCCAGGCGCCGGGCCTGCGCGGCACACCGTCGACCGGCCAGCGCTCCAGCGCCCGCGCGAAGGCGTCCTGCGCGCACTCCTCCGCGAGGTCCCAGTCGCCGGTCATGCCGATCACCGCCGCCACGACCCGGCCCCACTCCTCTGACCAGGCCGCGGCGACGGCGTCCTTGACGGGGTCGGGGCGGCGCGGCCCCGACGGGGGACGCGCCTGTCCGCGCCCGGAGTCCCCGTGTGCCCCGGTCACCGCCCAGGACTCCGCGTCCCGACCCGTCATCGCCTCACTCCGCCCCGCCACCTCGTCAGCCCGCGGCTCGCGTCACTCCGTCCAGAACGGCCGCACCTCGACCATCCCGTACCGCGCCACCGGATGCTTCGCGGCGATCGTGATCGCCTCGTCCAGATCGGCGCAGTCGATGATGTCGAAGCCGCAGATCTGCTCCTTCGTCTCGGCGAAGGGCCCGTCCGTGATCAGCGGCGCGCCGTCCTTGAACCGTACGGTGGTCGCGTCCTGCGCCGGACGGATGCGGCTGCCCAGCAGCCGGGTGCCGTTGCGGGTCGTCTCGGCGACCCACGGCATCGCGTCCATCTCCTCCTCGGGCGCGTCGGCCAGCGATCCGTCGTCGCAGATGAGCAGCAGATACTTCATGGTCCTTCTCCTTCTCCGGTCACTCCGGAGGTCGCGATGCCTCCGGCGGCCACGGGCCTCTTCCTCCCGTGCGTCCACCCCTACGACGATCGGGAACCGCCGGAAACTACACCGGGCGGAAAGAACTTCGGCACGAGCCGCGTCCGCGTCACGCCGCCGCCGTCCAGCCGAGCGCCGAGCGCCGGTGCGGGAACAACGCCACCGCCACCGCGACCAGCGCCGCACCGGCGATGAGCAGCGGCAGCGCCCGGTGCCCGTGCCCGATCAGCGCGGCACCGGCCAGGGCCCCGAGGAACATCGCCGCCGCCGAGAGCAGCCTGCGCCCCGCCTTGCTTGTCTCGCCGCCCGCCAGGCGGCTGTCCGAGGCCACGCCGGTGATGGTCAGGGTCAGCACCGTGGTCGTCAGGTCGGGCACGGCCAGCCGCCGTACCACCGCGTTCTGCCCGCCCATCGCGAAGCCCAGCAGCACGACCAGGCACCAGCGGCTCCACCCGGCGGCCGGCAGGTCGACCAGCTCGCCGACCACGTAACAGACCAGGACGAGCAGTGCCTGTCCGGCCGTCACCGCGAGCAGCAGCCGCGCCCGGTGCCGCACGACACGGTTGGCCAGCCGACCCGCGGCCAGCGCGCCCACGGCGAAGGAGAGCAGCGACAGGACGGAGGCGGTCAGCGAGAAGCCGCTGGAACCGGCGAGCGAGAAGGCCATGAAGACGACGTTGCCCGTCATGTTCGCGACGAAGACCCGGCCCAGCGCCAGATAGCTGAAGGCGTCGACCAGCCCGGTCACGACGGTGAGCCCGAGCAGCAGCGGCGGCAGCGGCCCGTGCCGCCCGCCGAAGTCGGGTACGAGCGTGTCGCGGGCCTCGCGGAGCGTGGAGTTCACGGCGGCCGTCCTCCGATCATGCGTTCCCTGGGCGACCCATGGTCCCGCCCCGCAGCCCGTCAGACCCCCCGCCGCGCGGGACCTTCCGCCGTAAGCGGGCCGTCGCCCGTACGAACGCCGTGCCGCGCCGGTACGAAGAGCGGTCCGCGCCCGTATGAAAGTCGGTCCGCGCCGGTCCGAAAGCCAGCCCGCGCGGGTCCGAAAGCCAGGCCGCGCCGGTACGAAGATCGGTCCGCGCCCGTACCGACAAGCGGACCGCCCACAGCCGTGCCGGTGCCCGCTCCCGCGCCCGAACGGGCACGTCAGCCGTGCCGCGCGTGGCATACGGGGGACGCGCGGGCTGTCGGCGCCGTACGGGCCCGCGCCGGTGTGAGACTGGCCCGCGACGTGGCGATCCTGGAGCGCGCGAGCAGCGGCGCGGCATGACGGCACGTCAAGGGGGCAGCCGCGCAAAGGTCGGGCCGTCGGCCCGGCTCGGACCGGGCTGTCGGACCGGCTCACGTCGAGCCGTCGGTACGGCTCATGAAGGAGGGACCCATGGCGTCAGCGCCGGAAGCCGCGTCCGGCGGCACGATCACCACCGACGTCCCCGCGCGCCTCGACCGGCTGCCGTGGTCGCGCTGGCACTGGATGATCGTGATCGGCCTGGGCACCGTGTGGATCCTCGACGGCCTCGAGGTGACCACCGTCGGCAACATCGCCGGGCGGATCTCCGAACAGGGCAGCGGGCTGTCGATCACGTCCGCCCAGATCACGGGCATCGCCGCCGCGCTCTACGTGGCGGGTTCCTGCGCGGGCGCGCTGTTCTTCGGCTGGCTGACCGACCGCTTCGGCCGCAAGAAGCTCTTCATGGTCACCCTCGCGGTCTACCTCACCGCGACCGCGATGACCGCGCTGTCCTTCCAGCCCTGGTGGTTCTTCACCTTCCGCTTCCTGACCGGCTTCGGCATCGGCGGCGAGTACGCGGCGATCAACTCGGCCATCGACGAACTGATCCCGTCCCGATTCCGCGGCCGGGTCGACCTGATCATCAACGGCAGTTACTGGCTCGGCGCCATCGGCGGCTCGCTGCTGTCGATCGTCGCGCTGAACACCGACATCTTCCCCAAGGACGTCGGCTGGCGGCTCACCTTCGCCCTCGGCGTCGTCCTCGGTCTGGTGATCCTGGTGGTACGGCGGCACGTGCCGGAGAGCCCGCGCTGGCAGTTCATCCACGGCTACGGCGACGAGGCGGACCAACTGGTCGGCACGGTCGAGCGGGAGATCGAGGAGGAGAAGGGCGAGCGGCTGCCGCGCGCCAAGAACTCGATCACCATCCACCAGCGCAAGAGCATCGGGTTCGGGCTGATCGCCAAGACCGTCTTCCACAAGTACCCCAAGCGCGCGGTGCTCGGCCTGTCGCTCTTCATCGGCCAGGCGTTCCTCTACAACGCCATCACCTTCGGGTTCGGCTCCATCCTCACCACCTTCTTCGGCGTCTCGACCGGCAAGACCGGCTACTACTTCGCGGTCATCGCGGCGGGCAACTTCCTCGGTCCGCTGCTGCTCGGCAAGCTCTTCGACACCGTCGGCCGCCGGGTCATGATCTCCTCGACGTATCTGATCTCCGGCATCCTGCTGTTCGGCACGGCGTGGCTCTTCCACCGCGGCTCGCTGGACGCCACGACGATGACCGCGTGCTGGTGCGTCGTGCTGTTCTTCGCCTCCGCCGGTGCCAGCAGCGCGTATCTGACCGTCTCGGAGATCTTCCCGATGGAGACCCGCGCGATGGCCATCGCCTTCTTCTATGCGATCGGTACGGCCGCCGGCGGCATCAGCGGTCCGCTGGTCTTCGCCGACCTCACCAAGTCCGGTGTCGTGGACGACACCGTGCTGGCCTTCGTGATCGGCGCGTCCCTGATGTGCGCGGCGGGCCTGGTCGCGGCGGTGCTCGCGGTCAAGGCCGAGGGCCGCTCGCTCGAGGACATCGCCACCCCGCTGTCGTCCGCCGAACCGGCGTCCGCCTCCGCCTAGCGGCAGGCCCCGCGGGGCGAATCGAGTGGACGCGGCCGGATTCCGGTCGCGTCCACTGTCTTGTCCGGGGCCCGGAGCCGGTGCTACGTTCACCGCCAATCGAACGAATCGAATCAGTTCGACAGTCGAGGGACTCGGAGTCGGTCATGACGGTGACGATCGCGGATGTGGCGCGGCACGCGGGCGTTTCGCGCAGCACGGTGTCGTACGTCCTGAGCGGCAACCGGACCATCTCGCCCGAGACCATCAGGCGCGTCGAACTGAGCATCGAGACGCTGGGGTTCAGGCCGCACGCCGGGGCGCGGTCCATCCGCACCCGCCGCACCGGTGTGATCGCGATGGCCCTGCCGATGGTCTACGGCCCGCACAACCAGGTGCAGATGCCGTACGTCTGGGCCGCCCTCACCGCGGCCCAGGACAGCGGGCTCAAGGTGCTGATGCTGACCGACGACGACGGTGAGGCGGCCATCAGGGACGCGGTCGCCAGCGCGCTCGTCGACGGCGTGATGCTGATGGAGGTGCAGCGGCAGGACCCCAGGATCCCGCTGCTCACCGAGTTGAAGTGCCCCGCGGTGCTGGTCGGCACGCCGGACGACCCGCACGGACTGCCGCGCGTCGACTTCGACTTCGCGCTGGCCGCGCGGGCCTGCGCGGAGCATCTGCACGAGTCGGGCCACACCCGGGTCGGCTACCTCGGGCAGGCGCCCGAGGCATTCGGCCGTGACGTGGCCTACGCGGTGCACGCCCGCGAGTCGGTGCTGGCCGCGCTGGAGAGCGGGGGCAGGACCGCGGTCTGGGCCGCGTGCGAGCCCGCTCCCGGCGGGGTGGTCCGCGCGCTGGACGACCTGCTGACCCGCGAGCCCGAACTGACCGCGCTGATCGTCTACAACGAGCGCGTGCTGCCGCTGGTGATGGACCGGCTCGCCGGTATGGGGTGCGCGGTCCCGCGCGACATCTCCGTCATCGCGATCTGTCCCGACGACGAGGCCGAGCGGTGCACCCCGTCGCTGACCTCGGTGTCGCTGCCCGCCGAGGAACTGGCCAGGGCGGCCGTACGCAGCCTGGCCCGGCGGATCAAGGGCGAGGAGCTGCCCGCGAGCACGCTGCTCGCCCCGACGCTGAAGGTGCGCGGCAGTACGGGTCCAGCCCGCTGAGGCGCGTCCACCGGCGCTTACCGCCTCCGCTCTGACCGGGCGCCTCCGCTCTGACCCGGTGTCACCGCACCGACCCGGTGTCACCGCACCGACCCGGTGTCACACCGCACCACCCTCTGCGTTTCCTTGCCCACACTCCCTCACGCACGGCGCGGACCGGTGGGCGGTCCCGTGCCCGCGGCGCCACTGTCGAATCAATTCGAAAGGCACGTCGATGAGCCGCTCCCTCCCCTTCCCCCGCCTCTCCCGCACCGCCGCCCGACCCGGCACGCTGGCGGCGCTGGCCGCCGCCGGGGTGCTCGTGCTGGCCGCCTGCGGCACCGGCTCCGGCAGTTCGGGCTCCGGCTCCGACACGCTGACGGAGATCGACTACTACGACGCGGCGCCGCAGAACACCCAACTGCCGCGGATACTCGACGAGTGCGCCGCCAAGTCCGGCGTGCACATCAAGCACCAGCAGGTGCCGCGCGCCCAGTTCATGCCGAAACTGCTCCAGCAGGCATCGGCCCGCACCCTCCCCGACCTGGCGCTGATCGACAACCCCGACCTCCAGCAACTGGCCGCCACCGGGGGCCTGGTGTCGCTGTCGAAGGCCGGACTGACCACCGAGGGCCTGTACCCGTCGATCGTCGCCGCGGGGCAGTACGACGGCCAGACGTACGGGATCGCGCCGGGCGTCAACGGCCTGGCGCTCTACTACAACAAGGACCTGTTCACCCGGGCGGGGCTCACGCCGCCGAAGACCTGGGACGAACTGACCGCCGCGGCGAAGAAGTTTACCAAGGGCTCCCGCTACGGCGTCGCGTTCAGCGCGGTCGGCACCGAGGAGGGCAGCTTCCAGTTCGAGCCCTTCTTCTGGACCGCGGGCGCCAGCCTGAAGGCGCTGGACTCGCCGCAGGCCGTCAAGGCGCTCACGCTGTGGAAGGACCTGGTCGGTACGGGCTCGGCCTCCAAGTCGGTGGTCACCTGGACGCAGGCGGACGTCAACGACCAGTTCCTCGCCGGGAACGCGGCGATGATGGTGAACGGCCCCTGGCAGCTCCCCACGCTCAACGCGGCCAAGGACCTGCGCTTCGGCGTGGTGCCCATACCGGTGCCCGATCCCTCCGCGAAGCCGGTCGTGCCGCTGGGGGGCGAGGTCTGGACGGTCGGGCACAGCAACGCGGCGCGCGAGGCCAAGGCCGTCTCCGTGGTGAAGTGCCTGCTCGGCCAGGAGGAGAGCCTGAAGTGGTCCAAGGACGCGGGCTACATCCCCAGCAACCAGCAGGCCGCCGCGCAACTGGCGACCAGTCAGCCGCAGTTGGCGGCCTTCGTGGCGGAGGTCGGCACCGCGCGGGCCAGGACCACGGAACTGGGCACCGACTACCCCAAGGTCAGCCAGGCGCTCGCCGACGCGATCCAGGCCGCGCTCGCGGGCGGCACCAGCCCGCAGTCCGCGCTCGCCCAGGCGCAGCGCTCCGCGCGGAACTAGGCGGGGCCGACCGATGTCCACCACTGTCCGCAACGCCCCGGTGGCACGGGCGAAGCCCGTCGCCGCCCGGCAGGACGGCCACGGCCGCCGCCCCCGGCGCCGCACCGGCCGCTGGGCGGCCTTCGCCTTCATCGCCCCCGCCTGGCTCTACGTCCTCGGCTTCTATCTGTACCCGCTGGCCGGCAACGTCCGGATGGGCTTCCAGAACTACACCGTCTCCTCCTTCTACACCGGCGTCGCGCCGTACGTCGGCTGGGACAACTACACGGCTGTCCTCCACGACAGCCACTTCTCCCGCACTGTCGTCAACACCGTGCTGTTCACGGCCGGTTCGCTGGCCTTCCAGTTCGCCATCGGCTTGGCCCTCGCGGTCTTCTTCAACCGGTCCTTCCCGCTGGGCGGCCCGCTGCGCTCGCTGCTGCTGATCCCCTGGCTGCTCCCGCTGGTGGTCTCGGGCACCGCCTGGCGCTGGATCCTCGACACCGACTCGGGCGTGCTCAACCACGCGCTGCTGAGCCTGGGTCTGACGGGCCATCCGATCCCGTGGCTCGCCAGCACCCACGACTCGCTGATCGCCGTGACGCTGGTCAACATCTGGGTCGGCATCCCCTTCAACATGGTGATCCTCTACGGCGGACTCCAGAGCATTCCGGGGGAGCTGTACGAGGCCGCGTCGCTGGACGGCGCGAACGCCTGGCGCCGCTTCCGGCACATCACGCTCCCGCTGCTGCGGCCGGTCACCGCCGTGGTGCTGACGCTGGGGCTGATCTACACCATCAAGGTCTTCGACGTGATCATGATCCTCACCCAGGGCGGCCCCGCCGGGTCCTCGCAGACGCTGACCACCTACGCGTACAACCTCTCCTTCCAGCAACTGCTGTTCGGGCGGGGCGCGGCGGTGGGCAACCTGCTCATCGTGGTCGCGGTGGTCTTCGCCGCGGTCTATCTGCGCAGCACCCGTGAGCAGCGGCGGGCGGGACGGTGAGCGCCCCCGCCACCGGCGCGCGCCGGTTCACCCGCCCGCTGAACACCGTGATCGCGCTGCTGATCCTCGCGGTGATGCTCTTCCCGCTGTACTGGATGCTCAACGCGTCGCTGCTGCCCTCGACCGATCTGGTGAAGAGCTCCCCGACCTGGTTCCCGCTGCACGGCACGCTCCAGGGCTACCGCAGGGCGCTGTCCAGCCAGGGCGGCCACCTCCTGGTCAGCCTCGGGGTGTCGGCCGGGACCGTCCTGGTGGTGCTGCTGATCGCGGTGCCCGCCGCGTACGGTCTGGCCCAACTGCGGGCGCCCGGCGGCCGGATGCTTACCTTCGCCTTCCTGGTGGCGCAGATGATCCCCGGCGTGGTGATGGCCAACTCGCTCTACACGATGGCCAACAAGCTCCAGTTGCTGAATTCGCCGCTGGCGCTGATCCTGGCCGACTCCACGCTGTGCGTGCCCTTCGCGGCACTCATCCTGAGCACCGCCATGCGCGGTGTGCCCGCGGAACTGAGCGAGGCGGCGGAACTCGACGGCGCGTCACGGCTGCGCACCCTGCTGTCGGTGATCCTGCCGGTCAGCAGGAACGCCGTGGTCACCGCGAGCCTGTTCTCCTTCCTCTTCGCGTGGGCCGACTTCCTGTTCGCCGTCACCCTCACCACCCAGGACGACCGGGCGCCCGTCACCGTCGGCATCTACCGCTTCATCGGCGCCCATCTCAGCGACTGGAACAGCGTGATGGCCACCGGGATCATCGCCTCGCTCCCGGCCGCGGTGCTGCTCGTCATCGCCCAGCGCTACGTGGCGGCGGGCGTGACCAGCGGCGCCGTCAAGGACTGACCCCCAACAGCCCTGCCCCGCCCGGCCCCGCGACCACGACCGGCCGCGACCACGACCGGCCGCGACCCCGACCACCGAGGAGAGACCTTGCCGTCCGCGTTCACCCGCTCCCCGAACCGCCTGCGGTGGCGTCACGGCCACCACGTGCTGGAGATCCAGCCGTGGGGACCCGACAGCGTCCGCGTGCGGGCCGGTGTCCACCGCGTCACCGACGGCCTGCCCGGCGCGCTGGAGACCGCGCCCGCACCCTCCGCGTGCGTGATCGACGTCCACGACACGCACGCCACCTTGACCAACGGCCTGCTGCGGATCACCGTCGCCGCCGCCGACGGACTGCTCACGGCCGTACGCGCCGACACCGGAGCGGAGTTGCTGCGCGAGGAGCCGCCGCACTTCTGGTGGCCGGGAGCGCGGCACTTCGAGTCGGCGGGCGGCGGCAAGTACCGGATCGAGCAGCGCTTCGCCGCGTACGACGACGAACGGATCCACGGCCTCGGCCAGCACGGCCACGGCCGCTTCGACCAGAAGGGCACGGTCCTCGAACTCCAGCAGCGCAACGGCGAGGTGACCGTCCCCTTCGCCGTGTCCAGCCGAGGCTACGGCTTCCTGTGGAACAGCCCGGCGGTCGGCCGGGTGGAATTCGCCGCCAACGGCACCCGCTGGGTCGCCGACCGCGCCCAGCAGCTCGACTACTGGCTCACCGCGGGCCGCACCCCCGCCGACGTCCTCGGCCACTACGCCGCCGCCACCGGACACGCCCCCGCCTTCCCGCGCTGGGCCTCCGGACTGTGGCAGAGCAAGCTCCGCTACCGCGACCAGGACGAACTCCTCGCCGTCGCCCGCGAATACGCCCGCCGCGGCCTGCCGCTGTCGGTGATCGTCGTCGACTACCTGCACTGGCGCAATCTCGGCGACTGGGACTTCGACCGCCGCGACTGGCCGGACCCGCGCGCCATGGTCGAGGAACTGCGCGCGCTCGGCGTCGAGTTGGCCGTCTCCGTCTGGCCGTCGGTCAGCCCGCTGTCCACCGGCTACGCGGCGCTGCGGGACGCGGGCCAGCTCGTCGCCACGTACAACGGCGTGACCTCGCACGGCGACTGGCCGGACACCGAGGACGCGGCCGAGGGCATCGGCGTCGCCTTCTACGACGCCACCGACCCCGCCGCCCGCGCCGCCCTGTGGGACCGGCTCCAGGAGCACTACTACAAGCTCGGCGTCCGCGCCTTCTGGCTGGACGCCTGCGAACCGGAGATGCGCCCCGGACACCCGCACAATCTCAGCTACGCGGCGGGCCCCGGCAGCGAGGTCGCCAACCTCTACCCGCGCGAACACGCCCGCGGTGTGTACGAACACCTCGCCGAGCAGGGCGAGACGGAGATCCTGTCGCTGGTCAGATCCGCGTGGGCGGGCTCGCAGCGGTACGGCGTCGCGCTCTGGTCCGGCGACATCCCCGCGACCTTCGACGCGCTCGCCGACTCCATCAGGGCCGGGCTCAACGTCGCCATGAGCGGCATCCCGTGGTGGACCACCGACATCGGCGGCTTCCACGGCGGCGACCCGGACGACGAGGACTACCGCGAGCTGATGGTCCGCTGGTTCCAATTCGCCGTGTTCTGCCCGCTGCTGCGGCTGCACGGCCACCGCGAGCCGCGCGTCTTCCACGGCCCGATCGGCACCGGCGGCGGGCCCAACGAGATCTGGTCCTACGGCGCGGTCGCCGAGCGCGCGATGACCGGCGCGCTGGCCCTGCGCGAGCGGCTGCGCCCCTACCTGCACGCCCAGTTGGACGCGGGCCGCGAGGACGGGCTGCCGCTGCTCCGCCCGCTGCTGCTCGCATTCCCCGACGACGCCACCGCCTGGTCGGTGGACGACCAATTCCTGTGCGGACACGACCTGTTGGTGGCCCCGGTCACACGCCCCGGCGCCCGTGAGCGCCGCGTCTACCTCCCCGCGGGCGCCGACTGGACGCACCTCGAAGGCGCCGGGGCCCCGGACCACCCCACAACGCCGACACCGACGCGGTACGCGGGCGGCCGGTGGGTCACCGTCCCCGCCCCGCTCGACGCCGTACCGCTGTTCGTGCGCGACCGCGCCGACCCGCTCGGCCCACCTGCTGACGTACCCCCCACCCCACCTGTCAAGGAGGACAGATGAACCCGTCCACGGCACGACCCCGGTGGCGCGCCACCGCACTGGCGGCGGCGGCGCTGGCCGCCGCCGTCCTGGCCTGCGCCACCCTCGGCCCGTCCCCGGCCGCCGCGGCCGACACCACCGTCTCCGTCGACCTCGGCAACCAGGGCGCGGTGCCCAACCAGGCCGGCTCCGGCTTCCTCTACGGCCTCAGCCAGGACGGCTCGGGGCCCGCCGACAGCCTGCTCCAACCCCTCAAGCCCACCCTCTTCCGCGGCGGCGGCGCCCGGATCGCGGGCGGCGGCTGGCTGGGCGACGGCTACACCGCGGGCTCCGGCTACCGGATACGCGTCGACTCCGCTCTGTCCCAGGCCCGCCGCGTCACCGCCGCGCCCTACCGCGCCACCTACCACCTGCTGGTCTCCGACGTCTGGGGCGCCGACACCACCCAGCCGTCGAACACCGTCTACCCCTGCGACAACGGCGACTGCTCCAACTGGGCGGCCTTCATCGACCGGCTCGTCGCCGACGTCCAGGCGTCCGGGGTGCCCGTCAGCTACGACATCTGGAACGAGCCGGACGGCACCGGCTTCTGGCAGCGCGGTGTCAACAGCGCGCAGTACTACCAGATGTGGGACACGGCGGTGCGCGAGATCCGCCGCCTGGTGCCCTCCGCGCAGATCGTCGGCCCCTCCTACAGCGGCTACAACCACGGCTGGCTCGACGACTTCCTCGGCCGTACCAAGGCCGACAACACCCTGCCGACCGTCGTCAACTGGCATTTCGGCAACGACCCCGCGGCCGACGCCGCCGACGCCCGCGCCCTGCTGTCCGCGCACGGCATCGCCCCGCTCCCGCTGACCATCAACGAGTACCTGTTCTCGCAGCAGCAGAACGCCGCCTACACCGCCTGGTTCCTCGACCGGCTCTCCGCCTCGGGCGTCGCGTCCGCCGCGCACGCGATCTGGACCGACTGCTGCGGGGCCGGGACGCTCGACTCCCTGCTCGTCGGCGGCCAGCCGACCGGCCAGTGGTGGGTCTACCAGGCGTACGCGCGGATCGGCGGCCACCTGCTGGGCACCACGGGCAGCGGCGGTATCGCCGTCGCCGCGGGCGCGGACACCACCGCCCACCAGGTCCTCGCGCTGATCGGCAACAACTCGGGCCAGGGCGGCACCACCACGGTCACCTTCCAGAATCTGTCCGCCGCCTCCTGGCTGCGCGGCGGCAACGGCAAGGTGCACGCCAAGATCCAGCGCATCCCCGACCAGTCCCCGCTCGGCGCGCCCGCCACCGTCCTGGACTCCGACCTCACCCCAGACGGCAACACCCTGCGCGTCCCCGTCACCCTCACCAGCGGCACCGACGCCTACACGGTCACCCTGACCGCGGGCAACGGCTCCACCGGACCCGTCGACCCGGTGACGACCGTCGTGGACGGCACCGCCACCAACTCCGGTGACGCCAACTACTTCCAGTACGGCGCCAACTGGGGCGTCGCCAACGGCATCACCGACATGTACCAGCAGACCGCCAACTGGACGTTCACCGCGGGCGCCTCGGCGACCTTCCACTTCCACGGGAGCACCGTCGCCCTGCACGCCGTCCGCGACACCGACCAGGGCATCATGTCGCTCTCGGTCGACGGCGGTTCACCCGTCACCGTCGACAACTACGCGGCCGCCCGCAACGCCTCGGGCACCGTGTGGACCAGCCCCGCGCTCCCGTCCGGCAGCCACACCCTGACCATCACCAACACCGGCGCGCGCAACGCGCACAGCACCGGGAACAACATCGCCGTCGACCGCGCGGACGTCTCGTAGTCCCGAACGCCTCCACCACGCACACCGGCCCGTCCGCGACCCCCGGCCTTCCGGCCACGGGGCCGCGGACGGGCACCGGTCACACGGCCTCGCCGCCCACCGGCTGCCGAAGGACCAGTCGCAACGCGTAAGCGGGCTCCGTCTCCTGGCGCGCCCAGCCGACCGAGGCGACCGTGTAGGAGGGCCCCTCGCGCAGCCAGTCCGTGGCGGCCTGGAAGAGCTCCGCGGCGTCGCCACCGGCGAGGATCAGCACCCCGTCGTCCTCCACCGTCACCCACATGTCGACATGGCTGTTCACGAACGCGCCCGCCCGGTCGCGCAGTTCGTCCGACACCGACTGGCTGTCACTGGCAATGGTCATGGACCGCACCCCTTCGTCATCCGTCATCCGGATCCCTCATCCCGCAATCGTCAACTACCCCTCGCATTCCCCGTTCACTGTCCGTCACACACTTCACGTGTCGCGCAATCGACGGGGGAGCGGTACGGGCAGGCGTGAACGGCTGAGGGGCCTCCCGGTCCGGGAGGCCCCTCAGCCGTTCGTCGTGCTCGCTGCCTGCTTCCGGCTGCCTACTTCTGCGTCATCAGGCCCGCGCGCAGGCCGGCGATGGTGCGGCTCAGCAGCCGCGACACGTGCATCTGCGAGTAGCCCAGCTCCTCGCCGATCTGCGCCTGCGTCATCTCCTCGCCGAAGCGCATCTGGAGGATCTGCCGGTCGCGCTCGGGGAGCTTGGCGATCAGCGGGGCCAGGCTCTGGAAGTTCTCGATGAGGTCCATCGCGTAGTCGCACTCGCCGAAGGTGTCGGCCAGCGTGCGGCCCTCGCCGTCACCGCCGCTCTCACCGTCGTTGTACGGCGTGTCCAGCGAGCCCGCGGTGTAGCCGTTGGCGGCGACCAGGCCCTCGATGACCTCTTCCTCGGTCAGGTCGAGGTGCGCGGCCAGCTCGGCCACCGTCGGGTCGCGGTCCAGCACCAGCGCGAGCGCTTCCTTGGCCTTGCTCAGCTCGACGCGCAGCTCCTGGAGGCGGCGCGGTACGTGCACGGCCCAGGAGGTGTCGCGGAAGAACCGCTTCATCTCGCCGACGATGTACGGGATGGCGAAGGTGGTGAACTCGTTCTCCCGCGACAGGTCGAACCGGTCGATGGCCTTGATCAGGCCGATCGTGCCGACCTGGACGATCTCCTCCATGTCGGTGGCCGGCCGGTTGCGGTAGCGCCCGGCGGCGAAGTGCACCAACGAGAGGTTCATCTCGATCAGCGTGTTGCGGGCGTACTGGTATTCACGGGTGCCCTCCTCGACGGCCTGGAGCCGGTCGAAGAAGAGCTTCGACAGCGCCCGCGCGTCCTTGGGGGCTACCGCCGTGGCGTCGTCGATCCGCGGAAGTTCACCAATCAAGCCGCCCTCGGATCGCGGTGATGCCTCAAGCGTCGCCGTTTCGTACGCGCTGTCCGACTGCTGAACCTGTGTGGTCACGTCATCGCCTCGCCTCGGTAAGACTGTCCACAAGCCGCTTGCCCGCTGTCGAACGTCCTATGCCAACTTTTTTTCGAGCAATTTTTTTCCGGGCCCCGAACGGGTCCGAGCGGCGGCCTGTTTCGCGTCCTCGTCCGTGTTCTGCCGGGTCCCGTCGCGCGTTCCGTCTCCGGCCGCGCGCCGCGACTACTGCCCCGCACGGTAGCGCAATCCGTCCATGAGCAGGTCCAGCAGGCGTCCCGCCTGCGCCCTGCGCTCCGGACCGGCCGCCGACAGCGCCACCCCGCCGAGCCCGACGAGCACGTCTTCGGGGTCGGCGTCCGCCCGCAGCGTCCCGGCTTCCGCGCCCGCCCGCAGCAGGGTGCCGACCGCGCCGAGCAGCGCCTCACGGCTGTGCGCGAAGGGGTCGCCGCCGGACGCGATCACGGCGCGCAGCGCGTCGGCCATGCCGCGCTTGGTCGTCATGTAGTCGATGAAGTGGTCCATCCAGGCGCGCGCCGCCACGTCGGGGGGAGCGGCGGTGAGCAGCCGGGGCGCGGCGTCGCACAGCCGGGTCAGCTCGTTGCGGTACGCGGCCTCGACCAGCGCCTCGCGGGTCGGGAAGTTCCGGTAGAGCGTGCCGATGCCGACCCCCGCGTCCTTGGCGATCGCCTCGAGCGTCACCTCGGGCCCGTCGTGGGCGAACGCGCGCACGGCGGCGGCCAGCAGCCGGTCGCGATTGCGCTGCGCGTCGGCGCGCAGGGGGCGGGGTGAGGTGCCCGGCACGGTGTCTCTCCTCGGTGGGACGCGGATCGTCGGGGCACGGCGGCCCGGCGAATTTGCAAGCGGAGGTTCCTCCGCTTACGGTGGATCTGAGCGGAGGTTCCTCCGGTTTTTATCGTACCGGCAGTGCCATGCCCTCCGCGCTACCGAGGAGACGCACGGATCATGACGTCAAACCCCCTCATCACCACCCCCTTCACCAGGGAGTCCACCGCCGCCGACGTGCTGGCGGGCATCGATCTGACCGGCCGCCGCGCCGTCGTGACCGGTGGCGCGTCCGGCATCGGTGTCGAGACCGCCCGCGCCCTGGCCGCCGCCGGGGCCGAGGTGACGCTGGCCGTACGGGACGCGGAGGCAGGCCGGCGGACCGCCGAGGACATCACGAGGACCACGGGGAACGAGCAGGTGCGGGTCGCTCCGCTCGACCTGGCCGACCAGGCGTCCGTCGCCGCCTTCGTCGCGGACTGGCGGGGGCCGCTGCACATGCTGGTCAACAACGCCGGAATCATGGCCTCGCCCGAGATGCGCACCCCGCAGGGCTGGGAGATGCAGTTCGCCACCAACCACCTGGGCCACTTCGCCCTGGCCACCGGCCTGCGCCCGGCGCTCGCCGCGGCGGGCGGCGCCCGCGTGGTCGCGGTCAGCTCCAGCGCCCATCTGCGCTCGCCCGTGGTCTTCGACGACATCCACTTCCGCGAGCGGCCGTACGAGCCCTGGTCCGCGTACGGCCAGTCCAAGACCGCCAACGTGCTGTTCGCCGTCGAGGCCACCAAGCGCTGGGCGAGTGACGGCATCACCGTCAACGCGCTGATGCCGGGCGGGATCAGGACCAAGCTCCAGCGCTACGTGTCCGACGAGGAGCTGAACCGGCTGCGCGCCGAGCGGGGCCCCGACCTCCCCCGGTGGAAGACCCCGGAGCAGGGCGCGGCGACCTCGGTGCTGGTCGCGGCCTCTCCGCTGCTCGACGGCGTCGGCGGCCGGTACTTCGAGGACTGCGACGAGGCGGCGGAGAACCGGCCCGGCGCCCCCGACGGCGTCGCGGCCTACGCCCTCGACCCGGAGGCGGCGCGGCGGCTGTGGGAGGTGTCCGTGGCGACCCTGGCCGCCGGATAGCGCGGCGGGGGCATCTCCGGGGACAACGGCGGGGACATCTCCGGTGGCATCGGTGGGGACGTCTCCGGGAACGCACGGAGACTTCCGTATATACGGTGGCGCCGCGGTACGTCACGCACCGCGGCGCCCGGCCGATGGCCGCTCACCCGCGCTTCTGACCGCCTTCGCGCCCGGTGCGGTCGGGGTCGGTGGTGCACCCGCCTTTACGGCAGTTCACGTCGGAGCATGACATCGTGGATCACCTCCTCTCGTCCGGCTCGGTCCCCGGCAGGTCGCCGGGGACGCAGTCCAGCAGGAGTTTGTCGACGCGCCTGCCCTGCCACAGCGCGGCGCTGCGCAGCCGCCCGGCGTCACGGAAACCGGCCTTGAGGTAGGCGTGCACCGCGGCGGTGTGCGGAGCGAGTACCTCCAGCCACACCGCGCTCAGCGACGCGATGGTGAAAGCCCAGTCGAGGGTGAGTGCGGTGGCCTCGGCGGCGTAGCCCAGGCCGCGGTGCTCCGGGGCGATGACAAGGGTGTACTCGGCGCTGTTGGCCGACTGGTCGACGCTCAGCGCGGTGGTCCCGACCGGAATGCCACTGTCCGTGGTGATCACTTCGAAGAGTTGGTAGTGGGTGGAGGTATGGCCACTGTGGAAACGAGCCTGGAAGACTTCCCAGGACACCGGCCAGCGGGCCCCGAATCCGACGACGGTCGCCGGATCGGTCTCCCACCGGTGGTAGTCCTGCATCATCTCTTCCCTCGCCAGTGCCAGCGCCAACCGTGCCCCGCTGCGCAGCGGAACGGGTGCGGCGGAGCGGCTGTTGGTCATCACGCGCGGTCTCTCCTCCGTGTGCCCTGTCCGGCTCCGGACAGCCGTCCGTAAAGCGTCATTCCACTTTCCGCGTCACCTGGGCAGATCCGCTGTATTGGCCATCGCCCGGTGGGCCGTGTGCTTGCGCCCCCGGCACGCGGGCGGCCCGGCCGGCCCCGGCGCACGTCGGCCGGGCGGCTCGCCGGATCTGGCGGGAAAACGATGCACCTGTTCCGCGCACGCCCGCCTGCGCGTGCCCCTGCGTCGTACGCGGTGCGGGTGACCGGTGTGACGCGTGGTCCAGTGCGATCCGGACGATTTCCCGCAGAACGGCCGCACCGCCGTCCGAGGCCCGCGCGACGCACGCCCGTTCGGGGGAATGCCGGGCCAGGGGCTCGCGTTCGCGGATACGGAGAACGGGCCGGCCGCTTGGCTAAGGTGACCGGTGGGACCCGTATTGACCACATCTGTCAGGAGCGGTGAATGAGCGACGGCGACGACTTCAATGCCCGGATCACGGCCGAGTTCCGGGCCAACCACGGGAAGGTCGGCGGCCCCTTCGAGGGCGCGCCGATGGTGCTGCTGCACACCCGCGGCGCCCGTACCGGCATCGAGCGCGTCAACCCGCTGATGTACATGGCCGACGGGGACCGCTATCTGGTCTTCGCCTCGAAGGGCGGCGCCGACACCCACCCCGCCTGGTACCTCAACCTCCTCGCGCACCCCGACATCGACATCGAGATCGGCGACGAGACCATCCCCGTGCACGCCGAGGAGCTCAAGGGCGCCGAGCGCGACGAGAAGTACGCCGAGCAGGCGTCCCGCTTCCCCGGCTTCGCCGACTACCAGAAGAAGACCAGCCGGGTCATCCCGGTGATCGCGCTCAGCCGCCGCTAGGACCGCGCGCGGCGGGTGCGACCTGCCGTCGGACCGCGCGGACGGCGGAATTACGTCACGCTCCCGCGCGGTAGGCCGCGTCCAACCGGGGAAGGCAACAGGGGCACACGGTTGTCGACGGCAGGAGGTCTCGGTGAAGGTGGGTCTGTTGACCCGGGAATATCCGCCGGATGTATACGGCGGAGCCGGGGTCCACGTGGAGTTCCTGGCCCGTGAACTGCGCTCATTGGTGGATGTCGCCGTGCACTGCTGGGGCGACGGGGCGGACAGCCCCGACACGGGGGTGACCCGGCACCACGCCCCGTCCACGCTCGACGGCGCCAACGACGCGCTGCGCACCTTCTCCGTCGACCTGGCCATGGCCGCCGGTCTTCAGGGCCGCGACCTCGTCCACTCGCACACCTGGTACGCCAACCTCGCGGGCCATCTGAGCAAGCTGCTCTACGGCATACCGCACGTGCTCACCGCCCACTCGCTGGAGCCGCTGCGGCCCTGGAAGGCGGAGCAGCTCGGCGGCGGCTACGCCCTGTCGAGCTGGGCCGAGCGCACGGCGATGGAGTCGGCCGACGCGGTGGTCGCGGTCTCCGACGGCATGCGCGGCGACATCCTGGGCTGCTATCCGGCGCTCGACCCCGACCGGGTGCACGTCATCCGCAACGGGATCGACACCGCCACC
The DNA here is from genome assembly GCF_044749865.1 of Streptomyces sp. NPDC088910. Classification (NCBI taxonomy): domain Bacteria; kingdom Bacillati; phylum Actinomycetota; class Actinomycetes; order Kitasatosporales; family Streptomycetaceae; genus Streptomyces; species Streptomyces sp. NPDC088910. The sequence goes on from NZ_JBIVIV010000022.1 coordinate 61,150, forward strand.
TACCGGCCCGACCCGCGCACCGACGTGCTCAGCCGGATCGGCATCGATCCGCAGCGCCCCTACGTGCTCTTCGTCGGCCGGATCACCCGGCAGAAGGGCGTGCCCCATCTTTTGCGGGCCGCCCGCGAACTCGACCCGTCCGCGCAGCTCGTGCTGTGCGCGGGAGCGCCGGACACCCCCGCGCTCGACCGCGAATTCCGCGCGCTCTTCGACGAGCTGAACGCGGTACGCGACGGCGTGCACTGGATCCCGGCGATGCTGCCACGCCCCGCCGTGGTCCAACTCCTCACCCACGCGGCGGTGTTCGCGTGTCCTTCGGTGTACGAGCCGCTGGGCATCGTGAATCTGGAGGCGATGGGCTGCGGCACGCCCGTGGTCGCCTCCGCGGTCGGCGGCATCCCCGAGGTCGTCGAGGACGGCGTCACCGGGCTGCTCGTGCCCTACCGCGAGGAGGACACCGCCGCGTTCGAGGCGGGACTCGCGCGGGCGCTCAACCGGGTGATCGGCGACCGCGCCGAGGCGGAGCGGATGGGGGCGGCGGGCCGGGACCGCGCGGTGCGCGAATTCGGCTGGGACACCGTGGCACGGCGTACGGCGGAGCTGTACGCGTCGGTGCTGGCGCAGGGCCGGTAGGCGGAGTGAGCCGGTGAACGCCGGAACACGGGACCGGGATCAGGCACGAGAACGGCACGAGGAGCAGATATGAGCGGCAGAGACGACAAGGGGGGGTCTCGATGCGTGGAGGACCTTCGGTACTGGGCATAGTGCTGGCCGGTGGCGCGGGAAAGCGGCTGATGCCGCTGACCGCCGACCGGGCCAAACCAGCGGTGACCTTCGGCGGCACGTACCGCCTGGTCGATTTCGTCCTGTCGAACCTGGTGAACGCGGACATCCTGCGGATCTGCGTGCTGACGCAGTACAAGTCCCACTCGCTCGACCGCCATGTGACCACCACCTGGCGGATGTCCAGCCTGCTGGGCAACTACGTGACGCCGGTACCGGCACAGCAGCGGCTCGGCCCGCGCTGGTACCTCGGCAGCGCGGACGCGATCCTTCAGTCCCTCAACCTCGTGCACGACGAACAGCCGGACTACATCGCGGTGTTCGGCGCCGACCATGTGTACCGGATGGACCCCCGGCAGATGCTGGCGCAGCACATCGAGCACGGCGCGGGCGTCACCGTCGCGGGAATCAAGGTGCCCAGAGCCGACGCGGCGGGCTTCGGCGTGATCTCGCCCGCCGCCGACGGCATACAAGTGGAACGCTTCCTGGAGAAACCCCTCGACCCGCCGGGGCTGCCTGGCGACCCCCAGCATGTCTTCGCCTCGATGGGCAACTACCTGTTCAGTACGAAGACCCTGATCGACGCCCTGCACGAGGACGCGGAGGACCCGCAGTCCGTGCACGACATGGGCGGCAGCATCCTGCCCCGGCTCACCGACCAGGGCGTCGCCCAGGTCTACGACTTCGACAACAACCACGTGCCGGGCGAGACCGCCCGCGACCACGGCTACTGGCGCGACGTCGGCACGCTGGACGCGTACTACGACGCGCACATGGACCTGATCTCCGACCAGCCCGCCTTCAGCCTGCACAACCGGCGCTGGCCCATCTACACCCACTCCGGGCAGCTCCCGCCCGCCAAGATCGCCGCGGGCGGCATCGTGGGCGAGTCGGTGGTGAGCCCCGGCTGTGAGATCCGCGGGCAGGTCACCCGCTCGGTGCTGTCGCCCGGCGTGGTCGTGGACACCGGCGCCGTCGTCCAGGGCTCGGTACTGCACGACAACGTACGGGTCGGGCGCGGCGCCATCGTCAGGGGCGCGGTGCTCGACAAGAACGTCGACGTGCCGCCGGGCGCCACCATCGGCGTCAACCCGGACCGCGACCGCGAGCTGTACACGGTCTCCGCGGCGGGGGTGATCGCGCTGGGCAAGGCCCAGTTGGTGCTCTGACACGCACCGCCCGTCCGCGGAACGGCGGCCACCCCTCGGTGTGAGGGATGGCCGCCGTTCCCGTGCGGCCGGGGGAGCGCCGCCTAGCTGCCGTACACCTCCAACTCGTAGATCCGCGCCGCCGGATCGGTGTTCTGGGTCGGCGTGATCACGCTGAGCCGCACATAACGGGCCGTGGCGCTCACCGCGTTGGTCGTGGAGTCAGCGGTGTTGCCGCGGACCTGGGCGACGGTGGTCCAGGTGCTGCCGTCGGCGGAGACGGCGAGGTCGAAGTCCTTGGTGTTCCAGCTCGGGTCCTCACCGCCCGCCCCGGCGTGCCGGACGGTCAGCGAGGACAGCGCGTGCGCGGCGCCGAGGTCGACCTGGAGGGTCTTGGTGCCCGACACCTTCGAGCACCACTTGTCGCTGTTGCCGCCGGTGTAACTGCCGTTGACCGCCTTGTCGGGCGTCTCGGTGGTGCCGCACGCGTCGGAGCCGGTCGCGGTGCGGCCGAGCGCGAGATCGGCCTGGCCGCCGCCGTACACCTCCAGTTCGTAGAGCCTGGCCGCCACGGTCGAGCCGGCCGCGTCGTTGACCGGCGAGGAGATGGCGACCTTCACATAGCGGGCCTGGCGCGCCGAGACCGGGTGGTAGGTACGGCTGGAGCGCGAGCCCGTGACGGTGGCCGCGATGGTCCAGTTGGCGCCGTCGGTACTGGTCTGGATGGTGAACGCGGCCGTGTTCCAGCCGGTGTTCTCCCCGCCGAGCCCGGCGTGCTTGAGCACGAACGACGACACGGTCTGCACCGAGCCGAGGTCCACCTGGAGGGACGGATTGGCCACCGTGGAGCACCACTTGCTGTTGTCCTTCAGCGTGCCGTCCACGGCCTTGTCGCCGGACTCCGCGGTCGCGCACGGCGCCGAGGCCGTCACCGGCTTGCCCTTGGCCAGGTCCGTGCCCAGTTCGGGCGCGGCCGGCACCGGGGTCGCTCCGTCGGTGAAGGACGGCGGGACGTCGCCCGCGCCCGTTCCCCAACTCGCGCTCGGCGTACCGCCCATGGTGAAGTTCAGCGTCCCGCCGCCCGCCACGTCCGGGTAGCGCAGGTAATTGTGGCTGGTGGCCGTCCCGTTGACGCTGACGCCCTGCACATAGCCGCCGCTGCCCGAGGAGTTGATGGTGATGTTGCCGCCGGGCCGCTGGAGCAGCACGGACGGGAACTGCGGGCCGTGGATCGCCAGCGTGTCCGCGCCGGGCGTCGCCGGGTACACCCCGAGCGCGGCCCACACGTACCAGGCCGAGGTCGCGCCCAGGTCGTCGTTGCCCGGCAGGCCGCCGGGACCGGTGGTGTACGACTCGGTCATCACCTTGCGCACGGCGTCCGAGGCGCCCGCGGGGTCACGCGCGTAGTTGTACGCCCACGGCACACCGTGCTCCGGCTCGTTGCCGATGTAGTAGTACGGCAGGCTCTGGCCCGCGTTGACCTGCGTGAAGTGGTGGTCGAGGCGCTGCACCGCGGTCTGCCGGCCGCCCATGTCGTTGATCAGGTCGGAGAAGTCGTACGGCACCATCCAGGTGTACTGCGACGCATTGCCCTCGGTGAAGTTGTTCTGGCTGGCCGGATTCAGCGGCCACGCCCAGCTTCCGTCGGAGTTGCGCGGCTGCGTGTAGCCGGACTCGGTGCTGTACGTGTTGCGCCACCACTGCGCGCGCGTCATGTGCGTGGAGTAACTGGACGTGTTCCCCAGCGCCTTGGCGAACTGCGCGACCGCGAAGTCCGACGCGGAGTATTCGAGGGAGTCCGAGGGCGCGCCGGGCAGATAGTGCAGGTTGGTGTACGTGCCCTGATTGCCGCGGATCGGCGAGCCCTGCATCGTGCCGCCGTTGGACGCCTTCTCCATCAGCGACAGCGCGCTCGCGGTGTCGAAGTCCCTGGCCCCGAAGGCGTAGAGACTGCTGACGATGATCGGACCCGGATCGCCCGTCATCACGAAGTCCTCGTTGGTCTGCTGCGACCACTTCGGCAGCAGACCGCCCTGCTGCCCGTCCAGGACCATCGACTTGGCGATGTCGCTCGCCTCGGTCGGCGCGATCAGCGCGACCAGCGCCGCCCAGGACCGGTAGATGTCCCAGCCCGAGTAGTTCTGGTAGACCGGCCGGGTCGAATTGTGCACCGCACCGTCGAAGCCCCGGTAGTCGCCGTTGACGTCACTGGAGACGTTGGGGCTCTGGAAGACGTGGTAGAGCGAGGTGTAGAACTTCTTGAGGTCGGCGGTCGCGCCGCCGGTGACCTGCGCCCGGTTGAGGATCTGGTTCCACGAGGTGTCGGCGGCCGTGCGCACCGCGCCGAAGTCCCAGCCGTTGTTCTCCGCCACCACGTTGGCCTGCGCGTTCGCCACGCTCACGTAGCTCAGCCCGACCTTGAACTGCACGGCCGCGTTGCCGGTCGTGTCGAAGGTGACGTACGCGCCGGTGTTGGTGCCGCTCGCGCCGGACGAGCCGTCGGTGACCGTGCCGCCCGACCAGGTGCCGTGCCCGGTCGGGGCGCGGTCGAAGCGGATGTCGAAGTAGATCTGGAAGGTCTTCGTGGAGCCGCAGAAGCCGCCCGCGGTGACGCTGCCGGTCACTTCGGAACCGTTGACGTTCACCGTGCCGTTGCGGTTGCCCGTCGCGCTGCGGCTGGTGTTGATCAGCAGCCGGGACGACGTGGACGAGGGGTAGGTCAGCTTCCCCATGCCGGTACGGGTGGTGGCCGTCAGCTCGACATTGGTCGCGTACTTGTCCAGCCGGTTCTTGTAGTAGCCGGGAGCGGCCGACTCGTTCGCCTTGGTGTAACCGGACGCGTAACTGGTCCAGTTGGTGCCCGGTGAGGTGCTGACCGCGCCGGTGACCGGCATCAGCGGCAGGTCCTCGTTGTTCGGGCAGCCCGCGCCGTCGAAGTGCGTGAGGCTGAAGTCCTCGATCGAGGTGTCGGAGTAGCGGTAGCCGGAGGGCGAGGCCGTCGGGGTGTCGGGGCTGAACTGTACGCCGCCGAACGGCACCACCGCGCCCGGATACGTACTGCCGCCCGCGCCGCCCGGCACGGGGTTGGGGGCCGAGCTGTCGTCGGTGCCGACGAACGGGTCGGCGTACTGCGTCAGCGGCAGCGTCGCGGCGTGCGCGGGGGCCGCGGCCAGGCCGCCGACGCCGAAGGCGGCCAGTAACAGGGCGCTCGCGGCGCCGACGGTTCTGATGCGGAACGGAGTGGGGGGCACGGAGGAGACCACCTTCTCGCGGAGGCGGCGCGCCGTCGTCCTTGCGGGCCGCCTCGGGGCACGGGGGGCTGCGCGAAGTGCATGTGAACGTTACCAAGCAGAACCGAATTGTTGAGGTGTACCTGACTGGATGTCAAGGGTGCGGACCAGGCCGGGACATCGGGTGTTTCCGGCCGTACGAGGCCCGTGCGGAGCCGCCGACGAGGTCCGTGCGAAAGCGGCGTGACGATGCGTCGGGTCGAACGCGCGAGGGCCTGACATTTTGTGAACGTTACCAAGCACTCCACCACGGACGATGGTTGTCCGCGCCGTGGCCTGACATCATCGACACCAGCCCGTACGGCGGTCGGCCCGAAGCACGCCGAGGAGGAGGCCCGTGAAGCGCCCGACGATGAAGGACGTGGCCCGGACCGCGGGGGTGAGCCCCATGACGGTCTCCCGCGTCGTCTCGGGCGAGCCGGGCGTCTCGCCGGACACCGCCGCCAGGGTCGAGCGGGCGGTCAGGAAGCTCGGTTACCAGCGCAACGACAACGCGCGCAATCTGCGCCAGAAGAACCTCGGCACCTCCACCATCGCGCTCGTCGTCGACGACCTCGCCAACCCCTTCTACGCGCTGATGGCCCGCTCGGTCGAGGACGAGGCGCACCGCCGCGGCTACGTCGTGCTCGTCGGCAGCACCAACGACGAACCGCGGCGCGAACGCGAGGTCATCGCCGCCTTCACCGCCCGTCAGGTGGACGGCCTGATCATCGTGCCGACCAGCGGCGGCCACGGTTTCCTCAAGCAGCCCATGGAGGGCGGCACCCAGGTGGTCTGCGTGGACCGGCCCGCCAAGGGCCTCGCCGTGGACACCGTCACCGTCGACAACCGCGCGGGCGCCGAACGCGCGGTCAGCCACCTGCTCGGCCACGGCCACACCCGTATCGCCTACCTGGGCGACCGCTACGGCATCTGGACCCAGCGGGAGCGCCACCTCGGCTACCTCGACGCGCTGGCCGCGCACGGCATACCCGAGGACCCCGACCTCGTCCGGCACGAACTGCGCTCCCACCGCGAGGCGCGCGGCGCGCTCGCCGGGCTGCGCGCCCTGCCGGACCCGCCGACCGCGCTGTTCGCCAGCAACGACCTGATCACCATGGGCGTGCTCGACGGCCTCGACCACCCGGCCCCGGTGGCCATCGTCGGCTTCGACGACCTGCCGCTCGCCGAACGGCTCAGCCCGCCGCTGACCGTGGTCAGCCAGGACCCGGTGGCCGTCGGCGGCACGGCGGCCAATCTGCTCTTCGCCCGGATCGGCGGCGACCGCTCCGCACCCCGCTCCGTGGTGCTGCTGACCCGTCTCGTGATCCGCGGCTCCGGCGAATTCCGCGGCCTCCGGTCTCCCCAACCCGCCCCGGATCAGCGGTGATTACCGTCAGCAGCGGAAGTCCACTGTCGCGTCATTGACATGCACACCATTCCCCATCAGGGTGAGAGCGCTCTCAGAACCGCTGCGGAGGAACGGATTCCGCGATGTCCGGCGACGTCTGTCCTCCGCGGTGCCCCAACTGATGAGGAGTACAGAGCGTGTACATCACCAAACGGAAGCTGTTCGTACCGCTGGCCGCGGCCACGCTGATCGGCGGCGGACTGACCGCCGCGGGGCTCGCGTCGACCGCCTCGGCCTCGGTGCCGGACACCATTCCGCTCACCTTCACCAACAACTCCGGCCGCGGCGACCAGGTCTACGTCTACGACATCGGCACCAACCTCGCCACCGGAGAACAGGGCTGGGCCGACGCGGACGGCGCCTTCCACGCGTGGCCGGCCGGCGGCAATCCCCCCACCGAGGCGCCCGACGCGTCCATCGCGGGCCCCGCCGACGGCCAGTCGCTCACCTTGAAGCTCCCCAAGTTCTCCGGCCGGGTGTACTTCTCCTACGGCCAGAAGCTGGTCTTCAAGCTGACCACCGGCGGCCTCGTCCAGCCCGCCGTGCAGAATCCGGACGACCCGAACCACGACATCCTGTTCAACTGGACCGAGTACACGCTCAACGACTCGGGCCTGTGGATCAACAGCACGCAGGTCGACATGTTCTCCGCCCCCTACGCGGTCGGCGTGAAGACCGCGGACGGGACGACGAAGACCACGGGACACCTCAAGCCCGGCGGCTACAACGGGTTCTTCGACGGCCTCAAGGCGCGGCCCGGCGGCTGGGCGGGCCTGGTCGAGACCGCGCCCGACGGGAGCGTCCTGCGCGCGCTCGCGCCCGGCCACGGCATCGAGTCCGGCGCGCTGCCCGCCTCGGTGATGGACGACTACATCAACCGGGTCTGGGACAAGTACAGTTCCTCGACCCTGACGGTCACGCCCTTCGGCGACCAGCCGGACACCAAGTACTTCGGCCGGGTCTCCGGTGACGTCATGAACTTCACCGACTCCTCGGGCGCGGTCGTCACCAGCTTCCAGAAGCCGGACTCCGACAGCGTCTTCGGCTGCTACAAGCTGCTGGACGCGCCGAACGACCAGGTGCGCGGCCCCATCTCCCGTACGCTGTGCGCCGGTTACAACCGCACGACGCTGCTGACCAACTCCGAGCAGCCCGACGCGGACGCGTCCGGCTTCTACCAGGACGCGGACACCAACCAGTACGCCCGCGAGATCCACGAGCAGATGGCCGACGGGAGCGCGTACGCCTTCGCCTTCGACGACGTCGGCAACCACGAGTCGCTGGTCCACGACGGCGACCCGCAGGAGGCGTCGATCACGCTCGACCCGTTCGACTGAGCCGCGTCAGCGGCCCGGTGGGGTGACGACGACGGCCGCGGCGGCGGGTGCTGTCGCCGCGGCGTTGTCGTCGTTGTTCCCGTTCCAGTCGGTCACGGTGTCGCCGACGATGTGGCCCGCGAGACCGACCGCCAGGAAGACCCCGACGAGGACCTTCGCCGCGGTGCTCATCAGCAGCGGCCGGGTGGCGGAGGCGAGGGCGCCGGGAACGGCTCCGGGCACCGCCCCGTAGGTGTCGCCCGGCACGGCGCCCGGCATGCCCGGCCGCACCGCGCCCGGTACGGCCCCAGGCGCGTCGCCGTCGCCGAAGAGCCGCTTGGGGTAGGCGGAGGTCAGCAGGAGCACGTAGGCGCTGAACCGCATGCTGTAGCGCAGCGTCGCGGCGCTCGCCTCGAACAGCGGCCGGGGCATGCGGCCGAGCACCAGCGTGATCAGCCAGATGATGAAGGCGAGCGCGTACCAGCCGGAGGTCACCAGGCCCTGCACGATGCCGGCCGGGATCATCAAGATGATGCGGAAGAACACCGCGAGCCGGTTCAGCGGCCCCGGCCGCAGCTCGATCCGCACCGGATAGTGCTCGGCGGGCCGCAGCGCGAACGGCGGATACCGGTCGACCAGCAGCATCGCGCTGGCGTGCACACGCGTCTCGTACGCCAGGAACGCGCCGAGGTAGCGGGCCACGCCCTCGGGCAGGTGCCTGGTGAACAGCGCGGCGAACCAGCCGACGATGACGGTGAAGAACGCGCCGACGCCGAGCACGAACACGACGATGAACTGCGGGATCAGCAGCAGCCAGCGCAGCAGCACCGTCAGCCGCCGCTGGCGGCCCGGGTCCGGCATGTCCAGTTCCGGCAGCCACTCCACCGGCTCGGCCCCCTCGGGCCTCGCCCACATCGGTTGCGTCATGCCCGGCGCTCCGTCCCGGGGCGTCCACGAAGACGCCCTCGTGGACGAACCTCGCAGTACGGAGCACCCCTCGCATGTCCAGCAGGGCGGCCGGGTGACGCCCGGACGGGCCGCACCGCCGTGCGGGCGCTCCCGCGGGCGGTGACCATGGAGCGCGAAGGGGGGCTTCCGTGTAGGCCCGCACGTGCCGGGCAGGCGCGGGAACAGGGGCGCCGCGCGTGACCCGCGGGCGCCGCCGCAGCGATGACGACGACCGAGAGGTGCGAGCCATGCCCAGGGGATCGAGTGCCAAGCGCGAGCGCCAGTACGAGCACATCAAGGAGAGCGTCGAGGACCGCGGCGGGTCCGAGAAGCGGGCGAAGGAGATCGCGGCGCGCACCGTCAACAAGGAGCGCGCCCGCTCCGGCGAGGCGCGCACCGCGAGCCGCAGCTCCACCCACGACATGTCGTCCGGCCGCCGCGGCGGCCTGCGCTCGCACTCCGGCGCGCAGGGCCCGACGAAGGAACAGCTCTACAACGAGGCCAGGCAGCGGAACATCAAGGGCCGCTCGTCGATGACGAAGGCGGAGCTGTCCAAGGCGCTCGGCCGCTGACGCCCGCCCGCTGACGGCCGCCGGACGTCGGACGACTCGGGTTGAGGTCCAGGTCCAGGTCCAGGTCCAGGTCCCGGTCCCGGTCCGGGCTCGGGCTCAGTTGAAGGTGTCCGGGTCGGGGCCCGTGCGCTCACCGCGGTCGAGTGCGGTGATGGCGGCCATGTCGGCCTCGGGCAGCTCGAAGTCGAAGAGCCGGAAGTTCTCCTCGACGCGGGCGCGGGTCACCGACTTCGGGAAGACGATGTCGCCGCGCTGGATGTGCCAGCGGAGCGTGACCTGGGCGGGCGTGCGGCCCAGCCGTTCCGCGGCGGCCACCAGCACCGGGTCCTTGAGCACGTTGCCCTTGGCGATCGGGGACCACGCCTCGGTCGCGATCTCGTGCTCGGCGTTGAAGGCCCGTACGTCGTCCTGCACCAGGTACGGGTGCACCTCGATCTGGTTGACCGCGGGGACGACCGTGCACTTCTGGAGCAGGCGGCTGATGTGCGGCGGCTGGAAGTTGGACACCCCGATGGCCTTGGCGCGGCCCGAGGCGTAGATCTCCTCCAGCGCCCGCCAGGTCTCGGTGAAGTCGCCCACCGCGGGCCTCGGCCAGTGGATCAGGAAGAGGTCCAGATACGGCGTGTCCAGGTCGTCGAGCGAGCGCGCGAAGGCCGTGAGGGCGTCGCCGTACGCGTGGTAGGAGTTGTCGAGCTTGCTGGTGACGAAGACCTCCTCGCGCGGCAGGCCCGATGCGCCGACGGCCTGGCCGACTTCCTTCTCGTTGCCGTACATCTCGGCGGTGTCGATGTGGCGGTAGCCGATCTCCAGGGCGGTGGTGACCGCCTCCCGGGTGTCCTTCGGCGGGATCTGGAACGTCCCGAAGCCGAGCTGGGGGATGGCGACGCCGTTGTTGAGCGTGAGAGCGGGCACAGCAGACATGTGCGCGACTTCCTTGCGTGTCTCGGCGGATGATTCCCGGTGGAGCCGCCTGACCTGCGGCGACGAGCCCGGAGTGACAGGGCGGCCTTCACCCACCGTAACTTCTGCCGACGTATCCGGCCTGCCGACGGCAGACCCCGGCGCGCGGACCCTGAGCGGGTCATGAGGGGCGCCCAGCCGATACGACCGGACGACGGGGGGGATGCCGCCGGCCGTATCGGCTTGTGAGGCGGGGGGGTGCCTCAAAGGTTCGGGTGCCCGGGTCCCGCACCGCCAAACACCCCGAATCCGGGAGCGGGCCGAATTCGCTTCGGAGAGCGCTCTCTCGGGAGGGGTGTAACCCGTTACGCTGTGCCTGTTCCGTGCCACGCCGCCCCGCGTGAAGGAGACGTCCCTTGTCCGACCCGAGCTTCGCGCCGCGTCCTACGCTGGAGGCCGTCGCCGCGCGGGCCGGGGTGTCGCGTGCCACCGCCTCACGGGTGGTCAACGGGGGAGCGGGAGTACGGGGACCGCTGGTGGAGCGGGTGCGCAAGGCCGTGGACGAGTTGGGGTATGTGCCGAATCAGGCGGCGCGTACGTTGGTGACGCGGCGCAATGACGCCATCGCGGTGGTGGTGGCCGAGCCGGAGACGCGGTTCTTCACCGACCCGTTCTTCGCGCAGCAGGTGCGCGGGATCAGCAAGGAACTCACCGCGCGGGACAACCAGTTGGTGCTGCTGCTGACCGAGGGGGCCGCGGATTACGAGCGGGTCGGCCGCTATCTGGCGGGCGGTCACGTCGACGGCGCGCTGATCTTCTCGCTGCACACCGACGGTTCGCTGCCCGTGCTCTCCAGCAGGGGAGACGTGCCGATCGTCATCGGCGGCCGTCCCACCTGGTCCGATCAGGAGTCCGGCCGCCGCGCCCTGTACGTGGACTGCGACAACCGGGGCGGCGCGCGGGACGCGGTCCGTCACCTGCTGGGCATCGGCCGCCGCCGGATCGCCCACATCGCGGGACCGCTCGACCAACTGGCGTCGGTGGACCGGCTGGACGGGTTCCGTGACGTGCTGCCGGAGACCGACCCGCGGATGATCGCCGAGGGCGACTTCACCCCGGAAGGCGGCG
>NZ_JBIVIV010000023.1:0-70805 GCF_044749865.1 Streptomyces sp. NPDC088910
GGGCCCCTGGGGCGGCCGGGCCCCCCCCCCGGGGGGGGGGGGGGGGGGGGGGGGGGGCCCCCCCCCCCCCCCCCCGGGGGGGGGGGGGGGGGGGGGGCCCCCCCGGGGGCCCCCGCGCGCGGCATATCCGGCCTACGGGTCGAAACGGCTCCGGGGTACGGGCGGCGCGGGGCAGGAGGCAGAGGGTCCGGTGGATCAGCTCGTGATCGGCGCCGTCCGGATCATCGTCCAGGAGACCGGCGGAAGCTCGGCGGACAGACCGTTGGCGTCCACGAAGTGCCGGGTGCTGGAGCGCGGCTCGACGCGGCCGGGTGCCGTCCTGGAATTCGTGGCGAGCAGGTCCTGGCCGCCGAGGACGACGTGTTCGACCACGTCGTGCTCGGCGCCGGCCATCCGCAGCCGCAAGGTGGCCGCCTGGGTGTCGTCCCGGTTGACGGCGAAGATCGTCGTCTCGCCGGTCTCGGGGTCGCGGGTGGCGGTGACGTCGACGGCGGCGACGTCACCGAGCGTCGTGGAGTGCAGGACGGGTGAGTCCGGCTCGACGCGCAGGACCTCGCCGCGGGCGTGCCGGGCGGTGAGGGCGAAGGGGTAGAAGATGGTCTGCCGCCAGGCCCCGGTGTCGGGTTCGGTGCGGATGGGCGCGATGACGTTGACGAGCTGCGCGAGGCAGGCGATGGTCACCCGGTCGCTGTGCCGGAGCAGGCTCATCAGGAGGTTGCCGAGGACGACGGCGTCCTCGACGGTGTACTCGTCCTCGATCAGCCGGGGCGCCCGGGCCCATTCGAGGTTGTCCTGGCCCTCGAACCGGCTCTCGTACCAGAGATTCCACTCGTCGAAGGAGAGCTGGAGCTTGCGGCGGGAGCGCTTCTTGGCGGCGATGTGGTCGCAGGTGGCGACGACCCCCTCGATGAAGGTGTCCATGACCTGCGCGGAGGCGAGGAAGCCCACGCGGTCGTCGCCGTGCTGCTCGAAGTACGCGTGCAGCGAGATGTAGTCGACCACGTCGTACGCCTCGTCCAGGACATCGGCCTCCCAGGAGCCGAAGGTCGGCATCCGTTCGTTGGAGCTGCCGCAGGCGACGAGTTCGACGGACGGGTCGATCCGGCGCATGGCCTTCCCGGTCTCGGCGGCCAGGCGGCCGTACTCGGTGCCGGTCTTCTGGCCGACCTGCCAGGGGCCGTCCATCTCGTTGCCCAGGCACCAGGTCTTGATGCGGTGCGGTTCGCGGACGCCGTGGGCGATGCGCAGGTCGGAGTAGCGGGTGCCGCCGGGGAAGTTGGCGTATTCGAGCAGATTGCAGGCGTCCTCGACGCCGCGGGTGCCGAGGTTGACGGCCATGATCGGTTCGACGTCGGTCTGTCTGGCCCAGGCCATGAACTCGTTGAGCCCGAAGGTGTTGGGTTCGAGCGAGCGCCAGGCCAGGTCGAGGGCGACCTGGCGCTCGTCGCGGGGGCCGACGCCGTCCTCCCAGCGGTAGCCGGACACGAAGTTGCCGCCGGGGTAGCGGACGGCGCTCACGCCGAGTTCGCGGGTGAGCTTGATGACGTCGAGCCGCAGGCCGTCGGCGTCCGACTCGGGGTGGCCGGGTTCGTATATGCCTCCGTAGACGCAGCGGCCCATGTGTTCGACGAAGGAGCCGAACAGGCGCGGCGGAACCGGGGCGATGACGAAGGCGGGGTCGATGGTCGCGGTGCAGGTGAGCACTCCGGTCTCCGGTTTCTCTGTGATGTCTCAGCGAAATGGGCATGGCGGAAATAGGGCGGGCGGAAGGAGCAGTACGGCGTGGCGGGGGGATGGCGGGGCGGCCGCGGGCGCGGAAAGGCGGCGGGGAATCGGCCGGGCGGCGCTATTTGATTCCCGTGGTCGCGATGCCCTGCACGAAGAAGCGCTGGAGGACGAGGAAGGCGATGGCCAGGGGACTCAGGGAGATCGCGGCGCCCGCCATGAGCGCGGCGTGGTCCACACCCGACTGACTGGAGAACAGCGTCAGGGCCGCGGGCAGCGTCTGCATGTCGACGTTGTTCGTCACGACCAGCGGCCACAGGAAGTCGTTCCACAGCGCGGCGAACTGGATGATGAACAGCGAGGCGAGGGCCGGTTTGGCGTTGGGCAGGATGATCCGCCAGTAGACCGTGAAGTCGTTGGCCCCGTCGATCCTGGCCGCGTCGTCCAGTTCGCGCGGCAACTGCATGAAGAACTGGCGGAGCAGGAAGATGCCCAGCGCGCTGGTCGCGCGGGGAATGATCAGGCCCTGGTACGAATTGAGCCAGCCGAGGTGGAACAGCGTCAGGAAGACCGGCACGAGGGTGACCTGGAAAGGCACCATCAGCGTGGCCAGGATCAGCAGGAACACCACGTTCTTGCCCCGGAAGCGCAGCCTGGCCAGCGCGAACGCGGTCATCGAGTCGAACAGCAGGAGGAGCACGGTCGTGCCGCCCGCGAAGACGAACGTGTTGAGCACGAGCTTGCCGAACGGGAGTTGGCCGAGCACCGCGCGGACGCCGTGCAGGGTCCAGTCCCGCGGGATCAGCCGGGCGGGGTCGGCGTACAGGTCGGCGTTGGTCCTGAAGGCGACGCCGAGCATCCAGACGAACGGGATGATCATCGCGACCGCGCCGACGGTGACGGCCGCCCAGGACAGGACCGTGCCGCACCTGGCGCCGTACCGGACGGCGACCTTGGCCGCGGGCCACAGGCGTACCGGCCCGGTCGGCCGGGGGCCGTTCCCGTACGGGCTCGCGCCGCCCTTGGCGGGGCGCGGCCGGAGTGTGTCAGTCGGCATCGCGGAACCTCGACAGACGCAGTTGGAGTGCGGAGATCGCCAGGATGATCACGAAGAGAATCCAGGCGACGGCGCTGGCGTAGCCCATCTGGAATTCCACGAAACCCTTCTGGTACAGGTACATCACGACGGATTCCGTGTGGAAGATCGGCCCTCCGCTGGTCATGGAAAAGACCAGGTCGAACAGTTGCAGCCCGGTGACCGTGGCGATCAGCGTGGTGAACAGCAGTGCCGGGCGCAGCGCGGGCAGGGTCACATGGCGGAATCGCTGCCACGCGCCCGCGCCGTCGAGCGCCGCCGCCTCGTACAGGTCGGGCGGGATCTGCTGCATACCGGCGAGCAGCACGATCATGGTGAATCCGACGTTCTTCCAGATGCCCACGACAATGACGGTGGGCAGCGCCAGCGAGGTGGATTGCAGCCATTCGGGAGGCGTGACGCCGACTCCGGAGAGCCAGGCGTCGACCAGGCCGACCTGCGGGTCGAGCAGGAATTTCCAGACGATGCCGCTCACCACGAGCGAGGCGATGAAAGGGAAGAAATACGCGGTGCGCAGCAGCGCCGAATACCAGGTCGTCCTGCGCAGCCGGGAGGCGATGGCCAGCGCGATCAGCACTTGTCCGACGGAGACGGCGGCGGTGTAGATCACCGTGACGCGCAGCGCGTTCCAGAACCGCGAATCGTGGTAGAGCGCCGTGTAGTTGTCGCGACCCACGAATTTATGGCGGGCCTCGCCGACGGTCCAGTCGTGCAGGCTCATCCAGCCGGACTGGACGATCGGCTCCGCGATGAACACCCCGATGAGCAGGACGCTCGGCAGGATGAACAGATAGGCGCTGTTGATACGGGGCCTGCGCCGCCGTACGGGTGCGGGCTTCCCGGCGGAGGGGAAGGGTGTGCTCGACATGAGGGCTACTTCTTGCAGCCGGTGAGCGAATTGATCGCCTTGGCGGCCGAGTCGGCGGCGGACTGGACGTCGGCGCCGCGTTCGATCTTCTGGATCAGCGGGACGTAGACGTCGCTGTCGATGCGGGTCGAGTTCTGCTGGCCCGCGAGGTAGAGCTTGGCGTGCGGCAGCGCGGCGGCGAACTGCGCGACGGTGGGATCGCCCTTGACGGCGCCGCCGAGGTCGGTGCGGGCGGGCGGGAAGCCGGAGACCTTCGAGAACTGCGTCTGGGCGGCCTTGCCGGTGTACCAGGCGAGGAATTCCTTGGCCTCGGCCTGGTGCTTGGAGGTGCGGGCGATCATCAGCGGGACCGTCGAGGCCAGTGTCACCGGGCCCGCGGAGCCGACCGGGACCTGGGCGATGCCGAGGTCGACGCCCGCGGACGTGAAGCCCGCGGCGGCCCACGGGCCGTTGATCTCCATCGCGGCCTTCTTGGCGGAGAACAGCGTGTCGGCGTCCGCGCCCGCCTGGCCGACCGGGCTGATGTGGTCCTGGCTGACCAGACGGCTCCAGCGGGTCAGCGCCTGGACGCTGGCGGGGCTGTTGACGACGGCGCAGTTGTCGGGGCCGACGATGTCGCCGCCGCTCATCCACTGGAGGATCGGCCACATCTGGATCGTGTTGTTGTCGGCGAGCGAGAGGCCGTACTGGCTGGGCTTGCCGCCCGATCCCTTGGTGAGCTTCTTGGCGTCGGCGATGAACTCGTCCTCGGTGGCGGGCGGCCGGCTGATGCCCGCGGCGGCGAACATCGCCTTGTTGTAATAGAGCACGAGCGTGGCCATGTTGGCGGGTACCGCGTAGAGCTTGCCGTCGACGGTGAAGGCGGACTTCACGGCGGCGGGGAAGGCGGCGGAGTCGATCTGTCCGGTGCCGGCGCCGACCGCGGGGTCGAGCGGCAGCACCGAGTTGGTCTTGATGTAGGTGAAGATCGCGCCCGGGTCGGAGCTGGGGGTCGCCAGGTCGGGGCCCTGGCCGGTGGCCCAGGAGGCGGGCAGCTTCTGACCGATGGTGGCCCAGGGTTCGGCCGTCATCGTGACCTGGATCTTGGGGTGGCCGGCGTTGAACTCCTTGATCAGCGCCTGGTACGAGGGGGCGTCGGGGCCGGTGAAACCGGTGAGCATGGTCAGCTTGACCACGCCGCCGGAGGTACCGCCGCCCGCGCCGTTGTCGCCGCAGCCGGCGAGGAGGAGTGAGACCGTGGTGGCGGCGGCGAGTGCCGCGGCCGTTCTCCCGAATCTTACGTACATACCGATCGTTCCATTCCGTTCGGTGCCCCGTCGCTGCGGGGTCGGAGGGTCGATGTGGCTGTCTCCTTCTGCGCACCGCCCGTCCGGGGGCGCGCACCGCCCGTCTCCGGGCGTCAATCACCCGTCCGCGGGCGTGCGTCAGCCGCGTGCGGGTGTGAACCACCCGTCACCGGGCGCGTACCGCCGGTCCTGGGCGTGAACCGCCCGTCCGGGCGGGGGTGTTGGGTACGGCGTTGGCCTTCGGCCGTCGCCGGTGGCTGGGCGGGGCGGTCGGTCAGCCGGGGTGGCTTCCGCAGGACTCCCGGATCACGAGGTCGAACGGCAGCACGGTGTGGACCGGGTCGGGTGCGGTCCCGTCCACCAGGTCGAAGAGGATGGCCGCGGCCTTCTGGCCGAGCGATTCGGCGGGGACGTGGACGGTGGTGATCCCCGGCGTGGTGAGCCGGGAGACGCCGAAGTCGTCGTATCCGGCGAGCGCGATGTCCTGCGGTATGCGCAGCCCGCGGGAGCGGATCTCCAGCATCGCGCCGTAGGCCATCTCGTCGTTGGCGGCGAAGATCGCCTGGACGTCGGACATGCTGTCCAGCACCTGCCGTGCGGCGAGCCTGCCGGATTCCTCGCTGAAGTCGCCGACGGCCAGGGTGTGGGTGCAGGGCCGTCCCGAATCGGCGAGCGCGGTGCGGAAGCCCTCGTAACGGTCCACCGCGGTCTGGTGGTTGAGCGGTCCGCTGATGTGGGCGATACGGGTCAGCCCGTGGTCCTCCACCAGGTGGCGGGTGATGGCCGCGGCGCCCGCGATCTCGTCCACCCCGACGCTCACCGCGTGCGGCAGGTGGACGAACCGCCCGATGAGGACCACCGGCAGCGCGGAGTCCACCATGCGGTTGACGTTGGGGTCGCTGATCGAGGCCGAGGCGACGATCGCACCTGACGCGGCCTGCGAGCGCAGCACCCGCTCGTACGCCGCGACGCCGTGGGTCTCGTCGGGGTTGGTCGACACCATGAGCGCGGCGTCGCGGGTGTTGGCCTCCGCGGTCACCCCCACCAGCAGGTGCATGAAGTAGGGGTGGCCGAAGACGTGCTGACCGGTGTTGGGCACGACGACCGCGATGGAGGTCGAACGGCCCGCCCGCAGCGCCCGCCCCGCGGAGTTCGGGACGTAGCCGAGCTTGGCCGAGGCGGCCCGTACCGCCTCCTTGGTCGTCTCGCTGATCCGCGGATGGTTCGACAGCGCCATCGAGGCGGCGCTCTGCGAGATCCCGACCGCCGTCGCGACGTCCTTGAGCGTGACGGTGGCGCGCTTGTCCGCCGACGCCATATGGCACCCCTCTCAGCAAGAAGCCACCGCCTGAAGCAGGCAACCACCGTCGGGAAGATACCGGCCGGATGTGGTGCGCCAAGGGTTGCTCTAACGATTCAGCGCCTCGGACGCTAAGTCACGCCGAACCGCTCGTCAAGCCTTCGGGACAAGATTGTCCGGGCTTATGACCGCAGGTTCCGAGGGTTGACGGGCACTACGAGACGCCTCTAGCTTCGAAGTCGCTGAATCGTATGAGCAGTTCGCATCTCTCACCGTGTTCCGTGCCATCCCCCCACGGAGAAAGGTCGACGATGACCGCTTCGACGACGACCGCTCGCGACCACCGACCATCCGCACGCCACCTGTTGAGGCGCTTACGCGGCGTCCTGCTCGCCCTGGGCGCGACCTTGACCCTGACCCTCGGCCTGCTGGTCGGCGTCACCGGTCCCGCGCACGCCGCCGCGAACCAGCCGTGCGACATCTACGGCAACGCGGGCACCCCCTGCGTGGGCGCCTTCAGTACGGTCAGGGCGCTGTACGGCTCGTACAACGGCGGCCTATACCAGGTCACCCGCGTGCGGGACGACGCCGCCCTCGACATCGGGCCGACCGGGACCGGCGGCTACGCGAACGCCGGTGCGCAGAACGCCTTCTGCAACGGCGCGGTGTGCGTCATCACCAAGATCTACGACCAGTCGCCGCGCCACAACGACCTGACCATCGAGGGTTCGGGCACCGCCGGGGCCGCCGATGTCGGCGCCCTGGCGAACGCGCTGCACGTCACGGTGGCGGGGCACTCCGTCTACGGCGTCTATGTGCCGCCGGGCGTCGGGTACCGCCATGCCGTCGGCTCGGGTGTCGCCGTCAACGGGCAGGCCGAGGGGATATACATGGTGACCAGCGGCACCCATGTCAACCGCGACTGCTGCTTCGACTTCGGCAATGTCGAGGCGATCCCGAACGACACGGGCGCCGGTCACATGGACGCGCTCAACATGTCGTTGGCCCGCGCGTGCAGCCCCTGTTCCGGCGACGGTCCGTGGGTGCAGGCCGACCTGGAGAACGGCATCTTCCAGGCGGACACCAACGCCCACAGCGTCAACGGCGGCAATGCGAGCCCCTTCGTCACGGCCGTGCTGAAGAACAACGGCCAGACGTCCTTCGCTCTCAAGGGCGGGAATTCGCAGTCCGGCGGGCTCACGACCTGGTGGAACGGCGCGCTGCCACCGGGCTACGCGCCGATGAGGCAGGAGGGCTCCATCGTGCTCGGCACCGGCGGCGACAACAGCAACCGCGCGGTCGGGTCGTTCTTCGAGGGCGTCATGACCTCCGGCTATCCCACCGACGCGGCGGACAACGCCGTACAGGCGAACGTGGTGGCGGCCGGCTACGCGGGCGACACGGCCGGGGTCGCTCCGGCGACGGTCGCCGCGCCCGGCGGGAAGTGCGTGGACGTGACCGGGGACGACGTCGCGAACAAGGGCGTCGCCGTCCAGCTCTGGGACTGCCAGAGCGGCGCCGCAGATCAGCACTGGGTGCACGAGCCCGACAGTTCGCTGCGGACCCTGGGCCGCTGCATGGACATCAACGGCAACGGCACCGCGAACAACACGCAGGTCGAACTCTGGGACTGCAACGGGGTCGGCGGGCAGAAGTGGGTGCAGCGGGCCGACGGCTCGCTGTTCAACCCGCAGTCCGGCCGCTGCCTGGACGCCACCGACGGCGCGACCGCCAACGGCACCCGCCTCCAGATCCACGACTGCAACGGCACGGCCGCCCAGGTCTTCACCGTCAACGGCGGATCGATGATCGCCGGGCCCGGCGCGAAGTGCCTGGACATCACGGGCGACGACATCGGCGGCAATCTGTCCGCGGCGCAGTTGTGGGACTGCCAGTCCTACGCCCGCGACCAGCACTGGGTGCACACGTCCACGAACCGGCTCACCACGCTCGGCCGCTGCCTGGACATCGCGGGCAACGCCACCGCGCAGGACTCGTTGGTGGAGCTGTACGACTGCGACACCGCGGTGGGCGGCCAGGTGTGGGTCCAGCGGTCCGACGGATCGCTGCTCAATCCCCAGTCCGGGCGCTGCCTGGACTCCCCGGACGGCGCCACCGCCAACGGCGCCCGCCTGCGGATCCACGACTGCAACGGCACGGCCGCGCAGAAGTTCGCCCTGAACTGACCGCGGCGGCGCCGAGGCCCGGTGGTGCGGGAGCGTGAGCCCCGTACCACCGGGCCCTGGCTGCCAAGGCTCACGCGCGACCGATTCAGGCCGCCCGGCGGCTGCCGGTCCTGCCGGCCGGCGTCTCGACCGTGACGCCGAGTGGCCGGGCCAGGCCCGCCACGCCCTCGTCCAGCCGCTGGAGGTGGCGCAGCACGCGGAAGGTGACGGAGCCCGAGCGCGGTACGGCGGAGCCGGTGCCCTCCAGCATGGAGGCGATGCTGGGCTCGGTCCGGATCGCGCCCTGCGCCGTCCCGTCCGCTGCCGTCGTACCGTCCTTGGCCCTGCCCTTCCCGCCCTTGTCGTCCTTGATCTCCTCCACATGGGCGATGAGCACGTCGAGGTTGTGCTCCAGGCGTACGCCGACGGCCGTCAGCCGGGGGTCGGCGGCGATGCTCTTGCTGTACGGGACCAGTTCGGCGGTCGCCGCGAGCGAGCGCGCGTGGTAGGCGCAGGTCTCCAGCAGGGCGACCAGATAGCGGGCGGTGCGCCTGCGGCCCCGCAGCGGGGTGATCGGGTGGGTCAGCGGGTGGGTGGAGCGGCGCAGGTCGTCCAGCGCGGTGTCCAGTTCGCGGGCCAGGTCCAGCAGGTCGACGGCCGGGCCGCCGCTGAGCTGGGCGACGGCGGCGGTGGCCACGTCGCGGAGCTTGGCCAGGACGGTGACCAGTTGCTCGTCGGTGCGCAGATCGGTGCGGACCGGGAAGATCAGCACGGCCGCGATGACCCCGCAGGCGGCGCCGAGCGCGGTCTCCTCGATGCGCAGTACGAGCACCGAGACGCTGTACGTGTGCAGCAGGCTGTAGAGCAGGCCGAGCATCGCGGTGACGAAGAACGACATCAGCGCGTACGACACCGGGGCGGTGAAGAACATCGCGAAGATCAGCACCAGGACGAGGGTGAACGCCGTCCAGGTGTGGTTGCCGACGGCCCCGGCGAGCAGCACACCGGCCACCACGCCGCACACCGTGCCGATCAGCCGCCGGTAGCCCTTGACCAGGATCTCGCCGGTCGAGGAGGTGTTGAGGAAGACCACCCAGCAGGTCAGGACCGCCCAGTACCAGCGCTGCGTGGACAGGAACTCGCCGCCGAGGATGGCCAGCGCGGACCCCGCGGAGACCTGGACGGCGGCGCGGGTCGTGCGGCGCTTGAGGCCGGTACGGTCCTGCTCGCTCTCGCCCTCCCCCGCCAGCGCCAGGTCCTCGGCCTCGAACTCCTCGCGGGAGCGGATCGTCTCGGGTGTGTCGTCGGACTCGTCGCCCGGCCCGTCGAGCGCCAGCCGCAGGCCGAGGACGGCGCGCGCGGCCTCGCCGATGCCGCGGAAGGCGTCCTGGACGGCGAGCGAGGCGCGCGGCAGATTCTCGTCGTCGCGGTAGGCCAGCAGGCGGTTGCGCACCTGGGTGACGGCGGTGCCGGGGTCGTCGGTGCCCAGCCGGGTCACCAGCAGGTGCAGCGCCCGCAGCTCGGCGCGCAGCTTGCGCAGCGCGTCGTCCTCGTCGTCGGTGCGGCGCGCGGGTGCGGGCAGCGGCGCGTTCGGCAGGTGGAGCGTCAGGGTGTCGGCGCGTTCGGCGCTGCGGGCGGTGAGCAGCAGCAGGCCGAGGCGTTCGACGGCGATCTCGGCGTCCGCGACCCGGCGTTGCAGCAGAGCGGCGGTGGCCTCGTCGTCGGTGCCCACCTCCAGCGCGCTCTGGATCATCAGGGCGGCCTCGTGCAGCCGGGCGACGTCCTTGCGCAGGTCGCCGATGACGCTCTCCAGCCGGTCGGAGTCGGCTTCGAGGAGGTCGATCTGGGTGGCGACGAGCTGGGCGGTTCTGGCCCGGAACGCCTGGCGCAGCCGCCCCAGGGTGCGTTCCGGGGTCTCGGGGACGAGCGCGAAGCGCATGACGGCGCTGCACGCGAAGGCGACGGCCAACGAGAGGTAGAGCGACGGCAGACCGGCGCCGGTGGCGTGGACGAACAGGGAGAGGAAGTAGATCTGGAAGCCGATCATGCCGAGCGCGGTGCCGCGTTCGCCGAAGCGGCGGGCGTAGGCGGCGCCGAAGATCAGCAGGATGAAGGCGAGGTCGCCGATGACGATGTGCGGGTTGAGCAGTGCGCCGAGCGACACCGAGGCGAAGGCGGTGGGCAGCCCGAGGGCGAGGGTGACGGCCTGGTCGCGTACCCGCTTCTCGCGGATGGCGAAGGTGGAGACCATGGCGGCCATGGCGCCCGCGACCATATGGGTCACGGAGATGTGCAGCAGGGACAGGATCAGCAGGGCGAGACCGATCGAGCCGACCGTCCGCAGTCCCGCCATCAGCCGCAGCAGGCCGGGGTCGGAGGCCGAGTAGCGGTCCCAGACCCTGTGGCGGATCCTCCGTGCCGTTCTCATCGTGCCGCCGCGTTCCCTCGTCAAGATCGGATCCCGACCCAGCATCCCACGAGCGTGCCCGGCCGGTGCGACCGCCCACCCCCGGACGGGTCAGTGTTGCTCCGGATGACGGGTCGGTCGAGGGCCGGTTTCCGGCCGCGGCGCGGCGCATGTTCGCCCTCCGCGGTCATCCGCGCGATCGGCGTGCATGCGGCGCGCCGCGATGGGGTACGTACGGCTGCGGGTGCCCGTAGGCGGGCGTCCACAGGCCACGGATCCACCAGGTTCCGCGACCGGTGCAGACCACAGACGCAGAGGACTCACACGCATGGCCAACGGCACGGTGAAGTGGTTCAACTCCGAGAAGGGCTTCGGGTTCATCGCCCAGGAAGGCGGAGGCCCCGATGTCTTCGCCCACTACTCCAACATCCAGGGCAACGGATACCGGGAGCTGACCGAAGGCGAGCCCGTCACCTTCGACGTCACCCAGGGCCAGAAGGGTCCGCAGGCGGAGAACATCGTCCGCGCGGGCTGAGCCGTACACGGTCCTCCGGGTCCGGGTCCGCCGTCATGGCGGGCCCGGACCCGTCCGTTTGCGGGCGACCGCCACGTTTGTGACGCATCCAATGCGATGCCATGGGTCCGGCCCCCCGCGCGGCGGTCCGTACGAAGGTCAGTTCCGCTCGTGGGAGGCGAGCAGAGTGCGCAGTTGGGCGATGAGATGACTGGGGTCGTTGTCGTCCGTCGGGGCGGCGGGACCGCGCAACGTGTCGGTGACGTCCTGGAGTTGGCTGGCGACGTCCGTGTCGTACGCCTGCTCGTGCTCCACGATGCCGCCGGGCTGGCGCAGCCCGACGGTCTTGTCGACGACCTTGCCGATGACGGCGGTCATGGTGAAGGAGAACAGTCCCAGGACGAGGACGGCGACGAGCTGGTCGCCGAGCAGCCCCCACGAGCCGCCGTAGAACAGGCCCTTCTTGCCGGTGACCGCGCCGGTCGCGGCCAGGCCGGCCATCAGCATGCCGAACAGGCCGCCCCAGCCGTGGATGCCGACGACGTCCAAGGTGTCGTCCACGCCGAGCCGGTACTTCCAGCTCACCGCGAAGGCGCAGGTCAGCCCGGCGAGGAAGCCGATGACGGTGGCCCATACCGGGCTGACCCCGGCGGCCAGCGGCGTCATGGACACCAGGCCGGTGACCGCGCCCATGGAGATGTCGAGCAGGGTGACGCGCCGGTTGTGCCAGTAGCTGGTCGCGGCCCAGCCGATCATGGCCGCGCCCGCCGCGAACTGGGTGTTCACGAACGCCATGGTGGTGCTGGCGGGCCCGTTCAGATAGGAACCGGCGTTGAAGCCGAACCAGCCGAACCACATCAGGGCCAGGCCGATCACGACCAGCGGCAGATTGTGCGGACGGATCGGCTGGCGCTCGAAGTCCTCGCGCTTGCCCGCGACGATGGCCAGGGCGAGACCCGCGGCGCCCGAGCTGAGTTCGACCACGGTGCCGCCGGAGAAGTCGACGGCGCCGACCTCCTTGGCGACCCAGCCGTCGCTGTCGAACACCCAGTGCGCCATGGGCACGTACACCAGCAGCGTCCAGGCGCAGACGAAGGCCGTCCAGCCGCGCATCGTGGCGCGCCCGGCCACCGATCCGCTGATCAGGGCCACGGTGACGATGGCGAAGCTCATGTGGAAGACGGAGTGGATCACGGTGGGCACGTCACCGGTCGCGCTGTTGAGGGAGATGCCGCGCAGGAAGGCGTGGTCGAGGGTGCCGATCATGCCCAGCCCCTCGGCGTCGGGACCGAAGGCGAGCGAGTAGCCGACCGCCCACCAGATCAGCGTGACGACGGCGACGCAGGCGAAGCACATCTTGAGCATGGCGATGATCTGACTGGTCCTGACCATGCCGCCGTAGAAGAAGGCGAGTCCCGGGGCCATCAGCAGGACCATGGCCGTGGCCATCATCAGCCAGGCGGTGTTGCCGGAGTCGAAGTGCTGGTTCATGACAGGTCCTCACACGGACGGCCGGGCGTGGCCGCTGATTCGGGTACGAGTACGGCTGCGGAGGGGTACGCGGGCGCGGTCATCGGTCGCGCTCGCGTCGTTCCAGGACGTCGAGGATCTTGTTGACGCGGGCCATGTCGTCGTCCGGGGCCGCCGCGGCGCCCACCCGCGCCGGGTGGCGCGGCTCGTCCAGCCGGGCCCTGACCTCGTCCAGCGTCGCGTTGTCGTACGCGATCTCCTCGTCTCGGCCCGGCACGTCCTCGTACTCCGCCTCGGTACGGAAGCCGACCGTGCGGTTGACGGCCTGGGCGATGAGCCAGGTGACGACGAAGGAGAACGAGCCGCAGGCCAGCACGGCGACGATCTGGCGCCAGAGCAGATCGAGACCGCCGCCGTAGAACAGGCCCTCGCGCCCGCTCATCGCCGAGGTGGCGAACAGGCCGATGGACACCGTGCCGACGATGCCGCCCCAACCGTGCACGCCGACCACGTCCAGGGTGTCGTCCACGCCGATCTTGAACTTGAGGTTGATGGCGAAGGCGCACACCACACCCGCGGCGAAGCCGATGCACACCGCGCCCAGCGGCGACACCTCACCGCAGGACGGCGTGATGGCGACCATGCCCGCGACGGCCGCGGAGGTGACGCCGAGCATGTCCACGCTGCCCAGCCGCCACTTCTCGATCAGCGGCCAGCCGATCATGGCCGCGCAGGCGGCGAGTTGGGTGTTGAGGAAGGCGGTGGGCGCGGCGCCCGCCACGTGCAGCGCGGATCCCGCGTTGAAGCCGAACCAGCCGAACCACAGCAGGGCCAGGCCGATCACGACCAGCGGCAGATTGTGCGGGCGCACCGGCTGGCGCTCGAAGTCCTTGCGCTTGCGCAGCACGATGGCCGCGGCCAGGCCCGCCGCGCCGGAGTTGAGTTCGACGACGAGGCCGCCCGCGAAGTCCAGCGCCCTCAGATGCGCGGACACCCAGCCGTCGGGGGCGAACACCCAGTGCGCCAGCGGTACGTAGACCAGCAGGGTCCAGGCGGCCACGAAGACCAGCCAGCCGCGCATAGTGGCGCGGCCCGCGATGGAACCGCTGATCAGCGCGACGGTGATGATGGCGAACGACATCTGGAAGCAGGAGAACAGCAGCGTGGGGACGCTGCCGTGCAGGTCGGTCATGGTGACGCCGCGCAGGAAGGCGTGGTCGAGGTTGCCGAGCAGGCCCGCGCCGAGGTCGGGGCCGAAGGCGAGGGTGTAGCCGACCGCCAGCCACAGCACGGTCACCAGGGCCAGGCAGACGAAGCTCATCTTGAGCATCACCAGCACGTGCTGGGTGCGGACCATGCCGCCGTAGAAGAAGGCCAGGCCGGGTGTCATCAGCAGCACCATCGCGGTGCTCGCCAGGAGCCAGGCGGTGTCGCCCGTGTTGGCGGTGGCGGCCATGAGCAAGGGAAACTCCTGTGAACGTACGGCGATCGGTCGAGGTCGGCGCCGTTGTCGTCGTCGGCGGGCGTGCGGGGGTCAGGGCTTGCGCATCGCGGGCGCGGGTACGCCGATCAGCAGCCTGCGTACGGCGTCCCACGCGAGACGCAGCGCGCTCGCGGCGGTCCGCGGGTCGTCGGTGAGCAGCCGCAGCCAGGCCCCGCTGTCGCCGGGCAGCACGCTCACGCCGAAGAGCGCCGGGCTGTCGGCGAGGGCCTCGTGCAGGGTGTCGGCGACGGCCGCGGCCGGTGCGCGCGCGGTGACGACGTAGAAGGTGGACACGATGTCGTGGCCGCCGAGGACGGCCAGGCCGGTCACCGGGGCAGCGCCCGGTTCGAGCCGCATGGCGTCCACGGCGAGGAGCGCGCCGTCGGGGCGCCGGATCTCGACGTCGGAGGCGAAGACCTCGTAGGCGTGGCGCTCGTCGCGCGCCAGGCGGCCCGCGTAGAGCGTCTCCGCGGCCAGGACGGTCGCGGTGGCGTCGGCGGTGACGGTGGTGCGCTGGTAGTAACGGGCCCCGGCGTAGGGGATCGTCGGGTCCGGCAGGTACTCGACGTAGGAGTCGGCTCCGGCGTCGACGGCGACCTGCTGGGTCGCGTAGTCGAACTCCATGCGGTGGACCCTGGTGGCCGTCTGCGTGGTGAGGTGGGTGGCCGCGCCCGGTCCGCAGGTGACGTCGATACGGAGCCGGTCGCCTTGCAGGATGCCGCCGCCGGTCGACATCACCTGTGTGATGGGCAGGTCGGGCCTGGCCGGGTCGTAGTAGAGCGGCCGCATGATCTGGAGCGGGGTCTTCTGGAAGTGGCCGGTCAGTTCCGTCCGTTCGGCGCGGCGCTCGAAGGTCAGCTCCAGCAGCCCGACCTTTCCCGCGTGACCGACCGGCAGGGTGTCGGGCACGGCCGCGTGCCGGCGGACCTCCCGGGGGACGCGCGCGGGCTCGTAGTGCGCCGGGTCCAGCCGGGCGGGGCCCGACGGCGCGGCGGCCCGGTCGTCGGAGCCCTTGGTACGCACCGGGTGCTCGGGGCCGTCCGGTTCGGCCACCCGTACGGCCGGCGACGGCGCTTGCCGCGGCGCCCGGGCACGAGCGGCGCCGGTGAGGCTCATACGGCGGCGACCTTGCGGTACGTCTCCAGGAAGGTGGCGATCTCCTCAAGACCCTGCCCGCTCAGGCAGTTGGTGAGGATGACCGGCGCGCCGTCGCGTACCCGGTGCGCGTCGGCCTCCATCACCGACAGGTCGCACCGCACGTACTGGGCGATGTCGATCTTGTTGATGACCAGCAGGTCCGACTCGGTGATGCCGGGACCGCGCTTGCGGGGCATCTTCTCGCCCTCGGCGGTGTCCAGCACGAACAGGAAGAGGTCGACCAGGACCGGGCTGAAGGTGAGGGTGAGGTTGTCGCCGCCGGACTCGAAGAGCAGCGTGTCCACGTCGGGGAAACGGTCCAGCAGTTCCGCGCCCGCCGCCAGGTTCATCGTCGGGTCGTCGCGCACCGCCGTGTGGGGGCACGCTCCGGTCTCCACGCCCACCACCCGCTCGGGGTCGAGCACGCCTTCCAGGGTCCGCCGGACGTGCTGGGCGTCCTCCTGGGTGTAGATGTCGTTGGTGACGACGGCGGGCCGGTGCCCGCGGCTGGTGAGGATCGGCACCAGGGCCTCGATCAGCGCCGTCTTGCCCGATCCCACCGGGCCCGCGATGCCGACGCGCAGGACGTGGCGTTCGTTGTGCATGGGGTGCTGCCTTCCGTCGCTGAATGTGTGTGTCGTGGTGGGGTCCGGCCGTGCGGCCGGAGTCAGGACATGACGTAACGTCAGGTCATGAACAGCCGGGCCTGAGCGCGTTCGTGGCGGCCCGACATGACGTCGGCCATCGGTACGCAGCCCCCGAGATCGGCCAACTCCGCGGTGAGGGCCCGCCCGACGACCTCCTCGATCACCGGCGCCGTCGCCCGCAGGACGACCTGGGCCCGTACGTGGTCGGTCAGGCGCAGCCGGAGCGCCGCGCCGACGAAGCTGACCGCGAGCGCGAACAGGTCGCCGGTCACCGCCTGTTCCGCGTCCACCCCGGCGGCGGCGTAGACAGCGCCCGCGACCGCCGCCTGCGCCCCCGGCGCACCGCCGCCCGCCACGAGCGCCGCGTAGCGCTCCAGGACGGGTCCGCCGATCACGGTGCCCGCGATGTCGAGGAGTTGGCGCCCGACGCGGGTGGAGGCCACCCGCGTCTCGCGGTTGAGCTTGGCCGCGTGCAACCGCTGGTCGACCCGCGCGACCAGGTCCCAGTCCCCCGCGCACACCGCCCGGTGAGTGAGCACCAGGGCCGTGGCGTCGCAGGGACCGATCCCGTGGCGCAGCAGATCGGCGAGCAGCCCCGGCACGTCGGCCGCCGTCACGGCCTTGGCCTGGGCGAAGCCCTCCAGGCTGTGCGAGAGGGTGTAGAAGCCGCTGGGGAAGGCCGAGTCGGTCAGCTGGAGGCTGACCAGCAGCGCCCCCAGCCGCCCCGGCCGCCCCATGACGGAGTCGGCCGGAGCGTGCGGGGCGGCCGGAGCGTGCGCGTCGTTCGAGGCGTACGCGCCGTTCGAAGACGTCATGCCAGGAAGAACAGTTGGGTGAGCGGCAGTTCGCGGGCGGGGTCGATGGTCGTGGGGACTCCGTCCAGCGTCACCTTGTACGTCTCGGGGTCGACGGTGATCTTCGGCAGGGAGTTGTTGCGGACCATGTGCTGCTTGCCCACCGAGCGGCAGTGCCGTACCGGCAGAATCCTGCTCTCCAGGCCGAGCCGCTCCGGGACACCGCCCGCGATGCCCGCCTGGGACATGAACGAGACCCGGGTGGCCTGCTTGGCGCGGCCCTTCGCGCCGAACATCGGCCGGTAGTAGACCGGTTGCGGGGTGGGCAGCGAGGAGTTGGGGTCGCCCATCTGCGCCCAGTTGACCAGGCCGCCCTTGATGACCATCTTCGGCTTGGCCGCGAAGGCGTTGATCGGCCACAGCACGATGTCCGCGAGCTTGCCCGCCTCCAGCGACCCGATGTGCTCGGCCATGCCCGCCGCGATGGCCGGGTTGATCGTCATCTTCGCGAGGTAGCGCAGCACGCGCAGGTTGTCGTTGCGCTCGCTGTCGCCGTCGAGCTTGCCGCGCTGGTCCTTGCAGTGATGGGCGGTCTGGAAGGCGCGGGTGAAGGACTCGCCGACCCGGCCCATGGCCTGGGAGTCGGAGGAGAAGATGGAGATGACGCCCTCGTCGTGCAGCACCGTCTCGGCCGCGATCGTCTCCGCCCTGACCCGCGAGTCGGCGACGGACACGTCCTCGGGGATGTCGTGGCTGAGGTGATGGCAGACCATCACCATGTCCAGCAGCTCGTCCACCGAGTTCACCGTGTACGGCAGGGTCGGGTTGGTGGACGACGGCAGGACGTTGGGCTCACCGGCGATCCGCATGATGTCCGGGGCGTGCCCGCCGCCGGCGCCCTCGGTGTGGAAGGTGTGGATCGTACGGCCGTCGATCGCGGACAGGGTGTCCTCGAAGAACCCGGACTCGTTGAACGAGTCGGTGTGGATGGCCACTTGCACGTCGTACTCGTCGGCGACCCGTAGCGCGGTGTCGATCACGGCCGGGGTGGTGCCCCAGTCCTCGTGCACCTTCAGACCGCACACCCCGGCCTCGACCTGCTCCACCAGCGCGTCGGGCTGCGAGCCGTTGCCCTTGCCCAACAGCCCGATGTTGACCGGCAGATCCTCGGCCGCCTGGTACATCCGGCCGATGTTCCACGGGCCCGGCGTGCAGGTCGTGCCGTTGGTGCCGTCGGTGGGTCCGGTGCCGCCGCCCACCAGCGTGGTGATCCCGTTGCTCAGCGCCGCCTCGGCCTGCTGCGGGGAGACGAAGTGGATGTGCGTGTCGATGCCGCCGGCCGTCGCGATCAGGTGCTCGCCGGAGATGACCTCGGTGCCGGGACCGATGGTCAGCAGGGGGTGGACGCCGTTCTGGGTGTGCGGGTTGCCGGACTTGCCGACCGCCGCGATGAAGCCGTCCTTGACGCCGATGTCGCCCTTGACCACGCCCAGCACCGGGTCCAGCACGACCACGTTGGTGATGACCAGGTCCAACGCGCCCTGGGCGGCGGTGGCCTGCGGGTCCTGGGCCATGCCGTCACGGATGCTCTTGCCGCCGCCGTAGACGGCCTCGTCGCCGTAGAGGCCCTCGTTGAAGTCCTTCTCGACCTCGACGACGAGGTTGGTGTCGGCGAGGTGGAAGCGGTCGCCGACGGTCGGGCCGTACAGGTCCGTGTACTGCTTGCGCGGGAGCGTCGCCATCACCGGTCACCCTTCGTCTTGTTCTTCGCGCTCTTCGCGCCCTTGTCGTTCTTCGCGGCGCCGTCGGCGGCGGCGCTCTTGCCCGCGCCGCCCGCGGTGTCCCCCGTCGCGCCCTTGAACCCCAGGGCGACGGCGCGGGCTTCGGCGGCGATCCGGGTGGTGGCCGAGTTCAGGCCGCCGTTGACGAGACCGCTGAAGCCGACCAGCCGCCGGTGGCCGCCGAATTCGGTCAGCGTCACCTCCCGTGAGTCGCCGGGCTCGAAGCGCACCGAGGTGCCCGCGGGGATGTCCAGGTGCATTCCGTACGCGGCCTCGCGGTCGAACTCCAGGGCCCGGTTGGCCTCGAAGAAGTGGTAGTGCGAGCCGACCTGGACCCCGCGGTCACCGGTGTTCGACACGGTGACCGTGGCCGTGGCGCGGCCGGCGTTGATCTCGACGGGATCATCGCCGTACAAGTAATTCGGCATGGCTGGTCTCTCTTTCTCGCGGGAACGGCGGCAACCGGTCGGTTCAGTGCGGGAGATGGGCGTGCGGGTGGCTGTGGGTGTGCGCGCCCGGTGCGGATGGTGCGGAGGTGTCCGCGTGCGTGTGGGCGAAGCCGTGGCCGTGTTCGGCGTCCAGGCCCGCGGCGACGCCGTCGTCGCCGTGCGCCAGCCGGTGCAGGGCCTCGGTGCGGCGGGCCGCGACGACCCCCTCGACGGCCGCCCGGCTCAGCAGCGGGCCGCCGTCGACCGTGCCCGCGACCGGCGGGGACGACGTGGCGGGCGGCCCGAACCCGGCCGACAGCAGCAGCACGTCCTCGGCGCCGAGCCGTCGGCAGCGCTCCACGCCCTGCGGCACATCGGGGTCGCCGTCGGTGAAGGCGACCTCGACCCAGCGGTGGCCGCCGTACTGGCGCACCAGCCGGGCCACCCGGAACAGTTCGGCGTCGGCGAACGGGTCGGCGGTGGGCGCGGTGACCAGGACGGCGGTAGCGTCCCCCGCGCCCCGGCCCGCGGCGGCGCGCAGCCAGCCGACCAGGTGGTCCTGGGTGCCGAAGGGCGCGCTCAGCACCGTACGTCCGCTGCCGCCGCCCTCCTGCGCCCAGCGCAGCGACCGCGCCGCCTCGGCGACCAGCGCGCGGTCGCGGCCCAGCGTCATCGGGATCACGCAGACCGGTGCGTCGCGCTCGGCGAGCAGGCGGGCGACCGCTTGGGTGAGGGGCGCGCCTGCCGGGACCACGGTGTACGTGTCCCCGGCGCCGCTCCCGGCCCACGGCGCGAGGTCGCGGGCGGCGGCGCTCTCGTGCCCGCCGACGAGCACCACGCTCGCGGCGGCGGCCGGGGTGCGCACAGTGACGGGGCTCGGCGCCGTCATGCCCCGACCGGGTCGTGACAGGACACCAGCTTGGTGCCGTCGACGAATCCGGCCTCCACCTGGAGCAGCGGCAGCATGTCGCGTACGCCCGGCATGACGTCACCGGCGGCGACGACCTGCTTGCCCAGCTCCATGCACTCCGCGACGGAGCGCCCGTCGCGCGCGGCCTCCAGGATGGCCTCGCTGATCAGCGCGCATGCCTCGCTGTAGTTCAGCTTCACACCGCGGTCACGGCGCTTGCGGGCCAGATCGGCCACCACGTAGATGAGGAGCTTGTCGACTTCGCGAGGGGCGAGGTTCATCCGTTCACTCTCTTCTTGGGCTCTTCGGCTCTTCGGTTGGGCTCTTCGGCTTCAGGGGTACGGACAGGGGGCGGGAGGTCGCCCGAGGGTGATCACGTGCGGGCGGTCACGTGCGGGCGGTCACGTGCGGCGCAGGCGCGGGATCGAGGGGACGGCGGCGACGAAGACCACGGCGGTCAGCACGAACGGCCAGGTGAGGGCGTGTCCGCCGAAAGGCGCGACGATGTTGTCGAGGGCGGCGGTCACCACCGTCGCCACCCCCGCGCCGCCGATGGCGTAGACCAGGCTCCAGGGACCGGGCGCGACGAACACCCCGCACAGCGCCATCGCCACCAGGACCGCGTTGTACCCCAGCAGCCCCTGGCCGACCTCGGCCGCCGGTGCGCCGAGCAGGACCGCGACGGCCAGCGCGGTCGCGCTCCCCACACACGCCATCGCCGCCGCCAGCCGGTTGGCCAGCGCGATGCCGATGAGGAACATCAGGCCGACGTACCACTGGGACATGAAGAAGATCTGGCCGAAGCTGGAGAGGAAGGCGTGCCAGGTCTGATCCCACGTGAGTGCGGTCCGGCCGCTCGCGGTCGCGGGCAGGGCGGCGAGGCTGTGCCCCTGGTGCCACGCCTTCTCGAATCCCGGCGCCCCGACGGTCATGACGGTGGTGACCAGGCAGAACGGAATGGTGAACGTCGGTACGTCCCAGGTCCCCAGCATGATCGCCAGGGCCGTCGTCACCACGACCACCAGGCTGGAGGCGAAGACGGCGAGCAGGAACGTCGACCAGTGGCCGGGGCCGAGGAAGACCGAGAAGCCGGTGCCGACCAGGCAGCCGTTGAACCCCCGCAGCCCCGCGCCGACCAGCGCGTGCTCGATGCCCAGCGCGTGGGCCGTCGCGGTGGCGACCGCCGCGCCCAGCAGCCCGTACACCCCGTGCTGCCAGCCCGAGACGAACAGCGCCGCGAGGAACACCGCCCCGCACAGCGCGCTCGGCATGAAGTCCACCTGCGCGATGCCGCGCAGCACCTCCATCCCGAACGACACCGGAGGGCGGTTCTCCAGACGCCCCAGCGTGCCGCCGCCGCTGCCATCGCTCGGTCCGGCCTTGTCGGACATGCAGATTTCCACGCCTTCGGTCAGAACGGCCGGGTGCGACCCGTGCGCCGTGCATCCGGACAAACGATCAGCACAGATCCGCCCACAAAAGGACGAATCGGTGTAATCAGACCAACATCACGGAAGCTAGCAGCGCCGGAGCCGCGCCCGGCGCCGACATGATGGCGTCTTCACCCATTCGGCGACTTATGTGATGACGTGTCCGCTGACCGGCGGCGCGTAATTTCCGCCCACAGGACGCCAGTTGCCGGTCCGCTCGCGCCGTCTCCGGGCGTGCGGACACCTCCCGCGATCCGCGGGCAGGCCGACGGCGCGCCCCGGCTCGTCGCGGATGAGCGGCGCGGGGCGCTCCGCACCGGCGTCCGGCCCCGGTCGCGGGGCCCGCCCCCGGCAACGCCCCGGACCAGCCAACGGGCGCGCGCCAGGAAGCAACGGCCGCTCTCTAGGGCGTGTCCGGCGGATCATGGGCGGTCCGGGCGGCGCCTGGCGCGTGCGAGCGCAAGGCGCCGGGACGGCCTCATAGCGGAGCTACTCGGGTATTCCGGCAACGCGGCGGGCGTGCGCGCCAGGGGTCGAAGGGGCCGTTCGTGATCCGCCGGACAGGCCCTAGGCGGCCCCGCCGCCCATCAGCCGTCCGAAGGCGGCCGGATCGGCGTCGTATCCGCGGACGTTCCGGTGGAACCGCCACTCCCCCGCGTCCCCGCGGGTGAATTCGGCGACGGTCGCGGCGGTGGCGTCGGCCACGTCGGCGAAGTCGTACTCCAGGAGGGCGTTGTATCCCTCCAGTAACCGGATGTCGGGGTTCGCCGCCTGGCCGAAGGTGAGCCGGCCGTCGCGCTGCTGGATGGCGACGCCCACCACGACGCGGCCGTACGAGGCCGACAGCCGGTCGAGTTCGATGGTCATGCTCTCGTCGGCGCCGAAGCCCTTGCCGGTCTTGCTGTCGCGGTTCAAGGTGATGGTGCCGTCGGGCGAGCGGCTGTCGAAGTACACGAGGTACGCGGGCTCGCCGTGCCGGTCGTCCGTGGCGAACGTCGCGGCGATCAGGTCGAGATCGGTGTCGGGCGAGCCCAACGGACTCGGATCCCACCGCAGTTGGACCTCGATCTTCCCGCTGCCCTTGTTGAGGCTGCTGCTCACCGGGTCTCCCCCTCCTTGGAACCGCGCCGACGTGCGAGACCGTACCGATCGTGCCGGAAGCGAACGTGCCGGATGCACGGGCCGCGTCGCCCGGTCGTCCGCGCCCCGGCCGTGGCCGCGTCGCCGACCGCCGGGGTCCATGCCTCGATTAACCACACCGCCGGGCGCGCTGTCCACACCGCCTCCGGCGGCGTCCTGCGTACTTTCACCGCCGGGGCGCGCCGCAGCTCCCGGCCCCGCGTACTGGCATAGACCAATGACGGTCACCGGAGCCCCTTCCGCCCCAGGGTTCTACGCGCGTAACCTCCTTCATTGTCATGGCCACACCACCAAGGAACCACCCCCCTCGCCCTTGGAGGCGCACATGGACAACGCCGGACACGACTCCCGGCGCGGGTCGGTGCCACGCCGCGCGCTCGCGGCGATCGGCACGCTGACCGCTCTCCTCGCCCTGTTCGTCGCGGCTCCCGGCGCGGCCACCGCGGCCTCCCCTTCCGGCGGCGGCAGCCCCATCGCACACCCCGAACTGGACTGGATGGGCTCGACCGTCGCGGCCCACGAGGGCCGGTCGAGCGGCGGCGGCGCGGTGACCCCGAACGCCGCCCAGACCCTCGGCTTCGACGTGAGCCACTACCAGGGCGCCGTCAACTGGGCGGGCGCGTACGCCAACGGCGCCCGGTTCGCCTATATGAAGGCCACCGAGGGCACGACCTTCCGTGACCCCAACTTCTCGGCGAACTACACGGGTTCGTACAACGCGGGCTTCATCCGGGGCGCCTACCACTTCGCGAACCCCAACGCCTCGACGGGCGCGGCCCAGGCCGACTACTTCGTCGCGCACGGCGGCGGCTGGTCCAAGGACGGCAAGACGCTGCCGCCCATGCTGGACATCGAGTACGGGCCGTCGTCCACCTGCTGGGGGCTGAGCCAGGCCGCGATGCGGACCTGGATCACGTCGTTCGTCAACGAGGTGCACGCCAAGACCACCCGCTGGGCGACGATCTACACCACGACCAACTGGTGGACGACCTGCACGGGCAACACCTCCGCCTACTCGGCCAACGACCCGCTGTTCATCGCGCGGTACGCCTCCAGCGTCGGCACCCTGCCGGCCGGCTGGCCGTTCTACACCTTCTGGCAGCACGCCGACTCCGGCGTCTTCCCCGGTGACCAGGACTACTTCAACGGGGCGCTGAGCGGACTGCGCAATCTCGCCAACAACACCTGAGCACACGACGCACGAGCGCACGACGTACGAGCGGGCGGCACCCGAGCGGGCACGACGGCGGCCCCGCGCCCACGGCAGGGAGGAACCGTGGGCGCGGGGCCGCCGCACGCGCGGACGCGGGCCGTCCGCGGACGGCCGCGACGTCAGTGGGAGCTGTGGTGGCCCTCGAACGCGTAGCCGCCACCGGCCTCGAAGCCACCGATCTCACCCTTGACGGTGGTGATCCCGTACGGGCCGCCGAGGTTGGTCTTCTCGAAGCCGGCGAAGCCGCCCGCGGTGTGGAAGCCGCCCATCCCGGCGTGACCGCCGTCGTGCGAGACGGCGGCAGCGGCCGGAACAGCCGACATGAGCCCGGCGGCGGAAACGGCGGCGACGGTGATGGCGATACGACGAAGCATGTCACTCTCCTGTGTGTTGGTGGGTGAGCCTTCACCGTGACCCGGTACCGCCCGGCCCGCACCTCGTCGCGCGCACACGGCTGACGGACGGCCCCGAACGGGCTACGTGACCTCCGGCGCGGTCAGCGTGAACAGTCCGCCGTCCGGGTCACGGACGACCGCCGACTCCCCCGCGGGGCCCGCGTGGTGCGCCACGACACCGCCGCCGTTGGCGCGGACCGCCCGCAGCGCGGCGGGCAGGTCGCGCAGGGTGAAGAAGACCTCCCAGTGCGGGCGCTCGACAGGGTCGGGCGCGGCCTGAACGGCGCCGCGGCCGAGCCGGGCCACGACCCGCCCCGCGCTGCGCAGCACCACCTCGTCGCCCTCGTACGCCACCTCGCAGGCGCCGGGCCGGTCGCTGGCCCACAGCAGCACCTCGCCGTAGAAGATGGCCGCCTCGAACGGGTCGGGGGTGCGCAGCCGCAGCCACACCGGCTGCTCGTCGCGCCAGCGCGGCCAGGATTCGGAGAGCAGGCCCTCCCAGATGCCGAAGACGGCGCCGTTGCGGTCGGCGGCCAGGGCCGCGCGGCCGGATTCGAAGGCGATCGGGCCGACGGCGACGGTGCCGCTGCGTTCCCTGATCCTGGCCGCGGTCTCGTCGGCGTCCTCGACCGCGAAGTACGGCGTCCAGGCGACGGGCACCTGCCAGGCGGAGGCCAGCTCGGCGATGCCCGCCACCGGCCTGCCGTCGTCCAGCGCGACGCTGAACCGGCCGCCCAGCTTCGTCCCGCGGTAGGTCCAGCCCAGGACCGCCGCGTAGAAGCGGTGGGTCGCGGCCAGGTCGCGCGAGGTCAGGCTGACCCAGCACGGCGCGCCGAAGACGGCGTCGCTGGATGTCGCGCCCGTCCCGGGGCGCGGGCTCTGGCGCATGGACACGGCAATCACCACCTGACGGGTTCGACGCGGGGCCGGACGCGTTCCCGCGGGCCGCCGGGTCGGCGGGGCGGATCGTCCTGGTCCGTCCCTCAGTGTGCCGTCGATGGGCCCGGACCTCCTGTCGAGCCGGTCGGACCGTCACGCTCCGTGATGTCCGGCGCCTGACAGTGAGCGTGTACGGCGCGGCGGCCGGGGGTCTCCGAGGCGCCGCCGGGCGCGTCCTCCGAGGGCGAACACGGTGGAACTGCGGGTGGCAGGCCGCGTACCTAGGATGGGAGTGGCGGGCCCCGGCGCCATGCCGTGGCCCGGCACCGGTGATCCGCACGAATGGGGGCATGGATGCTGGGGACAGAGCCCAGCGGCGCGACACGGACCGTGATCGTGACCGTCGACGACGATCCCTCGGTGTCGCGTGCGGTCGCACGCGACCTGCGGCGGCGTTACGGCGAGGAGCACCGGATCGTCCGGGCGGAGTCCGGGGAGTCGGCGCTGGAGGCGCTGCGCGAGATGCGGCTACGCGGCGACGCGGTCGCGGTGATCCTGGCGGATTACCGGATGCCCGCGATGAACGGCATCGAATTCCTCGAACGGGCGATGGATGTGTATCCGGGCGCCCGCCGGGTGCTGCTGACGGCGTACGCCGACACGGGCGCGGCCATCGACGCCATCAATGTGGTGGACCTCGACCACTATCTGCTCAAGCCCTGGGACCCGCCGGAGGAGAAGCTGTACCCGGTGGTGGACGCGCTGCTCGACGCCTGGCGCGCCTCGGACCACCGGCCGGTGCGGGAGACGAAGGTCATCGGTCACCGCTGGTCGGCGCGGTCGTCCGGGGTCCGCGAATTCCTGGCGCGCAATCAGGTGCCGTATCACTGGTACGCCTCGGACGAGCCGGAGGGCCAGAAGTTGCTGGCCGCCGCGGACGAGGACGGGGTACGGCTGCCGGTGGTGATCACCCCTGACGGCAAGCCGCTGGTGGAGCCCACCGACCAGGATCTGGCCAGCAGTGTCGGTCTGGCGACGACGCCCTCGGCGCGCTTCTACGACCTGGTGGTCATCGGCGGCGGCCCCGCCGGTCTCGGCTCCGCGGTCTACGGCGCGTCCGAGGGGCTGCGGACCGTGCTGGTGGAGCGCACCGCGACCGGCGGGCAGGCGGGGCAGAGCTCCCGGATCGAGAACTACCTGGGCTTCCCCGACGGGGTCTCCGGCGGGCAGCTCACCGACCGCGCGCACCGGCAGGCCACCCGCTTCGGCGCCGAGATCCTGACCGCGTGCGAGGTCACGGGGCTCGAGGTCAGCGGCTCGGCGCGGACCGTGACCTTCGCCGACGGCTCCGCGGTCTCGGCGCACACGGTGATCCTGGCGACCGGCGTGTCCTACCGGCAGCTCGACGCGCCCGGCGTGTCGGAGCTGACGGGACGCGGTGTGTTCTACGGTTCCGCGCTGACCGAGGCGGCCCGCTGCCAGGAGCAGGACGTGTACATCGTCGGCGGGGCGAATTCCGCCGGGCAGGCCGCGGTGTATCTGGCCAGGGGCGCCAAGTCCGTGACGATCCTGGTCCGGGGCGACTCGCTGACCTCGTCCATGTCGCACTATCTGGTGCAGCAGATCGGGGCCACCCCGGCGATCAAGGTGCGTACGCGCACGGAGGTCGTGTCCGCCGAGGGCGAGGACCATCTGGAGCGGATCACGCTGCGCGACACCACGACCGGCCTGACCGAGACGGTCGACGCGGGCTGGCTCTTCGTGTTCATCGGCGCCGCCCCGCTGACGGACTGGCTGGACGGGGTGGTGCTGCGCGACGAACGCGGGTTCGTCGTGGCCGGTCCCGATCTGGCGCCGCCGGGCGAACGCCCGGTGGACTGGCCGCTGGAGCGGCCCCCGTACCACCTGGAGACCAGCGTGCCGGGGGTGTTCGTGGCCGGTGACGCGCGCGCCGAGTCCGCCAAGCGGGTGGCGTCCGCGGTCGGCGAGGGCGCCATGGCCGTCATGCTCGTCCACCGATACCTGGAGCGGCTATGAGCGTCCAGTACCTGCCGTGCGACGTGGCCGAGCTGCGCTCGCTCTTCTTGTTCGAGAAGCTGACCGACGACCAGTTGGACTGGCTGTGCCGCAAGGGCCGGGTGCAGATGGAGGAGCCGGGCGCCGTCTATCTGGAGGGCGAGCCCGCGACCTGCTTCTACGTGCTGCTCGAAGGCACGGTGGTGATGTCGCGCCGGGTGGGCGCCGACGACGTGGAGGTCTCGCGCACCTCGGACCGCGGGGTGTACGCGGGCGCCTTCCAGTCGTATCTGGGCGACCGGGTGCCGCAGGTCTACAACAGCTCGCTGCGCGTCACCGAGCCGTCGCGCTTCTACGTGCTGTCGGCGGACCACTTCGCCGAGCTGATGCGCGAGTGGTTCCCGATGGCCGTGCACATGCTGGAGGGGCTGTTCTTCGGCAACCGCAGCACCAAGCAGGCCATCGGCCAGCGTGAGCGGCTGCTGGCTCTGGGGTCGCTGTCGGCCGGTCTCACCCACGAGTTGAACAATCCGGCCGCGGCGGCGCTGCGGGCCACGGCCACGCTGCGCGAGCGGGTGGCCGGGATGCGGCACAAACTCGGCATGATCGCCGGGGGGCCGCTCGACCGGGCCACGCTCGCGACGCTGATCGAGCTCCAGGAGCGGGCGGTCGAGCAGTCCGCGAAGGCCGTGCAGCTCACCCCGATGGAGACCTCGGACCGCGAGGACGCCATGTCCGACTGGCTCGACGACCACGGCGTGACGGCCGGGTGGGACCTCGCGCCGAATTTTGTGCAGGCCGGGCTCGACACGGACTGGCTGGAGCGGGTGGCCGCGACGGTCACGCCCGACACCCTCGACAGCGCGATGCGGTGGCTGAACTACACCGTCGAGACCGAGCTGCTGATGAACGAGATCCAGGACTCCACGGCCCGGATCTCGACCCTGGTCAACGCGGCGCGGCAGTATTCGCAGCTCGACCGGGCGCCGTACCAGGTGGTGGACGTGCACGAGTTGCTGGAGAGCACGCTGCACATGCTGACCGGCAAATTCGGTCCGGGCATCAAGGTGGTCAAGGACTTCGACCGTACGCTGCCGAAGATCCCCGGCTATCCGGGTGAGCTGAACCAGGTGTGGACCAATCTCATCGACAACGCGGTGGCCGCGATGGAGGGGACGGGCACGCTGACGGTGCGTACGGCGCTGGACCGCGAGCAGCTTCTGGTCGAGTTCCGTGACACCGGAGCCGGTATCGCGCCGGAGATCCGGGAAAGGATCTTCGAGCCGTTCTTCACCACCAAGCCGGTGGGCGAGGGCACGGGGCTGGGACTCGACATCTCCTGGCGCATCGTGGTGAACAAGCACCACGGCGACCTCCAGGCGGAGTCGGTGCCCGGCGACACCCGTTTCCTGGTCCGCCTGCCGCTCACGGCGGAGCAGCCGGAGGCCGCACCTGATGCCGCGTCCGACGCCCGGCCGGAGGCGGCACCGCAGGCCAGCTCCGACAGTCCGTCCGACAATCAGCGGGAGCCGTCATGACGACCACCCCAGGTATCGACCCCACCGCCCGGCCCAGCGGGGCCGGTTGCGCCGACTGCGACGCGGCGGGCGGCTGGTGGTTCCATCTGCGCCGCTGCGCCCAGTGCGGGCACATCGGCTGCTGCGACTCGTCGCCCGCGCAGCACGCGAGCGCGCACTCGGCGGCCACCGGCCATCCGATCATGCGGACCTTCGAGCCGGGCGAGGACTGGTTCTGGGACTTCACGACCGACGCGTACGTCGAGACCGACGTGGCGCTGGCCCCGCCGCAGAGCCGTCCGGCCGACCAGCCGGTGCCGGGCCCGGCCGGCCGGGTCCCGGCGGACTGGCGCGCCCACCTCAACTGAGCGGCGGACGCGCCGAGTCGGCGTACCGCGCGGACCGGCGTACGTCGGGCGGGAGCAAGCCGTCACGGCGTGCTCCCGGCCCGCGTACGCCGGATCCGTCAGCGGTGGGCGCTGCTGTTGCGGCGGCGGGTGAAGTAGACCGCGCCCGCGCCGAGGACCAGCAGGGCGGCGCCGCCGCCCGCGAAGGCCACGGTCTGCGAGCCGTTGCCGCCGGTCTCGGCCAGGTCACCGCTGGAGGTGTCGGAGGCCGGCTCCACGACCGGCGAGCCGACCGGGCCCGCGGAGTTCGTGGGCGACGCCGTCGGTGACGTGGTGTCGTCGACGACCGGGGCGCTGGAGCTCGGCGTCGTCGACGGAGTGTCGGACGGAGTGTCGGACGGGGTGTCCGACGGCGATTCCGACGGGGTGTCGGTGACGGAGTCCGTCGGGGACGGGCTGGTCGTCTCGCTGTCCGAGGGCTCGGGCGAGGTGGTGGTCGAGTCGCTGGGCTCGGGGCTGTCCGTCGTCTCGCTGGGGGACGGGGACGGGGAGTCGGTCACCGAGTCGCTGGGCGACGGGGACGGGGTGGAGCACGGCGCGCTGCCGTTCCACGCCGTGATCAGGTTCTCGGGGGTCGCGGAGTACGGGTAGCGCGGCAGCTTGCCGTGGCCCTTGCCCTCGCCGCCGTCGTACTTGATGCCGTTGCCGTACAGGTCGATCTGGCCGAAGCAGGACGGCGCGTAGGCGCTGACGTCCAGGGTGGCCCGGGTGTTCTTGTGGTCGAGCTGGGTGGTGTCCCAGCCGAGGAACGCCTGCGTGCCCGAGGTGTCCCAGGTGGGGCCCTCGGCGCTGTAGGAGGCGAGCGAGACGACGTACGTGCAGCCCTTGTTGACCTTGTCCGTCAGCCGGACCGTGATCTTCGTCGGGGCCGGGTCGTTGATCCGGCCGTTGTCGGACCAGGTCTTCCCGCCGTCCTCGGAGTGCTCGATGTGCGACCGGCCGCAGTTGTTCTTGTCGTTGCCGGACGCCTGCGCCGTACCGACGCCCGCCAGCGTGACGGCGGCGGTGAGCGAGCCGAGGCCGACCACGCCTATGGCTCGTCTGGTGATGGAACGCTGCACTGAATCTGCTCCCTGCACTGTGAACGGGCAGCGGAGGCAGGCGGAGCGGGTCGGACCCTACGCCGTGCGCGAGACTCGTGCCCGGTGGCCTGCGATGGAGTCTCGCCGCCGACGATGATCGGCCTGTTGGCCGGTGACCGAGTATGCCCGTGCGGGGGACGGTCTGTACAGCGCGAAAACGCCGTTTTCGCGGCTTTGCGGTCGGATTATCGCCCTGCGAATGTGTCGCCGCACTGATACCGAAATGGGGCGGCGTTCACGGGAGTTCCCAGGAGTTGACTGGAGTTCACCCGCGGCGGGGCGCTTCACCAGGAGTGCGTGCAGGTGCCGCCGGGCGCGTGGAAGCAGGCGGTGACGGTCTTTCCGTCGGGGCGCGGGTGGGCCTCCCACTCGTCGGCGAGCGCGTCCACGATGGCCATGCCCCGGCCGTGGGTGCGCTCCTCGTCGGGCGCCTTCTCGGCGGGCAGCATGTCGGAGGAGTCGCTGACGCTCAGGTGCAGGCAGCAGCCGTCCCAGACCATGACGACCTGGGCCTCGCTGTGCGCGTGCACGTGGGCGTTGGTGACGAGTTCGGAGACGGTCAGGACGACGGAGTCCGCCGTGTCGGGCGCCTGCGTGCTCCAGCCGAGCACGTCCAGGTGCTCGCGCGCCCACTCGCGCCCGGCCCTGACGCCGTACGAGACAGGGAACGACCTGGCCCAGCCGACTGCTTTCACGGACATCTCGCACGCTCCCGCACCGAGTCGTTGTGTGCTCGCCGACCGAGCCCCGGCTCCGGTGACGGTCGGGGCCCCCGGCCGCCATGCCGGTGGGGCGATGGGCGGCCGGGCGCGGTCCCCTGCGAGTCCCCTGCGGGGGATGAACGTCCCCTACCCCCGCCCGCGAACGCCATGCCGGGCAGGTGGCGGGAGGCTTCCCGCCCCCGTACCGCTACCCCTTCAGCGCGTAGTCCATCAGCTTCCGCGCGTCCGCCGTGCGGGCCGCCTGCGTCGGGGCGGCGAGCACCGTGCCGATGACGGTCCTCTTGCCGCGGGTGGCCGCGAAGACCAGGCAGAACAGGGACACGGGCCCGGATCCGGTCTTGACCCCGGCGGCGCCGCGATAACTCCCGAGCAGCGTGTCGGTATTGGTCCACGTCATGGTGCGGTGGCCGCCGTTCTTCATCGCGACGCTCTGCCGGACCGACTTCGTCTTCACCACGGCACGGAACGTGGGGTATCGCATCGCGCTGCTCGCGATCCTCGTCAGATCGCGCGGAGTCGAGTAGTTCGATCCGTTGCCGACGCCGTCGAACGAGTCGAAGTGGGTGTTCCTCAGACCGATGCCCTTCGCCGTGGAGTTCATCCTCGCGATGAACGACTTCACGCGGGCGGCCCGCGTCCGGCCGCTGCCAAAGGTGTCGGCCAGCGCGTACGCCGCGTCGCAGCCGGACGGCAGCATCATCGCGTACAGCAACTGCCGGACGGTGGGCCGGTCGCCGACGACCAGACCGCCCGACGACGCGTGCTTGGCCACCACGTAGTCGTGGTACGCCTTCTGGACGGTGACCTGCGCGTTCAGGTCGAGGCGTCTGTCGGCCAGCACCACCCGGGCCGTCATGACCTTGCTGGTCGATCCGGTGGAACGGCGGGTGTCCGCGGCCTTCGTGAACAGTGTCCGGCCGGTGCCGTCGTCCATCACGAAGCCGCCCTTGGCGACGATCGCGGGGGCAGCGGTCCGGGACGCCGTCGCCGCGGGCGCCGGGGTCGCTTCGACGCGGGCCGGGACCGCGAGCCCGGTGGACGCCAGAACGGCCCCTGCCGTGAGGGCCGCCACGGACATGCGACGAATGATATTACTGCCGGTTTTCACGACGAATACTCCAACGGTCAACCCTGCGCGGGCGTTCAAGAACGCGACTCGACCAGGGGATGCGCGGGCGGACCCGATGGATGTACGCGCGACGACGAATTCACCCGCCTGCCGTACGTCCCGGCGGATCGGCATAGCACGATCTTCTGATCCGACCATGTGATCCGACGTCCTGATCCGGCGTACTGATCCGACATTCTGATCCGGCGTTCTCGTCGGCGAATCTCGGCCGACCCCGCCGCAATCGCACGGCTCCGGCCCGTTCGGTCCGGGTACGGGGCCGTCGGTCCCGCACGCCGAGCGCCGAAAGCGGGGATGCTGGAGGCAGGGGGACGGAACACGCCAAGGAGGTCCACTCATGACACGCGCGATCGTCACGGGCGCCGTCGTCGCGGGGACGGACGGCTCGGCCGAGAGCCTCGCGGCGGCGGACTGGGCCGCGGACGACGCCGTGCGCCGCGGCCTCCCGCTGCGTCTCGTACAGGCGGTCCCGCCCGGACACGGCCGTACGGGACCGGTCACGTCGGCGGGTCCCCGTGAGCGCGTGACGCGTCCCGCGTGGTCCGCCCACCCGACCGCGGACGAGATCGGCCGCCGGCATCCGGACCTGTCCGTCACCGTCGACCAGATCGCCGAGCAGGTGCTTCCGGTGCTCTTCTCCGCCGCCGACAGCGCCGAGCTGATGGTGCTGGGCACACGAGGCGCGGGGGCGGTGCAGGAGCTTGTGCTCGGCTCGACCGCGCTCACCGTCGCGGGCCGGGCACCGGTCCCCGTGGTCCTGGTGAGCGCCGCTTCCGGCACGGGCGCTCCGCCGGGAGCCGACGGCGCCGGTGACGTCGTCCTCGGCCTCGACCTGGCCGCGCCGGACGGCCGACCGGTCGAATTCGCCTTCGACGAAGCCGCCCGGCGCGGCGCGCGGCTGCGCGTCGTCCACGGCTGGAGCGAGCCGCTCCACGACGGCGCCGGTCCCGATGATCCCGACCAGGCGCTCGCGGCTGCCCTGGGCCCCTGGGCCGAGAAGCACCCCCGTACCCCGGTGGTCACCGAGGCCGTGATCGCGGGGGCCGCCGCGCGGCTCGCGGCGGCGGCATCGCACGCCGCGCTCCTCGTCCTGGGCCGCCGCCCCCGTACCACCCCGGTCAGCGCGCATCTCGGTTCGACCGCGCACGCCGTTCTCCGCCGGGTGACGCTGCCGGTGGCGATCGTGCCGCACGCCCCGGCGGGCACCTGAGGCGAATCACCCGGGCAGTTCGGTCACGACCTCCTCGCCCGGGGCCACGGTCACCGTCCGGTCGCCGACGACGAAACGGACGGGCTCCTGGCCGGAGAGCGGGACGGAGATGTGGAGGCGGCCGGAGCGCAGGGTGAGGCCCACGCCCCAGTGGCCCCGGTACCGCAAGGACAGGCGGAAGCGGGACAGTTGCGGCAGCGGCACCGGATCCAGTCGCAGCGC
The DNA here is from genome assembly GCF_044749865.1 of Streptomyces sp. NPDC088910. Lineage (NCBI taxonomy): Bacteria > Bacillati > Actinomycetota > Actinomycetes > Kitasatosporales > Streptomycetaceae > Streptomyces > Streptomyces sp. NPDC088910. Next base: position 33,374 of record NZ_JBIVIV010000023.1, read on the forward strand.
GTCACCCAGTGGTTCCAGGCCGGTCAGGCCCCGCTGGACGAGGTCGAGCGTGCCGGCCATGGCCCCCAGATGGATACCCTCACCGGTCGTGCCGCCCTGCACGTCGGCCACGTCGCCGACGAGCGCCTCGTGCACGTAGGTCCATGCCTCGTCGCGGCGGGAGCGAGCGAGCACCCATCCGTGCACCAGCCCGCTGAGCGTGGAGCCGTGGCTGGTCCTGGCGAGGTAGTGGTCGACGGTCGCCGACCAGGTCGCGTCGTCGAGCCGCTCCCCCAACCGTTCGAAGACAGCGGCCAGTTCGGCGGGCGGGAAGAGGTAGCCGAGCATCAGCACGTCGGCCTGCTTGGACGCCTGGTAGCGGTTGACGCTGTCGCCCTCGGCCTCCAGGACGCGGTCGAGACGGCGGATGTCGCCGTATCTGGCCCGGTAGTCCGCCCAGTCCAGTTCGGCGAGGTCGCCGTAGCCGTCGAACTGACTGATGACGCCTTCGTGGAACGGCACACGCAGGCGTCGTGACACGTCCTCCCACAAGGACAGTTCCGCCGGGTCGAGCCCGATGCGCTCGAACAGTTCGTCCCTGCGGGGAGCCGGCAGGGAACGGGCCAGTTCAAGCGCGCGGGCCAGCACCCAGGCCGCTGTGACGTTGGTGTAGGCGTTGTCGTCGATGCCGGGGACCTCCGCGTCCGGATACGCGTCGTGATATTCGTCGGGGCCGACGACCTGACGTATGCGGTAGCGCTCGTACGCCGGGTCCCATGCCGCGGTGTGCGCCCAGAACCTGGCGATCTGCAACAGCATCTCGGCGCCTTCGGTGTGCAGGAACGCGGTGTCGCCGCTGGCCAGGCAGTAGTGCCAAATGTTGTACGCCACGGCAGAGCCGACGTGATGCTGCAAGTGGGTGTGGTCCGGCAGCCACCGGCCGGAGACGGGATTCAGGTGCAGCCGCTGCGTTTCCTCGCGTCCGTCACTGCCGCTCTGCCACGGGTACATCGCCCCGGGTCTGCCGATGGCGTCCGCGGCCCGGCAGGCGGCGCCGAGCCTGCGGTGACGGTACATCAGCAGCGCACGGGAGACCTCCGGCAGGTGTACGTCGAGAAAGGGCAGCACAAACAGCTCGTCCCAGAAGACATGCCCTCGGTACGCCTCCCCGTACAGCCCGCGCGCCGGTGTTCCGACGTCCAGGCCCGCCGTGTGGGGCGACAGCGTCTGGAGGACGTGGAACAGGTGCAGGCGCAGCACGTGTCCGGCCTCACCGGCCACCTCGATCTCCGTGCGTTTCCACAGCCGGTCCCACGCGCCCGTGTGCGCGCTGAGCAGGGCGGGGAACGCGGGCGCGCGAGCCACACGGTCCAGGGCGGCCTGCCGGGGACCGCCGATCGCCGGGTCGCGCGAGGTGTGCAGCGCGAGGACCTTTTCGACGGTGATCACCCGCTCGGGGACGACCGGGAGTGTCATCCGGTGGAAGCTGGCCCTTCCGCCGGGCGCGAGCGGCGTCGCCTCGCAAGGGTGCTCCCTGACACGGACGCGGGCGGCCATGGCGACGGCGATGCGGGAGGAGGAGGTACGGCAGGTCAGCCAGACCGTGTCCGTGCCGGTGGTCCCCGTACGGTGGTCGGTGAGGTGAGCACCCGCCAGGTCGCTGTAGCGCTCCACCCCGGTGTTGCGCACGTCCCCGTCGATTCCGGCTTCGATCTCCAGTTCGCCGGACCAGCCGTGGGCGGTGAACCGCGCCCGCTGCGCTGCCAGGTGCGCGTCGCCCATGTGGGTCAGGCGGGTTTCCTCCACCGTCAGCTCGCGCCCCTCGCGGTCGCGCATCCGTGTCCGCCGGTGCAGGACGCCCCGGCGCATGTCGAGGGTCTGTTCGTGGGCGAGCACGGTGCTGGTCTCGGGGCCGAACCATGGACCACCGACCGCGCGTACCCGCAAAGGCAGCCAGTTCGGAAGGTTGACCATGTCCTCGTTGTCGACCTCGCGTCCCGCCACCTCGGACGTCAGACGGTTGTAGCAGCCCGCCGCATACGTGCCGGGGTAGTGCACAGGACCGGCTGCCGCCTCCGCGAACGCCCCCCTCGTCGCGAAGTATCCGTTGCCCAGAGCGCAGAGCACCTCACGCAACCGCTCCCGCGACGGGTCGTAGCCCGCGTAGCGCCAGGTCCACTCGGGCTCCATCGGCGGTCCCTTCCCGTGTCACCCTCCATGGTCGCGGCTCGGGCGGACACCCGCAGCCCGAGCCGGGGCGGGGCCGTGCCCACACGGTCGGAGCGGTAGCGGGACGTCACTGTGGACGGTACGTCGCCTCACTCCGCGCGGCCCCGCCGCCGGGCTCCGGCTCCAGGCCGCTCTCGACGCGCCGTCCCGAGACGGCGCCGGGACGGATACGCGTCCACACGGGCCGCGGGCCTCCCGCCCAGGGACCCTCGCCCTCTGCGGCCGCGAGGCGCCGTTCGGTCTCCTCGTCCCGCACGCGCTCCGCGGTGCCGGTGATCAGGACGCTCCAGCCCTGGCTGAGACGGTCGTCCACCCTGTCCACCTGGAAGGAGGCGGCCTGCCCGCTCTCCGGACAGGCGGCGCTCCCGGGGCTGGTCCGGTAGACGACCGTGCGCGCGTCGACCGTGTAGTTGACCGGGATCACCACGGGCGCGGCGGCTCCGGCCAGCGCGATTCTGCCCACCCCATGCCCGCCGACCAGATCCCAGCACTCCGCCGTGGTCAGGCTCCGAAGAGACGGACGCGGAGCGGGCGCGGCCTGCCCGGGAGGCGGGTGGCTGGGGCCGTGGAGCAGTTCCGGGTAGGACATGCCCAGGGCCGCCGCGACGCGCAACAGCCCGTCGGGATCGAAGTCGGTGTCCTGCCGCAGCAGGTCGTTCAGATAGCGCGGGGCCATACCGGCTCGTCTGGCCACCTGGCCCATGCTCAGCCCGAGTGCGCGCCCGCGCTCGGCCACACGGCCCGCGATACCCGGGTCACCTGGCGACGGTGCGCTCATGCGATGGCTCTTGTGGTGGTTCATGCGCTGCTCCTCCGCCCGCTTCGGCTCCCCCGCACTCCGGTACGGCACCGCACGTGCGGGTCGAACGCGGCAGGCGTCGTCGTGTGGTCGGCCTGGTACGAGCGCGCCATGGGAACCCCGTACAGGTCCGTGATCCGGGCGTTCGGCACGAGGGCACGCCTCCTTGGGTCCGACTCCAGCCTCCCGCGTGCCGAGCGGCGTCGGCAGGGCCGAACGGTCCCGGTCCACGGGCCGGTGGACGGTCGTCCACGACGGCTCCCGCACCGTCGGCTCGGGAAACCGGGCGTTCGGTGCCCGAACGGCCTCGGAGGGAAGGCCGGTTGGCCCGTGGTGGACGTGACCGGGGCTGCCGGACAGTGCGGGTATGAAGAAGCGGATCGTCATCCTGGGAAACGGCAGTACCGGAATCCTGGCGGCCAACAGACTGCGCCGCCGGTACGACGAGAGCGAATTCCAGATCGTCGTGGTCGGGAAATACGACACGCGTGACCACGAAATCGAACTTCTCATGGCCATCGGTGTCCTCGGCTCGCGCACCCTCCTGCCGCCGGAGGACGGCCGGCTCCGCGCCGGGATCGACTTCCGTCACACGGAGATCGGCAGTGTCGACGTGGCCCGGCGGGAGGTCTGCTGCACCGACGGCTCCTCGATCGGGTACGACGTCCTCGTGGTGGCCACCGGAGCGCGGCCCGTACCGACGCCGGACGGTGTGCTGTACGGCGGCGCCAGGTACGTCGTACGCTCCGCCGGACTCGGCGACGCGTGCGGTCTCGTCCGGGTGGACCCGCGTACCCTCCAGTCCCGCGCCGCTCCCGAGGTGTTCGCCGTCGGCGCCGCGACGGGAACGCCCGCCGACACCGGCGCGGGCCCGCACGTCGCGGTCGAACACCTGGTGGCGGGCGTGCGGGAATTCCTCACCCGCACCGCGGACCAGGCGCCCATGACCCCGCGCCTTCGGGTGTCGCGGGACGTCGCGCAGTCCTGCTGAGCGGTCGGACGCCGACGCGGCATGGCCGACTCTCCCGGAGCAGGGCCGATCGGCCCTCGGCTGCGCCCCGGACGGCACCGGCGGGCCGCGCGGCGACCGGCGGACCGTGGAAGGGGCAGCCCACGAGCGGAAGAGCGCGGGCCGTCTCGGATACCGCACGCCGCCGGTACCGGGGCCGCCGGGCGGACCGGTCAGGTATCCGGCCCGTGCCCGCGATGGCCGCGCTGATCCGCACCGATCGATCGAGGTGAGCAGGGTGAAGACCATCCGCGTTCTCGTGGCGTACGGGACCAGGAACGGCTCCACCGCCGAGATCGCCGAGTGGATCGGCGAGGCGCTGCGCGAGCGCGATATCACGGCCGACGTCCGTGCGGCGGCCGGGGTCAGGGACGTCGGCGCCTACGACGCCGTGATCCTCGGCGCGGGGGTGTACGCGGGCCGCTGGCAGCGCGACGCGGTCCGGCTGGCACGTCGGCAGCGGGCGCGGCTCGCCCACAGGCCCGTGTGGCTGTTCAGCAGCGGCCCGCTGGACTCCTCGGCGGCCGCCAGGGATCTGCCCGCGACACCCGCGGTCACCCGGCTCGCCGACCGGATCGACGCCCGCGCGCATGTCACCTTCGGCGGACGGCTGACCGAGGGCGCACGCGGCTTCGTCGCCCGGCAGATCCTCCAGCAGGGACGCGGCGGCGATTTTCGCGACCCGGAGCGGATCCGCGCGTGGGCGCGCTCGGTCGCGGAAGAGCTGCGGGAGGGGGCAGGCACCGTTGTCATCTGACCGCAGGGTGCAGGAGGCCCCGGCGCTCGACCACCGGCACTCGACCACCGGCCCGGCACCCCAGCCGATACGGTAGGACGCAGGGGCTGATGCTCGGGGTTCGCGGTGCGCGTGGAGGACCGGTGGGAGAGGACGGCGACAGCTCGGGCGGGCGCTTGCCCCGTTTGCAGCTCGATGAGCTGCTGGACGAGTTGCAGGTCCGCATCGGGGCGGTGCGCGGCACGCAGAATCGGGTGCACAGCCTGCTGGAGGCCGTGCTGTCGGTGGGCCGGGAGCTGGACCTCGCACATGTGCTGCGGCGGATCGTGGAGACCGCGGTCGCCCTGGTGGACGCCGAGTACGGCGCGCTGGGCGTGATCGGCGACGACGCGCGGCTCTCGGAGTTCCTGACCGTCGGGGTGTCCGAGGAGGAGGCCCGCGCGATCGGGCCGCTGCCCTCGGGGCACGGTCTGCTCGGCGAGCTGATCCGCCACCCGGAGCCGCTGCGGCTCGCTGAGCTGTCCGATCACCCGGCGTCGTACGGCTTCCCGGCGAACCATCCGCCGATGCGCTCCTTCCTCGGGGTGCCGATCCGGGTCCGCGACGAGGTCTTCGGAAACATCTACCTCACCGAGAAGCGCGGTGGCCGGGAGTTCGACGGCGACGACGAGACGCTGCTGTCGACCCTGGCGGTCGCGGCGGGTGTCGCGATCGAGAACGCGCGGCTGTACAAGACCGCCCGCGAGGGGCAGCGGTGGATGGCGGCCAACGCGGAGATCGTGAGCAAGCTGCTGTCGGGCGCCGGTGAGATGGATGTGCTCGGGCTGATCGTCGAGCACGGCCGGCACATCCTGGCCGCGGACCTGGGCGTGGTGGCGCTGCCGGTCGAGGGGACCACCGACCTCCAGGTGATGATCGCCGTGGGGGTGGACGCCGAGACCCACCGCGGTCTGGTGCTGCCGTGCGAGGGCTCGTTCATGGGCGCCGCGATGGCCGCGGCGCGGCCGATCACCACGGTGGAGATCGCCAAGGACCCGCGGGTGACGTCGGGGCCGCCGCGCTGGAACGGCCTGGGGCCGACGATCGCCGTACCGATGATGGCGGACGGCGCGGTGCGCGGTGTGCTGCTGCTCGCCCGCGAGCTGGGTTCTGTCCCCTTCACCGAGGCGGAGTCCTCGCCGCTGCTGAGCTTCGCCGGGCAGGCCGCGCTGGCGCTGGAGCTGGCCGAGCGGCGGCGCGGCGCCGAGCAGCTCGCGCTGCTGGAGGACCGCGACCGGATCGCCCGTGACCTGCACGACCTGGCCATCCAGCGGCTGTTCGCCACGGGGATGACCTTGCAGAGCGCGGTGCGCTTCGTCCAGCATCCGGAGGCGAGCGAGCGGCTGCTGCGCGCGGTGGACGACCTGGACGAGACCATCAAGATCATTCGCTCGACGATCTTCGGGCTGCGCTCGCACGACCGGGAGCGGACCGCGCGCGGCCTTCGGATACGTGCCTCGATGGCGGTCGAGGACGCGGTCCCGACGCTCGGCTTCACCCCCGCCCTGCGGATGGAGGGGCTGATCGACACCGATGTGCCCACGCCGGTCGCGGAGGAGACCGTCGCCGTCCTGGTCGAAGCCCTCTCCAACGTCGGACGGCACGCCCGGGCGACCTCCGCCGAGGTCTCCCTGGTCGTCGCCTCCGGGACCCTGACCGTCACGGTCGACGACGACGGCGTGGGCGCCCCTTCCGGCGGGCACCGCAGCGGGCTGCGCAATCTGGAGGAGCGGGCCGCGCGGCTCGGGGGCCAGCTGTCCCTCTCCGCCAGCCCCCGCGGCGGCACCCGCCTGGTCTGGCGGGTGCCGGCCGCCCCGCCCTCGGCGGGACCCAAGGCGTAGCCGGGCGCCGCGCGCGTCAACAACCCTCCGGGTCAGTACATCTAGAGCGTGTGCGTTCCGGCATCGGTGACGTCGGCGACGGGGCGCCGGGGTGTGGCCGGGCCCTCCGGTCCGTAGCCGAGGCGGATCAGCATCTGTACGTGTTCCATGCCGCCGCGCGGGTCGCGCAGCAGCCACCGCAGGTCGTCCCATTCCAGCGCCTGATGGAGCAGTGACGCGCGGACAGTGTGAGCGGTCGCGACGAGCAGGACGTGCTCCAGCGCCTGACCGGCGCGCAGCCAGTCGGCGGGGCGGTCGTGGCAGGTGGACAGGACCGCGATCACCGGGTGCCGCTCGAAGGCCGCGGAAGGCTGGTAGTTCTCCGGGCGCAGCGCGGAGAAGTCCCGCAGCGGCAGTCGGCCCGCGCTGTCCTGGGGGCCGAGCGCCCGGCCCGGCAGGCCGTCCGCGCTCCCCTCACGGATCCAGCTCCGGCTCTCGGCCCGGCGGTCGGAATCGCTCATGCCGCGCCGCTCGGCCTCCGTGGTGAACTCCAGCAGGCGGGCCGTCTCCTCCGCGGCGGGCCGTACCAGCCGGGCGCCCTCGGCGTCCGCGGCCTCGGCCAGTTCGGTCAGCACCTGGGCGGGAAGCGCCTGCTCGGAGAACGGCAGGCGGCTGCTGTGCCGCCGCCAGATCGCGTCGTACAGGTCCTGCCGGTCGCGGCGGGCACCGGTCGGCAGCGGTCCGGCCAGGCGTACGGAGGCCAGCAGGTCGGGCTCGGCGGGGTCGGGCAGCAGCCGCGGCACGGGGTCCCAGCCGAAGTGGGCGACCGCGACCCGGAGGTTGAACAGGGCGGCGCCGACCGACAGGTGGACGGCGCGTCCCATCGGGTCGACGTGCCGCAGCCCGCGGTCGACGGCCGCCCGTACCTCCAGCGTGCTGGTGTCGGGGTCGAGCCGGAACCGCCACGGCTGAGTGTTGTGGATCGAAGGCGCCGCGCCCGCCGCGGAGATCAGCTTCTCCAGGGTCTCCGCGTCCAGTGGTGCGGTCCGCATCGTGTTCTCCTCCCGGCCGTCCTGCTTCCAGGCTGACGGAGCACGACGGGCGGCGGGAGGGGCCGTTGGTGCCCGGCCGGAGGGCCGGTCGGCCCCGTGTTCAGCGGCGGCCGTGCTCCGGCCCGGAGTGCTGGGCGGTGTCGTGCGTGGCCATGACGGCCGCCTGGATGCGGCGCTCCACGCCGAGCTTGGCCAGCAGCCGCGAGACGTTGTTCTTGACCGTCTTCTCCGACAGGTACAGGCGCTTGCCGATCTGGCCGTTGGTGAGTCCCTCACCGACGAGTTGGAGGATCTCGCGCTCGCGCGGAGACAGCGAGGCGAGCGCCTCGACCTCGGGTTCCGCCGTCGCTGTCGGGCCGCCGCCGCGCAGATTGCTCATCAGCCGGGAGGTGGTGGCCGGGTCGAGCATCGACTGCCCCGAGGCGACGGTCCGCACGGCGGCGACCAGGTCGGAGCCCTTGATCTGCTTGAGCACATAGCCCGCTGCGCCCGCCATGATCGCGTCGAGCAGCGCGTCGTCGTCGTCGAAGGACGTCAGCATCAGGCAGGCGAGGCCGGGCATCCGCGACCGCAGCTCGCGGCAGACGGTGATGCCGTCGCCGTCGGGCAGCCTGACGTCCAGGACGGCGACGTCCGGCCGCAGGGCCGGTCCGCGGGCCTCGGCCTGCGCGGCGGTCGCGGCCTCGCCGACCACCTCGATGTCGGGTTCCGAGTCGAGCAGGTCGTGGACGCCGCGCCGGACGACCTCGTGGTCGTCCAGCAGGAAGACCCTGATCGGCGCCTGCGGTGAGAATTGCCGTACTTCGGTCATGTGCGCCGATCCTTCGCCCTGTCGTGTGCCGCGCCCGGACCTCCGATCATGAACGGTCGTACGGACCCGTTGCTAGGGCCGAACGGTCCCTTGGCCGGTATCGGACGTCGGGGCAGGGTCTGGAGCGCAGTTGTCGCCCATCGCGGGCCCACGGCCGGGAGGCCGCTCAGCCTCCTTCGCTTCCGCGTTCTCCGCGGCTCACGGGCTGCTCACCGCTCGAGCAGTCTGGCCCGGGTGCTCTGCAACCGGTGGGCGACGACCTCGCCGACCTTCATCGCCAGGGCTCGTCCGAACACCGGGTCCGCTTCGGCCAGCGCCCGTACGACGGTGGCGTCGAACTCCTGTGTCCGCACGGGGCTTTGGGCCTGGGCGCCCATCTGCCAGACGTACGGCGGGAACAGCCAGGACCAGCCGAGCAGGTCTCCGGGGCCCAGCATCTCCACCTCGGGGGCCGGGCGTCCGGGCCGCCGGAGGTCGAGGGTGACGGCGCCGGTGCGCACGACCCAGAACCGGTCGGCCCGCTCGCCCTCCTCGTAGATCCGGGTGCCAGCGGGGAACGACACCTCTCGGGCAAGGCTCTCCAGCCGCTGCCGTCCGGGGGACGGGAGCGAGCTGAACAGGCCAGTGGTAGCGGTTCTCATCACCGTGCCCCTTCCGGTCGCTTCGCTTCGGCGAGGGAGTCGTCGAAGCGTGAGGTGAGTCTGTTGACGACGCCGACGACCCCGTCGATCCGCCCGGTCATCCAGCCGGCCACCGGCACCTGGTCCGCCCGCTCCAGCCGGCCCTCCAGGGTGACCACGCCGCCGGAGACCGTGACCCCCACCGCGTCCGACGGCGCCCAGAAGGTCTTGACGAAGACCTCGTCGATCACCTCGGCGCGGATCTCGTCGTCCGGGCGGAGGAAGACCCGCAGCAGGTCGCGCCGGGTCACGATGCCGACCAGGCGGCTCTCCTCGTCGAGGACGGGCAGCCGCTCCACCCCGTGCTCCAGCATGGTGCGCGCGGCGCCGACGACCGACTCGTACGCCTGGACGGTGACGGCCGGGGCCGACATCAGCTCACCCGCGGTGCGGGCGCGGGCCTTGGCCGCCTTCCGGTACGCGGCACGGTTCAAGGACATGCGCCGCGCGGGGACGTTCCACGCCTGCTCCGCCTGGCGGAACAACAGGTCGGTCGCGGAGATCACCCCGATCACCTTCTCGTCGTCGTCCACCACCGGCACACCGCTCACCCGGTGCTTCCCGAGCAGCCCGGCGATGTCCTTGAACGGTGTCGCGGGGCGGACGCTGACGACGTCACTCGTCATCACGATCCCGACCTCACGCTGCTTCATGACCCACTCCTCCGCGGACGCGCTCGCCTGCCGCCCCTCTCCCTTCACGGTGCGGCGCGCGCACTCCGTGTTCCAGGGCCACAAGGGGTGGCCGCCCCGGCCGACCGGCCCTCGCGAGGTCCCGGCGCCGGGGCCGGTGGGCCGGCTCGCGCCGCCGCCGGGTTCCGCTCCACGTCGGCCAGGTACCGGCACGGAGCCCGCGGCGAAACCTCCTTTTATATGTATAACCAGGAGAATGGAGAGATAAAGGATAAAACGGTGAGATCTCGGGGCGTCCGGTCGAGGTGCGGGCCGGTTCGGCCTCGGCGACGAGAAGGGAACGGCCATGGCGTGCGGAAGCCTGCGGGTGTACCTCGGGGCGGCCCCAGGGGTGGGCAAGACGTACGCGATGCTCAGCGAGGGCCACCTGCGTGCCGACCAGGGCACCGACGTGGTCATCGCCTTCGTGGAGGACTACGGCAGGCCGCTGACCCACCGGATGGCGGAGGGCCTGGAGCAGGTGCCGCGCCGGACCGTCGGATACCGCGACTGCGCCTTCACGGAGATGGACCTCGACGCCGTCCTCGCCCGCCGCCCGCAACTCGCGCTGGTCGACGAGATGGCCCACACCAACATCCCCGGTGCACGGAACAAGAAGCGCTGGCAGGACGTCCACGAATTGCTCGACGCGGGCATCAACGTGATCTCCACCGTCAACATCCAGCATCTCGAATCGCTCAACGACGTGGTGGAGCACATCACCGGGGCCAAACAGCGCGAGACCGTTCCGGACGACGTGGTCCGCGGCGCGGACCAGATCGAGCTCGTGGACATGTCCGCCGAGGCGCTGAGGCAGCGGATGGCCGACGGCGACATCTATCCGCCGGAGCGGGCCGAGCTGGCACTGGTCAACTACTTCCGCGCCGGAAACCTCACCGCCCTGCGCGAGATCGCCCTGCTGTGGGCAGCCGACCGGGTGGAGGAGGCTCTTCAGCGCTACCGCGAGGGCCACGGCATCCAGCAGCCCTGGTCCGCGCGCGAGCGGGTGCTGGTCGCCCTCTCCGGCGGCGCGGAGGGCGACACCCTCATCCGGCGCGCCAAGCGCACCGCCTCCCGCGGCGCGGGAGGCGAATTCCTCGCCGTCCACGTCGAGCCCGACGACGCGTCGACGTCCCCTTCCGCTCACCTGCCGACCGAACAGCGCGCGCTGGTGGAAGAGCTCGGCGGCACCTACCACACGCTCACCAGCGGCGACCCGGCCCGCGCCGTCCTCGACTTCGCCCGGCGGGTGAGCGCCAGCCAGATCCTGATCGGCGCGACCCGGCGCACCCGCCTCCAGAGGCTGTTCAGCCGGGGTGTCGGCGAGATCATCGTCGAGGGCTCGGGCGACGACATCGACGTATGCGTCGTCACCCATTCCCGTGCCGCCCACGGCCGGCTGCTCCGCGGCCACCAGGCCAGCCAGGACGGCTGAGTCACGCGCGGCGCTCCGCCCGACGGGGCGTCGGCACCACGCGGCCGGGGCGGTTGCTCCGCGAGCGATGCGGAAGGCGTCTCCGTCCGGATCGCGCCACACGCCTCGGGCGGTTACCCCGGCCGACCGGCACCTCGTGGCAGACTCGCGCGAGGAACGCCGTGTCCCGACCCGGGGGGCGCTGGCCCGAACGGCCCCCGATCGCTGCCCGGTCGGCTCTGTCGGACCGCGGGCGAGACCTCCGAGTCTGGGACGACGACTTCGACTCCGCGGAGGAAGACATGTCTCAGGCACCCCCGGCCCAGCCGGGCAGCGCTCTTGACGACACCGAACTGGCCGCCCTGGTCGCCCACTGGAAGGCGGCCAACTACCTGTCCGTCGGCCAGATCTACCTGCTCGCCAATCCCCTGCTCGAGGAGCCGCTACGCCCCGAGCACATCAAGCCGCGGCTGCTCGGCCACTGGGGGACCTCCCCCGGCCTCAACCTCGTGCACACCCACCTCAACCGGGTGATCAGGACCCGCGGGCTGGACGCGCTCTGCGTGTGGGGCCCCGGACACGGCGGCCCCGCAGTGGTGGCCAACTCCTGGCTCGACGGCAGTTACTCCGCGACCTATCCCGACATCGGGCGGGACGCGGACGGCATGGCCCGGCTGTTCCGGCAGTTCTCCTTCCCCGGCGGCATCCCCAGCCACGTCGCGCCCGAGACGCCGGGCTCGATCCACGAGGGCGGCGAGCTGGGATATTCGCTGTCCCACGCGTACGGCGCGGCCTTCGACAACCCGGACCTGCTGGTGGCGTGTGTCGTGGGCGACGGCGAGGCGGAGACCGGTCCGCTGGCCACCTCCTGGCACTCCAACAAATTCCTCGACCCGGTGCACGACGGCGCCGTCCTGCCGATCCTGCACCTCAACGGCTACAAGATCGCCAACCCTGCGGTGCTGGCCCGGCTCCCCGAGCACGAGCTGGACGAACTGCTGCGCGGCTACGGCCACGACCCGATCCACGTGACGGGCGACGACCCGCACGACGTGCACCGGGCCATGGCCGCGGCCATGGACACCGCGCTGGACCGTATCGCCGCCATCCAGGACGCGGCGCGTGCGGGCGACGACGGCGAGCGGGCCCGGTGGCCGATGATCGTGCTCCGTACGCCGAAGGGCTGGACGGGACCCGCCGAGGTCGACGGGCTGCCGGTGGAGGGCACCTGGCGGGCGCACCAGGTGCCGCTGGCCGGGGTCCGTGACAACCCGGAGCACCTGCGCCAGTTGGAGCAGTGGCTGCGCTCGTACCGCCCCGAGGAGCTCTTCGACCGGGACGGCCGCCCGAGCGCCCAGGTGCTGAGCTGCACGCCGGACGGCGAGCGGCGGCTGGGTCTGAACCCGCACGCCAACGGCGGTCTGCTCCGGCGCGACCTGCCGGTGCCGCCGCTGGAGGACTTCGCGGTGGCGGTCGACAAGCCGGGGGTGAACCTGCACGAGCCCACGCGGGTGCTCGGCGGGCTGCTCAAGCAGATCATGGCCGACACCGCGGAGCACCGGGACTTCCGGCTGGTCGGCCCGGACGAGACCGCCTCCAACCGGCTCGAAGCCGTCTACGACGTGAGCGGGAAGGCGTGGGAGGCCGAGGTACTCGACACCGACGAGCACCTGGAGCGCGGCGGCCGGGTGATGGAGATCCTGTCCGAGCACACCTGCCAAGGGTGGCTGGAGGGCTATCTCCTGACGGGCCGTCACGGCCTGTTCTCGTGCTACGAGGCGTTCGTGCACATCGTCGACTCGATGGCCAACCAGCACATCAAGTGGCTGCGCACCTCACGGCCGCTGCCGTGGCGGCGGCCCATCGCGTCGCTCAACTACCTTCTGACGTCGCATGTCTGGCGGCAGGACCACAACGGCTTCTCGCACCAGGACCCCGGCTTCGTGGACCACGTCCTCAACAAGTCCCCCGAGGTCGTGCGGGTCTATCTGCCGCCGGACGCCAACACCCTGCTGTCGGTGGCCGATCACGTGCTGCGTTCCAAGGACTACGTGAACGTCGTGGTCGCCGGGAAGCAGCCCTGCTTCGACTGGCTCGATCTGGAGGCCGCCCGCGCGCACTGCGCACGCGGCGCCGGCATCTGGGAATGGGCGAGCTCCGAGGACGGCGCGGAACCCGATGTGGTCCTGGCCTGCGCCGGTGACGTCCCCACGCAGGAGACCATCGCCGCCGTGTCCCTGCTGCGCGAGCACCTTCCCGACCTGTCGGTACGGGTCGTCAACGTGGTCGATCTGGCGCGGCTGCTGCCCAAGGACGAACACCCGCACGGCATGCCCGACGCCGAGTACGACGCGCTGTTCACCCCCGACAAGCCGGTGATCTTCGCGTACCACGGCTACCCGTGGCTCATCCACCGGCTCACCTACCGCCGCACCGGCCACGCCCATATGCATGTGCGCGGCTACAAGGAGAACGGCACGACCACCACGCCGTTCGACATGGTGGTCCGCAACGACCTCGACCGCTACCGGCTGGTCATGGACGTCATCGACCGCGTCCCCGGCCTCGCGGTGGCGGCGGCGCCCGTCCGTCAGAAGATGGAGGACACCCGGCTGCGCCACCACGCCTGGATCCGCGAACACGGCGTCGACCTCCCCGAGGTCGCCGACTGGTCCTGGACCGGCTGAGGGCCGGGAACGATTAGAGGTGGGAACGGCGGGCCTTCCGGATTCCGGGAGGCCCGCCGTCGCTGCGCGGGGCTCGCGGTCAAGGGGCGGCCGGTGCCGCGAGGCCGTGGTCCTTCGGGGTGCTCGGGCCGGTGAGGGAGGTCGCGAGGGTGGCGGCGGCGATGGTCACCAGGGCGCCGAGCATGAGGGCCGCGGCCTCACCGGGTTCGAGCAGGCGCAGTTGGGTGCCCAGGGTCGCGGCGGCCACCGGGACGCCGAGCTGGGCGGAGGCGAGGACGCCCACGGCGAAGGGCTGGCCGGTGACCCGCAGCGCGGCGTGCACCGCGACCGCGCCCAGCCCGAGCGCCGCGCCGAGCACCGCGAAGGAGGGGTGACCGGCCAGGGCGCGCAGATCGAGGGACGCCCCCAGCCACAGGAAGAACAGCGGGCCGAGGAAGCCCTCGGTCAGGGCGAAGAGCTGTTTCGCCAGGCGGCGGGGTTCGCCGATCGCGGAGACGACCAGGCCGAAGGAGAAGCCCGCCAGCATGATCGAGACGTGGGTCCGCACGGCGAGCGCGGCCAGTGCGAACAGGATGACCAGGCTGATCCGCAGTTCCAGGGCGAAGCGCCGTTCCTCGGAGAGCCGGTGCATTCTGCGCCGCAGGCCGTCGCGCTCGAACCGGCGCAGGACCAGGAACAGCGCCGCCGCGCAGGCGATGACCGCGCACGCGCCGAGCGCCGCGCGGGCGGCGTGGCGCGGGTCGATCACCAGGGGCAGGGCGACGATGCAGGCCGTGTCGGCGACCGCGACCTGGGGCAGCATGCGCAGGATCTGCGGGCCGCCGAGCGACAGCGAGTCGACGATCGGCAGGATCAGCGCGGCGGACGACGACGCCATCAGCACCGTATAGAGAGCGGTGTGCCCGGTGTCGAAGCCCCGCGCCAGGAGGAATGCGGGGACCGCCGCCAGGACGCCGACGGCCAGGGCGCGCCCGGCCCCGCTGCCCAGTCCCGCGCGCAACTGCGGGTCACGCACCGGTACCCGTGCGCCGGCGACGAACATGATCAGGGCGAAGCCGATGTCCGCGAGGAAGGCGAACGTCGGATCGTCGGCGTGCAGGTAGCCGATCACGGTGGGTCCGAGCAGGACACCGGCGGCCAGCTCGCCCAGGACGACGGGCAGGTGCCACTGTTTCGGCAGGGCCAGCAGCGGGCCCAGCAGGGCGGCCAGGGACAGGACGGCCAGCGTCGCGAAGCTCACAGGCGGGGTCTCCTGGCAGACGGAAGGACCGGCGGGTCACTCACCGTACTGGCGGGACCGTGGCCGGGCCAGCACCGTCGGTCACACGCTGTGGTGGCCCCAGCGCGAGTCGGCGTCCGTCCACTCGGCGTCCCAGCGGGCACACCGGCGGTGGTCGAGGAGTTTGGTGGTGATCCCGCAGCCGATCAGGACGCCGACGCAGATGGCGAAGGCCGCTCCCGCACCGATCACATCGGCCTGGAATTCCCCGGAAGAAGGGGACAGCGGCTGCGCGACCTCGACACCCTGGCTGTTGGTCCACACCGGAACGACGGCGCCGCGGGAGGTGCCGGGACTGGCGGTGACGATGCCGGTGAGCACGGTGCCGTCGGGCGCCTTCCACTGCGCCGGTACGTCCACCCGGGACAGCCGGTAGCCGTCCGGGGCCTTCTGGGTCAGGACCGCGCTGGTGCTGTGCCGGTCGAGACGCTGCTGCGCGTACTCGCGCTGGAGACCGTGCGCGGTCGAGACTCCGACCAGCACCGCGACCACCAGCGCGGCCAGGGCCGCCGCGAGGAAGGCCCACGCCTCCACGGCGTACGAACGTCGGCGCAGCGGATTCTTCCGCAGACGCCACAGCCAGATTCCGCGTTCCATGGTCGGTCCCTCCTCGTCGAGCGACACGACGGGGGCCGACTGACCCCGTGTCTCCACGCTCCCGCCTCCCGCGCCGTCTGCGGAGGGCCGAACGGCCCTGTCGGGTGGGTGGACCGGACCGCGTGGGACGCCGCCGGGCTCCGCGGCCGGACCGCATGAGCGCTTCGGCCACCCGTCACCGAAACGGAGCGGGCTATGAGCACACGGTGAGTGGTCGCGCGATGGCCGGACGGGTGAGGTCCGTCGGGGCGCCGGAAGGCATCAGCGGCGGACGGTGGCCTCCGGGCCCGCCGTGGGACGCCTGCCGCCTCGAAGCCTCGACGCCTCGGCACGTGACGCCTCGGGGCTCTCGGCCCAACCGGGCCGCCGGGCAGAGCCGTTCGGCCCTGCGGGTCGGGCCGTGAGCCCCCAGCGTGCGGCCAACACCGCGCGGCACAGTGGTGTCTGACCGAACGTCAACCCCCATTGAACTGGGAGCCGTCATGGCAGTCCACGACCACACCCGGCAGCACGCAGGGTTCCGCCTCCCCGCTCGGAGCAAGGCGTCCGCCGACCGCGGCGGCGACGCGACGGCCGTCGGCACCGACTCCGCGCTCGTCGCCAAGTCGCTCGCCACCGTACGGATCGCGACCGGTTTCGTCTTCCTGTGGGCCTTCCTCGACAAGACCTTCGGCTGGCACTACGCGACCGGCTCCGGCAAGGGCTGGGTCGACGGCGGGTCGCCCACCAAGGGGTTCCTGTCGGGTGTCTCCGCCGGTCCGCTGGAGTCGTTCTTCCACGACATCGCGGGCAAGGGCTGGACCGACTGGCTGTTCATGCTCGGCCTGCTCGGCATCGGCGTCGCCCTCATGAGCGGCGTCGCCCTGCGTCTGACCGCCGCCGCGGGCACCGTCTTGATGGCCATGATGTGGGCCGCCGAATGGCCGCCCGCGCAGCACCTGTCCACCGGCGCGCCGAGCATGTCCTCCAACCCGTTCGTGGACTACCACCTCATCTACGCCCTCGCGATGATCCTCTTCGCCTTCGCCGCGGCGGGCACCACCTGGGGCCTCGGCCGGGCCTGGGCCCGCGTCCCCCTCGTCGCCCGCCACCGCTGGCTCGTGTGAGCCCCGCACCACCCGCGCCTGACGGGGCACCGCCACCACGGCGGTGCCCCGTCGCACGCGTGCGCGCCCTCGATGTCCGTCGTGGGCGCCGTCAGCGGGCGACCGCGTTCGTGAGCGGTCGGTCAGTGGCCGGGTCAGTGACCGGTCAGCGGTCGTCGTCAGCGCGAGGCCCGGCGGAGCCGCTGTAGGCGCCGCAGGCGGCGGAGCCTGGCCAGGAGCGTGCGGTGCCGTGCGGTCGGCACGTTCTTCGCGGGGGACGGCTGGGGGTCCGCGGGGGGTTGCTGGGGATTCGCGGGCGCGGTGGAGGGTCGGCGGTCCGCGGTGGACGGCCGGGAGGTCGCGGGCGGCACGGGCGGGCCGGGCGGCGAAGGCGCGTCGGGCGGCGTCGGCGCGTCGGGCCGCGGGCGGGCGTCCTGGGCCGGGTAGAGGCCCTCCTCCGGGTAGCGGGCGGTGGCGATGGCGTCGACGATCTGATCGTCGGTGAAAGCGGCGCCGCCGAGGACGTGCGGGAGGAAGCCGATGAGGACGCCGTCGCGCGTCACCACCGCGTCCAGCCCGGCGGCTCCGCCGAGGTTCCACTGGGCCTCGCTGCCGTCCCCCAGCGCCACGCCGATGCCGAATTCGTAGACGCCCGCGTCGGCTCGGTGGGCCATGACGCCTCGTGCGCGCAGGGCGGTCACCATGCGCTCGATGCGTTCAGGATCCATGGCAGAAGTCCTTCTTTCCGTCGCCTCTCCCCCGTGCCGCCGCGTGGGTGCGGCCTTCGGTCAGGTGGTGTGGCCCGCCCCGTGGGTGGCAGGGGGCCGGGCCGGCGGGTGCGGGTGGCGCCGGGTCAGCCCGGCGATGTCCTCGGCGGTGACCACGCCGACGACGCGGTTGTCGTGCAGGACGAGAACGGGGCTGCCCGAGGTGGTGGCGAGACGGTCGAAGACGTCGGTGACCCGGTCGTCGGGGTCGACCAGCAGGCAGCGGTCCAACGGCAATGCGACGTCCCGTACCCGGGTGTCCCGCCTGCGCACCGCCGGGACGGACAGGAGCGCGGACGCGGTGACGACGCCGCTGGGCCTGCCGTCGAGGTCGGTCAGCGGAATCACCGTACGGACGCCGACGCCGGAGGCCGAGGTGGCCAGGAATTCGTCCACGGTGTGCCAGTCCTGGCCCGCGACGGCCGGGTGCATCGCCTGGGTGACACGGACGCCGCGCAGGGTCTCGTACAGCACCGAGCGGCGGACCTCCGCGTAGGCGGTGAAGGAGATGAAGGCGCCGAGCAGGACCAGCCACAGCCCCGCGGCCTGGCCCATGAGGACTTCGAGCCAGCCGCCGGCGAGCAGCGCGACGCCGAACACCTGGCCGCAGCGCCCGGAGATCCTGGCCGCGCGCTCGCGGTCGCCGCGGATCCGCCAGATCACCGCTTGCAGGACCCGGCCGCCGTCGAGCGGGGCGGCGGGCAGCAGGTTGAAGACGCCGAGGAGTCCGTTGGCCCACGCGACCCAGGCGAGTACGGCCGCGGCCACGGCCCAGTGCAGCGTGTCGTCGACCGCCACGGCGGCGGCCAGGAACAGCCCGCCGAGCACCAGGTTGGTCAGCGGTCCGATCGCCGCCACCCAGCCCTCGTCGCGGGGCGTGGTCGCCGACCCCATCCGCGTGACGCCGCCGAGCGCGAAGACCGTCACGTCCTTGACCTCGATCTTCGCGCGGCGCGCCGCCAGGGCGTGGGCCGCCTCGTGCGCGACCAGGCTCACGGCGAGCGCCAGGGCGCCGATCAGCGCCCCGGTGCGGTAGGCGGCCGCGGAGTGGCCCGGTGCCCAGGCGGACAGCACGCCGCCGCCCAGGGCGACGCTGACGAAGACGATCAGCAGGGGCGCGCTCCAGTGCATCCGCAGCGGCACACCGGCGATCCGGCCCAACCGCACCGATCCGTTCATCGCACCTCCAGCCCCCGCCCACCGCGCACCGCGCAAATCGCGACAAAAGCCGCCCTCCCCTCCATGGTCCTCCCCCGCGCCTCGGACCGTGCGGCCCGGCCGACTCCGGTGCGGGATCTTGACGTCTCCCATGCGCCGCCGCCCCCGTCCCCCGAGGCGCCCGACGAACGGAGGCCGGGGCGCCCAGGGCGGGATTTCTTCTGCGCAACGCCTTGACGCCGCCACAGTGAGCGCTAACAATAACGGCCAAGCGATAGAGGGTCAGACCCCCGCGTGACGCGCTCTCGCGCTCTGCGTCCAGGCCGAGCCGCCACGGACGGGCCCGGGAGTCGGTAGCGCGTCGGCGGGGCGAACGGCCCTCCGGTATCCCGCCGCCGCCAGGGACGGCGCGGGCCAGGACCGTTCACGCACGGTCGGCGCGCCTCGGCGTGCCGGACCCGCCGCGTGCCGCCTTCGCGTTGCCGCAGCACTGGACCATGTCGCGTTGTTAGCGATCACAATTCAAGCTCACCGCAACCGTCACGGAGACGCCGTGCGGCCAGGTGCGATGCGCCGCCGCCCGCTGCCGGGCGGCGGTCCCCCCACTCACATCGAGGAGGACATTCATGTCCCTGACCGCAACGAATCCCTTAGCGGGCCGTTTCAGGAAATGGGCGCTCTGCCTCGCCGCCGCGGCGACCCTCGTCGCGGGTCTCCTGATCGGCGGCACGGGCACCTCCCACGCGGCGGGTTCGCTCCCCTGCGACGCGTACAGCGCGGGCGGCACCCCCTGCGTGGCCGCCCACAGCACCACACGGGCGCTGTACTCCACGTACAGCGGCTCGCTCTACCAGGTCAGGCGCGCCTCCGACAACGCCACACAGAACATCGGCGTGCTGAGCACGGGCGGATACGCCAACGCCGCCGCACAGGACTCGTTCTGCTCCGGGACGACCTGCGTGATCACGGTCATCTACGACCAGTCGGGACGCGGCAACAACCTCACCCAGGCGCCCGGCGGCGGGGCCGCGGGCGGACCCGACAATCTGGCGAACGCGACCGCGGCGCCGACCACGGTGGGCGGCCACAAGGCGTACGGCGTCTACGTGGCGCCCGGCACCGGCTACCGCAACGACCACACCAGCGGGATCGCGACCGGCGACCAGCCGGAGGGGATGTACGCGATCCTCGACGGCACGCACTACAACGGCGGCTGCTGCTTCGACTACGGCAACGCCGAGACCAGTAACAACGACACCGGCAACGGCCACATGGAGGCCATCTACTTCGGGAACATCAAGGTCTGGGGCTACGGCGCGGGCAACGGCCCCTGGGTCATGGCCGACCTGGAGAACGGCCTGTTCTCCGGCGTGAACCAGCACTACAACGCCAACGACCCGACGGTGAATTTCCGCTACCTGACCGCCATGGTCAAGGGCGGCCCGAACCAGTGGGCGATCCGCGGCGGCAACGCGCAGTCGGGCGGCCTGTCGACGTACTACAGCGGCGTACGCCCCAACGTCTCGGGCTACAACCCGATGCACAAGGAGGGCGCGATCATCCTCGGCATCGGCGGCGACAACAGCAAGGGCTCCGCCGGTACGTTCTACGAGGGCGTGATGACGTCCGGCTACCCCTCCGACGCCACCGAGAACGCGGTGCAGACCAACATCGCGTCCGTCGGGTACACGACCCAGTCGTCGGGTTCCGGTTCGCTGACCCCCGGCTCGCGGATCTCGCTGCGAGCCACGACCGCGTGCTGCACCACCGACTACATCCGGCACGACGACAGCGACGCCAATGTGGTCATCTCCCCGGTGTCCGCGTCCAGTTCGGCGACCGACAAGGCCGACGCGACCTGGATCGTACGGGCGGGTCTGGCCAACAGCGCCTGCGTCTCCTTCGAGTCCGCCAACACCTCGGGGCAGTACCTGCGCCACTCCAACTTCCAGCTCAAGCTCAATGCCAATGACGGCGGTTCCCTCTACGCCCAGGACGCCACCTTCTGCCCGCAGCCGGGCAACAACGGCCAGGGCAACACCTTCCAGTCCGTCAACTACACCGACAAGGACATCCGCCACTACAACAACACCGTCTACATCGGCGGCAACGGCGGCTCCAACGCCTGGGACAGCGCCACGTCCTGGAGCGACGACACGAGCTGGGTCGTCTCCCAGCCCTGGGGCTGAACCGTCCGACGCCTACGGGCCGCGCCGCCACCCGGCGACGCGGCCCTCCCCGTCCGCCACCGCCTCTCCTTCCGTCTCCGTCTCCGCTTCCGTCTCCGTCTCCGCTTCCGTCCCCGTCTCCGCCTCCGTCCCCGTCTGCTGACGGCCGGCCGCCCGGCGGGCGCGGGTCTGCTGGATCTCGCAGCCGATGAGGGGGCCGCCGAAGAAGACGAAGCCGACGCCGATCAGCCAGCACTGCACCATCAAGACGGTGCCGACCGAGCCGTAGGTGACGGCGTTGGTGACGATGAGCGGCGAGAAGACCAGCCAGGAGAAGCCCCGCAGGCCGACGAGGCCCGCCATGGTGAGGACGGCGCCGGGCAGGGCCGCGCCCCAGGTGATGAGGCCGCCGAGGAGGAAGCGCTGGCCCCACCAGAAGAAGAGGACGCCGAAGACGAGGGTGAGGGTGATGCGCACGACGGCCTGCCGCCAGCCGTGGCTGAGGAAGGCGCCGCTCTGGGCCTCGGCGAAGAGATACGCCGTCAGGCCCGCGAGCCACACCGCGCGCCGCCACACGCTGTGCCAGGGGCTGGCGGGCAGCTCCCAGACCTTGCGGTAGCCGGTCTCGACGCTGGCCGCGAAGGACAGTCCGAAGATCGCGAGCGAGGCCAGGCTGAGCGCGCTGGTGGTGCTCAACACCCGCCGCGGTGTGGCGAACAGGCGCTGCACGGACTCGGCGGGGTGCGGGGACAGGCCCATGCCGTCGACCACCCACTGGGCGAAGCCGGTGCGTTGGAAGGGCGCCGCCGCGGCGACCACGATCAGCAGCGGCATCAACGTGACCAGGCCGAGCGCGGCGAAGCCCATCGAGCGTTGCAGCAGCTCCAGTTCGGCGCCCTTGCGCCACACGCGTCCGGCCGCCGAGCCTTCCCAGACCCGGCGCAGATCCACCATCGTCCCCCTCCTCAGCCGGAGTTCAGCCCTGTGCGGTCGTTGTCACCGTTCCCCGTACGCCGTCCTCGTCGCTCCTGTGTTCGGCGTATGCCCCCGCGCACGGCCGGCTATCCGGGATGGGCCAGGTCTCCGCGACGCGGCACGGGCGTACGGGGACAAGGGATACGCATCGTCACCGCCGCCCGTGGGAGACTGCACGGTCGATCGCGAGGGGTGGGGCATGCACACGGAACGCGGATTTCCGGACCGCGAGCGGCTGGAAGGGGTGGCACGGGCCGCCCTCGGACCCGGCCGCCGCATCGCATGGGTCGACCGACTGCGCGGCGGCAGCAAGAAGGGCGTCTACCGGCTGACGCTCGACGACGACTCGACGGTCATCGTCTACATCTGGGACGACACCGAGAACTACTGGCCGAGCGACGGCACGGACGCTGACCACACCGACCCGTTCTCGCACGCCTCCGGCATCGACCTCTTCGAGGCCGCGCACGGGCGCCTTCACGCCCTCGGCGTCCGCTCACCGCGGATCCGTCTGACCGATACCAGCAAGGCGCACTACCCCGCCGACATCGCGGTGGTCGAGGACGTGCGGGGCCCGACCCTTGAGGAGATGCTGCGCGCCGACCCCCGGAGCGCGGCCCCGGTCATGGACCGCCTCGCCGAAGCGCTCGGCCTGATGGCGGACCACACCGCTCCGGGCTTCGGCAAGGTCGCACTGGTCGACAACGGCGGTGTGTCGAAAGGCGGTTCGTGCGAGGGGGCCGTCCTGGACCGCGCCCTCGACGACCTGTACGAGGCCGCCCGGCGCGACACCCGTATCGCCGTCGTCCGCGACCGGCTGGAGGACGTCGTGCGGACGGCGTACGCCGCGGTGCCCGCGCGCGAGCGGTTCGCCGTCGTGCACGGCGAACTCGGTCCCGACCACGTACTGGTGGACACCCGAGGCAGGCCGGTCCTGATCGACGTCGAGGGGCTGATGTACTTCGACGTCGAGTGGGAGCACGCCTTCCTGCGCATCCGCTTCGGCGACCACTACGCCCGGCTGCTGCCCGGCCGCCCGGCGCCCGGCCGAGGTCCGGACCGGGGCGGGGCGGAATTGGACGGGCGGCGGCTGCGGTTTTACGCGCTCGCCATGCGGCTGTCGCTCGTCGCCGGGCCGCTGCGCCTGCTCGACGGCGACTTCCCCGACCGCGACTTCATGCTGGGCGTCGTCGAGCACAACCTCCGGCAGTCGTTGGCGTTCCTGGAACCCGACCGGACCCGGTCGCCCTGACTCAGACCGCGATGGCGCGCGGGGCGGACTTCAGGGAGACGGCGGCTTCCGCGGTGTGGACGAGGAAGGTCAGGGTCTCCTGGAAGTAGAGCTGCACGCTGGTGTCGTCGTGGGACAGGTAACCGATGGACAGGTCCTGGCCGAGGCGCAGTTCGAAGTCGCCGCCGCGGCCGGCGATCAGGAACGCGCCGTCGATGGCGGGCGCCCAGATGATGTCGCCGTCCAGCAGCCGCGCCAGGTGCTGGTGGATCGGGTAGCCGTGGTCCGAGGTCTCGTTGACCGCGGTGTACGCGTCGGCGCTGAGCGCCAGGTGGTAGGTGCCGTCGACGCCCGCGAGGCGCAGCGCGGTGATCGCCTGGCTGACGGCGTTCGGGTAGTCGCGTACGTCGTCGGGCAGGGCGATCGCCTGGTTGGAGGAGGCGGCGCGGATGCCGTCGATACCGGCGGCCGGGTAGCCCTCGAAGATCACCCGGTCCTCGGCGAAGGCGAGCTGCCGGGCGGCGTCCTTGACGGGCTGCCAGTCCGCGTCCTTCGCGCCGCGCTCGACGTCGTCCACCTGGCGGCGGTCGACGCTGAAGGGCAGCCGCAGTTCGACCACCGCTTGCGAGCGCCGTACGTGCGCGGCGACGCCGTCGGCGGGCGACTCGATGGCGTCGAGGTGCCCGGTGGCGACGGCGGACAGCTCGGATCCGGCCGGTTCCGGTACGTCCACGATCCGGCGCCCCGCCACGTTGCGCTTGAACGTGCGTCGCGCCTCGTCCTCCAGATCGGCCCAGGCGGCGGCGGAGATGGGGGCCAGTTCACGATGCAGGTTGTTCACGGCGTGGTGCTCCTCTTCAGGTCGCCGATACCCAGCGAGTCGTCGGGTACGGCGGGGGCGGATTCGACGGTGGCGGATTCGACGGGGACCGTGACGGGGGCGGGTGCGGCCGGGGTCGCGGTGCCCGGCGCGGACGCGCGGGCGGGCGGGTCGGGGAGGTCGTCCAGGAAACCGGCGGCCGGGGCGTGGAACAGGGTCCCGGTGACCGCCGTGGAGAAGTCCAGGATGCGGTCGTGGGTGGCGGGCGGCAGGCCGAGGAACATGTTCCGCAGCATCTGCTCGGTGACGTCGGGGGTGCGCGCGTAACCGATGAAGTAGGTGCCGAATTCGCCCCTGCCCGGACTGCCGAAGGGCATGTTGTCGCGCAGGATCTTGCGCTCGGTGCCGTCGGCCTCGGTGATGGTGTTGAGCGCGACGTGCGAGGCGTCCTCGTCCAGCTCCACATTGCTCAGCTTGCGGCGGCCGATGATCCTTTCCTGCTCCTCGACGGGCAGCGCGTTCCAGGCGTCGAGATCGTGCAGATACTTCTGCACGATGACGTAGCTGCCGCCCGCGAAGTCGGGGTCCTCGTCACCGATGAGCACGGCCCGGTGGGCGGCCGGGCCGACCGGATTCTCGCTGCCGTCGACGAAGCCGAGCAGGTCGCGGGCGTCGCGGTAGACGAAGCCCTGGGTCTCGTCGCGGAGGGTGACCGAGCCGCGCAGCCGGTTCATGATCTCGGTGGCGAGCGAGAAGCACAGGTCCATCCGGGTGGCCCTGATGTGGAAGAGCAGGTCGCCGGGGGTAGAGACAGCCCGGTGCCGGGCGCCGCGCAGTTCCTCGAAGGGGTGCAGCCCGGCGGGGCGCGGTCCGGCGAAGAGCCGGTCCCACGCCTCGGAGCCGATGCCCGCGACACAGCTCAGCCTGCCCTCGGGGCTGCCGAAGCCGATCGACCGCTGCAAGCCCGCGAGGTCGGCCAGCAGGTCGCGCGCCACGGCCTCGCCGCCGGGGTCGACGGTCAGCACCAGGAAGGTCGCCGCGGTGGTCAGCGGGCTCAGCACCGCCTGCGGTTCCGCCGCCGGGGACAGTGCCGCGGGCACGCCGCTCTCCTGTGTCGTCAATGCGTTCCTCACCAGGCTCGGATCGGACAGGGACCCCGTGGATCGGAAGGGGTCCGCGTACAAGCGGGACATCTCAACTATCGCAAAGCACCGGGACTCGTGCCCGCGCCCCGGCCGGACATGCCGGTCGGGGCACGGGGATGTGCGATGCGGTGATGTCCGCCGGGGTCGATCCGTACAGGTCAGCCCGGTGGCGGCGGCGTCAGCCCAGGGTCGACAGCGCCTGGTTCAGCGTCTGCGACGGCCGCATGACGGCCGCGGCCTTGGCCGCGTCGGGCCGGTAGTAGCCGCCGAGGTCGACCGGCGAGCCCTGGACCGCGATCAGCTCGCCGACGATGGCCTGCTCCTGCTCGGCCAGCGTCGTGGCGAGCGCGCCGAACGCCTCCGCGAGCTTGATGTCGTCGGTCTGCGCGGCCAGCTCCTGGGCCCAGTAGAGGGCCAGGTAGAAGTGGCTGCCGCGGTTGTCGATGCCGCCGAGGCGGCGGCTGGGCGACTTGTCCTCGTTGAGGAAGGTGCCGGTCGCCCGGTCGAGGGTGTCCGCGAGGATCTGGGCGCGCGGGTTGTCCGTGCTCTGCGCGAGGTGCTCGAAGCTCACCGCGAGGGCGAGGAACTCACCGAGGCTGTCCCAGCGCAGGTAGTTCTCCTTGACGAGCTGCTGCACGTGCTTGGGCGCAGAGCCGCCGGCGCCGGTCTCGAACAGTCCGCCGCCGTTGATCAGCGGGACGACCGAGAGCATCTTGGCGCTCGTGCCGAGTTCGAGGATCGGGAAGAGGTCGGTGAGGTAGTCGCGCAGCACGTTGCCGGTCACGGAGATGGTGTCCTCGCCGCGGCGGATCCGCTCCAGCGAGAAGGCGATGGCGTCGACCGGCGGCAGGATCCGGATGTCGAGGCCGTCGGTGTCGTGCTCGGGCAGGTACCGCTCGACCTTGGCGATCAGGTTGGCGTCGTGCGCGCGGTCCTCGTCCAGCCAGAACACCGCGGGGGTGCCGGTGGCGCGGGCGCGGGTGACGGCGAGCTTGACCCAGTCCTGGATCGGCACGTCCTTGGTCTGGCACATGCGGAAGATGTCGCCCGCGCTGACGGCCTGCTCCAGCACGGCCCGGCCGGCTCCGTCGACCACGCGCACCGTACCGGTGACGGGGATCTCGAAGGTCTTGTCGTGGCTGCCGTACTCCTCGGCGGCCTGGGCCATCAGGCCGACGTTGGGCACCGAGCCCATGGTGGCCGGGTCGAAGGCGCCGTGCGCGCGGCAGTCGTCGATGGTGACCTGGTAGATGCCCGCGTAGCTGCGGTCCGGGATGACCGCGAGGGTGTCGGCTTCCTGGCCGTCAGGCCCCCACATGTGACCCGAGGTGCGGATCATGGCGGGCATGGACGCGTCCACGATGACGTCGCTGGGCACGTGCAGGTTGGTGATGCCGCGGTCGGAGTCGACCATGGCCAGCTCGGGGCCCTCGGCGAGCTCGGCGTCGAAGGACGCCTTGATCGCGGCGCCCTCGGGCAGCGACTCCAGGCCCTTGAGGATGCCGCCGAGGCCGTCGTTCGGGGTGAGACCGGCCGCGGCGAGCGTCGCGCCGTGCTCGGCGAAGGTCTTGGGGAAGAAGGCGCGTACGACGTGGCCGAAGATGATCGGGTCGGAGACCTTCATCATGGTGGCCTTGAGGTGCACCGAGAACAGCACGCCCTCGGCCTTGGCGCGGGCGATCTGGGCGGTGAGGAATTCACGCAGCGCCGCGACCCGCAGGACGGCGGCGTCCACGACCTCACCGGCCAGTACGGGTACGGACTCGCGCAGCACGGTGGTGCTGCCGTCGTCCCCGGCCAGCTCGATGCGGAGCGATCCGGCCTCGGAGACGACCGCGGACTTCTCGGTCGAACGGAAGTCGTCGCCGTCCATGTGCGCGACGTTCGTCTTGGACTCCGGCGTCCAGGCGCCCATGCGGTGCGGGTGCGCCTTGGCGTAGTTCTTCACCGAGGCGGGGGCGCGGCGGTCGGAGTTTCCCTCGCGCAGCACCGGGTTGACGGCGCTGCCCTTGACCTTGTCGTAGCGGGCGCGGACGTCCTTGTCCTGGTCGGACTTCGGGTCGTCCGGGTAGTCGGGCAGCGCGTAGCCCTGCTCGCGCAGCTCGGCGATGGCGGCCTTGAGCTGCGGGATCGACGCCGAGACGTTCGGCAGCTTGATGATGTTCGCGGCGGGCGTCTTGGCCAGTTCACCCAGCTCGGCGAGCGCGTCGTCGATCCGCTGGTCCTCGCGCAGGTACTCGGGGAAGACGGCGATGATCCGCCCCGACAGCGAGATGTCGCGGGTCTCGACGGTGACCCCGGCGGTGGAGGCGTACGCCTCGATCACCGGCAGCAGCGAGTACGTCGCCAGGGCCGGAGCCTCGTCGGTATGCGTGTAGATGATGGTCGAGTCAGCCACCGGTCACTCCGTCCAGGTCTGCAACATTGCTCGACATCAAGATATCCCGTGACCGACCCGTGTCCTACCCGCCCCCACCTCCGCGCCCCGCGCGGACACCCCGGATACCGCCGTACGCGCGCCGCATGACGACGTCCCGGCGCAGGTCAGAGGTCCCGCGTCGGGCACCGCCGGGCACCCGACCTCACTTGTCAGACAATATTCATGGCCGTGAACTCCCCTTCCCCGCGCGGTCGTACGGGAGCGTCGGGCCACGACGGATGCCGCGGGGGCGAGGAAAGAGCCGCGGTGTCGGGGGCGCGGACAGGGCCGTACGCGCCGGTGTCGCGCGGGCCGCGATACGGGTCACCGCCTGGGCGATTTGTTCCGTTTGCGGCACTTTGGAACCTCGGCCATGCTGAAGGAGATCCAGCCGAACAAGGAGATGATTCCATGAACTCGGATCTCACAGCCCCGGTCGAGTCGGCGGTCCTCGCCGCTGAGGTCGAAGGACTGCTGGACTCCGCGGAACCCGAGGGCATCTACCGCGACACGCGCGAGTGCGGCGGCGGTCTGCTCCTCGCAGGACTTCTGCTGATCTCGCCCCCGACCCCCCGTCCGACGAAGACGGACGCGTCCTGAACTGAGGGGTCACGTTGGCAGAGCAGGCGCAGGGGACATCCCCGCTGAGCGCTGTGGTCGCCGACGTCGCACAGGCAGTCGCCCTCGCCCTTCGGGGCGGGGGCGGCTCCTATGCGCTGTCGCGCGTACTCCCGCAGGGCGAAGCGGTGGCATCGGCCGCGATCCGGGTACTGGGCGCCGACGTACTGGCGCCGTACGCGCTGGACCGCGGCCCCGCCCATGACACGGGCGGCGCGGCGGGCACGGCCGATCAGGCCCTCGTCCGCGCCGCGCTCGCCGCCTATCCGCCGGGGGCCGACGCCTCCGAGGTGTCGGTGTGGAGCTACCGGGGGCTCGCGGCGGCGGCGCGCGCCTTCCTGCCCCCGGACGCCGACGGCCGGCCGCCGGAGCCGCCCGCCGCGACGCAGTGGGCCGCCACCGACGCGTGGCCGCGACTGGCCCACCGGGCCTCGCAGTTGGCCTCGCTGTCGCTGCCGGGGCTCGACACCCCGCTGGCCGGGTGCCTGGCGGAGCGCACCGACGACCTGGCCCGCGGCTTCGTCCGCGCGGTCCGCCGTCGCGACTGGCTCCAGGCGGCCGGACTCGGCCGCTGGCTGGCGGGCCTGCCGGACGTTCCGGACTCGCTCGGTCTGGACAGCGGCCTGGTGTTCGTCCGTCAGATGAGCGGCGACGACCCCCGCGTGGCGCTGCACATCACCGCGGCGGCGCGTTTCCACGGGCGCGGTTCGTGACCGGCGGCCGGGTCCCCGCGGCGGGCGCCGGCCCGGAGCCGCTGGACCGCATGGCCGTCTCGGCGCTCACCTGGCTGGACGGCATGCGCCCGTGCTTCCGGCTGCCCCCGGACGTGACGACCGACGCCGATCCCAACACCACGCTCAAACCCCTCGGCGAGCTGGCCGAACTCAGCCACCTCATCCGAACGCACCACCCGCTGCCCGCCGTCCGCGACCTCGCGGACGGCCTCTTCCGCTTCGCCTGGCGTGAGACGCGCGACGGTGAGCTGTTCGGCGACCTGATCCGCGGCGAGCCGCGCGCGACCTACCCGGTCGAGCTGTACGGGGTCTTCGCGCAGACCGGGCTGAGCCATCCGGGCGTCGAAGAACTGGTGCGCACCATGACCGGGCTGCGCGGCTGGCGGGTGGCGCGCGAGGATCACACCCGTACCCTCGGCGTGCTCAACGCCGAGCGGCGGATCGGGCTGCGCCACCACGCCGACTTCGACGCGGTGCTGGCCATGACGGGACTCGGCCGGGCGGTCGAGCCGTGGACGCTGGACCGCAAGGCGGCCTACGGCGTGACGCACGACGTCTTCCACCTCACCGACTGGGGCCGCGCCCCGCACCGGATGCCCGCCGACCGCGCCGAGTATCTGCGGCTGTGGATCCCGTCCTGGCTGGAGAGCTGGCTGGAGGAGGAGCTGTGGGATCTGGTCGGCGAACTGCTCGCCGTGGCGGCCTGCCTGCCCGCGCCCGTCCCGGACGCGGCGGCCTGGCGGCTGCTGGCCGGGGCGCAGGGGGCGGACGGCGCGGTGCCCGAGATCGGCGCCGCGCCGCCGCCGGGCACGGCCGCCGCCGAGGCGTTCACCGCCTGCTACCACTCCACGTTGGTGACCGCCTTCGCGGCCACCCTGGCCCGGATCGGCCCGACGCGGCCGGCGGGCCCGACCGCGGGCGTACGGCGCCCGGTCCTGGAAAGCGAGGCAGCATCGTGATGACGACGGCCGCATCCCCCGCGCTCCTGCACCAGGTGGGCGAGCGCGCGCTGGCCTGGCTCGACGCGAACCGGGAGCACTTCCGGCTCACCGACGACGACCGCGCCACCAGCGGCGCGGTCATCGAACGCCTCAAGCCCATCGGCGAGTTGGCGATCAACATGCGGGTGCTCTCGCGCGAGGGCGTGGCCGGGTCACGGCAGCGCGACCGGTCGCTGCGGCTGCTGGACTTCGCCTGGCGCGAGTTGCTGGACGGCGGCAACGTACTGGCGGCGCTCCAGCGCGACGAACCGCTCTCCCCCGTGCCGCTGGAGATCTACGCGACCTTCTACGAGCTGGGCCACCGGCACCCCGGTGTCGAGGACGCCGTCGCCCTCTCGCGCCGCACGGCGTCCTGGCGGGCCCTGGAGATGGTGCCCAACCGGCGCCTGGGCCTGCTCAACGCCGAGCGCAAGCTGGGCCTGGTGCCCAGCGGCGACTTCGACCTGGCCGTGGAGCGCACCTGGCTGGGCCAGACGCCGGAGCCCTGGACGGTGCAGTTCCACATCGCGTACGACCTCACGCACACCGTCTTCCACCTCACCAACTGGGGCGAGGCGCCGGACCGCATCCCGCCCGCGATCGTCGACTACCTGACGCGGTATCTCCCGGCCTGGACCGAGGACTGGGCCGACCTCGCCCACTGGGACCTGCTCGGCGAACTGCTGGTCGTGGACGCCTGTCTGCCGCGCCCGGCGCTCGACGGCGAGGTGTGGGAGCGGTACGCCGCCGCGCAGTCCGACAGCGGTGCGATGCCGGTGCGCAACGGGATGCCGGACGGGGACGCGGCCGAGGTCTTCGACCAGGTGCACCACCCGACGCTGGTCGCCGCCTTCGCCTCCGCGATGGCCACCTCCCGCGCGCTGTCGGCGGACGCGGACGCGGTCGCGTGAGCGCCACGGCGGTGGACCTCGCGCCGGACGAGGCCGAGGACCGTACGGCCGACGGCGCGCCGGTCCGCGACCTGCTGGAGCGGGCGGTCACCGAGGTCAGGGCGCCCGATGTCGTGCTGGCCGTCTCCCGCGCGGGACGGCGGACACTGGTGGGCGGCGGCAGCGCGCCGCCGCGGGCGGCGCGCGAGGAGGCGCGGTACGAACTCGGCTCGCTCTCCAAGACGTTCACCGTGCTGCTGCTGGCGGCACTCGCCCGCGACGGCGTACTCGGTCTCGACGACCCGCTCGCCGCGCACCTGCCGGACCTGCCGCTCCCCCACCCGTACGCGCGGCGGATCACGCTGCGGCACCTGGCGACCCACACCTCGGGGCTGCCGCGCGTGCCGCGTGACCTGGTGGCGGGCGCGGTGCTGCGGCCGTACACCAACAGCTACGCCCGCTACGACACCGGACGGCTGCTGCGGGCCTTCGCGGACACCCGTACCCGCCACGCCCCCGGCAGCCGCTGGCACTACTCCAACCTCGGCATCGCGCTGCTCGGACCCGCGATGGAACACGCCACGGGAACGGACTACGGCACGCTGCTGGCGGGGCGGGTGCTGGCGCCCCTGGGGCTGCCCGGCACCACGACGGGGCCGGGCGGTGTCCTCGCGGCGGTCGGCTACCGGACCGACGGGCGTACGCCGCTGCCGCCGACCGACATGGCGGCCTTCACGGCGGCGGGCGGGGTCCGGTCCACACCGACCGACCTGCTCCGCTACGCCGAGGCGCACCTGCGGTCCGGCGGCGCGGCGTTGGAGGCGGCGCTGCGCGACGTCCAGGTCCCGCAACTGCGCCGGGGGCTCGGTCACCGGAACACGCACACGCTGACCTGGTACCACCATCCGGCGCCGGGTGGCCCCCTGCTCTTCCACGCGGGGGCCACCTTCGGGCAGCAGACGTTCCTCGGCTTCCATCCGGCGACCGGTACGGCGGTGGCCGGATGCGCCACCCGGCACGACCGCGGCTGCCGCATCGTCAAGACGGCCTACGCGCTGCTGTACCGGCTGTGCGGCGAGCCGAGGGACACGCCCTGACTCAGGAGGTCGCCGCCTCCACCTTCTCCTCCTGCGAGAAGTCCCCCGCCGTGGTGCGCAGCGGGACCTCCTTGATGAGCAGCGACAGCACGAAGGCGATCACCAGGACGCCCGCGCCGACGAGGAAGGCGACGTTGATCGCGTCGGTGAAGCCGGTCTTGAAGGGGTGGGCGAGCGCCGGGTCGACATGGCTGAGGAACGACGTGTCGTTGAGCGTGCCGGTGCTGCCCGAGGACGCCGAGGTGAGCGTCTTGAGCTGGTCCGGGTGCGCGGCGGCGGCCTGCTGGAACGCTTCTCCTCCCTTGGCGGCGGCGAAGGCGGAGCCGATCTTGCCGCCCACGACGGAGTAGACGATCGACAGGAAGACGGCGACGCCGAGCGTGCCGCCCATCTGCCGGAAGAAGGTCGTCGAGGAGGTGGCGACCCCGATGTCGCGCGGCGGCACCGCGTTCTGCATGGCCAGCACGATCGTCTGCATGTTCAGGCCGAGTCCGGCGCCGACGACGAACATCGACACGTCCACGTAGAACAGGCTGCTGTCGGCCGACATCTGCCACAGCATCAGCATGCCGCCCACCAGCAGGGCGCAGCCGATGATGGGGAAGATCTTGTAGCGGCCGGTGCGCGAGGTGATCTGGCCGGACACCATCGAGAAGATCATGATGCCGAGCACCAGCGGCAGGGTGAGCAGACCGGCCTTGGTCGGCGAGTTGCCCTTGACGAGCTGGAGGTAGAGCGGCAGCAGCGTGATGCCGCCGAACATGCCGATGCCGATGATCGCGGACTGCGCGGAGCCGACCGCGAAGACGCCGTTGCGGAAGAGCCGCAGCGGCAGCAGCGCCTCCTCGCCCGCCCGGCGCTCGGCCAGCAGGAAGGCGACGATGCCGACCGCGCCGATGATGTAGCAGGACAGCGAGGACGCGGCGCCCCAGCCCCACTCGCGGCCCTGTTCGGCCACGATCAGCAGCGGTACGAGGGCGACGATCAGCGCGGTCGCCCCGAGGTAGTCGATCCGGTGCGGCCGTCGTTCCTGGCGCACGTGCAGGACCCTGGCGACCACGAACAGGGCGAGGATGCCGATGGGGACGTTGATCAGGAAGATCCAGCGCCAGCCGTCGATGCCGAGCAGCGAGTCCTGCCCGGCCAGCGCGCCGCCGATGACCGGTCCGAGCACGCTGGACGTGCCGAAGACGGCCATGAAGTAGCCCTGGTACTTGGCTCGTTGGCGCGGCGGGATGATGTCGCCGACGATGGCGAGCGCGAGCGAGAACAGCCCGCCCGCGCCGATGCCCTGGAGGGCGCGGAAGCCCGCGAGCATGTACATCGACGTCGACAGCATGCACAGCGCCGAGCCGACGATGAATATCGCGATGGCGAAGAGGAAGAACGGCTTGCGCCCGTACTGGTCGGAGAGCTTGCCGTACAGCGGT
This sequence comes from Streptomyces sp. NPDC088910, assembly GCF_044749865.1. Lineage (NCBI taxonomy): Bacteria > Bacillati > Actinomycetota > Actinomycetes > Kitasatosporales > Streptomycetaceae > Streptomyces > Streptomyces sp. NPDC088910. Next base: position 66,693 of record NZ_JBIVIV010000023.1, read on the forward strand.
GTGCTGATCGTCGAGGTGATCAGGAAGGCGGTGGTCACCCACGCCTGGGCGGTCAGGCCGTTGAGGCTCTCACCGATCTTGTAGATGGCCGTGGAGACCACCGTCTGGTCCAGTGCCGCCAGGAACATGCCGAGCAGCAGCCCCGAGAGGATGACCATGATCTGCCGGTGTGTGTACTCCGTCGGGGGCGCCGCGGTGCCGGCCGGCGCGGCGTCTGCCTGAGCACTCATGGTGCTGCTTCCTCTCCCGTAATGCTGCTCTGTTTGCCTTGGGCAACATTACGCCGCCCGGTGCCGCGACCCCCTACCGGCTGCTGGGGAGTGCGGGGTCGCGGGTGCGGGCGGGGCGTGAGCGGGCGGCCTACCGGGGCGTGACGGCGTCCACGCCGGTCAGTTCGGCGGACAGCGTCCACAGCCGGGCGGCCTGGTCCGGGTCGATCGCGTAGTCCTTCACACCGATCCTGGTGCCGTCCGCGGGCGCGGGCTCGGCGATCTCGCAGTCCGCCAGGTAGACGCCGCCCTTGCCGTCGAGCATGGGCGAGGTGGCGGCCCAGACCTGGGTGGCGGCGCCCTGCTCGGTGCTCTTGAGCCCGGCGGACTCCAGCGGTTCGCCGTTCTCGTCGATCAGGCCGCGCTCGATCAGCTCCGACTGGGGCAGGTGGCGCTGGAGCGGGGTGAGGATGCCGCCGGGGTGCAGCGCGAAGGCCCGCACCCCGCGCCGCCCGGCGAGGTGGTCGAGGTGCACCGCGAACAGCACGTTGGCCGTCTTGGCCTGGCCGTACGCCTGCCACTTCTCGTAGCCGCCGCGCGCGAACTGCGGGTCGTCCCAGCGGATGGCGGAGTAGTGGTGACCGGCCGAGGAGACCGCGACGACGCGCGCGCCGCCGTCCTCGATCGCCGGCCACAGCCGGTTCACCAGCGCGTAGTGCCCGAGGTGGTTGGTGGCGAACTGCGCCTCCCAGCCGGGACCTACCCGCGTCTCGGGGCAGGCCATGACGGCGGCGCTGTTGATGACGATGTCGATGCCGCGCCCGGTGGCCAGGAAGCGCTCGGCGAAACCGCGGACGCTGTCGAGGTCGGCCAGGTCGAGCTCGTCGACCTCCACGCCGTCGACGCCGTCGAGCGCGTCCTTGGCGGTCGCGGGCCGCCTGGCCGGTACGACGACGTGGGCGCCCGCCGCGGCCAGCGCGCGGGTGGTCTCCAGGCCGATGCCGGAGTAGCCGCCGGTGACGAGGGCGAGCCTGCCGGTCAGGTCGATCCCCTCCAGCACCTCCCGCGCGGTGGTCTGTGCGCCGAATCCCGAGCCGATCGCGTGCTGAGTCGTTGTCATGCCTCACACGCTAGGAGCTGGAGTGGACTCCAGCGCAAGCGCCGCGGCCCCGGACGTGTCGGGGCGGCGGTTCCTAGAAGAAGCCCTGGTTCGGCAGCGGCGTTCCGTTGAGTTCGTAGCGGCCCACCGCGACCGCTTTGAGCGTCTTCGGATTGTGGGCGGCGATCGTACGGATGTTGCGCCAGTGCCGGTCGAGGTGGGCGCCGCGGCGGACCAGCGAGCCGCCGCCGATGTCGAAGAGCTCGGACGCGGCGCGGTTGGCGAGTTCGTCCACGACGACCTTGGCCTTGGCGTTGAGCAGCGACGCGCGCGCGGACAGCTCGGCCTCCTCGGGGGTGCCGTGCGCCGCGTAGGCGTCCTCCAGCGCGCGTCCGGCGGTCAGGACCAGGGCCTGCGCGGCGAACGCCTGGCTGTGCAGCAGCCCCACGCTGTACTGCACGATCGGGTCCTCGGTCGGCGCGTCGGCGGGCGCGTGGTAGAAAGCCCGCTTCTTGGCCCGGACGTGTGCGACCGCGTCGGCCGCCACCCGGCGCAGGATGCCCGCGATCATCGCGTTGAGCTGGATGTGGAAGAACGTCGCCGGGTACGGGACGGATTCGCGGGCGTCGGTCGCCCGGACGAAGTAGTCCTCGGGTGTGATGGCGACATCGTCGAAGGTCACCGTGCCGCTGCCCGTGAAGCGCTGGCCGAAGCCGTCCCAGTCGTTGGGGCGCAGCACGCCGGGGCGGTCGGTGGGGACGATGACCTGGGCCCTCCCGCCGTCCACGTCGGTGACGCCGACGACCAGCCAGTCCATGTACAGGCTGCCCGTGGTGTAGTGCTTCGTGCCGTTCAGCCGCAGGCCGCCGTCCGTGCGGCTGACGGTGGTCCGGTACGGGAAGTCGGTGGCCCCCGCCTTCGCGCCCAGTTCGGTGGAGGCGGAGCCGATCAGCTCACCGCGCGCGACACGGTCGAGCCAGACCGCGTCCTCGGGGCGGCCGCCGCGCAGCAGCCCCTCCACCACACCGAAGTGGCTGCGCAGGATGTGCGCCACATTGGAGTCCGCGGCGCCCAGGTCGATGAACACCTCGAAGAGCTGGGTGAGGCTCGCGCCGCCCCCGCCCCGTTCGACCGGCACCCGCAGGGCGCCGAGCCCTGCCCTCTTCGCCGCCTCGACGGCCGCGTACGGCAGTTCGTCGCGCTCGTCCCGCCCGATCGCGCCGTCGCCGATGTGCTCGATCAGCTCCCGCAGTCGCGCCGAGCCGAAGGTGACACCGCTCGTGGCCTCGGCTGTTTCCGTCATGCGTGCTCCCCTGCTCACTGTGGCGCCCGGTTCCTGTGGCACCTCAGCGTCGATCCGGCGGCGTGGCCGATCAACAAGGTTCGGCTACGGCGTCGTTGCGGCTGCGCTTAACTGTCGGGCCGGGGTGCGCCCGTGACCGCGGCGCGGTCCCGGTCCCGGTCCCGGACCGCGCGGGTGCGCGGCGCGGTACGCGGTCCTGGCGGCGCGGTCAGGAGGCGACGCGCAGGACCCGTCTGTGCAGCGCCTGTTCACCGATCGAGCGCAGCGTGCGCAGGACGAGCGCGATGTTCGGGTCGTTCCTGCGGGTGGTGCGCGTGACCGAACTGATCGTGCGGTAGCCGATCGGCACGCCCTCGACGATGAGGTGTTCCAGGTGCGCCGGTACGGACAGCCGGGGCACGATCGCCGAGACGACCTCGGTGGCGGCCAGGTCGCAGACGATCTGGGCGGTCACCAGCCGGTGCGTGATCCGCGGGGTGAACCCGGCCCGCTCGGCGGCCCTCAGCAGCGCCGTGTCCAGGGTGGAGTTGGCCAGACCGGTGACCCACACCTGTTCGGCGAGCGCCGCGAGCCCCAGGCTGCGGACCCGCGCGTGCAGCCCGGTCGGCGCAAGGAGCACGAACGGCTCGACCAGCAGCACCTCCCGGCTCAGCCCGTTGAGCAGGTCCTGCGCCTCGAAGTCGCACCGGTAGGTGACGGCCACGTCGACCTCGCCCTGGCGCAGCAGGCGCAGCGCGTCATCGGCCTCGGCCTGCTGGAGGTGGATCTGCAAGTGCGGCTCCTCGGCGCTCAGCAGGTGGATCAGCGGCGCCGCCAGGACGGGTATGCCCAGGTTGTAGGAGACCATCGCGATCTGTCCCGAGACCTGGTCGCGGGTGGCAGCCAGCGCGCTCATCGCGTCGTCGACGGCGCCGAGCACGACGCGTACGTGGTCCACGAGGATCCGGCCGCTGCGGGTGAGGCCCAGGGTGCGCCCGTCCCTGCGGAACAGGATCGAGCCGGTCTCGACCTCCAGGACCCGAAGTTGCTGTGAGACGGCGGAGTTGGTGATGTTGCGCCGTTCGGCGACGGCGGTGACCGTGCCGAGATCGGCGAGATCGCGTAGCAGCATCATGCGACGCAGGTCGAGCATGCTCATGGTTGACCTCAGATGTTGTCGAGTTGACCCCCACGACACCCAGGCGCGGCGCGGCCGGTACCGGCGGCGGCGGTCTGGGTTCGATTCTGACGAGCGGCGGCGCTCCTAGGAGGGCAGGCCGCGCTTCGGCACCAACGGCGTGGTGCGGATCAACGACGACAGGCGGCGACGCAGACGCGCATGAGATCGACATGGCGTCGCGCGAAGAGGTCCGTCCCGGTCACGCACCGAGGATCGCACACCCACCCCGATTCCCACCACGTCCTAGATGTATTGACCTGGAGGGTTGTTGACGCGGGTGATGGGTGGCTGGCCGCCGAGTGCGGTGTGGGTGCGGTGGTGGTTGTAGGTGTGGAGGAAGTCT
>NZ_JBIVIV010000024.1:0-56281 GCF_044749865.1 Streptomyces sp. NPDC088910
GGTGCGGCGGTCTCGGGTGACGCGCTGCCCTCGCCGATGCAGGGCACCATCGTGAAGGTCGCGGTCGAGGAGGGCCAGCAGGTCACCGCGGGTGACCTGATCGTGGTCCTGGAGGCCATGAAGATGGAACAGCCCCTGAACGCCCACCGGTCGGGCACCGTCATCGGTCTCAAGGCCGAAGTCGGCACCTCCGTCTCCTCCGGCGCCGTCATCTGCGAAATCAAGGAGTGAACGGGACTGCCCGACCCGCACCGGCTCAGAGCCAGCCGCGCCGCTTGAACAGGAAGTACAGGAAGGTCACCACCGACGCCATCAGGCCGAGCACCGCCGGATAGCCCCAGACCTGGCGCAGCTCCGGCATGTGGTCGAAGTTCATGCCGTAGATCCCGGCGATCATCGTCGGGGCCGCCGCCATGGCCGCCCACGCGGAGATCTTGCGCATGTCGTCGTTCTGCCGCACACCCACCTGCGTCAGATGCGCCGCCAGGATGTCGGACAGCAGCCGGTCGAGCCCTTCCTCCGCCTCGTTGACGCGCGCCAGGTGGTCGGCGACATCGCGGAAGAACGGCTTGGTGCGCGCGTCCACGAAGGGCGCGTTGCCGCCGGCCAGCCGGGCCATCGGCTCCGAGAGCGGACTGATGGCCCGGCGGAATTCCAGCACCTGGCGCTTGAAGGAGTAGATGACGCCCGCCACCCGCGAGGAGTCGCCGCCGGTGGGGGAGAAGACCTGCTCCTCCAACTCCTCCAGATCCACTTGCAGCTCCGCGGCGATGTCCAGATAGTCGTCCACGACCGCGTCGCAGATCGCGTAGAGCACGGCCACCGGACCGTGCCGCAGCACCTCGGGGGACTTCTCCAAACGGGAACGGGCGTCGGCGGCCGTCTTCGCGTGCCCGTGCCGCACCGTCACCACGAAGGAGTCGCCGATGAAGATCATCAGCTCGTCGGCCGTGACGCGGCTCTTCTCGTCGTCGTAGCGCAACGGCCGCACGACCGTGAACAGTGCCCCGTCGTACGCTTCCATCTTCGGCCGCTGACGGGCCTTGAGCGCGTCCTCGACGGCCAGCGGATGCAGGTCGAACTCGGTGGCGACCCGGTCGAACTCGCTCGTCGTCGGCTCGTGCATGCCGATCCAGACGAAGCAGTTCCCCGACGCGCGGGCCTCGGCGAGCGCGTCGGACAGGTCGTCCGGCGTCTTCTCGCGACGACCGTCCCGGTAGATGGCGCAATCCACGATCACGCGGTGATCCCTTCGGTGAACGTCCGCGGCCGTACCACCCACGCCCGCGCGGCTCCCAGGGCCCGTCCGGCCCTGGCCCGCTCCTGCCCGGAACGCGCCGCTTCATGGCCGGATCGCGCCTCCGCCGCGCCACGCCGCCGCGCGACCCGCCCGGTCGGCGCGGAACCCGGCGGCGCGGCTGACAGACTGGCCGCATGCAGGACACCTCCTTCTCGCTGACCCGTGTCCGGCTGCGGCAGTACCGCAGCATCCCGGAAGCCGACGTGGCGCTCGGCCCGCTCGTCTTCCTGATCGGGCCCAACGGCTCGGGGAAGAGCAACTTCCTCGACGCCCTGCGCCTGGTCTCCGAGGGACTGCGGACCTCCCTCGACGAAGCACTCGACCGGCGCGGCGGCGTCGCGCAGGTCCGCCGCAGGTCGGCGGGACACCCGACCCGCTTCAGCGTCGACCTCGACTTCCGCGGCCCGCACGGCGACGGCGGCTACGGAATCCAGGTCGCGGCCGAACGCGGCGGCGGCTTCCGTATCGTCCGCGAGCACTGCACCGTACGGGCCGCCGCCGCCCGCGACGGCGCGGGCACCGCACCGGCCGAGGCCGCCTACCGGGTGGACGACGGGGTGCTGACCTCCAGCACCGAGTCCGGTATGCCCGCGGCCGACCGTCACCGCCTGCTGCTCGCCGACCTCGCCACCCGCAAGCCCTTCAAGCACGTCCACGACGGCCTCGCCGACATCGGCGTGTTCACCCTCAACCCGGAGGCCATGCGCGAGCCGCGGACGCCCGGATCCGGTCAACTCCTCCAGCGCGACGGCTCCGACATCGCCGCGGTACTGCACCGGCTGGGCCGGAGCGCGCGCGGCCGGGAGGACAAGGCGCGGATCGAGAGCTATCTGCGGCAGATCGTGCCGGGCATCCACGGCGTGACCCGGCGCACGCGCGGGGGCCGCGAGATCCTGGAGTTCACCCAGGACGTGCCCGGCGCCAAGGCGCCCTGGCGGTTCGGCGCACCCTCCGTCTCCGACGGCACCCTGCGCGCACTCGGCGTCCTCACCTCGCTGTTCACCCCCGCGGGCGGCGCCTACAGCACGGCGGCCGTCGAGGAGCCCGAGACCGCCCTGCACCCCACGGCGACCGGCGCGCTGCTGGCCGCGCTGCGGGACGCCAGCGACCGCCGCCAGGTCATCGCGACCAGCCACAGCCCCGACCTCCTCGACACCGACGAGATCGACCCGGCGGAACTGCTCGCCGTCCGCGCGCCCGGCGGCCGTACCGTCATCGCCCCGCTCGACGCGCCCGCCACCTTCGCGCTCCGCGCCCAGCTCCACACCCCCGGCCAACTGCTGCGCGCCGACCAGCTCCTGCCGCACCCGTCCCCGCCCGCAGGGGAAGAGCGCGCGCGTGTGAGGTGAGACGGGCCGCCGTCCGCCCGCCCCGCGCGTCCACCGGTGAGCCGACGGCCGCCACGACGGAGTGAAGGACCGGTCGTGGCGCGCCGGGCGGCGCGGCGGCTGCCCTAGGGTGACGACGATGACTACCACGATCGTGTTCGACATCGGCGAGACCCTGATTTCCGACGCGCGGCACTGGGCGGGCTGGGCCGACTGGCTCGGCGTCCCGTCACACACCGTCTCGGCCCTGGTGGGAGCGGTCGTCGCCGAAGGGCGCGACGACGGCGACGCGCTACGGCTGATCACCCCCGGCCTCGACATCCCCGCCGCCTACGCCGCCAGGGAGGCGGCCGGGCGGGGCGAGCACCTGGACGAGACGGATCTGTACCCGGACGTCCGCCCCGCGCTGGCCCGGCTGCGGGAGGCCGGCATCAAGGTGCTCGCCGCCGGCAACCAGACCGCCCGGGTCGGGGAGCTGCTGCGCGGCCTCGACCTGCCGCTCGACCTGGTCGCCACCTCCGCGGAATGGGCCGTCGCCAAACCGAGCCCCGGCTTCTACGCGAAGGTCGTCGAGGTCGCGGGGGCCGAACCCGAAGAGATCCTCTACGTTGGCGACCACCCCGGCAACGACGTCTTCCCCGCGAAGCGCGCGGGACTGCGCGTCGCCCACCTGCGCCGCGGGCCCTGGGGCCACCTGTGGGCCGACGACCCCGACGTGGCCGCCGCCGCGGACTGGCGGATCAACTCCCTGACCGAACTCGTCGCCATCGCGTCCCGCTGACCGGCATCGGCACCGGCATCGGAACCGGCACCGGCATGGGCACCGGCATCGGAAGCCGTACCGCGCGCGGACCGCGACGGGATTGATCATCCGTTCCGTGGGGAGGCGGAGGAATGAGGAGAGAGGGCGGGGACATGAGCACGAGCTACCAGGACGGCTGGATCGAGTGCACACCTGACGCGCTCCGGATCCGCGGCTACTACTTCCCCTGGGGCACGAAGACGATTCCGTACGCGTCGATCCGCACGGTCACCCGCGTGAAGATGGGCGTGTTCAGCGGGCAGGGCCGCATCTGGGGCACCGCGAACCCCCGCTACTGGGCCAGCCTCGATCCGCGGCGGCTGTCCAAGACGGAAGGTCTCGTCCTGGACACCGGGAAATTCGTCCGGCCCTTCATCACCCCGGACGATCCGGCGGCCGTCGAGAGCATCCTGCGCGAGCGCTCCGGCGCCGGACCGGACGACCGGGCTTCCTAGGGCCTGTAGGGCCTGACCGATCCCGTACGCCTGTCCCCTGCGGGGGCCGGTCGTACGGAGGGCGTCAGCCGAGCGCACCCGCCACCGTCACGGCGGGCCCGGTCCGGCCGACGTCACCGGTCCCCGCCGCGATCAGCGCCGAGGCGGCGGCCCGGGCGGCGACGGCCGCCGAGGGGTCGCGGTCCATCCGGGCGGAGATCCCGGCGCCGTCGTAGAGCAGATGGAGCTGGCGGCCCAGCGACCGCGGGTCGGCGGCGCCCGCCTCACCGGCGAGGCGGGTGAACAACTCCCGCAGCCAGGCACGGTAGTTGTCCGCGGCCTCCTCCACGAGACTGCCGGGACCGGCCTCCGCGCCGGCCCGGACGAAGGCGCAGCCGTGGAAGTCCGGTTCCCCGAAGAGCGCGCCCTGCGCCTCGAAGACCGCCAGCAGCCGCTCGCGCGGAGTGTCGCGGCTGTCGACCGCGTCGGTGATCCGCTGGGTGATGCCCGCGTGGCGGCTGTCGAGGTAGGCCCGGATGAGCTGTTCCTTGCCGCCGAAGGTGTTGTACAGCGACGCCTTGGCCACGCCCGCGTGCTCGATGACCCGGTCGATGCCGACGCTCCGCACGCCCTCGGCGTAGAACAGCTCGTCCGCGGCGGCGAGCAGTCGCTCACGCGCCGACGGCTTCGTGGTGGTCCGGGAAGTCGCCATGGCCGTCACCTTTCGGACAGATCTGTCTGCATTATGCCCCGGCGGCGGGACAAGCCCGGGGGCGACGAGCCGGGACGGTCGGGGGGCGGTCGCGCCCGGCCCGGAGTCCGAGGTCACACGGCCGGCCGGGGGGACTGCTCGGAGGCGGCCCAGGTCAGTTGCTTGAGCTCCATCCGGGCGGCCGGAGCCGTTCCGGGCAGCGACGCCCAGTAGGGATGGGTGGAGATCCGGACGGAGAGCCTTTGCAGGCGGCGCCGGAGCACGGTGGTCTGCGTACCGGCGGGAGCGTCGGCGAGCAGGCGGTAGGTGATGTACCAGTCGCGCTGCGCCTCGATGAGATCAGCGGGGAAGTCGTGCTGCTTCATGGGGGCAATCCTGGCACGTGTTCGAATATTTGTGCGAGTCCATCTCGTCACGTTCGTACGACAGCCGCCCCTCCGCCGCCGGTGGCCGGGGACACGGCCGGGTGGAGAGGCGGTGGAGGGGCGGAGAATGGGGGAGAGGGGGACAATCGGGGTGTTCGCCCGCGTGTCGCGGCTCACGCGCCGCGGCTCGCCCCCGGTGGAGGAGGTCCGGACATGAACGAGGCAACGCGACGGCAGGGCGCGACCGTGTGGGACCCGGCGACGGAAGGCGGCACCGCGGGCCATGGCATGGGGGACCGGCCCAAGGGGCCGCACAACATCCAGAACCACTCCGAGGAGTTCGACCAGTCGGTCCGGGACGCGGAGACCGAGGCCGCCACCGCCGACCGGGCCCGCTTCCACGGCGTGTCCGTCCGGCTGCTGGAGTCGGGCACGGCGGTGCACGACATGATCCAGGCGCTGTTCAACAGGGAGACGACCGCCCCGGCCGATCTGCGGCCGGTGGCCGACGCCTTCCGTCGGCACTGCGCCGCCAAGGACGCCACGGCGGGGCGCGCGCTGGAGTCACACCCGCCGGTCGCCGAGGCGGTCAGGCGCGACCGCGAGGAGGGCGCGTACCTCCTCGCCCTCCTCGACGGCTCCATCGCGTCGCCGGGTCCGGCCGGAACGCGCGCCCAGACCGTCAACGGTGTGCTGGCCGACATCGACCAGTTCCTCGGCCACGAACAGCGCGACTTCATCCCGCTGATCGAGCGTGAACTCCCGGTCTCGCAGAGCAACCGCCTGGCCGCCTCCTTCGACGGCTGACGGCTGACTACTGACGGCCGGAGGACGACGCGTACGCCTGACGCCTGCGACGCCTGCGCCTCACACCTGCGCGGACGCCCGAACCCCGCGCTCCGACCGGCGGCCCCGCTGCGGCCTCACTACCTGCCCATCAGCTCCCGCGCCGCGGACGCGACCGCGTCCGCCGTCAGCCCGAAGTGCTCGTAGAGTTCGGCGGCCGACGCCGACGCGCCGAACTCCTGGACGCCGATCGACCGGCCGTCGAGGCCGATCAGGTCGTACCAGCCCTGACCGACGCCCGCCTCGACCGCGATCCGGCGGCGTACGCCCGGCGGGATGACGCTGTCGCGGTACGCCGCGTCCTGCGCGTCGAACCACTCACGGCACGGCATCGACACGACGCGCGCCCGTATCCCGTCCGCGGCCAGCGCCCGCGCCGCGGCGACGGCGAGCTGCACCTCGGACCCGGTGGCGATGACCACGACGTCCGGGTCGGCCGGACCGGCCGACGGGTCCGCGACGGGCGCCTCGTACCGTACGTAACCGCCCCTGACCGCCTCGGCGGCCGAGCCGAACCCGTCCGTGCCGTCGGGGAAGACCGGCAGGTCCTGACGGCTGAGGCTGAAACCGGTCGGCCCGGCGGACCCGGCCGCGCCGAGCACCTTCCACAGGGCGACGGCCGTCTCGTTGGCGTCACCGGGCCGCACGATGTCCAGGCCCGGAATCGCGCGCAGGGACGCCAGGTGCTCGACCGGCTGGTGGGTCGGGCCGTCCTCGCCGAGGCCGATGGAGTCGTGCGTCCACACGTAGAGCGTCGGCAGCTTCATCAGCGCGGCGAGCCGTACCGCCGGGCGCATGTAGTCGCTGAAGACGAGGAAGGTGCCGCCGTAGGGACGGCTGAGGCCCGACAGCGCGATGCCGTTCATCGCGGCGGCCATGAAGTGCTCGCGGATTCCCCAGTGGACGGTGCGTCCCGCCGGGTCGGCGCCGGGCTGCGCGCTCGACGCCGGAAGGAAGGACGAACTGCCCTCCACCGTCGTGTTGTTGGAGTCGCCGAGGTCGGACGAGCCGCCCCACAGCTCGGGCAGCTCCGCCGCCGCCGCGTTCAACGCCCGCCCGAACGCCTTCCGCGTGGCCACCTGGGTGTCCGCCGCGAAGACCGGACGCGCGTCCTCGAAGGCGGCGGGGAGCCCCTTGGCCGTCAGCCGGTCGAGCAGCGCCCGCCCGTCCGGATTTCCGCGCGCCCACGCGTCGAACGCCGCGTCCCACTCCCGGTGGGCCGCCGATCCCGCCGCGCGCGCCGCCGACGTCAGCCGGTCGTGGAGATCGGCCGAGACGTCGAAGGCGGTGTCCGGGTTCACGCCGAGGACGGACTTCGCCGCGCGGACCGCGTCCGCCCCGAGAGCGGAGCCGTGCGACTTCGCGGTGTTCTGCGCGCCGGGCACCGGCCAGGAGATGATGCTGCGCATCAAGACGATCGACGGCCGCGTCGTCTCGGCGGCGGCCTCCTCCAGCGCCCGCGACAGGGCGGACACGTCGATGTCGCCGTCGGCCGCGAGGCCGACCCGCTGCACGTGCCATCCGTACGCCTCGTAGCGGGCGCCGACGTCCTCGCTCGTGGCCAGGTCCGTGCTGCCCTCGATGGAGATCCGGTTGTCGTCGTAGACGACGACGAGGTTGCCCAGGCGCTGGTGCCCCGCGAAGGAACCGGCCTCGGCGCTGATGCCCTCCTGGATGTCGCCGTCGGAGCACAGGACGAACACCCGGTGGTCGAAGGGGCTTGTCCCCTCGGGCGCGTCGGGGTCGAGCAGGCCGCGCTCGCGGCGGGCGCCCATCGCCATCCCGACCGCGGTGGCGATGCCCTGGCCGAGCGGCCCGGTCGTGGTCTCCACACCCGGCGTGTGCCCCCACTCGGGGTGCGCAGGGGTGAGGCTGCCGCGCTTCCGGTAGGCGCGCAGGTCGTCCAGCGTGAGCGGATATCCGGCGAGGTAGAGCTGGATGTACAGCGTGAGGCTGGAGTGACCGCAGGACAGGACGAACCGGTCCCGCCCGCGCCACCGGGGGTCGGCGGGGTCGTGGCGCAGGAAGCGCCGGAATATCAGATGGGCGGCGGGCGCCAGGCTGACGGCGGTGCCGGGGTGACCGTGGCCCGCCTCCTGCACGGCGTCCATGGCCAGGACGCGGGCGGTGGTCACGGCCCGCTGGTCGTCCTCGGTCCAGGGTATGTGGGCATGCTGAACGTACGTGCTCGTCACGAGCGCTCCTTCGACACGAAAAGAGGGTGCGGGCGGGGCGGGGCCCGCCGGCTCACCAGAGGGTGTAGCCGCCGTCGATGACGAGGATCTCGCCGGTGACGAAGGACGAGGCGGGGCTGGCCAGGTAGAGCGCGGCCGGGGCGATCTCCGACGCCTGCGCGTACCGCTGCATGGGCACTTCGTCGATCCAGTAGTGCTTGTACTCGGGCAGGTCGATGTCCGAGATCTCGGTCTTCGTGTAACCGGGCGCGATCGCGTTGACCCGTACCGACCTCGGCGCCCACTCGGCGGCCAGGGACTTGGTCAGGTGGTGCACCCCGGCCTTGGACACGGCGTAAGGGGCGTGCCACTGCGGGCGGTTGATGATCATGCCGGACATGGAGCCGACGTTGACGATCGATCCGGTGCCGCGCTCGACCATCGACTCGCCGACGACCTGGCTGACCTTCCAGACCGCGTCGAGGTTGGTGGCCATCACACGGTCCCAACTGTCGTCGTCGATGCTCAGGGACTCGCCGTGGATGCCGATGCCCGCGTTGTTGATCAGGACGTCGACCGGGCCGAGCTCCGCGGTGACCAGCTCGTTCATGGCCACGATGTCCGCGCGGCTGGTGACGTCGGTCCTCGTCGAGATCGCGGTGGCGCCCAGCGCGGTGAGTTCGGCGACCGCCTCGGCGTTGCGCGCCTCGTCCCGGCCCGCGATGGCGACGGACGCGCCCGCTTCCGCCAGCGCGGTGGCGATGGCCTTGCCGATACCGCGGTTTCCGCCGGTGACGACGGCGACCTTGCCGTTCAGCCGGAACTGGTCCAGGACACTCATGCCGATTGCTCCTCGGTTGACGTCGGCGCTGACTGCGCGTCGGGCACCCGGACGATCCGGTCCGCGCGGGTGCGGGTTGCGTGAATGAGTTCTGCGTTGCGCTGGTCGGAGCCGTGCGACCGCTCGTACGCCTCCGCCGCCGACCGGCCGTACCGCATGTGCCGGGCGATCAGCCGTTCCATGCGCACGTCCTCGTCGGGGTCGACGTACCAGCACGCGTCGAGCAGCGGCTGTACGGCTCCCCACCGGGGCCCGTCGACCAGCAGGTAGTTGCCCTCGGTGACGACCAGCGGGACGTCACGGGGGACGGGCACCGCGCAGGCTATGGACTCCTCGATGGCGCGGTCGAAGAACGAGGCGTAGACGACCTCCTCGTCGCGGGCGCGCAGCCGGCGCAGGAGGTTGATGTAGCCGGCCGCGTCGAAGGTGTCGGCGGCCCCCTTGGAGGCGTGGCGGCCGAGCCGGTGCAGTTCGGCGTTGGCCAGGTGGAAGCCGTCGAGGCTGACGAGCACCGCCTGGTCACCGAGCGCGTTCACCAGGGCTTCGGCGAGAGTGGACTTCCCGGAGCCGGGCGCGCCCGTGATTCCGAGGATCCGGCGCTGCCCGGAAGTGATCAGCGCCCGGGCCGAGTCGATGAGGGCGTCGTAGTCCGCGCCGTCGGCCCCGGGATTGTGCTGGGGGTCGGCGGCCGGTCCTGGGGGGTTCAATTTTCGCCTTTCGAGAGATCCGTCGGTGCCGCGTGCGCGCCCTGCGGGGCGGAGTCCCCGGCGGGTGCTTCCACGCCCACGAGGGTGTCCGGCGCCTTGGCGCCGGTCATGACGGCGACGGCTTCTTCCATGCTGGTGTCGTTCTTGTCGACCAGGGCGATACGCCGCCCCAGCCGGTGGATGTGGATCCGGTCCGCGACCTCGAAGACGTTCGGCATGTTGTGGCTGATGAGCACCACCGGCAGGCCGTTGTCGCGAACGCGCAGGATCAGGTCGAGGACCTGGTTCGTCTCGCGCACGCCGAGCGCGGCGGTCGGTTCGTCCATCACCACGACGCGGGTCGCCCACGCGGCGACGCGCGCCACCGCGACGGCCTGCCGCTGCCCGCCGGAGAGCGTCTCGACCTTCTGCCGGATGGACTGGACGCGGATGCCCAGGTCGGCCATCTGCTGGGCCGAGCCGCGGCGCATGGCGCCCTTGTCCAACTGCCGGAAGACCGTGCCGAGTACGCCGCGACGGCGCTGCTCCCGGCCGAGGTAGAGATTCTGCGAGATGTCCAGGGCCGGGGCCACGCCCAGCTCCTGGTACACCGTCTCGATGCCCGCCCTGCGCGCGTCGAGCGGGCTGCGGAACTGCACTTCCTCGCCGTTCAGACGCAGGGTGCCGGAGCCGGGGACGACCGCGCCGGTCAGCGATTTGATCAGCGTCGACTTGCCCGCGCCGTTGTCCCCGATGACGGCCAGGATCTCGCCGGGCCGCAGGTCGAAGTCGGTGTTGTCCATGGCCACGACGTGGCCGTAGTGCTTGGTGAGGCCGCGGCCCTCCAGCACCTTCGGATGGGACCCGGACTCGGCGGGCTGGGACCCGGTGGGGGTGTACCTGCCGGGAGCGGACCCGTCGGGCAGGGATGCGGAGTGCGTCATCGCGACTGCCTCCTTCGTACGAGTTGGTCGACGCCGACCGCGACGACCACCAGGACGCCGGTGGCGACCTGCTGGTAGAGCGAGTCGATGCCGGCCTGGGTGAGGCCGTTCTGCAGCACGGTCACGATCAGCGCGCCGATGAACGTTCCGATGACGCCGCCGCGACCGCCGAACAGGCTGGTGCCGCCGATGACGACCGCGGTGATGCTGTCGAGGTTGGCGGTCGAGTAACCGCTCGGGTCGGCGGTCGGGGTACGGCCGAGCGCCTGCCAGGCGGCGAAGACGTAGACGACCGCGGCGACCATGTACACCCCGAGGAGCAGGCGCTTGACCTTGATCCCGGCGAGTTCGGCGGCCTTGTGGTTGTCACCGAGGGCGTAGACCCGCGTGCCCCAGGAGGTCTGTCCGAGGGCGTAGGCCAGGACGGCGGTGAGGCCGATCCAGAGCATCACGCCGTAGGTGATCGTCACCCCGCCGACCGTCACACCGTTGTTGAGGCAGGTCAGCAGGCTGGAGTTGATCGGGTACGTCTGCGACGAGGTGTAGAGCCTGGCCGCCGCGGCCACCACGGACATCACGCCGAGGGTGACGATGAACGGTGGCAGTCTCAGCAGCGAGACCAGCGCGCCGTTGACCGAGCCGACCGCCACGCACACCACCAGGCCGACCAGCAGCGCCAGGGCCGGGTTGTTGTGGACGGCGATCTTGCCGATCACGACAGAACCGAGCACCATGATCGCGCCGTTGGCCAGGTCGATCCCCGACGTCAGGATGATCAGGGTCTGTCCGAGGGCGAGGGTGCCGACCACGACGGACTGCTGGGCGATCAGCGACAGATTCTCCGAGTTGAAGAACGTGCTGGTCGACAGCGTGAAGACGATCACCGCGACGATCAGGGCGGCGAGCGGTCCGGCGATCTGGTTGCCGGCGAAGGCGCGGAGCAGGCTGCCGCGCGAGATCCCCGTCTCCAGCGCCTCCGCGTCCGCGTCATGCGTCGTCGTTCCTGTCACTTCGGACCCCAGCAGTGGTCGAGGCCCCAGGCGGAGGTCTCGGAGGCGATGCCCTTGACCGGCTTGTCGGTGATCAGGACGGTGCCCGAGTCGGTGACGCCGGCCTTCGGCTTGGTGCCGTCCTTGATGTAGGCGGCGGCGGCCTCGACGGCCATCTCACCCATCTTGCTGGGGAACTGCATGGCGGTGGCGCCGATGACGCCGTTCTTCACGTCCTGGACGCCGGAGCACGCGCCGTCGACCGAGACCAACGTGGTCTTGCCCGCGAGGCCCTTGTTCTTGATGGCGGTGTAAGCGCCGTGCGCGGTCGGCTCGTTGATCGTGTAGACGACGTTGATGTCGGGGTGGGCCGACAGCAGGTTCTCCATCGCGGACTGCCCGGTGTCGATCGTGCCCTGGGTGAGCGCGGTGCCCGCCACCTGCGGCGACTTGGCGGTGATGCCGTAGCCCTCGAGGAAGCCGTCGTGGCGTCCCTTGGCCGGACCGTCGGACAGGTCGAAGTCGAGCATCGCGATGTGCGGGTCCTGCGGCGAGGACGCCTTGGCCCACTGGCCGATGAGCTTTCCCGCGGCGACGTTGTCGGTCGCGTAGGTGGCGTCCGCGGCGCTCTCCGGCGACAGCGGCGAGTTGACGGTCATCACGAGGATGCCCTTGTCCCTCGCCTGCTTCACCACGCCGTTGAGCGCGGTCGCGTTGGCCGGGGTGAGCACGATGGCCTTGACCTTGTTGGCGATCATGTTCTCGATGGCGGTCACCTGGGTGGCGGAGTCACCGGGCACCTTGGCCTCGGCCTTCATGACCTTCCAGCCCTTGGCCTTGGCGGCGGCCTCGGTCGCCTTCTCCAGGGTGCCGAAGAACGGGTTGCTCAGGTTCAGCTCGACGATGCCGATCGTGACCGCTCCGCCGGAACTGCCGGTGGTGCTGCCGCTGCTCGAACTGCACCCCGCGACGGCGAGGGCACAGGTTCCGGCCAGGGCCATGACTCCGAGCTGTGCCGGTCTGCTGGCCCATCGGGTGATCTTCATGGGGTTCCTCCTGGATGCGGGGCCGTTAACTCGGCCAGTCGGCAGAGCACGGGGCGATGACAGAGATATTTCGCAATGTTTCACTGACTGTCAAGCAGAAATATTTATCTTTTGTCTTTCCATCGACAAAAGAACGTGCTTCACTAAGCTCTGGCCGACGTCCGAGACCGGGAGTGAGATGACTGCGACGACCAGTACGACGACAGGCGGCCCGTCACCGTGGCGGGCCGACGAGGGGCCTGGAAGAATCCTGGAACTCATCACCACGGGCCAGGCCCGCACGCGGTCCGCCCTCACCCAGGTCACGGGCCTGTCCCGGTCCACGGTCGGCCAGCGGCTCGACGCGCTGTTCGCCGCCGACCTGATCCGCGAGGGCGCGGAGAACGTGCCCTCGCGCGGCCGGCCGTCCAAGACGCTCCAGCTCAACCACGCGGCGATGCTGATGATCGGCGTGGACATCGGCGAGGAGCGGACCCGTATCGCGGTCACCGACCTCAACACCAACATCCTGGTCGACCGGGTCGAACGACTCGCCCTCGGTGAGGGCCCCGATGTCCTGCTCGACAAGATCACCGAGACCGTGCGCGACATGATCGTCCAGGCCGGACTGGGCGACATACCGGTGGCGGGCATCGGCCTCGGCCTGCCCGCGCCCGTGGACTACGACGCGGGCAAGGTGCTCGGCTGGTCGATCATGTCCGGCTGGGACGGCTACGACATCCGCGGCCACCTGCGCAGGACCTGGCAGGTCCCGATCCTGATCGACAACGACGTCAATCTGCTCACCCTGGCCGAGCACCGGCGGTTCTGGCGCGACGAGCCGCACCTGCTCTACATCAAGGCCGGTACGGGGGTCGGCAGCGGCATGGTGATCGGCGGCCAGATCAACCGCGGCGCCCAGGGCGCGGCGGGCGACATCGGCCACGCGCACATCGGCGGCTTCGGCGACCCCCAGTGCCGCTGCGGGAACCTCGGCTGCCTGGAAGCCCTGATCGGCGGCTGGGCCCTGGCCCGCGACCTGCGCAGCCGCCAGCACAGCGACAGCCACGACGCGCGCTATGTCGTCACCCAGGTCAAGCGCGGCGACACCGAGGCCGTCGCCAGCCTGCGGGCCGCGGGCCGCGTCCTCGGCGAGATGGTCGCCTACGCCACCAGCCTGCTCAACCCCGACGTCATCGTCCTCGGCGGCATGCTCGGCACCACCGGCGACCACCTGCTGGCAGGCGTGCGCGAGGTGATCTACCAGCGCTCACTCCCGCTGGCCACCCGGCAGTTGCGCATCGTGCCCACCCGCTACAAGTCCCGCGCCGGGATCGCGGGCGCGGGCTATCTCGTCCGCGACCACGTCCTGAATCCCGCGACCCTCGACATCACCCTGGCCGCCGGAGGCTCCCCGATCGCGGTGACGTGACCTCCGGCCCCCGCGGCTACGTGGTCGCCAGCAGCGTGGCGACCAGGCCGCGCGCCCATGCGCTGGAAGCGGGGCGGGCGCTGAAGATCGCGCGGTAGTACAGCGGGCCGAGCAGCGTGTCGACCGCGCGCTCCAAGGACGGGACCTTGCCGCCGCGCGCCTGCTCGCGCTCGATGATCGCGCGGAGCTGGTCGTGCCGGTCGGCCGTGCACGCGCAGCCGCCCTCCGGGCCCGAGCCGATCGTCGCGCGCATCAGGGCCAGCACGTCGGGGTCGGCGAGGTCGGTGGCGACGTCGCCCATCCACCGCTCCAGGTCACCGGCCAGCGAGCCGGAGTCGGGTACGACGATGTCACCGCTGAACCTGCTGGTCGCGACATCGGCCAGGAGCTGCGCCACCGAACCCCAGCGCCGGTAGACGGTGGTGGGGTGCACCCCGGCGCGCGCGGCGACGGCGGGAATGGTGAGCGCGTCGCCCGGTTCCGTGGCGAGCGATTCCTCGACGGCTCGGTGCACTGCGGCCCGTACGCGTGCGGAACGGCCACCGGGACGGGTCTGGACTGCTTCGGTCATGCGGAAATTATCGCACCAATCGCTGCGTTAGCATGAACGTCGCTAACGCAACGATCACTGCAATCGGAGAGTCGTATGACCGGAGCGCTGACGCCCCAAGAGAAGAGCCCCGCGTCCCCGGGTGTCACGTCCCGGGGCGCCGAGCCCGTGGCGATACCGGGCGCGGGGAACGGCTCCCGGCGGCGCGGCCTGAGCCGTCCCGTCGCCTTCGCCGCCATCGCCGCGATCTTCATCCTGTTCATGGCGGCGTCGAGCGCGCCGTCCCCGCTCTACGTCGTCTACCAGCACGAATGGAACTTCTCCGCGTCCATGCTGACCACCGTCTTCGCGGTGTACGTCGTCGGCATGATCGGCGCGCTGCTGGTGCTCGGGGCGCTGTCGGACCACATCGGCCGCCGCCCCGTCCTCGTCTCGGCCATCGCGCTCGAAGCCGTCGCGATGCTGCTGTTCATCGTCGCGGGAGACGTCTCCGTGCTGCTGGTGGCCCGCTTCGTCCAGGGCATCGCCACCGGCGCGGCCATGACGACACTCGGCGCGACCCTGGTCGACCTCAACCCACCGCACGCACCGCACCGCGCCGGAGTCATCAGCGGCGCGGCCCCCACCTTCGGCCTCGGCGTGGGCGCGCTCGGCTGCGGCTTCCTCGTGCAGTACGGCCCGCACCCGACCCGCCTGGTCTACGTACTCCTGCTCGCCGGTCTGGTGCTCGCGGGCCTGCTCGTCTCCCTGCTGCCCGAGACTTCGCAGCGGCGGCCCGGCGCGGCGCGTTCGCTGCAACCGCGCCTCGGCGTCGCCCCCCGGCTCCGCGCCGACCTCGTCGGACTCGTGCCGATCCTCGTCGCGAGCTGGGCGCTGGGCGGTCTGTACCTCGCGCTCGGCCCCTCGGTCGCGGTGGGACTGTTCGGCCTGTCCAGCCACGTCATCGGCGGACTCGTCGTCACCCTGCTGTGCGGACCGGCCTCGGTCACCGCCTTCGCCCTGCGCGGCTGGCCCACCGAACGCACCCTCGCGCTCGGCGCCGCCCTGCTGGTCACCGGCACCGCCGTCGGCCTGGCCGGAGTGCAGGCCGAGTCGGTCACCACGGCCGCCCTCGGCACCGCCGTCGCCGGTGTCGGCTTCGGCGCCGCCGGTCTGGCCAGCTTCGGCACCCTCGCCCGGATCGCCGAACCGGCCGAGCGCGGCGAGCTCTTCGCCGTCGCCTTCGTGATCTCCTACCTCGCCTTCAGCATCCCCGCCGTGGTCGCCGGATTCGCCACCACCGACGTCGGCCTCCACCGCACCGCCGTCGTCTACAGCGCGGCCGTCATCGTCTTCGGCGCCCTCGCCCTGATCGCCCAACGCGTCCGTATCAGCCGCACGGCGGCGAACGCGTAGCACCGACGCGCGGCGCCCACCCGCAGCACCCGCGGTCCTCGGCCCCACGGCCGAGGGCCGCCGGGCGTCAGCGGGTGAGCAGCGCGGCGACCGCCCGGGCGGTGGGGAGGGATTCGCCGTGGGTGAAGACCGCGTTGACCGCCTCGGGCAGGACGTCCTCGGTGCCCGGCCAGCCGAGGCACACGACGACGGCGCCGGGGGAGAGGGCCAACTGCCGTGCGAGCGCCGCGTCCTGGGCGGGATCGCTGCCGGGAGTGCCGACCAGGACCACATCGGCCGGGATACCGGGGGAGGCCGTACCGTCCTGCGCCTCGCCCGGTGTCAGGTCCCCCTGCTGGGCCCGGCCCTCGACGGTCGCCGTCCGCGCGAAGACCGCCTCGACGGTCGAGCCGGGCAGCCGTTCGAGCAGGGCGTCCGCGACCAGGTCGGAGAGCCGCCCGGTCGCCACATTGCGCCGCCTGCGCACGTCCACGACGCGCACCGCCCCGCTCAGCGAGCCGGCGACCTGTCCGCGTACGCGCAGTGCCCGCCGCGCCGCGGCGGCGTTGGCGTCCGTCACGTCCGACGTCACCGAAGCTTCCGAGACGTCGCCGCCTCGGGCCCCTCGGGCCCCTCGGGTCCAGTCCGCGAGGGCGTGGACGCGGGCCGCCGCCTCTTCGAGCCGGGCCACCGGCAGGCGGCCCTCGGCGACCGCCCGCGTCACCGCGTCCAGCACCGTGCGGAATTCCTCCTCGTCGGTGGGCGTGCCACCGGTCAGCGGCAGGCCCGGATTGCCCAGGCACACCAGATCGACGCCCGCGGCCAGCGCCCGTACCGCGCTCTCGGCGAAGCCGATGGTCTCGGCGACCGCCAGCATGCTGATCGCGTCGGAGACGATCACGCCGTCGAAGCCCAGACCGTCGCGGAGCAGGGCGACGACGGCGGGACTGACGGTCGCCATGGCGCTGTCCAGCGCGGGGAAGACGATGTGCGAGGTCATCACGCAGCGCACCCCGGCCTCCACCGCGCCCGCGAACGGCACGAGGTCCCGGCTCCGCAGCGTCTCCAGATCGACCCCCACGACCGGCAGGCCCACGTGCGAGTCGACCTTCGTGTCGCCGTGACCGGGGAAGTGCTTGGCGCAGGCCGCGACCCCCTCGGCCTGCATCGCGGTCACGAACGCGGCCGTGTGCGTGCCGACCAGATCGGGGTCCGCGCCGAAGGAGCGCACCCCGATCACCGGGTTGGCGGGGTCGGAGTTGACGTCCGCCACCGGCGCGAGCGCCAGGTCGATGCCCGCCGCCCGTACGTCACGGGCGATCCCGCGCGCGACCGCCGCGGTCAGCGCGAGGTCGTCGGCGCGGCCGAGCACCGCCGCGCCGACGTGCGGAGAGCCGCCGCGCACATGCAGCCGGGTGACACCGCCGCCCTCCTCGTCCATCGCGATGACCGCCCGCCCGGCCGCGTGGATCCGCTTTGACAGCGCCGCGGTCTGCTCGGGCGACTCCAGATTGTGCCCGAAGTAGCAGACGGAGCCCAGGCCGTCGCGCAGGGCGTCGAGCAGCCACGGCGGCGCCGACGTACCGGTGAAGCCCGGCATGAGGACGGCATGGACCAGCCGCCGGGTCCGCTCGTCCACGGCGGGCGCCGTGCTCGTGGTGCTCCCGGAGGTCCCGGTGTTCACAGATGACATGGAGTCCTCACTTCACGGCGCCGGCCACCAGGCCCATGGTCAGCCGTCGTTGGGCCAGCACGAAGACGATCACGACCGGAATCGTCACCAGCGTGGAGGCCGCCATCAGGCCGCCCCAGTCGTTGGTGTTCTGGCCGAGGAACTCCGCGAGGCCGACGCCGACGGTCATCCTGTTCTGGTCGGACAGGAAGGTCAGCGCGAAGGTGAACTCCTCCCAGGCCAGGACGAAGGAGAACGCGCTGGTGGCGATGAGTCCCGGCACGACCAGCGGCAGCAGGATCGAGCGGAACATCCGCCACCAGGAGCAGCCGTCCAGGTAGGCGGCCTCCTCCAACTCGACCGGCACCGCGGCCACGAAGCCCCGCAGATTCCAGATCGCGAACGGCAACGCGAAGGCCGTGTAGACAACCGCCAGGCCCAGCAGCGAGTTGAGCATCCGCAAGTCCTTCATCTGAAGGAACAGCGGGATGACCAGCGCCTCGGCGGGCAGCATCTGCACCACGAGGATCAGCACCAGCACGGTGGTGCGCAGCCGGAACCGGAAGCGCGCCATGGCGACCGCGCCGAGCAGCGCGAGCACACCCGAGGCGACCACCACGATCACGGTGACGATCGCCGAGTTGACCATGTAGCGGCCGAAGCCGCCCGAGGCCCCCGAGGACATCACCTTCGAGAAGTGCCCCATCGTGAAGTGGGTGGGGAACAGGCTGTCCGTGCCCGAACTCGCCCGCCCGTTCAGGGCCGTGGAGAGCATGAAGTACACCGGGAACAGTGTGAACAGCAGGACCAGCGCCGTGGCCGCGAACTTGCCGGTCCTGACCCAGTTGGAGGATCTGGCAGTCATCGGATCTCATCCTCTTTGAACAGCACCCGCAGGTACACCGCGGTGATCGCCAGCAGTACGACGGTGAGCAGGACGGCGATGGCCGCGCCCAGCCCGTACTGGTTCTGGTTGATCGCCTTCATGTAGGACCACACACCGAGGTTGAGCACGTCCGGGTTGGAGCCCGCGCCGCCCGGCATCAGGTAGATCTGGGTGAAGACCTTGAAGTCCCAGATCGTCGAGAGCACGGTGACCACGGCGAACACCGGCCGCATTACCGGCACCGTGACGTGCCAGAACCGCTGCCAGGCGCTCGCGCCGTCCAGCCGGGCCGCCTCGTGCAGTTCCTGCGGCACTGTGGTCAGCCCGGCGAAGACGGTGATGGCGACGAACGGGTAGCTGTGGTGGATCACGTTCAGCTCGGCGATCGAGTAGAACGACAGCCGGTCGGTGAACCAGTTGTACCCGTCGGGACCGAGCAGCCCGACACTCTGGAAGGCCCGCCGGGCCAGGCCCGAGTCCGGATCGAAGATCCACACCCAGACATAGGTGCCGGTGACCGCGGGCAGCGCCCACGCGATGAGCGCGGAGGCGATGACGGCGGCCCGCGACTTGGGACCCAGGGTCTGGAGCAGCAGCGCCACCAGCGTCCCGAAGACGATGGTGCCCGCGACGGCGACCAGCGCGAAGAGCACGGTGTTCGGCAGCACGGTGTGCCACAGATACGAGCCCGCCAGCGCCTCGCGGTAGTTGTCCACACCGATGTACGTCGGGTGGCCGGAGATGATCTCCTTCAGGCCGTAGCGCTGGAACGACAGATAGGTGACGCGCACGATCGGGTAGAGCAGCAGCGCCGCGATCACGGCCAGCGGCGCGGCGAGCAGCAGCCACGGCCGCAGCCGGGCCACGAGCGGCGGCGTGCGCCGGACCGGACGGCGCGCGTCCTCCGCGAGTGCGGGGACGGTGCGCACGCCGTCGGTCACGGTGACGTCCTCCACGTCAGCTCCCCTGGAGCGTCTTGGTGATGGAGTCAGAGGCTGTCGTGGTGGCCTTCTGCACCGAGGTGCCGGTAAGGATCGACTGGAGCATCTGCGTCACGGTCTGGTCGCCCTCGACGGCGCCCCACTGCGGCGCGCTCGGCACGTTCTTGCCCGCTTCGAGCATCGTCTTGGCGAACGGCGCCACCAGCGGGTCGGGGCTGTTGGCGTACTGCTTGAGCTGCGTGGTGGTGCTGGGGAAGTAACCCGCCTGGTCCGCCCACTGCTTGCTCAGGCCGCCGGTGGTCATCATCTTGATGAACTTCCAGGCCAGATCGGGGTTCTTGCTGGTCTTGAGGACCGCGAGGTTGGAGCCGCCGAGGAACGCGGGCGCGATGCCGCCGTCCTTGCCCGGGATCGGGAAGGCGCCGATCTTGTCCTTGAGGGTGGGGTCGGTGGCGACCGCGGTCTTCGGGGTCCAGTTGCCCTGGATCACCATGGCGGCCTTGCCCTTGACGAAGGAGTCGAGCAGGTCGGTCTCCTTCCAGGTCGAGGCGCCGACGCTGGAGGAGTCGTCCTTGAGCGCGAGGTTGGTGTAGAACTCCAGGCCCGCCCGGGCCTGCGGCGAGTCGAGGGTGCCGGTCCACTTGCCGCCGCTGTCCTTGGCGAAGTCACCGCCCGCACCCCAGATGAAGGGCGCCGAGGCGTACGAGCTGGCGCCGGCGATCGGCATGGGCATCATGTCGGGCTTCTTCTGCTTGAGCGTCTTCACGGTCTGCTCGAGCTCGGCCCAGGTGGCCGGGGTCTTCAGGCCCAGCTCGGTGAAGACGTCCTTGCGGTAGACGATCGCCCGCACACCGGCGTACCAGCCGACGCCGTACTGCTTGCCGTCGTAGGTCGCGGAGTCCTTCAGAGCGGGGATCAGGTCCTTGGAGATGCCCGCGGAGTCGATCTGCTGGGTGAGGTCGGTGAGCCCGCCCGCGGCGGCGAACTCCGGGGTCCAGGTGGTGCCGATCTCCGAGACGTCGGGACCGCCGCCGCCCGCGAAGGCGCGGACCAGCTTGTCGTGGGCGTCGGCCCACTGCACTTCCTGGATCTTCAAGGTGGCGCCGGTCTCGGCGGCGAACTCCTTCTTCGCCGCGGCGTAGAAGGCCGTCGCGTCCGGGTTGGTGCCCTTCATGACCCACCAGGTCAGCGACTTGCCGTCGGCGGAGGAGGGGGAAGAGGAGGACGAGCCGTCGTTCCCGCACGCGGTGAGCAGGAAGACGGCCGCGGTGAGCCCGGCAATGCCTGCCTTGCACATAGATCTCATCGAGCTGTGTCTCCTTCGCGGTGCGGTGCCAGAGGTGTCGGACGGGGACCCCGGCGGCGCCGTCCCCCGTACGCGCAGCCCCGCCCGCCGGGCGTACGGCATGGCCGGACGGTCCGGCTGCGGACCGCCCTTGGGCTGCGGTGATTCGGCAAGTATGGAGATGACGGCCTGACGCGTCAATAACTACCGCGAGCGGCGGTCATAGTGTTCGTTTTTAACATCATCTCCGGGCTACGCTGTCGCTGACGTCATCTGGAGGAAGCCATGGCCAAGCGCGCACTGTTGCCCGTGCCCACCGCGCAGGACGCGTCCGCCGCGGTCCCTCCGACCGCGGCGGCCCCTCCCGTCTCCGGCGTCACGGCGCACCGGGCGCCCGACGACGCGCGCGCCGGTGACGTACTGGTCAGGATCCGCGGCGCCGTCCCCTCCCTTCAGCCCGCGGAGAAGCGGGTCGCGGCGGCGATCCTGAGCGATCCGGCCGGGGCGGCGCGGCTGTCCAGCACGGCGCTGGCCGGGCAGGCGGAGACCTCGGTGACGACGGTGATGCGCTTTTGCCGGACGATCGGGCTGCGCAATTACCCGCACCTGCGCGTGGCGCTGGCCGGAGCGGCGGCGCGCGAGGACGCGCAGAGCGCGGACCGGCTACGGGCCAGCGGCGACATCAGCGAGGCGGACACCCTCGCCCAGGTCGTGGACAAAATCGTGTACAACGAGGCGCGGGCGCTGGAGGAGACCGGTGCCAACCTCGACCTCGACACCCTGGAACTGGCCGTACGGGCGATATCCCAGGCCCGCAGGATCGACATCTTCGGCATCGGGGCGAGCGGCTTCGTCGGCCAGGACCTGCACCAGAAGCTGCACCGCATCGGCCTCATGGCGTTCATCTGGACGGACGCGCACGCGGCCCTGACCGCCGCCGCCCTGCTCGGCAAGAACGACGTGGCGGTCGGCATCTCCCACTCCGGCGCCACCGTGGACACCGTCGACCCCCTGGAGGCCGCCGCCGAGCGCGGGGCGACCACCATCGCCCTCACCAACTTCGCGGGCTCGCTGCTCACCCGGTCCGCCGACCTGGTGCTCACCACCGCGGTCCGCGAGATGCCCCTGCGGTCCGGCTCCACCGCCAGCCGGATCGCCCAACTGGCCGTGGTCGACTGCCTGTTCGTCGGCATCGCCCAGCGCTCGTACGACCGCGCGACCGCCGCGCTCGCGCAGACCTACGGCGTGGTGCACCAGCGCCGCCCCCACCCCCACCCCGGCCGACGCGCGTCAGCCGAGGACCACTGACCCCGCCACACCGCTCGACTCGCCCGCCGCCACCGCCCTGCCGCCTTCTGCGCCGACGCCCTCCGTGCGCGGCACTGCCCTCAGCCCAGCGCTCCGGTGCCGGCTCCGCGGCCATTCGCGTCGCCTTCGAAGCACCTGACGAGGCCCTGGCGGCCGGGCAGAACGTGAACTGACGGTGACGCCCGGTCAGTCCGGCTGCTTCTCGATGTGGTCCAGGATTCTCTTGGAGATCAGAGCGAGCGTGCTGAGCTGACTCGGGGTCAGGGCATCGACGAACAGGCGCCGTACGCGCTCCACGTGCATCGGCGCGGCGTCTTCGATCGCCTTGTAGCCGGCGGGAGTCGCGACGACGAATGCTCCACGGCCGTCGTCGGGGCATTCCTCCCTGACGGTGAGCCCGCGTTTCGTCATCCGCGAGACCTGGTGGGACATCCGGCTCTTCTCCCACTCCACGGATTTGGCCAGATCCAGGAACCGCATGCGCCCCCCGCCCCTTTCGGTGAGGCTGGAGAGCACGATGTAGTCGGACGCGGACATTCCGGAGTCGGTCTGGACGTGGCGGGACAGCCGTCCGATGAGGGTCTCCTGCATGCGGATGAAGCTGTCCCAGGCGGCCTTCTCTTCCGGCTCGAGCCAGCGCGGCGTCACGTCCATACGCACAGTCTATCGATGTTGTTGACATCTCATCTGCTCCCGTGGCAAGCAGGACGCGACCCGATGTCCCCACGTCAGGCCCGCGGATCCGCCGTATGAGTCGCGGGCGCGAGCGGGGTCGGCTGAGCGTGGGACGGCTCCTTCAGTTTCCGTTCGCGGCCGAGCGTGATGACTGCCGTTCCTCGTTCCGGAACTGTGCGGGCGATGAGCCGACGACGCGGCGGAACGCGGTGCTGAACGCGCTCTCGGACCGGTAACCCGTGGCGCGCGCCAGCTCGGAGATCGACAGAGTGTCGCGGGCGAGGGCGTCGCGGGCGAGGCTGATGCGCCATTGGATCAGGTACTCCAGCGGCGGGACCCCGACGTGGCTCTTGAAGGCATGGGCGAACGCGGAACGTGACATGTGGCTGATCTCGGCGAGCTCCTTGAGGGTCCAGGAGTGGGCCACGTCCGCGTGCACGGCGCGCAGGGCGGCACCGATGCCGTCCTCGTTCAGGGCGCCCAGCCAGCCGGTGGGCCGGTCGGTCTGACCGGCGTGGGCGCGGAGCATGTGCACGAGCAGGATCTGCGCGAGGTGGTTCTGCACCAGCGGGCCACCGGCGGCGGTGATCCCGACCTCGGTGGCGAGGAGATCGATCAGCCGGGCGAGCGGCCCGCCATGAGGATCGCCGGCGCGGACGATCACGAGCGGCGGCAGAAGATCGGTCAGGAGTGCCGCGTTCCTGTCGTCGAACGCGATGTGCCCGACGCAGAGGTAGAGGTCCTCCTCGGACTCCGGGCCGATCCGCACGAATCCGTCGTCGGCGCCCGCCCACACCGGCTCCGCGGGGCGCGGGCTTGCGTCGAGCGTGCTGGCCAGCACGTAAGGCGGCGGGTTGCCCAGCATGAAGGTGTCACCCTCCCGCAGGAGCACCGGCTCGTGCCCTTCGAGGATCAACCAGCACGTGCCGCGTACGAGGCCCCCGACCCGCACGTGAGGAAACGTGTCGAAGCGCAGAGCCCACTTTCCCGAGGCCCGGAGATTGGGCCCGATCACCGTGCGGGGCCGGAGCAGGCTGATCGCGTCGGCCACCGGATCCCCGAACCCGAGCATCGACGACATCTCCTGGACGATACGTAAACAATGGAGGACTATCCGTGATTGATCGTACTCCTCTGCTCCCGCAGTATCGATGTCGTACAGATGGGCACCGGGACGGTGAGGGAGACATCCACATGGGACAGCTGGAAGGCAGGACGGCGGTGGTCACCGGGGGCAGCACGGGTATCGGTCTGGCCACCGCGGTACGGCTGGCGGACGAGGGCGCGTACGTCTTCGTCACCGGTCGCCGCGCGTCCGAGTTGGAGGCCGCCGTCAAGACCATCGGAGCGGACCGGGCCACCGCGGTCGTCGGCGACATCGCGAAGCCGGAGGACCTGGACCGGCTCTACGCCGCCGTCCGGGCGCGAGGCAACGGTCTGGACGTGCTCGTGGCGAACGCGGCGATCGGCGCGTTCGTGACACTGGAACAGACCACCGAGGAGCACTTCGACCAGACCTTCGGGGTCAATGTCCGAGGCACCCTGTTCACCGTGCAGAAGGCGTTGCCGCTGCTCAACGACGGAGCGTCGGTCGTCCTGGTCGGCTCGACGGCCAGCGACCGCGGCGTGGAAGCGTTCGGCGCCTACGCGGCGTCGAAGGCGGCCGTCCGGTCCTTCGCGCGGACGTGGTCCAACGAGCTCAAGACCCGCGGCATCCGGGTCAACGTGGTCTCGCCGGCATGGATCGAGACGCCCGGGGGCACCGCCGCCTTCGGCGACGAGGAGACCGCCCGGGCCGTCAAGGAGAACGTCGCCGCGACCGTGGCCAAGGGCCGCATGGGCCAGCCCGAGGAAGCCGCCGCGGTCGTGGCCTTCCTCGCCTCGGAGCAGAGCAGCTACGTCGTCGGCGCGAACATCTACGTCGACGGCGGCACCAACCAGATCTGACGTGGACGGGACGATCCCGAGGTCGCCTTCGGCGTCGCAGCCGACGAGCCCGTACGGAAGCGCCACCGGGCGTGCGATGTCGGCCCCCAGGGCCGAAGCGGCCGAGACGTGCGGCGGCTCGACAGCGCGTCGGGTTCGGGCACCAGGTCGACCGGGAACGGTCCGTCGTGCGAGAGCGCCCGCCTCCGCAGTACCCCGGCATCTGCTCGGAGGTGCTGATCATCTCGCGGTATTCGCCGCACTCGACGAACAGCCGTTCCGGGTGCGTCTCCTGGAAGAAACCGGTGCCGATCTGACGGGACGGGATGGGTGAGGCGAGTGCCAGCACGGGTGCGCCGGAGCGGTGCGCGTTCCTGGTGCGAGCCGAGTCACAGGCCGGGCGGTGGGGAGGGCCGGCATGAACGCGTGAGCGATCAGTCTTGAGGAGCCTTGAGTTCGAGACTCGCCGGGAGCGCGGCGACGGTGCGGTTGAGGAGAAGGACGAGACTCTCCGCGCTGTCGCCGTCTTCCGGGCGCCGCATCCAGACTCGTTGGGCGTCACGCGAGGCGACGAGGAAGAGGTCGAGCAGGAGCCTGGGCCTGGGATCGTCCGCATCCGAAATGCCCAGGACCGGTGCCAGGGTGCTCAGCGCAGCCTGAACGGCCTCGTCGCAGAACCGGAGATTGTGCGCGGCGAACGACGGGTGGACGGCGTCGAGCCCGAGCGCAAGGAGCGTGAGCCGGGTCCAGTTCGCGTCCCGAGCCGCACATTCGCGGATGGAGGCGACCAGGGTGTCGCGCAGGACGGAGAGGACTGTCGCGTCGGCGTCGCGGGACTGCGGCTCCGAATCCAGCCGCCGCAGGAACTCGCGCCACAGATCCTGCAACGGCGTCATCGCCGCGTCTTCCTTGCTGGTGAAGTACCGGAAGAACGTGCGCTTCGAGACGCCCACCTGAAGGCACAAGTCGTCGAGGGTGACAGCATCCGCGCCGTGAAGGGTGAAGGACTCCAGCGCATGGACCACCAGGTCCCGGCGGGTCTGCGCCTTCTTGCGCTCCCTGAGTGTCTCCGGCCGGGCTCCGCCCTGCCCTCCGACCGGTCTGGCGCCATCCACGCGTGCAGCCTACCGTGAAACCCTCGATGTGCCACTTGGTAGCATGTGCCTCTCAGGGGCACATTGAGGAGGGCTTCCGTGAGGGCACTGATGGTCGACCACACACGCGGTACGGCGCTCCGGGTGGGCGAGGCCGAACCACCTCGGCCCGGCCCTTCCCAGGTCCTGGTGAAGGTAGACGCGTTCTCGCTCAACTACGGGGAGATCGTGACCGCGCGCGAACTGCCCGACGGTGCCATTCCGGGGTGGGAAGCGGCCGGACATGTCGTCGAAGCCGCACGCGACGGCTCCGGGCCCCCGGTGGGTACGCCTGTCATCACACTCGACGAGGCGAACGGCTGGGCCGAGTACAGGGTCGCGGACACCGCGATGATCGGTGTGGTTCCCCGGGACGCGGATCTCGGCGGAGTGAGCACCATCCCGGTCGCCGCCAACAGTGCTCTGCGCGCGCTACGGCGCATCGGCCCCATCCTCGGCCGAACCGTCATGGTCACGGGCGCCACCGGGGGAGTCGGACGCTACGCGGTGCAACTCGCGCGCATGGGCGGGGCCACGGTCGTCGCCGTCACCGGCTCGGCCGCGCCGTACGCCGACGAGCTGCGCTCTCTCGGTGCCGCCGAGGTGGTCTCTCGCCCCAGTGAGTACGCCGGATCCGTGTACGGAGTCGTCGAGTGTGTCGGTGGCGCGCTCCTCGTGGAGGCGTTCGGCCTCCTGGAGCGGGACGGGGTGCTCGTCGCCCTGGGGCACGTCGCTCCCGAGCCGGAGTCGTTCCCGCCGGGTGCCCTCATCGCCGGTCCGGCGCGTCACAACCGCAGCATCGTCACCTTCCACCAGCTCGACGGCGCTCCGCTGCCTCCCGACCTCAGCTGGTTGAGCGAGCGGGTCGCCATGGGGGACCTGACTCCGTCAGTGGCGTGGCGCGGCTCCTGGCACCGCGTCGACGAAGCGATCGACCGGCTCCTCACGCGCACCCTCCACGGCAAGGCGGTGGTCGAAGTCGGCCGCACAGAGGCTGACGGAAGCATCCGGCCGACCTCTGGCGCGTGAGGCGGGCGGAGTCGTTCTCGGCGCTGCTGACGAGAACTCAGCCGAGCGGTGTCCCCACTGCGCGGGCCGGGGCGCCGGTCGCGTCACTCACGGCAGGGCCCCGCGTGGTCGCAGTACGGCTGGAGGCGGCTCTGACCGCAGCCGCACAACACGGCCCTGGTCTCGGCGCGCACCCCTTGCGGCGTTGTTGGCGGTGGTGGTGTGCGGCAGCATCCACGCGCTGGCGGGATAGATGAGCCCGACCGCGCCCGGGCCTCCCGGATTGGTGAACAGCACACCCCGGACTTGGACGGCTGATCACTGGCCAGTCTGGAAACCGCGATCTCGATCTGGCGACCGTCGGGCCGGCTGTAGTCCAGGGGGACGTGCAGGGTTCCGCACTCCAACCGCGGCGCGGCGGCTCCTTTCGGGCACGGTTCCCACTTCAGGGGTGCCGCGGTGTCCTTGGGCGTGTCCGTCGTCGCCGCGGAAGCGGCCGCGAGCGCGGTCGCCGCGATCGCGACGACGGTGAGGGTGAGAGCGAGCACCTTCCGGCGGGGCCGCAGCGGCCCCCGCCGGTGGGCGGCACGGCCATGCGGGCCCGCGTCAGGCGAGGAATCCTCGTCAGGGGTCGGAGGTCTGTGCCCGGCCTCCCCTCGATCCACTGCTGTCGAGGGTGTCGCACCGGAATCTAGTTGACATCTCAACCATGAGAGTGGCATGGTTTACATGTCAACTAAAGCGACGGCGGTGCGGTCGCTGCACCTGACCGGCGGGGAGTCCGCGCACAGGTCGCCAGGGACGGATGTCCCGCCCGGCGGTCACGAGCCACGCATCGCCATGCCCCGACCCAACGAAAGCGTTGAGCGAGTGAGCACGATGGACGTTTCGCAAATCGAGTTCGGCATCGACAGCTTCGGGGACCGGCCCCGGGACGACCAGGGCGTCATCGTCTCGCACGCCCAGGCCATCCGCGCCGCGGTGACTGAAGCGGTCCTCGCCGACCAGGTCGGTATCGACGTCGTCGCGTTGGGCGAGCACCACCGACCCGAGTACGCGATCTCCAGCCCCGAGACGGTGCTGGCGGGCATCGCGACGGCCACGAGGCGCATCCGGCTCGCCTCGGGCGTGACCGTGCTGTCCTCGGACGACCCGGTGCGGGTGTTCCAGCGGTTCGCCACGGTCGACGCGCTCTCCAACGGCCGCGCCGAGGTGATTCTCGGGCGCGGTTCCTTCACCGAGTCGTTCCCGCTGTTCGGGTACGACCTCAAGGACTACGACGTGCTGTTCGAGGAGAAGATCGACCTTTTCCATCGACTCCTGGACGAGAAGCCGGTCACCTGGGACGGCACCACGCGTGCCGCCCTGCGCGATGCCGACGTGTACCCGAAGACGGAGTCGGGACGTCTCAACACCTGGGTAGGGGTGGGCGGGACACCGCAGTCCGTGCTCCGCACCGCGCGATACGGCTTCCGGCTCATGCTCGCCATCATCGGCGGCGCTCCCGACCGGTTCGCTTCCTACGTGGATCTCTACCGGCGTGCCAGCGACGAGTTCGGCACAACGGCCCAGCCGATCGGGACTCATTCGCCCGGTTTCGTCGCCTCCACCGACGAAGAGGCCAAGGAGCTTTTCTACCCCGGGTACAAGGAGATCCGCGACCGCATCGGGAGGCAGCGCGGCTGGCCGCCGCTCCGCCGGGAGGAATTCGACGCGGAGGTGGACCGCGGGTCGCTGTACGTCGGCACGGCCGAGACGGTCGCGGCGAGGATCGCCCATGCCGTACGAGTCCTGGACGCGGGCCGGTTCGACATGATCTACTCCGCCGCCGGCACCGTTTCGGCCTCCGCGCGCCTGCGTTCGGTCGAGCTGTACGGCACCCAGGTCATCCCTCGGGTCCGTGAACTTCTGTCCGAGCGGCCCGCGGCCTCGGCGGGAGCCACGCGATGACTGACCCTGTCACCACGATCGGAATCCTGGGAGCCGGGAAGGTCGGCACTGTCCTGGCACGCCTGGCGGTCGCCGCCGGCTATCGAGTCCTGATCTCCGGGTCCGGCGACCCCTCGAAGGTCGCGCTCACCGCCAGGGTCCTCACGCCCGGAGCGACCGCCGTATGGCCGGCCCGGGCCGCCGATGCCGCCGACGTGGTGGTCCTGGCCCTCCCGCTCGGCAAACACCGTGACCTCCCGGTCACGGAGCTGAAGGGCAAGCTGGTCGTCGACGCGATGAACCACTGGTGGGAGGTCGACGGTCCCCGCGACGAGATCCTCCCGCCCGACACGTCGTCGAGCGAGGCCGTTCAGCGGTTCCTGACGGGCGCACGTGTCGTGAAAGCCCTCAACCACATGGGCTACCACGATCTCGAGGACGGGGCCCGTCCGGTCGGCTCCGTCGGACGCAAGGCCATCGCGATCGCCGGGGACTCGCCCGAGGATCTCGCCGTCGTCGCTGACCTGATCACCGCACTCGGATTCGACCCCCTCGCCATCGGCGGCCTTGCGGCGGGCGTCCGGCTCGAGCCGGGAACCCCCGCCTTCGGAGCCAACGTCGACATCGACCGGCTCCGCGCGCTCACCGCCGCCCCCGAGTCCGGCACGGCTGCTTGAGCACTCGTCGCAGAAGAACAGCGGCGCCTCGACCGGACCCGAAAACCGCGGTCACCTCGTCGCCTTCCGCGCGGAAGGACAGTCAGACACACCGTCGTGCGGCGGTGCCCGACGCCGATTGCGCATGGAGGACGAATGCGGCCGATCATTCCCGACTATCGGGCAGAGGCACTGCGCCCTCTCAATCCCATGATCAACGTTGGTGCGATCACCGTGCACGCACTCGCCGGCGCGGTGAACCTGCTTCCGGCGGAGCGCGTGGCCTCACCGAGGACCCCGAGGCCGTCGTGGACGGTTGCATCCGGCAGTGTTCCGTGCGCGTCACCACGCGGGGTCGGCATTCCGGCGAAGAGCGGGGTGGCAGGGGGCCTGATAGGCGCGCTCCCCGGACAGATCGGCATGGCCACGTTCTCACCACGCCTGGATCGTCACGGGAACAGCGTTCGCGGGGTGTCCCTGTTCGAACGACTCTCCGGGGGCATGGGACTGCGTGTGATGGAGGTCCCCGCCGCCGCGCGTGCGGTGGCGCGGTCCCACCATGACGTGGGCAGCGGACCGAACGCGCTCCGGGTCCTGCGACTGCAAGGCCGCATCGGCTTCGCCATGGCCGAGAGGGTCGTTCAGGAAGCCATGGCCGTTCCGCCTTCGGCCGTAAGGGTGGCCTTGGACCTGACGAGGGTCCATTCGATGGACGGCGCGGCGCGGCGCGTGCTGCTGGAGGTCGTGCGTCGGCTGACGCTGAGTGGTCACGAGGTGTATCTCGCCGACCCGGAATCGATCATGCCCGATCCCGATCCCGGCGACGGCGGCCGCGTCACCGTCGTGGACACCGTGGACCAGGCCGTGCGTCCGCCGAGGGGGGGCCCGGCACGGGAAGCGGTCGGCGGCGGAGCGGGGAATCATCCGACTCGCCGCCGGTGAAACGGAGTTCTCGCACAGAAATCGAGCCATCGGGCTCAAAGACACGGGTCGGCGTTCGGTTCGTCGGCCGGAAAGGGAAAGAGACCATGGGTTACATCACCGTCGGCACGGAGAACAGCACGCCGGTCGAGCTCTACTACGAGGACCAGGGTTCCGGGCAGCCGGTCGTCCTGGTCCACGGCTACCCGCTGGACGGGCACAGTTGGGAACGTCAGACGCGCGAACTGCTGGCCCAGGGTTATCGGGTCATCACCTACGACCGCCGAGGCTTCGGCCAGTCCTCGAAGGTGAACTCCGGTTACGACTACGACACCTTCGCCGCCGATCTGAACACGGTCCTCGAGACCCTCGACCTGCGGGACGTCGTCCTTGTCGGTTTCTCGATGGGCACGGGGGAACTCGCCCGCTACGTGAGCCGGCACGGTCATGAGCGTGTCGCGAAGCTCGCCTTCCTCGCCTCACTGGAGCCGTTCCTCGTCGCCCGCGACGACAACCCCGACGGCGTGCCGCAGGAAGTGTTCGACGGCATCGCGGCGACCGCGAAGGCGGACCGGTACGCCTGGTTCAAGCAGTTCTACGCGGACTTCTACAACCTCGACGAGAACCTCGGCACCCGTATCAGCGAGGAGGCGGTGACCGGTAGCTGGAACGTCGCGGTCCTCAGCGCGCCGGTGGCCGCGTACGCCGCGGTCCCGGCATGGATCGAGGACTTCCGCGCCGATGTCGAGGCGGTCCGTGCGAGCGGCAAGCCCGCGCTGATCCTGCACGGAACGAAGGACAACATCCTCCCGATCGACGCCACTGGCCGCCGATTCCACAAGGCGTTCCCCGAGGCCGACTACGTCGAGGTCGGAGGAGCACCGCACGGCCTGCTCTGGACCCACGCCGACGAGGTCAACACCGCGCTGCGCGACTTCCTCTCGAAGTGACGGTGGCCTGACGGACGCGGCGCGGGAGCCGAGGCGCTGGAAGGCATTGCCAGGAGCCGCGTCTCCCAGACGATGTTGCGTCAACCAGCGCCGCATGGGCCGTCGTCTTTGGTGTCGCGCAGGGAATGGATCATGCTCTGCAGGATTCGGAACGCGCCTGACTGCTCGGTGTCGGTCAGGCCGGCCAGCATTCTCACCTCGACGGAACGGACGGCCACGGTCGCCTTCTCCAGGCTCCGTCGGCCGCGCGGTGTGAGCCGCGTGGGGAGGACCTTCCCGACGGGCGCCGCCGCGGGCCTGGTCACGTAGCCGTCCCGTTCCAGGGTCTGGAGCAGCACGTTCATCGACTGCCGTGTGACGAACGCGCCGCGCGCGAGGTCGGAGTTGGACAGGCCCGGCCGTTGAGCCAGCAGTTCCAGGCAGGAGTAGTGCGTCACGGTCATTCCGAGGGGGCGCAGTACCTCCTCCATGGCCGCGCGCAGAGCGCTCGAAGCCTCTTTGAGCAGGTAGCCCAGTGATTTCTCCAGGTCGATGC
Source organism: Streptomyces sp. NPDC088910 (assembly GCF_044749865.1). NCBI lineage: Bacteria > Bacillati > Actinomycetota > Actinomycetes > Kitasatosporales > Streptomycetaceae > Streptomyces > Streptomyces sp. NPDC088910. Next base: position 31,628 of record NZ_JBIVIV010000024.1, read on the forward strand.
CCGTGCCGTTTTGACTCATGTCAGTATTCTGACATACGTTGGTCTGTGTCAGGAATCTGACATGAAGAGAACGGAGCATCGCCATGCCCGCCACCGGTCCCGACTTCATCTCGCTCCAGGCGAGCGACCTCGGCGCCTCACAGGCGTTCTACGAGCAGTACCTCGGCCTCGTCCGCTCGCAGGCCGGACCTCCGCACGCCGTCGTCTTCGAGACGAAGCCGATCGCGTTCGCACTGCGCGACATCGTTCCCGGCACCGATCTCGCGTCCGTCGCCCAGCCCGGCATCGGTGCCGCGATCTGGCTGCACGCCACCGACGTCCAGGCCGTCCACGACGCTCTCGTCGCCGACGGTCACACCATCGTCTCCGCGCCGGTCGACGGCCCCTTCGGCCGGACGTTCACCTTCGCCGACCCCGACGGCTACCAGATCACGCTCCACGACCGCGCCTGATCGGCCGCTCATCGGCGCACGGCTCAACGGCGCACGGCTCAACGGCGGTACGCACAAGGCGATGCCGCCCAGCGTGTCCCCCCGCGGGCCGGCGGCCGTCGCCAGGCGGTACGGGTCAGACCGGCGGCAGGACGGCGAGGCGGCGCGGGCTCGGGGCCGGTTCCGGCAGCCGGAGCGGCGCGTCGCCCGGAGTGATCCGGCCCAGTACCCGCGGGGTCGAGGAGCCGGTCGCGCCGGGGACCACACCGGGAATCCCGTGCCAGGTGAGGAAGCCCAGCAGCGCCATCAGATACGCCTCCTTGTCGCCTGCGGGCAGCCCGCGCTCGTCACTGGTGACGAGGACCGCGGGGCTCAGCCGCTCGCGCAGCGCCGCCATCAGCGCCGGATTGCGCACCCCGCCCCCGGAGGCGACGACCTCGGTGAGCCCGTACCGGCGGCAGGCGTCCGCGACGGTCACGGCCGTCAGCTCCGTCAGCGTCGCCATCAGATCCTCGTCCGACACCGGCGGCAGCCCCGCGCACCGCGGCTCGACGTAGTCGGCCCTGAACAGCTCGCGGCCGGTGGACTTCGGCGCCTCCCGCCGGTAGTACGGCTCGTCCAGCAGCCGGGCCAGCAGGTCCGGGCGTACGGTCCCGGCCAGCGCGAGGCGGCCGTCGAGGTCGCTCCCGGCCCGGCCCCCGGTGACGCGGTGGGCGGCGGCGTCGAGCAGGCAGTTGGCCGGGCCGGTGTCGAAGGCGACGACCGGCTCGTCCCGGCCGCCGACCACCGTCACATTGGCGATGCCGCCGAGGTTCAGCGCGGCCCGGCGGGTCGGTACGGTCCCGGCACCGGCCGACGTGTCGTCCGCGAGCCACAGCGTGTCCAGCGTGCTGGCGAGCGGCGCGCCCTGGCCGCCCGCCGCGATGTCGCGGGCCCGTACGTCCGAGACCACCGGCAGCCCGGTCGCCTCGGTGATCCACGCGGGCTGGCCGAGTTGCAGGGTGCCGAGGGCGCGGCCGTCGGTGATCCAGTGGAACACCGTCTGGCCGTGCGAGGCCACGAGGTCGGCCCGGCCGCCCGAGAACCGCTCGATCGCCCTGACGACCGCCGCCGCAGACGCCTGCCCCACCAGCGTGTCCACCTCGCACACCTCGGCGAGTCCGACAGCGGACGGCGGCAGCAGCCCGAGCAGCCGCTCCCGCGTCTCGGGCGGCCACGGGTACTCCTCGGCCCCGAGCGGCCGCAGCGTCAGCACCTCCCCGTCGAACCCGAACTCACCGACGGCGACATCCAGGCCGTCCATCGAGGTGCCCGACATGAGACCGACGACGATCACGTGACTTCTCCAGGAGTGCGGGGTCTGCGGTCGCCCCAGTATGAGCGGACGTGTCCTCCCCGCTCACCCGGGGCTCCGCGCCGTCACGCGGCCGAGGCGGCGTGGACGAGCGGACGGCGAGCGGGGAGCACGGCGCCTCGGGTCTGCTCGGGCACAGGCCGCCGGGTCGCCGCGCTCGACGGCGAGGTCACCGCGTCCAGTCCGGTCGGCGGACCGACCGTCATCCAGGCGGAGTTGCCGTGCGCGTGGTGCTCGCCGAGGACAACGCGCTGCTGCGCCAAGGGCTCGTCCTGCTGCCCACCTCCTCGGGGCACGAGGTGGTCGACGTCGTCGGCACCGGCCCCGAGGCGCTGCCCGCGCTGCTCGAACACCGCCCGGCCATCGCCGTGCTCGACGTCCGGATGCCGCCCGGCTTCCGGGACGAGGGCCTGCGCGCGGCGTGCGAACGCGAAGTCCTCGCACTGATGGCGGAGGGCCACGACAACACCACCCTGCGGTCGTAGCGAGGCGGACCTGTGCGGGACCTAGCCGCTGAGGGCCTGGGTGATCTGGCGGGTGGTCTGTGCGGCGACTCGCGGATCGTCGGCGGCGTAGGACACGTAGGCGTTCAGGCCGGTGGCCAGTGCCCAGCCGCGACCGCGTGTCCAGGTGGCGTCGTCCACGCCGAGCGTGGCGCGGAAGGCGGCCCGGCTCCCGGCCGACATCAAGGTGAAGGCGACCATCAGATCGCAGGCCGGGTCACCGAGGGCGAGGCCGCCGAAGTCGATGACCGCGCTGAGGCGGCCGTCGACGGTCAGCAGATTGCCGGTGTGGAAGTCGCCGTGCGCCCAGACCGGCGGCCGGCCCCACGCGGGGGTGCGCAGCGCCGCGTCCCACAGGCCGGTCATCGCCGCCGCGTCGAAGGCGTCGCCGACCGTCGCGACGGCGGCCCGGGTCGCGCGGTCCCGCGCGGCCAACGGGCTTGCCGCAAGGCCCGTTGGCCCGTCCGCGACCGCTTCCGGCGGCGCGAATCGCTGTAGGGCCAGCAGGAACTCCGCCAACTTGACCGCAGCGCCCACCGATTCGCCGAGCCGCTCGACGGTGGCCACCTCGCCGTCCAGCCACCGGGTGACCGCCCACGGCCACGGATAGCCGAGGTCGGGTCGTCCGACAGCTACGGGTACGGGGACGGCCAGCGGCAGGTGCGCGGCGAGCCGGGGCAGCCACCGCGCCTCCTTCGCAGCCTGGCCGATGGCGCCGCGGTGGCGGGGCAGGCGGACGGACAACTCGCGGCCCAGTCGGTGGATCACATGATCGGAACCGGCCGCGCCGAGCGGTTCCAGGGGAAGCCCGGCCCACCGCGGGAACTGTCTGTCGACCAGCCGTCGTACCAGCGCGATGTCGATCGCGGGGCGGAAGTCCGCGGTGTCCGGGGTGTGCTGCGTGGTCAGGACGGCTCCTTGAGGCGGTGCGATCGATGTGGCTGGCGATCTCGGACGACCGCGACTGTTCCAGCGGGCGAGGCGCGGTCTGTCGAGGGGATTTCCGCGCGGGCCCGGTGACGACCCGCCCGGCCCCGCCGAGGCGGCGGTTCACCTCAGGGCGCGAGCCGTGCGACGGCTCCCACCTCCAGGGCCGACCAGACAGCGCCGTCCGGACCCACGGTGATGCCGTGCGGCTCCGATGAAGCGGTCGGCAGGTCGTACGCGGTGATCTCGCCGCTCGCCGCGCGGTGACCGATGCGGTTGGCTCCCCATTCGGTGAACCAGCAGTCCCCGACGCCGGCCGCGACGACGGCGTGCGGTTTGGCCGTACGGTCCGGGAGCGGGAACTCCTCGATCCGCCCGTCCGTCGTGATCCTGCCGATCTGCCCCGCCGCGATCTCGACGAACCACAAGGCGGCGCCGTCACTGGCGATGCCGACCGGCGCGGCACCCGGAGTCGGCAGGGGGTACAGGTCGACCGCGCCCTCGACGGTGACGCGGCCGATCGCGTTCGCCTGGTTGAGCGTGAACCACAGCGCCCCGTCCGGGCCTTCGGTGATCGCCGAGGGACAGCCGCCCTGTACGGGAAGGGCGTACTCGGTGATCTCTCCCTCGACGGTGATCCGGCCGATCCGGTCGGTGTTCATCTGCGTGAACCACAGCGCGCCGTCGGGGCCGGTGGTGATGCCGAAGGGGCCGCTGTCGGGCGTCGGCAGCAGGTAGGACCGCAGTGCGCCGTCGGTGCCGACGCGGCCGATCGCGCTCGCCAGATGGAGGGTGAACCACAGCGCGCGGTCCGGGCCCGCAGTGATGACCGTGGGGCGGCTCTCGGGCGAGTCCAGCGGGAATTCGCTGAATTCGCCGTCGAGGGTGAGACGCGCGACGCTGCCGCTCTGCGCGAGGGTGAGCCACAGGGCGCCGTCAGGTCCTGCCGCGATGCCGTAGGGGCCGGCCTCCTTGTCCGCCACGGGGATCTCCGTGACGGCCGGGCCTTCAGAACGCTGCACGGCGAATCCTCCTGCGGAAGCGAATGCGGGTAGCGCATACGGACGGCGGATACGGTTGGCGGATACGGAGGGGGACGCCGATACGGTCGCGGCTCGACCGACGTCCGTGGCCGGTGCGGTCCCCGTCCCGATCACCCCCGCACCCTGCTGACACGAGGCCACCGGGCGCAACTGATTTCCCGTACGGGCCCGGCACGGGAACGGCCGGGCAGCGCGCTCAGCGGCCGGTGACCATCCCGTGCCGCCGCGCCCACGCGGTGATCGCGTCCGCGATCGCCTGCGGCTGGTCCTCCGGGGCGTGGTGCCCGGCGGGACCGCAGTGCCGGGTCTCCAGGGCCGCGATGTTCGCCGCGCACCAGTCCGCCGTCTCCGGGCCGATCAGCAAGGTGGGCGAGGAGTCGAAGGTGAGCAGCAGTTTGGGGACCTGATCGCTGCTCGCGAGCCACTTGTCGTACTGCTCGACGCGCTCGGTGACATCGGCCGGCTCGCCGTCCAGCGGCAGTGAGCGGGCCCACGCGAGGATCGGGCGGCGGCTCTCGGGCGTCGGGTACGGCGCCCGGTAGGCCCGCAGGTCGTCCTCGCCCACCGGGTGCAGCACCCCGCCGGTGAAGGCCGACTCCAGGAAGACGTTCCGGTCGAGCACCAGGGCTTCGCCCTGCGGCCCGCGCATGGTCTCGGCGCGCGAGCGCGGTCCCTCGCCCAGTTCGCTCCAGGACATCGGCCGCACGATGGTCTCGAAGAAGGCCACACCCAGGACCCGGTCGGGGTGGCGGGCCGCCCAGTCGAAGGCGAGGGCCCCGCCCCAGTCGTGGCCGACGAGCACCACCTTGTCCAGGTCCAGCCGGTCGAACCACGCGTCCACGTAGCGCGCGTGGTCGGCGAACCGGTACGGCACGTCGGGCTTGCCCGAGCGGCCCATGCCGATCAGGTCGGGCGCGAGCAGGCGGGCGGGCAGGTCGATCGCGGGCAGCACCTTGCGCCACAGGTGGGACGAGCCGGGATTGCCGTGCAGGAAGACGACGGGAGTGCCGCTGCCCGTCTCCTCGTGGAACATCGTCGAATCGAGCACCTTCGTCACGGGCATGACTCTTCTCCGCATCGCTAGTCACACTAACGGTTATCTCGTGTCGAAGATAATCCGTTAGTGGCACTAATGCAAAGGGTATGATCGCGGCATGAGCAACGGCGCACGTGACACGGCACCCCCGACCGCACCGCAGGCCACCGTCGCGGCCACTCCGGCGCGGCTGCGGAATCTGCGGACCCGGCTCCTGTCGCTCGCCGCGATCCGTTCGGACCGCCTGGTGAACGAGGAGCTGACGCGGGAGGGCGCCCGCAAATGGCACTACGCGGTGCTCGCCACCCTGGAGGAGTTCGGGCCTGCCAGCCAGGCCGAACTGAGCGGCCGTACGGGCATCTACCGCAGCGACATGGTCGCGGTCGTCAACGAACTGGCCGAGAGCGGGCTGCTCGAACGCTCGCCCAACCCCGCCGACCGTCGGCAGAACATCATCGCGCTCACCGGGCCGGGCCGCCGCCGGCTCCTGAAGCTCGACGGACTGCTGACCGAGGTGGAGGACCAGGTGCTCGCCCCGCTGTCCGAACCGGAGCGCGCCGAGCTGGCCCGGCTCCTCACCGCCGTCGTGGACCACCACGGGCAGCACATGTGAAACCGGCCCGTGCCCGCGCCCTCTAGCGGCCCCTGGCTACGGCTTCCAGTCCGCGGCCAGGAGCCCGAGCAGGACCTCGTCCAGGAACTCGCCCATCACCCACGCGGACGAGCGCAGCACGCCCTCGCGGACGAAGCCGTTCCGCTCGGCGGAGCGCAGCATCGCGTCATTGTCCGCCAGCGTCTCGATCTGCAACCGGTGCAGGCCGCGCACGACGAAGCCGTACTGGCACAGGGCCGCGACCACGTCCGTCCCGTAGCCCTTCCCGCGAGCGGACGGCAACAGGCCCAATCCGATGTGCGCCGACCGGTTGTGGGTGTCGATACCCCAGAGCGTCGCGGTGCCGACCAGGGCGCCGCCGTCCAACTCCACGACGGAGAAGGCGACGTGCCCCTCCTCCTTGTCGTCCACGAACAGCCGCGGATCCTTCGACTCGGGCGAGACCGGCCGCCACGGGCCGCCCTCCGCTCGCGCGGCGTTGACCACGTCGTTGTAGAGCTCGGTCCGCAGGACCGGGATGTCATCCGCGTGCCGAGCCCTCAGCCCGACCTTGTTCCCCTTGAGCATGCACGTTTCCTATCCGAGCCCGTCGGCCGACGGCAAACCGAATACCGGCGTCATCGACCGAAGGCGACGCGTCGCGCGCGAGGCCGACTCCGGTTGTCCGGTTGTCCGGTTGTCCGGGGGGGGTATGCGGGCGAGCCGCGGCCTGGCCCGTGAGGCGGTTCACCGCACCGATAAGCTGCCTGATCATGATGCGTGCGTGGTTGCTGCCGATGCTGCTGGTCCTCTGCGGCGTGGCCGCCGCGGCCGGGCTGATCCTCGGCGGGAGCCCCGGCCGGGCCGCGACCTTCCTGCTGGCCTTCGTGCTGCTCGCGGGGCTGAACTCGCCTCTGGTCTTCCCCCGGTCGATCGGCGCGTCCGAGGCGCAGCGCCTCAGCGCCGCCGACGGCCGGCCGATCGTCTACTGGCGGCCGGGCTGCAAATTCTGCCTGCGCCTGCGCTTCCGACTCGGCCGCCGGGCCCGCCGGTTGCACTGGGTCAACATCTGGCGTGACCCGGCCGCGGCGGAGGCGGTGAGGGCGGTCAACGAGGGCAATGAGACCGTCCCGACCGTCGTCGTCGCGGGCCGGCCGTACACCAACCCCGATCCCGCGTGGGTGCGCGAACAGCTCTCCCCGTCCGCTACGGCGTGAGGGCGCGGCGGTACGTCAGGCCGGGGCGGCCGGAGAACTGGTGCTCGCCGACGACGGTGAAGCCCGTAAGGGCCAGTACGGCTCGGGAGGCCGCGTTGTCGAGGGTGGTTCCGGCGCGCAGGACGGTCAGCCCGTAGTCGGTGGCGGCCGTGCGGCACAGTTCCCGTACCGCCCAGGTGGCCAGGCCCCGGCCCGCGGCGCGTTCGGCGATCCGGTAGCCGAGGTCGGCGCCGCCGTCGGCGACATCGACGAGATTGATCCGGCCGAGGACGTCGCCCTCGGTGCCGGTCACGACGTGGAAGTAGCAGGCGCCGGTCTCCTGCTCGGCCAGCCGGTCACGGAGGTGGTCGTCGAAGCGGGCGAAGAAGTCGTCGCCCCGGTCGGGGATCGTCGCGGCGAAGTAGGCCCGGTTCTCCCGCTCGAAGGCGAGCAGCGCGGGGGAGTGGTCCGGATGGAGCAGTTCGATCTGGGGCATGGCCAGGAATATAGGCAGTTGGGCCGCCGCGCGGCCTGTGGTTTTCCGCGGGCCGAGGCGCGCGGGGCCATCGCGGGTCGGTCACGGCTCACGCCGTGGGCCCCGCAGACAGGTCGCCAGGAGGCGGCGGCAGGTGCCGTCCCAGCCGGGTCGGACGGCCGGAGCATGTGCGCTCCGGCTGGGCAGGACGAGTTCTTCACCCTCTTCGGTGGGCCGGTCGCGACGCGGACCCAGCCGCCGCAGCCGCTCGACGCGGCGGCCGAGGCCGCTCTCCTCGCCCCGACCCTGATCGGCGCCGGTCATCTGCTGTTCGCCGACCGCGACGGACCGCCGCCGACACCCGCCGCGATCCGCAAGGTCGTCGCGGCCGTCCTCCCCGGCGCCTGAGGGGACGGCTCACCGCGGGCTCCGGCCGGTCGCGGTGCGGGCTCGCTCGCCTCGCGGGCGCGGTTCAGGCCGCGGCCACCATGCGCTGCCGCGCCCACTCCTCGAAGCCGGTGAGCGGGATGCCGAGGTCCCGCGCGTACTGCGGGCGGCCCGGCTGGTCGACCGCGTTGAGCCATTCATGCGAGGCGCCCATGGCCGGCATTCCGGCGGCGAGCGCCTCCTGCTCTGTCATGTCCGGCGCGGGCAGGTGCGTGCCCAGGGCCCGCGAGAGGACGTCGGCGATCTGAGTCATCGACAGATAGTCGCCCGCCAGCTCCAGTTCGACCCGGTCGAACCGCTCCGGATCGGCGAAGGCCGCCGCCGCGGCGCGGCCGATGTCGTCCACCGCGATCAGCGACAGATGGGTGTCCGGCCTGAGGACGCTCACCAGGCCGCCCTCGATGCCGCGCGGGAACAGGAACGCCATGGACGGAAGGAAGTTCTCCATGAAGAAGCCGGGCTTGAGCAGCGTCCAGTGGGGGAAACCCGCCGCGCGGACCGCGTCCTGGATCGCGCTCTTGGCGCCCAGGACGGGTTCCATGTAAGGCCAGCGGCCCTCGGCCCAGCCGGGCGCCTCGGTGTGCTGACCGGCGCCGGTCACGGAGGTGTGCACGAACTGCGGCACTCCTGCGGCCTTCGCGCCCTCGACGAGGTTGACGCCTTGCGTCACCTCTCCCTCGAAGTCGAAGCTCTCCGCCGTCATCTCGGGCATCTGTACGGAGAAGACGGCGCGGACTCCCTCGGCGGCCCGGACCACGGAGCCGCGGTCGCGCAGGTCGCCGGTGACCAGTTCGGCGCCGAGCGCCTCGACGGCCTTGGCCCGGTCGGCGGCCGGATCGCGGACCAGGGCGCGGACGGGGACGCCGGACGCGAGCAGGGCGCGGGCGGTGGCGCCGCCCTGCCGGCCGGTGGCGCCGGTGACCAGGACCGGTGCGGGGCGTGCGGACATGATGCTCCTCGGGTGCTCGTGCTGGGAGACGCTAAACGGCGGGGCCCGCCGTTTCTCTTCCGTGTACGATATGGCGGACCCCGCCACTTGGCAACCATGGAGGTAGGCCATGCCGGATGGCCAGCGCGCCGACGCCCGGCGCAACTACACGCGCATCCTCGCCGTGGCCCAGCAGGAGGTCGCCGCCCACGGCGCCGACGCCTCGCTGGAACAGATCGCCCGCACGGCGGGAGTCGGCTCCGCGACCGTGCGACGGCACTTCCCCACCCGCCAAGCGCTGCTGGAGGCGGTCTCCCGGGAGCGGATCGAGGCCCTGCGCGTCCGCGCGCACGAGCTGACCGGCGAAGGCGAGAGCCGCGGCGCGCTGCTGGAGTGGCTCGGCGACGTCCTCACCTACTGCGTCTCCGCCCGCGGCCTGGCCACCGCGCTGTCCTACAACGCCGCCGGAGTCGACCCGGTGCACAACAACAGTTGCTCGGCCACGCTCGAAGAAGCGGTGGGCCCGCTGCTCCGCCGCGCCGCGCGGGACGGCGCGGTGGCCAAGGACGTCACCGCCCTCGACCTGATCACCCTGCTGGTCGGCATCGCCCTGGCTACGGAGCACGCCCCCGACCCCGCCGCCCGCGCCCGCCAACTCTTCGACCTGTCGGTGGCGGGCCTGAGCCCCCAGCGCTGAGCAACGGCGCCTGTCGCCGTCGGCCGCGCGGGCGCTAGGTCAATACGACGAGGGCCTGTCCGGCGGATCGGGAATGGCCCCTTCGGCGTCTGGCACGCACGCCCGTCGCGTTGCCGGAATACCCGAATGGCTCCGCTGTGCGGGCATCCCGGTGCCTTCCGCTCAGCGGGTCCCCCCGGACGGAGTCCGGGGCAGCACCAGGCGCCGCCTGGACCGCCCATGATCCGCCGGGCAGGCCCTAGTCGGGAGACGGCCCGTCGGCGAGCCGGTTGTTGCGGTCGATCTCCGGCATGTGGGTCTCGGCCCAGTCGCGCAGGGCGGCGAGGGGGTGTTCGAGGGACAGGCCGAGGTCGGTGAGGCGGTAGTGGACGGCGGGCGGCACCGTCGGTTCCACGCGGCGCGTGACCAGGCCGTCGCGGACCAGGCTCTGCAAGGTGGCGGACAGCATCTTCTGCGAGATGCCGGGGATGCGGCGCCGCAGTTCGGCGAAGCGGACCTCGCCCGGAGCCTGCTCGGCCAGCGTCTTGACCGCCATCGACGTCCACTTGGTGCCGATGCGGTCGAGCAGCTGGCGGGTCGGGCAGCGCGGATCCAGCAGGTCACCGCGGTCGCCGGGCCGCGGCCCGTACGTGCCCGATGCGTCGGGCCCGGACGTGGTCACCTGGGGCTCACCACCTGAGGGGAAAGTGCCGTCTTGGGCGGACCAGGTTAGTTCCCTAGCGTGATCTTGTCACCATTGGTTACCACTCCTGGAGTCCCGTCATGCCCGAACTGCGCCGCGTGCCCGTCAACGGTGTCGAACTGAACGTCGCCCTCGCCGGATCGGGTCCCGCCGTCCTGCTGCTGCACGGCTTCCCGCACACCTGGGAGGTGTGGACGGACGTCATGGCCGATCTGACCGGCCGCTACCGCGTCATCGCGCCCGACCTGCGCGGCTTTGGCGCGAGTGGTCCTGCCCCGTCCGGGTACGACGCGGGCACCCTGGCCGAGGACGCCGCGGCGCTCCTCGCCGCGCTCGGCGTGTCGTCCGCCGCGGTGGTGGGCATCGACGCGGGCGCCCCCGCGGCCTTCCTTCTCGCCCTGCGCCACCCCGGCCTCGTCCGCCGCCTGGTCGTCATGGAATCCCTGCTGGGCGCGCTGCCCGGCGCCGAGGACTTCCTCGCCGCCGGACCGCCGTGGTGGTTCGGCTTCCACCGCGCGGCGCCCGGCCTCGCCGAGACCGTGCTGGAGGGTCACGAAGCCGAATACGTCGACTGGTTCCTGCGCTCCGGCACGCTCGGCGAGGGAGTGCGCCCCGCACTTCGGGACGCGTTCGTGCGCGCGTACACCGGCCGCGAGGCGTTGAGCCGCGCGTTCTCGTACTACCGCGCCCTGCCCGAGAGCGCGGCGCGGATCGGTGAGGCGGTCGCCGCCCACCGCCTGACGGTGCCGACGATGGCCCTGGGCGCCCAGCCGGTCGGCGACGTGCTCGCACGCCAACTGCGCCCGCTGGCCGACGATCTCACCGCACACCTCATCGAGGACTGCGGCCACATCATCCCGCTGCACCGGCCGCGCGCCCTGCTCGCGCTCCTGCGCCCGTTCCTGGCCCGCGACGACGCGGGCAGGGCGTGACCGGGGCAGGGCGTGAGCGGGGCGGGCGTGAACGGGGGGCAGGGATGACCGCGGACGAGGCGTGACCTGGGCGGCGCACCACGGATCCCACACCTCCCGCACGCCCCACTCGAATCGTTCACTGTGTGAATCCGGTGCATGTGCTTGACGGCTCGCCATGGCCACTTGACACTGCCTTACGGATTCGGGATTACCGCCATCCGCAGATTGAGAGCGTTTTCAAGAGACTGAATCAAAGGGCCAAGGCGGGACCTTGGCTCTGAATGTGCAGTGCCGAGCGCGATCCACCCCCACATCTCCGCGCTGACCCTGGTGTTCACTTCGCGAACCCAGGCGAAAGGACCCCCACACATGCGCAGATCCATCCTCCCGGCCCGTACCGAGGGCACGCCGCGTCGGCAGCGACGCGTGGTCGCCCTGCTCGGGGCCCTCGTCCTCGTTCTGGCCGGGATCATCGGCCTCACCCAGACCGTCGGCACCGCCTCGGCGGACGCGTCCGACTACACGCAGAGCGTCGCCCAACTGAACTCCACGCAGGCGCAGATCACGTTCAAGCCCACCACGGCCGCCGCCTACGTCGATGTCCACTACCTGGTCAACGGCGCGAATCAGCAGAACGTCCGGATGACCAACAACGCGGGCGTCTGGACCCAGACCGTCAGCTCGCTGACCACCGGCACCGTGCTCGACTACTGGTTCACGTACGAGAAGAGCGGCCCGCAGTACGACACGCCGCACTTCTCGTACACCCAGGGCAGCGGGAGTACGACCGGCGGCGGCACCGGCGGTACCGGAACGACCGTCGCCACGCCGACGTTCAGCCCGGCGGGCGGCACCTTCAGCTCGGCGCAGAGCGTGACGATATCCGACGCCACCTCGGGCGCGAGCATCCGCTACACGCTCGACGGCTCCACGCCGACCGCCTCCTCCACGCTCTACAGCGCGCCGCTGAACATCTCGGCGAGCACCACGGTCAAGGCGATCGGCATCAAGTCCGGGTCCACCAACTCGGCCGTGGCCACCGCCAGTTACACCATCGGCTCGACCTCGGCGAGCTGCCCGACGCAGTCGGACACTCCCAACTTCGGGTCGAACGTCCACATTTACGACCCGTCGATGTCCAGCGCCACCATCCAGGCGCAGCTCGACGCGCAGTTCGCGCAGCAGAAGGACACCCAGACCGCGCAGTTCAGCAACAACCGGGTCGCGCAGCTCTTCAAGCCGGGCACGTACAACGTGTCCGACAACGTCGGCTTCTACACCTCGGTGGCCGGTCTCGGCCAGAACCCCGACGACGTCACGATCAACGGTGACGTCACCGTGGACGCCTTCAACGCCTCCGACGCGGGCAACGCGACCCAGAACTTCTGGCGGTCCGCGGAGAATCTGGCGATCAACCCCTCCAGCGGCACCGACCGTTGGGCCGTCGCGCAGGCCGCGCCCTTCCGCCGGATCGACGTGCACGGCGGGCTCGCGCTCTACCCGGCCAGCTACGGCTACGCCAGCGGCGGCTACATCGCCGACACCAAGGTCAGCGGCCAGGCCGCGTCCGTCTCGCAGCAGCAGTGGTACACCCGCGACAGCAACCTCGGGAGCTGGGCGGGCGGCGTGTGGAACATGGTCTTCTCCGGCGTCAACGGCGCCCCGGCCAACACCTTCCCGAACCCGCCGGAGACCACGCTGGCCACCACCCCGGTCTCCCGTGACGTGCCGTACCTGTACGTCGACAGCGCGGGCAAGTACCGGGTCTTCCTGCCGTCGCTGCGCACCAACGCGTCCGGACCGAGCTGGGCCAACGGCAGCACCCCCGGCACCTCGCTGCCGATGAGCCAGTTCTACGTGGTCAAGGCCGGGGACACGGCCGCGACCATCAACACCGCCCTGTCCCAGGGCTGCAACCTCTTCGTCACCCCCGGCGTCTACCACCTCAACCAGACGCTCAACGTGACCAAGGCCAACACCACCATCCTCGGCATCGGCTACCCGACGTTCGTGCCCGACAACGGCGTCAACGCCATGCAGGTCGCCGACGTGGACGGCGTACGCCTCAAGGGTCTGCTCTTCGACGCGGGCACCACCAACTCCGCCGCGCTGCTGACCGTCGGCCCCTCCGGCTCCACCGCGAGCCACGCCGCCAACCCGACCACCATCCAGGACGTCTTCTTCCGGATCGGCGGCCAGGTCGCGGGCAAGGCCACCACCAGCCTCATCGTGAACAGCGCCAACACGATCATCGACCACATCTGGGCCTGGCGCGCCGACCACGGCAGCGGCGTCGGCTGGACGTCCAACACCGCCGACACCGGTCTGATCGTCAACGGCGCCAATGTGCTCGCGACCGGACTGTTCGTCGAGCACTACCAGAAGTACGAGGTCGTCTGGAACGGCCAGGGCGGCAAGACGATCTTCTTCCAGAACGAAATGCCGTACGACCCGCCGAACCAGGCCGCCTGGGTCAACCCCAACGGGCAGAACGGATACGCCGCCTACAAGGTCGGCGCGAACGTCACCACCCATGAGGCGTGGGGGCTCGGCAGCTACTGCTACTTCAACGTCAACCCGGCGGTGAACAGCTACCACGCGTTCGAGGTGCCCAACACCTCCGGCGTGAAATTCCACAGCGCGCTGACCGTCTCGCTCGGCGGCGTGGGCACCATCACCCACGTCATCAACGACACCGGAGCGGTCACCGCGTCCAACACCACCCCCAGCAACGTCGTGTCCTATCCGTGACCCGCTGATCCCCTCACCGTGAGCCCACGGTGACGGCGGCCCGGTGCTCCCGCGCAGGCGGGAGCGCCGGGCCGCCCCCGCGAACGGGTGAAGACGGGCCCGTGACCCCCACCCGCGTGTGCGTCGGCGCCGCGCGCCGCCTACGCTGCGCCAGGGGAGTTACGTCACGGGAGGCCGACCCTGCTGGTGCTGTGTGTGTTCTTCGCGTTGCTCGGTGCGGCCAGCAACGCGGTGGGAACCGTCCTCCAGCGCAAGGCCGCGCTCGCCGTGCCGCCCAACGACGCGATGCGCCCGCGTCAGATGCTCGCGATGATCCGGCAGCCGGTGTGGCTGCTCGGCATCTGCGGAGTGGCGGGCGCCGCGGCCTTCCAGGCCCTCGCCCTGGTGGCGGGACCGCTGGCCCTCGCGCAGCCCGTCTTCATCCTGGAACTGCCGCTCGCCCTGCTCTTCAGCGTGCCGCTGCTCGGGCGCGCCCTGCCGCGCGCGGGCTGGAGCGGCGTCGCCTGCATGGTCGCGGGTCTGGCGCTCGCCCTGGGCGCCGCGGCGCCGGGCGGCGGCGGCGCCCAGGCGTCCATGGCGCACTGGGTGCCCGCCGTCCTGCTCTGCGTGGGCGCCATCGGCTGGGCGGTCGTCATCGCCCGCCACAGGCCCTCCGGCGCGCCGAGGGCCGCCCTGCTGGGCGCCGCCTCCGCGGTGGCCAACGCGCTCACCGCGGCGCTGATGAAGTCCGCCGCCGACACCTTCTCCGCGCACGGCGGCGTCGCCTTCCTGACCGCCTGGCAGACCTACGGCTTCGCGCTGTGCGGCGTCACCGCGATCTTCCTGCTGGAGAGCGCCCTCCAGTCCGGGCCGATCATCGCCTCGCAGCCCGCCCTCACCCTCGGCGACGCCACGGTCAGCCTGGCGCTGGGCATCACCGTCTACGGCGAGCACATCCGTACCGGCTGGTGGGTCGTGCCGCAGTTGGCGGCCGTCGGCCTGATCGCGTACGGCACTGTCCGGCTCTCCCGCGCGGTCCCGTTGATCAGGGAACTGGCGGGCTGACCGCACGGGCCGCCCGGCACCGACCTGACATCCGCCCGGCACCGGCTCGACAACGGCCCGGCAGCGGCCCGGCAGCGGCCCGGCAGCGGCCCGGCCCTGGCGCGGACCGCGAAGGGGAGCTTAAGGGAACCGGTAGCCGCTTCGGCTTCATCCCCGGAGCGGTTCGCCCAAGCATGGGGCCGTGACCGAACGATTCCTGCACCTCAACGTCAACGCCAACGGGCTGGCGAAACCGCCGAACAGCTGGCGGCACAGCTCGCCGCCCACCTGGTTCCTCGACGTCGCCTCCTGGGAGAAGCTCGGGCGGATCGCCGAGCGCGGCCTGCTGGACGCGGTCTTCCTCGCCGACCACCTCGGCGCCACCGACTTCAGCAAGCCGTGGCACGCCTTCGACCCGTTCATGCTCCAGACGGCGGTGGCCCGCGCCACCCGCCACATCGGTCTGGTGACGACCCTGTCCGCGACCTTCTACCAGCCGTGGGACATCGCGCGCCGCGCCGCGACGCTCGACATCGCCTCCGGCGGCCGGGCGGCGGTCAACATCGTCACCTCCGGCGAGGACGCGGCCGCGGCCCTGTACGGGCGGGGACCGCTTCCCGCACGCGAGGTCAGGTACGGGCGCGCCGAAGAGGTGCTGAACGCCGTCAAGCGGCTGTGGGACTCCTGGGACCCGGACGCCCTGGTCGCCGACCCGACGACGGGCGAACTGGTGGACGACGGCCGGGTCCCGACGGTGGACTTCGACGGCGAACACGTGGGCTTCAGGGGGCGGTTCCAGTTCCCGCGCTCCGTGCAGGGGCGGCCGGTCATCGTCCAGGCCGGAGCGTCGCCCCTGGGCATCGAACTGGCCGCGCAGCACGCGGACGCCGTGTTCTGCGCCTCCAACACCCTGTCGACCGGGCAGGAGTTCTACCGCGGGCTGAAGGCCCGCGCCGCCGCCCACGGGCGTGACCCCGAGGAACTCCTGGTCCTTCCCGGCCTCAACATCACCCTCGGCGGCACCGAGGCAGAGGCGATCCGGCGCCGCGCCGAACTGGTCGGCCCCGTGGAGGCGGACGACGCCGCAGTGCGCGCGCTGGCCGTCCAACTCGGCGTCCCCGTCGACCTGCTGAGCCTGGACAAGGCCCTGCCCTGGGACTACATCAACTCGCCGCGGTGGAGCCCGCGCAGCGTCGGCGCCGCCAACGGCGTGCTGTCCGTGGCACGCCAGGGCGACCTCACCGTGCGCGAGGTCCTCGAACGCCGCGCGAACGCGCAGAACGCGATCGTCGGCACGCCCGAGCAGGTCGCCGACGAGATCGAGAGCTGGTTCACCCAACGCGCCGCCGACGGCTTCAACATCAACTTCGACATCTTCCCGTCCGGCCTGGAGCAGGTCGTCGACCACCTGGTGCCGGAGCTCCAGCGGCGCGGGATCTTCCGCAGGGAGTACGAGTCCACCACGCTGCGCGGCCACTACGGGCTTCCGCCCCTGGTGACCGACGCGAGCCGCGCCACCGCGCGCACGGCCTGATCAGGAGACCGCCACCAGTGAGCACACGCCGACTGCACTTGAACGTCAACGCCAACGCGCTGGGCCGAGCACCGGGGGGCTGGCGCCTGCGCGACGACCCGCTCGGCTTCCTCGACATCGACGAATGGGAGAACCTCGGCCGGACCGCGGAACGCGGCCTGCTGGACGCGGTGTTCCTCGCCGAGACCCTCGGATTCTCCCAGCAGGACTTCACCAGGCCGTGGAACGCGATCGACCCGTTCGTCGTGCTGACCGCGATCGCCCGCGCCACCACGCACGTCGGCCTGGTGGCGACCGTGTCGTCCACCTACCGCCACCCGTACCACATCGCCCGGCTGGGCTCCTCGCTCGACCTGGTCTCGGGCGGCCGGGCCGCGGTCAACGTCGTCACCACGCAGTCGCCGCGCGCCGGGGCCCAGTTCGGCCTCGACGCGCACCCCGACCGGGACGCCCGCTACGGCCGCGCGGACGAGGCGATCGCGGTGATCAGGGCGCTGTGGGAGTCATGGGACCCCGACGCGCTCGTCGGTGACAAGGCGTCAGGTGAGCTGACCGACCTGACGAAGGTGCGCGAGGTCGACCACGTCGGCGAGCACCTGCGGGTCAAGACCTGGTACCAGGTGCCGCGTTCGCCGCAGGGCCACCCCGTCGTCCTGCAAGCGGGCGCGTCGGAGCAGGGCATCGACCTGGCCGCGAAGTACGCTGACGCGGTCTTCTGCGCCGCGCACAACCTCCAGCAGGGCAAGGACTTCGCCGCCAAGGTGAAGGCCCGGGCCCGCGACGTTCACGGCCGCGACCCCGACGACGTCCTGATCCTGCCCGGACTGTGGCCGGTCATCGGCAGCACCGAGGCCGAGGCGCGCGAGCGCCGCGACCTGCTGGCCGGTCTGAGCACCGACACCACCGACGCCCTGACGTCGCTGGCGGCGCAGCTCGGCCTGCCGGTGGACAGCCTGGAGCTCGACCGGCAGCCGCCCTGGGACCTGATCAACTCGCCGGAGTGGAAGCCGAGCAGCTACGGCTTCGCCAACTCCGTGCTCCAGTCCGCCCGCAACGAGAACCTGACGGTGCGCGACCTGCTCGACCGGCACATCGCCGGCGGCGGTCACCGCATGGTGGTGGGCACCCCGGAGCAGATCGCCGACGAGATGGAGGCGTACTTCACCGAGGGCGCCGCGGACGGGTTCAACCTGAACCACGACCTCTACCCCGACGGCCTCGACCTCATCGTCGACCACCTGGTGCCGGAGCTCCAGCGGCGCGGGATCTTCCGCAAGGAGTACGAGGCGAGCACGCTGCGCGGCAACCTCGGCCTGCCCATCCCGGCGGCCACCCCGGTCTGAGGCCGGGCGGCAGCACGGCGCGACGGAGCCGCCCGACGTACCGACCCCCATCCCACGGGGCCGGTACGCCGGGCGGCTCTTCGGGCTGCCGCCGGATCAGGAACCGGCGGCGTCCGGCAGGCGCGCCTCGGCCCCGATGGCGCCGGGCCGCAGCGCCCTGTCGCCCTCGACCCGCTCGGCGATACCGGCCAGCCGCGCGGCCTGCTCCGGTGTGAGCGTGACGTCGAACGCGCCGACGTTCTCCCGCAGATACGCGGCGTGCCGGGTGCCGGGGATCGGCACGACGTCCTCACCCCGCGAGAGCACCCAGGCGAGGGCCACCTGACCTGGCTCGGCGCCGAGTTCGGCCGCGACGGCGACGACCTCGTCGGCCAGCTTCACATTCGTGTCGAAGACCTCCTCGGCGAACCGCGGGTGCTCCAGCCGACGGCCCGTCAGATCCGCACGGCTGCGCAGCCGACCGGTCAGCCACCCGCGGCCCAGCGGCGAGAACGGCACGATGCCGATGCCCAACTCCCGCGCGATGGACAGCGTTTCGGCCTCGATGTCGCGGGTGAAGAGCGACCACTCGTTCTGGATCGCGGTGACCGGATGTGTGGCATGGGCGCGGCGCAGGGTCCGCGGACCCGGCTCCGACAGGCCGATCCAGCGGACCTTGCCCGCCTCGACCAGCTCCTTCAGCGCGCCGACCGTCTCCTCGATCGGCACCGCCGGATCGACGCGGTGCTGGTAGTAGAGGTCGATGTGGTCGACGCCCAGGCGCCGCAACGAGCCCTCCACCGCCGACCGTACGTACTCCGGACGGCCGTCGATGGGGCGGGCGTCGGGGTTGGTGGCCCGGTCGAGCGGGTTGCCGAATTTGGTGGCGATGACCAGGCCGTCACGGCGGCCCTTGACCGCCTGCCCGAGCAGCGTCTCACTGATGGCCGGGCCGTAGATGTCGGCGGTGTCGAAGAAGTCGATGCCGAGGTCGATCGCCTCGCCCACCAACGCCGACGCGCTGTGCCGCTCGTCGGCGTCGGTGGACCGCGCGAAGCTCATGAAGCCCAGGCCGAGGGCCGAGACCTCCAGCCCCTCGGTGCCGAGCCTGCGTCGAGTGATGTCGGTCAATGGTTACTCCTCAGCCGGTGGTTCGGGAGCGGCGCCGTGTCAGCCGGTCGTCACGTCGTCCAGCGCCGTGGTGTAGTTGAATCCGAGCTTGGACGTGACATTGGTCTTCAGCCCGCCGTACTTGTACGCGGCCTCGACGGTCGCCTGCTGGATCCGCAGGAACTCCGGGTCACCGATCTTGTAGAAGGTCGAGTGCCGGGCGTTCTCCCAGTTGACCTTGGCCACGTCGGGCGTCTGGCTGAGGACCTGCTGCTCGACCTTCTCGTACGCGGTCTCGTGACCGGGGACCCACTGCTCGTAGAAGGTCCGCAGCCGGCCGTAGAAGTCCTTGAGCGCCGCCAGCTTGGCCGGGTCGTCGAGCACCTCGGTCCTGGCGATCCAGCCGCTGCCGCCGAGGATGCCGAGCGTCGCGTTGTCGGCGATCTTGATCGCCTTTCCGGCGTCGACGGGCTTCTTCACGTTGCTGTAGCTGGTCACCACCGCGTCCAGGCGCCCGGCGTTGAAGGCGTTGGCCGCGGCCTGGTTGCTCGGGAACTGCACACCGTGGACGTCCTTGGGGCCGAAGCCGCCCTTCTCCAGCGCGACGACGTAGGCGGCGTAGATGTTGCCGCCGTAGTTGTAGCCGATCTTCTTGCCCTTCAGCTCGGCGAGCGTCGTGATGCCGGAGCTCTTCGTCACGTACACGGCGGCCGGGTAGGGCGCGTCGGGCGTCCAGGTCACCGCGAAGCCCTGGATCGGGGCGCCGGTCTTCGTCCAGTCGGCCGAGGCGTTGGCGGCCTCGAAGGCGGCGGTGTTCTCACCGACCTGGCCGACGTCGATCTGCTTGCCGTACAGCGCCGCCAGTTGGTTCGCCGGGCCCGCGATGATCGGGACCTTGTACTTGTACGGAGTGTCCTCGAACAGGCCCGACTCCTTCAGCAGCGCGGGGAAGTCGGCGGTCTGGTAGCTGATTGTGAGATTGACGCCGGACAGGTCGACCGCGGCGGCGGAGGAGGAACCGCCCGTCGAGCCGCCGTTCGACCCGGAACCCGCGTTCTTCGCGGAGGTCGAGGCGCCGCCGGAACCGCCGCAGGCGGTGGCGACCATGGCGAGGGCGACGGCCGCGAAGGCGGTGAACGTGCGCTGGACGAAGGGGGAGTGCTTGCCGGTGCTGTACATGTGCGATGACTTCCTCGGGATGTGTCGGGTGAAGACGGTTCGTGGTGCTGTGATCTGACGGGCCGTCAATGGCCGGCGGCCACCTCCTCGTCGCCGCCGCCGCCGACGGTGCGGGCCACGCCGAGCTGGTCGAGCAGCGCCGCCCGCAGTTCGAGGAACCGCGGATCGTCGCGGTGGCGGGGCTTGTCGATCTCGACCCGCTGGTCCAGGGCGATCGAACCGCGCGAGAGGACCAGGACACGGTCGGCGAGCAGGATCGCCTCGTCCACGTCATGGGTGACCAGGACGACGGCGGGCTCGTGCTTGGCGCACAGCGCCGCCAGCAGGTCGTGCATCTTGATCCGGGTCAGCGCGTCCAGGGCCGCGAAGGGCTCGTCGAGCAGCAGCAGATCGGGCTCGGTGACCAGCGCGCGGGCGAGCGCGACACGCTGCGCCTCACCGCCGGACAGTGTCCT
Organism: Streptomyces sp. NPDC088910; assembly: GCF_044749865.1. Taxonomy (NCBI): domain Bacteria; kingdom Bacillati; phylum Actinomycetota; class Actinomycetes; order Kitasatosporales; family Streptomycetaceae; genus Streptomyces; species Streptomyces sp. NPDC088910. The sequence continues at coordinate 52,227 of NZ_JBIVIV010000024.1, forward strand.
GGGCCAGGCTTTGGCGTGGCTCTCGATACCGACCTCGGCCAGCGCGGCGAGCGCTTTGCCGTACGCGGCTCTCGGACGCCGCGCGCCGAGCACGACATTGCGCCACACCTTCTGCGCGGGAACCAGCCGCGGCTCCTGGAAGACGGTCGACCGCACGCGGGGCACGACGACATTTCCCTCGTCGGCGGTGTCGAGTCCGCCGACGATACGGAGCAACGTCGTCTTACCGGTGCCGGACGCTCCGAGCAGCGCGACGAACTCCCCCTTCCGCAGCCGGAGATCGACCCCGTCGAGCACCGCACGGCCGTCGAAGACCCGTCGGACCCCCAGCGCGGTGACGGCGTATCCCGCGCTGTCCGCGGCGAGGTCGCCCGGCGATTCAGTTGATACCGACACGGGCCCTCCAAGGCAGGACGAGACGCTCGACGCCGCGCATGACGAAGTCGATGAGGATGCCCAGCACGGCGTAGATCCAGATGCCGGCGATGACGATGTCCGGGCGCTGGTTGTTCTGGGCGTTGATGATCAGATAGCCGATCCCGGCGGTGGAGTTGACCTGCTCGGCCAGCACCAGCGACAGCAGCGAGAAGGAGCAGGCGAAGCGCAGACCGGTGAGGATGCCGGGCAGCGCCGTCGGGAAGATGATCCGGCGGGCGATCCGGAAGCCGCTGAGCCCGAAGGTCCTGCCCGCCTCGATGAGCTTTTGGTCGACGCCCTTCACGGCGTGGAACGTGTTCAGGTAGAGCGGGAACAGCGCCGCCGCGGTGATGAGGGCGAGCTTGGACGGCTCGTCGATGCCGAACCAGGTGACGAACAGCGGGACCAGCGCGATGAACGGCACCGTCCGCAGCATCTGGAGGGTGGCGTCGAAGATCTCCTCGCCGATCTTCCACAGACCGGCGAAGATCCCGAGCACCAGCCCCGCGCTGCCGCCGAGCAGCAGCCCCTCACCGGCCCGCCGCAGCGACACCGGTACGGCGGCCTGGAGCGAGCCGTTGTTCCACAGGTACTGGTACGCCTCGACGATGGTCTTCGGCGAGGGCAGCACGTCCTCGGTGGTCCAGCCCCAGGTCAACGCGAGCTGCCAGAGGGCGATCAGTGCGACGGGCACGCCGACGCGCAGGGTCCAGCCGCTCCAGAAGCGGACCCGCTTGCGCACGCTCTCGCGCCCGCGGTTGCGCGGGCTGAGGTCGATGAGCCCCGCCGCGCCCCGCGGAGTCCTCGTGGCGGTCGGCGCACCCGGCGCGGGCGCGGTGTCGGTGACGGAAGCGGCGCCGGTCACCGCGTCACCTCGGCGGCGGTGTCGACCGGCCGGGTGGTGAGGGGCCTGGCGATGGCGGTCATGAGCGTGTCCTCACAGGGGGTCAGTGCCTCAGGCGAACTTCTTGAACGGAACGGTGTCGTCCTGCGCCAACTCGGCGACCAGGCCGAGCTCCCAGGACAGATAGCGGCGGAATCCGGCCTTGCGGTCCTCGGGGTCGCTCTCGCGCCAGCCGGAGGCGACGACGTCCTCCGGGGCGTGCAGCCACTCGGCCCGGTCGGTCTCCACGGGCAGACCGGCCGCGCGCCACGCCGCCGTGCCGCCGTCGAGCACCCGCACCGGACGGTCGGTGGCCGCCGCGAGGTCGGCGGCGGCGTAGCGCGCGAGCACCCCGTCGGAGGAGGTCAGCACGACCGGCCCGGTGCCGGGCAGCTCGGCCGCCGACGCGGCGAGGCGGGCGCGGATGGCGAACCGGGCACCGGGGACGTGGCCGATGCGGTACTCCGGGCTGGGCGCCACGTCGAGCACGAGCCGGGTGTCGGCCGGGGCGCCGTCCAGCTCCTGCGCGGTGACCGTCTCGAAGCCGCCGGACGGCGGGTCGAGGACGGGCCGCGGCACCGGGCCGGTCTCCAGGTCGACGCCTTCCAGGGCCCGGTCGAGGACGAACACCTGCGCCCAGCCGATCTGGGCGATCCAGGAAGCGGCGACCGCGGCCCGTACGCCGTCGTTGTCGACGAGGACCACACGGGAATGGTGCGTGCCGACGTGCCGGAACACCCACGGCGCGACATCCCAGCTCGGCGCCGACAGGGAGCCGGGCAGGTGACCGGCCTCGAACTCCTCGGGCGTGCGCACGTCCAGGACGTACAGCGAACGCGTGTCGTCCTTGCCGAACGCCGCGAGCGCCGCCGCGTCGATGTACTCGATCCCGAAGCGCTCGCCGAAGCGGACCGCGCTCTCCCGCGCCGCCTCCAGCGCCGCGCCGGTCGGCGGCGCCACCGAGGACGTCTCGCCGTGGTCGAGTTCGTGCCCCTCCAGCACCCACGACTGGGTGCCGCCCTCCAGCGACACCACCCGGTTCGGCAGGCCCGCGTTGATGAGCACCTGGGCGCCGAGGATGCTCCGCGTGCGCCCGGCGCAGTTGACCACGACGAGCGTGTCGGGCGACGACACCGCCTCGGCCGCGCGGTAGACGAGTTCGGCGCCAGGTATCGACGTCCCGCCGGGCAGGCTGTGGTCGCGGAACTCGCCGATGGGGCGGCTGTCCAGCAGCACGATGTCCTCACCGGCCGCGCGGCGGCTCAGGAAGTCCGGCACGCTGATGTGCGGCGTCTGGTAGACCTCCTCGATCCACTCGCCGAAGGCCTGCCCGATGACGTGATCGCCGCCGCTGTGGACCTTGTGCCCGGCCGCGGCCCACGCGGCGAGGCCGCCGTCGAGCACCCGGACGTCGGTGTAGCCGAGCGCGCGCAGCCGGGTCGCGCCGCGCCCCGCCAGCTCCGCGTCGCCGCCGTCGTAGACGACGACCGGCGTGTCACGGCGGGGGACCAGCGCCCCCACCTTCAGCTCCAGGACGCTGAGCGGGATCGAGACGGCGAGCAGGATCGACCCCTGCGCCGCCGTGACGCCGGACTCACGGACGTCGACGAGCGCGTACTCCTGGCCGCCGTCGAGCAGCGCGCGCAACTCGTCGACGGCGATGGCGGGGGCCACGGATTCGGTCATGGGAACTCTCCTGGACTCTGGTCGGATCAGTAGTGGATGGCGCCGGGCACGCCGCCGCCGGCGTAGACGCCGTCGCCGACGACGGCCACGCTGCGCGGCGAGGCGAGGAAGGCGACCACCCACGCCACCTCGTGCGGCTCGATCACCCGGCCGATGACGTTGCCCGGCGCGGCGGGCGCCGCGCCGTCGGCCGCGCCGCCGCTCTGAAGCTCGACGTACCGCTCGGTGCGGGTGGGACCGGGGTGGACGACGGTGACGTTGACGCCGTGCGGGCCGAGTTCGTCGGCGACGTTCTTGGTCAGCGCGATCACCGAGGCGTTGCGGACCGAGCCGATCACCGAGACGGTCGAACGGGCCCCGGTGCCGCTGATGTTGATGACACGGCCCCAGCCGTTCTCGATCAGCAGCGGCGCGACGGCCTTGATGGTGCGCAGATAGCCGATCACCTTGACGTTGAGCTGCCGTTGGAACCAGGCGTCGTCGGCGTCCTGGAAGCTCGGCCCCTTCTGCGCGGGCTGCTCGGCGGCGTTGTTGACGAGGATGTCGAGACCGCCGAAGGCCGTTCTCACGGTGTCGACCAGCTCGCGCACCGAGTCGTCGTCACCGGTGTCGGCGCGCACGGCGAGCACGTCGGCGCCGGTCGACTCCCTGATCCGTACGACGGCGTCGTCCAGGACGTCCCCCCGCCGTCCGGTGATCGCCACCCGCACGCCCTCGCGCGCCAGTTCCTCGGCGATGGCGTAACCGATGCCCGTGCCGCCCCCGGTGACGACGGCGCGTTTTCCTTCGAGTTCGAGACCCATGGACTTCCCCGATCGAGTGCCCGACGGCGACGCCGAGCTGCGAATAGGGCCTCAGCCTGCGGGGACGGGAAGGGGCGAACAAGAAGATCTGGCTACAGCAATAGCCGGGACCTGGCTTAACAGTGGGGTGGGCGAGGGCGGCCGGGGCGGCACTGTGCGAATCGACACGATCTAGGTGTATTGATCACGAGCGTTGTTGACATGTGCCGGTGCTTGATCATGGCGAAGACCTCCGGTGTGGTGGAGCTGTCTAGGACTGCACCGCA
>NZ_JBIVIV010000025.1:0-24216 GCF_044749865.1 Streptomyces sp. NPDC088910
CAGCGCAACACCGTCGAGCGGTGCATCAACCGCTTGAAGCAGTGGCGCGGCCTCGCCACGAGATACGACAAGACCGCGACCATCTACCTCGCCGGCATCTTCATCTGGTCCGCCCGATGATCCAAACGAAACGCCCTAGTCCCGTGAACCCGGCCGGGGTGCCGGGGGCTGATCCCGTGAACCCGGCCGGCGGCGGAGAGACCCTCCACCGCCGGCCGGGCCGGTCGGGCTACTTCAGGTACGGGCCGTCCGTACCGATCTTGCCGGGCGCCGCGTTCTTGCCGCCCAGGTCGAGCACGTACACCCGCATGTCGCCCTTGCCGGGCGCCGCGACGGCCAGCGTCCCGTCCGTCACGGTCCGCACGTCACCCGAGACGGCGTCCACGTAACGGCCGTTGGGGACGCCGCTGAAGGACGCCGCGTCCGTCACCGTCACCAGCGCGAAGCTGTCGACGCCCGACGCGGTGTCGGTGTAACGGCGCTTGAACGACATGCCGCCGCCGTTCACCCCCTCGGTGCTGTACTGGCCCATCTGCAACGCCGGAATGGCGCGCCGGATCAGATTCAGCCGTTGGAGGTGTTTGACCAGAGGCTGCGCCAAAGTGGTGGCCACCGCCCCCGAGGCACTGTCGACCTTCCCGAACTCCGAGGCCGTCACCGTGCCCGCCACATGGTCGCCGTAGTACGCGCGCCCCGTCGTCGCCAGCGGGCAACTCGGCCCGCAGTCGATCGTCTTCCCGGCCTGGAACTGGATCTCCGACCCGTAGTAGAGCGTCGGAATGCCGCGGAAGGTCCACATCAGCGCCATGTTCTCGGCCCACGCGTCCTGTCCGCCGGTGTAGCGCACCGACGACTTGTTGGGACCGTAGTCGTGGCTGTCGACATAGACGACGTTGTACGTGGCGTCGTTCGTCGAGTCGTCCGAGTCCTTGCCGTTGTTGAAGGCGTTGTGCGCGTCACCGAAATTCATGTGCATGCGCATGTCGATGATGTTCATCCCGGAGAATTTGCTGTGGTCCGGGGTGTGATACGCGTTCCCTTCCAGGAAGGCGTTCGCGGACGTCGGCTGGTTTCCGGTGCCGAGCTGCTCCTCGTAGTTGTACTGCTCGATCGACGCGGTGGCGTCGTCCGCGCTGTACTCCTTGCGCTCCTTCCAGGTGTAGAACTGCGCCGAGTGGTTGACCGATCCGCGGTTCCACTTGTCGTTGACGAAAGCGCCGACCTCACCGAAGACGAAGAAGTTCCGCGCCTTGTCGGGACCCCAGTCCTGGACCTCGCGCTGCTGGATCGCGGGCAGGAAACGCCGGTTCCAGGTGACGCGCGGAATGTGCACGGCGGTGTCCACGCGGAAGCCGTCCACCCCCATGTCGATGTACTTGTTGTACGCGCCGATCAGATAGTTCTGCACCTGCGCGTTCTCGGTGTTGAAGTCCGCGAGGTCGTCGGCGAGCCAGCAGGAACGCGAGTCCTCGCCCTCCCAGTTGCCGATCCAGCACTGGTGGTAGAGCGACGCGGGGAACATCTTCGACGTGGGGTTCGGCCACTGGCAGTTGTAGATCGTGTAGCCCTCGGGGCTCTTCTGCCCCGTTGGCTTGCCCCAGTTCAGGCACGTATTTCCGGACGGCTCGGCCGTGGACCACAGATCGCCGTTGTAGTACGACTTGCCGGTCTTGGGATCGATCGTCAGACCGTCGTACTCGAAGCCCTGCTCCTTCTCGTCGTAGTACCACGACCACTGCGAGTCCCTGACGCCGTAGACCGTCGGCACGAACAGCCCCTTGGCGCCCCACCGGGAACTGTGGTTGTAGACCACGTCCTGGTAGATCTTGATCCCCTTGGCGTGAGCCGCGTTGATCAGATCCTGGTACGACGCCCCGGCCGATTCCAGGCGCGGGTCGACCCGGTAGAAGTCCCAGCCGTGGTAACCGTGGTAGTCGTAGTCGCTGCGGTTGAGCACCACGGGCGTGATCCAGATCGCCGAGAAACCGAGCGCCTTGATGTAGTCGAGCTTCTGCACCAGGCCCTTGAAGTCACCCCGGAACATCGGGTCGTTGTTGGCCGCGTTCCCCGACGCCACGTGCTGGTTGCCGCCGCGGTCGTTGCTCGTGTCGCCGTCGTAGAAGCGCGCGGTGAGCACGAAGTAGATCGGGTCCTTGCGCGGGTCGGTGCCGATCGGTGTGCCCGGAGTCGCGGGCGGCGGCGCGTGGCCGGTGGTCGCCCGAGCCGGAGCGGAGGCGGCGGAGATGTTGCCCGCCGCGTCCAGCGCCTGGACGGTGTACGTGTAGGCGGTGTCCGCCTCCAGGCCGGACTCGGAGAAGACCGTCGAGCCGACACTGGTGACGATCGTGCCCTTGGTGCCGCCGGTCCTGGTGACCCGGTAGCCCGTGACCCCGGTGTCGTCGGTCGACGGATTCCAGGTCACCACGATCGAGGTGTCGGTCGCGGTCGCCTTCACCGTGCCGGGGACGGTCGGCGGCGTCGTGTCGGGGACGACGGCCGCGCAGGGATCGGCCGCGTTGGCCGTGACCTTGGTGTCCTTGACGGTGCTGACGCCCTTGAACAGCGCGTAGTTGGCACCGTTGTTGTTGTCCCAGGTGCCGTTGCCGTTGTTGAAGGTGGCGGCGAGCCCCGCGGCCGTGCCGAGGTCGACGGTCTTCTTCACCCAGCCGGTGCAGGCCGCCTCCATGCCGATGCCCGGCACGGTCGTCCACGCGCCGCCGGTCGGCGCGTAGTGCAGATTGACGGTGGTCCAGCCGACGGTCGCGGTGGAGTAGAAGACGGTGGCCGAGGTGCCGGACGGGCTGCCCGTCTCGCCGCCGCCCGGGTCCCCGCCGCTCGCGCACGGGTCGCTGTGGGCGATGGCGCCGTTGTTGACGGTGATGGTGCCGGTGCCCAGGGCGTAGTTCTTGCCGCCGTTGTTGTCCCAGGTGCCCTGGCCGTTGTTGAAGGTCGCCTGCCAGCCGGTGGCCGCGCCGAGGTCGACGGTCTTCTTCACCCAGCCGGTGCAGGCGCTCTGCATGGCGACGCCGGGCACGGTCGTCCAGGTCCCGCCGTCGGGCGCCCAGTGCAGGTTGTACGACGACCAGTTGGTCGTCGCGGTGGAGTAGTAGACGGTTGCGGTGTTCGAGCCCGCCGCCGAGGCGGCGTGCGCGGAACCGGTGGACAGGGAGGGGAGCAGGGTCGCCAGGAGTCCCAAGACGACAGCCACCACGGCTGTCAGCGGACCTGGTCGATATCTGTGGCGCGAAGCGACGGTCACGTCGTGCTCCTCGGACGGGGCCGCGAGGGCGGCCGGTGGAGGAAGCCGTACGTCCGCGCGCCACGGAACGAACGGCCGGATAAATTGCGCAAGTTGCTGCAACAAGTTGCTGCGAGAACGGTCGTGAGATTACTGGGACATGTCATGGACGTAAAGAGGTCTGACGGGGTTGCGTTCCCGGGTCCCGCCGCGCCGCCGCGTAGGGTTCCCGAGACGGGCGGGTGACGTACCCGGCCGACCGGTCGTAGAACCGTACGGATCGGACCCGGACCCCGGCCTCGGACTCCGGCGGACCGTAAGCGGAAGGGGACCCACGGAAGATGACGGAGCGTCTGGTGGTCATCGGCGGTGACGCCGCCGGGATGTCGGCCGCGTCCCAGGCCCGCCGCCGCAGAGCGGCGGACGACCTGGAGATCGTCGCCTTCGAACGCGGACGGCACACGTCGTACTCCGCCTGCGGCATCCCCTACTGGATCGGCGGCGACACCGCCGGCCCCGACGCGCTGGTCGCGCGTACTGCCGAGGAGCACCGCGAGCGCGACATCGACCTGCGGATGGGCACCGAGGTGGTCGACATCGACCTCGCCGCCGGCCGGGTGCGGGCGCGCGACGCCGACGGCCGCGAGGAGTGGACCGGCTACGACCACCTCGTCGTCGCCACCGGCGCGGAACCCGTACGGCCGTCCGTCCCCGGCATCGACGCGCCCGGCGTGCACGGCGTGCAGACCTTGGACGACGGCGAGCGCGTCCTGGCCACCCTCGACGGGGTCGGCGTACGCCGCGCCGTGGTGGTCGGCGGCGGCTACATCGGCGTCGAGATGGCCGAGGCCCTGCTGAAGCACGGCCTCGACGTGACCCTCGTCGACCGCGCCGAGCAGCCGATGAGCACCCTCGACCCCGACATGGGACGCCTGGTGCGCGACGCGATGGAGGGACTCGGCGTCCGCGTCGTCTCCGGTGCGGCCGTCCGCGCGGTGCTCACCGGCGCCGACGGCCGGGCCCGCGCGGTCGCCACCGACGACGCCGAATACCCCGCCGACATCGTGATCCTGGGCATCGGCGTACGCCCCGGCACCGCGCTCGCCCGCGACGCGGGACTGCCGCTGGGCGCGCACGGCGGCCTGCTGACCGACCTGGCCATGCGCGTACGCGGCCAGGAGCGGGTCTGGGCGGGCGGCGACTGCGTGGAAGTCCTCAACCTCGTCTCCGGCGACCTCCAGCACATCGCCCTCGGCACCCACGCCAACAAGCACGGCCGCATCATCGGCACCAACATCGGCGGCGGCTACGCCACCTTTCCCGGGGTCGTCGGCACCGCCGTCAGCAAGGTCTGCGACGTCGAGATCGCCCGCACCGGCCTCAAGGAGTCCCAAGCGCGCCGCGCCGGACTCCGCTACGTGACCGCCGTCATCGAGTCCACCAGCAGGGCCGGCTACTACCCGGACGCCGACCCGATGACCGTCAAGATGCTCGCGGAACGCGGCACAGGGCGGCTGCTCGGCCTCCAGATCGTCGGCCGCGAAGGCGCCGCCAAGCGGGTCGACGTCGGGGCCGTCGCGCTCACCGCGCGGATGACGGTCGAGGACATGGTCGCGCTGGACCTCGGCTACGCGCCGCCGTTCTCGCCCGTGTGGGACCCGGTGCTGGTCGCCGCGCGCAAGGCGGCGGACGCGGTGGTGGCGGACGTCAGAGCGGGCTGACGGCGGTTTTCGGCAGCAATATGCGGCGGTCTGCGCTTCCGGGCCCCTGGGGTGCCTTGCAGGGCTTTGCAGAGCTTGCGCGTCCTTGCGGGTTCCCGCGTGTCCTGATGGGCGTTCGCGGCTCTTCGCGCGGCTTCGAGGTCAGGACGGGGCCGCGGCCAGCTTGCTGAGGGCTTCCAGCAACGGCGGCAGGGCGGCACCGCGGCCGACCGGCAACACCTCGCCGGGCGCGTCGTCCAACAGCACGAAGGCGATGTCGTCGGTCCTGCCCACCAGGCTCCAGCCGGGTCCGTCCGCCCGCACCGCACCATATGCGGCCCGTACGCGGCCGGGTGGCGGCGGATTGCGTACGTACTCCTCCGCGCTTTCGAGGACGCGGCGGATGCCGGTGTGCGAGATGGCCGGCGGGTCGGCCGGGTTGTGGGGTTCGGCTTCCGTCCCGGTGCCGACGGCTGTTCCGGCGTCGGTGACCGTGCCTGCGTCCGTATCCGTATCCGTATCCCTGCTCGCGTCCGCCGCCGCGTCCTCGGCCGCCCCCTGAGCCGCTTCCGCCGGTACGTCGAGTTGGTCGCGCCACTCGAACCAGCGGACCGCGATCTCGTCGGCCCCGAGGCGCCGTTGCGGCGGACCCCAGACGGAGGTGTCGGGCGGGGAGAGCGGAGTACGGCCGCCCTCCTCGTCCGGCGGGTCGTGCGGGGCGGGGATGCCGGGTACGGCGACGGCGACCGGCAGCGGCCAGCCCGGCAGTGAGGCGGCCAGGCTGTTCTCGTCGGGCGCCAGGTCGTACTCGAGTCCGCAGTCCCAGGCCGCCAGCGCGCACGCCACCGTGGCGGTGTCCGTCGTCGCCACGGTCCAGCGCGCCCCGCCGCCGTCCTGCCCGAAGACCAGGCCGTAGCCGTCGGCCAGCGGTTCGAGCCCCAACTCGGCGCAAGCGGCCGGATAGTCGTCCCCCAGGACGCCCGGGAACTGCCCCGGCGTCAGCATCGCGGCCGTCAGCACGAACAGCGCGTCGTCGTCCTCCGGGTTCTCGGCCGCGGTCATCCGTCGTTCCCTCTCGCCTCGCCCGCCGTCTCTCGTCCGCGCACCTTAACCAGCGAGTAACCTCCGCGTCGAGAGGTCGCGATGGCCGGAAATCCGCTCGGGCGATACGGCGCCGGACGGCCGGTTTCCCGACGGTCCGCACCTGGTGATCGCCCGGCGTCGGCCCGTTCCCGGCCGCGCGGTCAGCTCTTCGCGTCGAGTGCGGTCAACGTCGTTCGCAGCCAAGCCAGTTCGGCGCGGCTGGTGGCACGGGCGATGGTGAGCCAGCGGTGCGACAGACGGAATGCGGACCAGAGGGTGCGTACGTGCGGTGGACGAAGGCGGCGGGCGACGGACCGGTCCGCGTCCACGTGCCCAGGCTGGGAGCGGCGTCGGGCGCGTACACCGCGCACATATCCGCGCATCCCGCGCTCGTGAACCGCCGTACGGTCTTCGTCGACCTGCCCGGCTTCGGCGTCAGCGACCGCCCCGCGGACTTCGGCTACTCGCTGGAGGAGCACGCCGACGCGCTGGGCGCGGTCCTGGACGCCGCCGATGTGCGCGCCGCCGATGTGTGCGGGGCCGCCCCGAGCAGGGTCAGGCGTGTCGGACGGCCACCGCCAGGTACCGCTCCGCGGAGTCGTCCAGCGATGCCAGCTCCCAGCCGGTCGCGGCCAGCAGAGGACGCAGTTGCGGCTCGGCGCGTACGTCGTCGGCGCGCAGTTCGTGCCCGCGGCGGGCGGCGAGGGCGGCGCGGCCGATCGGATGGAAGAGCGCCAACCGGCCGCCGGACCTGGTCACCCGGGCCAATTCCCGCAGTCCGGCCGCCGGGTCCGGCAGATGGTGCACGAGTCCGGCGGCGAAGACGGCGTCGAAAGCCGCGTCCCGCAACGGAAGCTCCTCGCCGGCCGCCTCGATCAGCGCTCCGTCCCGGCCCCGGCCGAGGGCGACGGCCTCCCGCAGCATCTCCGGGGTCAGATCGACACCGACCACCGTGCCCGCCGCACCGACGACGGCCCGCAGCAGCGGCAGCGCCCGCGCCGTACCGCAGCCCGCGTCCAGTGCCCGGCCGCCCGGCCGCAGCCCCAACTCGCCGACCGCCGCCGCGTAGACGGGAGTGTCGTCGGGGAACCGCTTCTCCCACCCCACGGCCTTCGCGGCGAAGAACTCCCTGACCTGGCGGCGCCCGCTCTCGAAACTGGCCATGCATCATGGTCGCATGATCACGTTCCGCTCCATCGGGCTCTTCTTGCTCGCCGCCGTCCTGGAGATCGGCGGTGCCTGGTTGATCTGGCAGGCGGTGCGCGAACACCGCGGCGTCGGCTGGGCGGGAGCCGGAATCGTCGCGCTCGGCCTCTACGGCTTCGTCGCCACACTCCAGCCCAACGCCGACTTCGGCCGGATCCTGGCGGCCTACGGCGGCGTCTTCGTGGCCGGATCTCTCCTGTGGGCGATGGCTCTCGACGGCTACCGTCCCGACCGATTCGACATCGTCGGAGCGGTCATCTGCCTGGTCGGAGTGGGTGTCATCATGTACGCGCCACGCGGCGGCTGATTTCCGCCGGTCGCCTCCTTTCACGGCTCCGGTCGGGCGCCGCCCGTCCCGAGAGGGGGTTGCCGAAGCGGGCCCGGCAGGACAGGCTCGTACCGCAGCGGAGACGGGAGGTAGGCAATGACGGTGGGCAAACCGCTCGCGTGGCTGCTCGACGACCTGACGAAGCGGGTGCCGCACGTGAAGCACGCGCTCGTGCTCTCCAACGACGGGTTGGTCACGGGCGCCAGCGGCGATCTCGACCGGCCGACCGCGGAACACCTGGCCGCCGTGTCCTCGGGCTTCCACAGCCTGGCCAAGGGCGCGGGGCGGCAGTTCGCCGTCGGCGGCGTGCGTCAGACGATGGTCGAATTCGACGACGGCTTCCTCTTCGTCACCGCGGCGGGCGACGGCAGTTGCCTGTCCGTGCTCAGCGGCATGGAGGCCGATGTCGGCCAGGTCGCCTACGAGATGACGCTGCTCGTCCACCGCGTCGGCGAACACCTCGGGGTGGCTCCCCGGCAACCGGGCGCGGCACCTTCCTGAGCCGGGGCGTCCCGAAGTTATCCACAGGCTTCGAACGGGCTGTCGTCCGTACGCGATAGATTCGTCACTGTCAGTGATCGAAGTTCGCGGGGGAGTGACGACAGTGAAGACGACGAAGACGGCCAAGACAACGACGACAACGACGACAGCGACGACAACGCCGAAGAAGAACGCGAAGGCGACGACGGGGACGGTGCCCGCCTCGATGCCGGGGACGGGTGCCTCGGCGGCTTCCGGGGCGAGAGCCGGAGCGGCCGGGACAAGGGCCGGAGCGAGGGCCGGGACGGCAGCGGCGACGAGCGCGGGTACGGCGACCGTCGAGACGCGGCAGGTGGCGTGGACGCCCGGCGGCGGGGCGGGACAAGGGCCGGGAGGCGGGCGGGCGGCGCCGGAGACGCTGACGCTGAACCGGGCGCGGGAGGAGCTGGGCCTGGACTTCACGCTCTTCGAGCTGGCGCTCCAACTCGGCGAGATCCGCACGGTCTCGCGCGGCAGCGGCCAGTGGCGGGTGCCCGTGGACGAGGTGACCCGGCTGCGGGACGCGGAAGGCCATCCACAGGCGCTGCTCGACCGGCTCCGACTGGTGACCAGCACCGAGGGCGCGGCGATGATCGGGATCAGCCGGGACCGCCTCGTACGGCTGGCGAGGCTCGGGCTGATCCGCCCGGTGCGTTGGTACGTCAACCGGTACCGGGCGCTGGTGTGGGTGTATCTCGGCCATGAGCTGAGGGAGTTCGCCGCCGCGAGCCCCGCGATGCTGAAGGGGCGGCTGCCCGCGGGACTGCGTGACGCGCTGGACGCCGGGCAGGATCAGCGGGCCCTCGGCTGGCGGTCCCGCCGGGTCGCCCAGCTCGTACGGGACTGCCATGACGCCTGGGACGAGGCCGCCGTCTGGGCCGCGCTGCTCGGTCCCGAGGTGACCGACGACGCCGTGCCCGACCCCTTCGACCGGGCGCGGCTGCGCGGAATCCGTACGGCGCTGCCACCGGGCCGCCCGGGACCGCTCGCCTCACCCGAGCTGACGAGAAGCCTCACGACCGCCGACCATCCGGACGAGATCGCGCTGGCACTGGTCGCCCTCGCGGACGCGATGGGCCGCGCCCGGACCGACCAGCCCGCACCGCACCCGGCGTTCGCCCCAGCCGACCGTCCGTCGCTCGCGCTCCCGCCTGTGGAGCGGGCGCCGCGGCAGCCTGAACGACTTCAGGAGCCGGAGCCAGAGCCGGAGCCGAGTGAGCCAGGCGGTTCGCACACGGGAGGGAGGCCCGCGCCCGAGCGGGCCCGGCACGCGGCGCCGCACCGGAAGCGGGGCGCCGCCCGGCCGCCGGGCAGGCCGGTGGGGGAGGGCAGGCGCCCGCGACGCGGGCTGCTGGGACTGCTGCGCGGACGCGGGTCAGCCGCCGATCTTGCGGAACAGCCCTTCCTGCATCACCGAGACCAGCAGACGTCCCCGCCGGTCGAAGATCTGCCCCCGCGCCAGACCGCGGGCACCCGTCGCGACGGGTGACTCCTGCTGGTACAGGAACCACTCGTCGGCGCGGAACGGCCGGTGGAACCACATGGCGTGGTCGAGGGACGCCATGTCGAACCCCCGCGGTCCCCACAGCGGTTCGATCGGCACACGTACGGCGTCCAGCAGCATCATGTCGCTGGCGTAGGTGAGAGCGCAGGTGTGCACGAGCGGGTCGTCGCCGAGCTGCCCGACCGCGCGCATCCACACCGCGCTGCGCGGCTCGGCGCCCTCGATCTCCTCGGGCGTCCAGCGCAGCCGCTCCACATAGCGGATCTCGAAGGGCTGGCGGCGGGTCATCCGCTCCAGCGCCTCGGGGAGCACGTCCAGATGCGCACGCAGCTCTTCGCCGAGTCCCGGCAGGTCGTCGGGCTCGGGCACCTCGGGCATCGGCAGTTGGTGCTCGAATCCCGGTTCCGGCTGATGGAAGGAGGCGGTCAGGTTGAAGATCGTCCGGCCCTGTTGGATCGCCACCACCCGCCGGGTGGTGAAGGAACGGCCGTCACGGACCCGTTCGACCTGGTACACGATGGGCACGCCGGGCCGGCCCGGCCGCAGGAAGTACGCGTGCAGCGAGTGCACCGGCCGCCCGCCGTCGGTGGTGCGGCCCGCGGCGACCAGCGCCTGCCCGGCGACCTGGCCGCCGAAAACCCGCTGCAACCGCTCCTGCGGACTCTGCCCGCGGAAGATGTCCTGCTCGATCCGCTCCAGGTCGAGCAGATCCACCAGCCTCTCGGCCGGGTTCGTCATCGCGTCCCCTTCGTCGTGCACCGGATCACAGCTCGCCGACGTCGGTCAGCCGGATCACCGCGCGGCCCTCTTCGTCGGAGGCCGCGAGGTCGACCTCGGCGGAGATCCCCCAGCCGTGGTCACCGTTGGGGTCGGCGAAGGTCTGCCGGACCCGCCACAAGCCGTGCTCCGGCTGCTCCTCGATCTGCAACAGCTTCGGGCCGCGCGCGTCGGGACCGGTGCCGAGGTCGTCGTACTCGTCCCAGTACGCGTCCATCGCCTCCGCCCAGGTGTCGGCGTCCCACCCGGCCTCGGCGTCCAACTCGCCGAGCTGGTGGTACTTCTCCAGCGCCGCCAGCTCGACCCGGCGGAACATCGCGTTGCGCACCAGCACCCGGAAGGCGCGGGAGTTGGCGGTGACCGGCTTGACCTGGTCGGCCCGCTCCGCCGCCTGCTCGGCCGTCTCCACCTCCGGATTGGCGAGCTGCTCCCACTCGTCCAGCAGGCTGGAGTCGACCTGGCGCACCAACTCGCCCAGCCACGCCGTCAGATCCTGGAAGTCCTCCGACTTCAGGTCGTCGGGCACCGTGTGCTCCAGCGCCTTGTACGCGCCGGCCAGGTAGCGCAGCACGATGCCCTCGGTGCGGGCCAGCTCGTAGTAGGAGGTGAACTCGCCGAAGGTCATGGCGCGTTCGTACATGTCACGGACGATGGACTTGGGCGACAGCGGGTGGTCGCCGACCCACGGGTGGCTCTGGCGGTAGATGCCGTAGGCGTGCGACAGCAGCTCTTCGAGGGGCTTGGGATAGGAGACGTCCTGAAGACGCTCCATCCGCTCCTCGTACTCGACACCGTCCATCTTCATCTCGGCGACGGCCTCGCCACGGGCCTTGTTCTGCTGGGCCGCCAGGATCTGCCGCGGGTCGTCGAGGGTGGACTCCACCACCGAGACCATGTCCAGGGCGTAGGAGGGGGAGTCCTTGTCGAGCAGTTCGAAGGAGGCCAGGGCGAAGGTGGACAGCGGCTGGTTGAGGGCGAAGTCCTGCTGGAGTTCGACGGTCAGCCGGATGATGCGGCCCTCGGCGTCCGGCTCGGGGAGGCGTTCGACCACACCGCCGTCGACCAGCGAGCGGTAGATGGCGATGGCCCGGCGGATGTGCCGCAACTGATGGCGGCGGTCCTCGTGGTTGTCCTCCAGCAGGTGCCGCATCGCGTCGAAGGCGTTGCCGGGCCGGGCGATCACCGACAGCAGCATGGTGTGGGTGACGCGGAAGCGGGAGGTCAGCGGCTCCGGCTCGGCGGCGATCAGCTTCTCGAAGGTGAGATCCGACCAGTTGACGAAGCCCTCGGGCGGCTTCTTGCGGACCACCTTGCGGATCTTCTTCGGGTCGTCCCCGGCCTTGGCGAGCGCCTTCTTGTTCTCGATGACGTGCTCGGGCGCCTGCGCCACCACGAACCCGGCGGTGTCGAAACCGGCCCGCCCGGCGCGCCCCGCGATCTGGTGGAACTCCCGCGCCCGCAGCGTCCGCACCCGCGTGCCGTCGTACTTGGTGAGCGCGGTGAACAGCACGGTGCGAATCGGCACGTTGACGCCGACCCCGAGGGTGTCGGTGCCGCAGATGACCTTCAGCAGGCCCGCCTGGGCGAGCTTCTCCACCAGCCGCCGGTACTTGGGCAGCATCCCCGCGTGGTGGACGCCGATGCCGTGCTTGGCGAAGCGCGCGAGGTTGCGGCCGAAGGTGGTGGTGAAGCGGAAGTGCCCGATCAGATCGGAGATGGCGTCCTTCTCGGCCTTGGTGCACATGTTGATGCTCATCAGCGCCTGGGCCCGCTCGACGGCCGCCGCCTGCGTGAAGTGCACGATGTAGACCGGGGACTGCCGGGTCTCCAGCAGTTCGGTCAGCGTCTCCGTCAAAGGCGTCGTCACATACTCGTACGACAGCGGCACCGGCCGGGTCGCCGAGCGCACGACCGCCGTGGGCCGGCCGGTCCGGCGGGTCAGGTCCTCCTCGAAGCGGGAGACGTCACCCAGCGTCGCCGACATGAGCAGGAACTGCGCCTGGGGCAGTTCGAGGATCGGGATCTGCCAGGCCCAGCCCCGGTCCGGCTCCGCGTAGAAGTGGAATTCGTCCATCACGACCTGGCCGACGTCGGCGCTCTTGCCGTCGCGCAGCGCGATGGAGGCGAGGACCTCGGCGGTACAGCAGATCACCGGCGCGTCCGGGTTGACCGAGGCGTCACCGGTCAGCATCCCGACGTTCTCGGTGCCGAACAGCTTGCACAGGTCGAAGAACTTCTCCGACACCAGCGCCTTGATCGGCGCGGTGTAGAAGGTGACCTCGTCCCGGGCCAGCGCGGCGAAGTGCGCACCGGCCGCGACCAGGCTCTTTCCCGATCCGGTGGGGGTGGAAAGGATCACGTTCGCACCAGAGACCACCTCGATGAGCGCCTCCTCCTGCGCCGGATAGAGAGTGATCCCCTGACCCTCGGCCCACGTCGAAAACGCTTCGAAGAGGGCATCGGGGTCCGGGGCGGGAGGCATCTGATCGATAAGGGTCACCCCACCATCTTGCCTGTACCGGCGGCGCGCGGCGGAACCGGAGCGGGCCGCGGTGATCATCAACGATATGGTGTGCCGTCAACGATGCGTCAACTCCGCCTGCGGGCGGCCTTGTAGGGGGCTGAGCACCACCATGATGGGACCTGCGCACTCACTCTCGGGAGCGGCGGCCTGGCTGGCCGTCGGAGCGGTCGCGGCGGGTGTGGATCATGCCATGCCCTGGCCGACGCTCGTCGTCGGTGCGCTGATCTGTGCTGGTGCCGCGCTCGCCCCCGACCTGGACCATCAGGCGGCGACGATCTCGCGCGCGTTCGGCCCGATCTCCCGCGTGCTGTGCAAGATCATCGAGCACCTGGCGCACGCCGTCTACAAGGCGACCCGGATGCAGGGCGACCCGCGACGGGCGGGCGGCCACCGCACTCTCACCCATACCTGGCTCTGGGCGGTCCTGGTCGGCGGCGGCTTCTCGGCCGGCGCGGTCTACGGCGGGCGCTGGGTGGTGCTGGTCATCTTGTTCATACACATGGTGCTCGCCGTCGAGGGACTGCTGTGGCGGCAGGCCCGGATGTCCAGTGACGTGCTGGTGTGGCTGCTCGGCGCCACCAGCGCGTGGGTGCTCGCCGACGTGCTCGACAATCCGGGCAACGGCAAGGACTGGCTGTTCACCGACCCCGGCCAGCACTACCTGTGGATCGGGCTGCCCATCGTGCTCGGCTCGCTCGTGCACTGCGTCGGTGACGCGCTGACCGTCTCCGGCTGCCCGATCCTGTGGCCGATCCCGATCGGCCGCCGCCGCTGGTACCCGATGGGACCGCCGAAGTTCATGCGCTTCCGGGCCGGGAGCTGGGTGGAGCTGAAGGTGCTCACCCCGGTCTTCTTCCTGGCGGGCGGCGGCTGCGCGCTCGGCGCGCTGGGCGTCTTCGGCTGACGCGGGATCCCTCGCACGCGAGCGGGGCCCGGCGGCAGTGCCGCCGGGCCCCGCGCCACATCACCGCGGTCAGCTGTGCCAGGACCGCCACAGCGCCGCGTAGGCACCGTCGGCGTCCACCAACTGGTGGTGGCTGCCCAGCTCGCTGATCCGGCCGTCCTCGACCACCGCGATCACGTCCGCGTCGTGCGCGGTGTGCAGCCGGTGCGCGATGGCGATCACGGTACGGCCGTCCAGCACCCGGGACAGCGAGCGTTCCAGATGGCGGGCGGCGCGCGGGTCGAGCAGCGAGGTCGCCTCGTCCAGCACCAGGGTGTGCGGGTCGGCCAGCACCAGCCGGGCCAGCGCGAGCTGCTGCGCCTGCGCCGGGGTGAGCACCGCGCCGCCCGAGCCCACCTCGGTGTCGAGACCGTCCGCCAGATTGCGGCCCCAGTCCTCGGCGTCCACCGCCCCTAGCGCCGTCCACAGCTCGTCGTCGGTGGCACCGGTCCGCGCCAGCCGCAGATTGTCGCGGAGCGTGCCGACGAAGACGTGGTGCTCCTGATTGACCAGCGCCACATGCTCGCGCACCCGCTCGGCGGGCATCCGGGCCAGCTGGGCCCCGCCCAGCGTGACCTCGCCCGTACGCGGCGCGTAGATCCCCGCCAGCAGCCGCCCGAGCGTGGACTTGCCCGCGCCTGACGGGCCCACCAGCGCCACCCGGGTACCCGGCGGCACCGTCAGGCTCACGCCGTGCAGCACGTCGCTGCCCGCCCGGTAGCCGAACCGCACCTGGTCGGCGGCCATCTCGCGGCCGTCGGGCGAGACCGTGTGGTCCGGCTCGTCCTCGGCCACCTCGCGCACCCCGACCAGCCGGGCCAGCGACACCTGGGCGACCTGCAACTCGTCGTACCAGCGCAGGATCATGTTCACCGGGTCGACGAGCATCTGCGCGTACAGCGCGCCCGTGGTCAGCTCGCCGACCGTCATCCAGCCGTTGAGGGCGAAGCTGCCGCCGATCATCAGCACCGCGACCACGATCAGCGCGTGCGTCATGTTGATCACTGGGAACAGCACGCTGCGCAGCCACATCGTGTAGCGCTCCCACGCCACCCACTGCCCGATCCGCTGCCGCGACAGCTTCTCGCGCCGGTCGCCGAGACCGTGCGCCTCGATGGTGCGGCCGGCGTCCACGGACTCCGCCAGCGCCGCCGCCACCGCCGCGTACCCCGCCGCCTCCGAGCGGTAGGCCCCCGGGGCGCGCCGGAAGTACCAGCGGCAGCCGACCAGCAGCAGCGGCAGCGCGACCAGCACCGACAGGGCGAGCGGCGGCGAGGTCACGGTCAGCGCGCCGAGCAGCAGCCCGGCCCAGACCACGGCGATGGCCAGCTCGGGCACCGCCTCGCGCATCGCGTTCGACAGCCGGTCGATGTCCGTCGTGATCCGCGACAGCAGATCGCCCGTGCCCGCCCGCTCCAGCACACCCGGCGGCAGCGACACCGACCGTACGAGGAAGTCCTCGCGCAGATCGGCCAGCATCTCCTCGCCGAGGATCGCGCCGCGCAGCCGTACCAGCCGCACGAAGTACGCCTGCACCACGAGGGCGGCCAGGAACAGGCTGACGGCCCGCCCGAGATGGATGTCCCGGTCGCCCTTCGACAGGTCCTCGACCAGACCGCCGAGCAGGTAGGGCCCCACCATCGAGGCCAGCACCGATACGGTGTTGACGGTCACCAGCAGGGCGAAGGCACCGCGATGCCGCTTCGCCAGTTCGCGCACATAGCCGCGCACGGTCGCGGGGGAGCCCACCGGCAGCGTGGCGCTCTGCTGCGGCGCGGCCGGGTCGTACTCCGGCGGTCGCAGGCCGATCATGCGGATTCCTCCATCGATGTGTGGGGTACGGCCCCGGAGCCCGCGACGGCAGCGGTGACGGGGCTGTGGCCGGGATCGCGGTCGTCGGACGGCTCGCTCTCGCGGGTCACCACCGCCCGGTAGCGCGGGTCGGTGCGCAGCAGTTCGTGGTGGTCGCCGGCCGACGTCGCCGTGCCCTCGTCCACGAAGACCACCAGGTCGGCGCGGTCCAGCACGAGCGGGCTCGACGTGAGCACCACCGTCGTGCGGCCCGCGCGCAGTTCCTTGAGGCCGCGCGCGATCCTGGCCTCGGTGTGCGCGTCGACCGCCGAGGTCGGCTCGTCGAGCACCAGCACCTCGGGGTCGGCGATCAGCGACCTGGCCAGTGCCAGGCGCTGCCGTTGGCCGCCGGACAGCGACCGGCCGCGCTCGGTGATCCGCGCCGACATCGGGTCGCCCGCCACCCCCGCGGGGTCGGCGGCGGACTGCGCGAGCGCGTCCAGCACGTCCGCGCACTGCGCGGCGGTGAGCGCCTGCTCCGCCGTGACCCGGCCGGAGGACGGCACACCCAGCAGTTCGGTCAGCGTTCCCGACAGCAGCACCGGGTCCTTGTCCTGGACGAGCACGGCCGCGCGGGCCGCCGCGAGCGGCAGCGCGTCCAGTGCCTGCCCGCCCAGCAGCGCCGACGCCTCGCCTTCGGCGCGGACCGGGCTGTGCCCGCCGAGCCGGTCGGCCAGTACGCCCGCCGCGTCCGGGTCGCCGCACACCACAGCGGTCAGCAGCCCGACCGGAGCGCGCAGCCCCGACTCCGGGTCGTACATCTCCCCGGCCAGAGCGCCCGCCTCCTCGGGAGCGACGCTCCCCTCGGAGAAGACGGCCGTGCCCCCGGCGGTCTCCCGGGTCAGCGCCAGTACGCGCGCGGCCCGCTTCGCCGAGGGCCGCGAGAAGGACCAGGCCATGGCGATCTCCTCGAAATTCCGCAGCGGGAACATCAGGAAGGCCACCGAGCCGTAGACGGTCACCAGCGCGCCGACCGAGATCCGGCCGTCCATCGCCAGCCGGGCGCCGTCCCAGGCGACGGCCACCAGCAGCAGCCCCGGCAGTACCACCTGGACGGCACTGATCGCCGCCCACATCCGGGCGCTGTGCACGGCGGCGGTCCTGACCTGCTGGGACGCGCGACGGTAGCGGTCGAGGAACAGCTCCTCGCCGCCGATGCCGCGCAGCACCCGCAGTCCGGCGACGGTGTCGGAGGCCAGTTCCGTGGCCTTGCCCGCCTTCTCCCGCTGGAGGTCGGCCCGCTTGGTGGCGGCGGGAAGCAGCGGCAGTACGGCCAGCGCCAGCACCGGTACGGACGCGGCCACGATCACGCCGAGCGCGGGCTCGTAGACGACCAGCGCGACGGCCACGCCGACCGTGGCGACCAGGGCGGAGGTGAAGCGCGCCAGCGCCTCGACGAACCACCCGATCTTCTCCACGTCTCCGGTGCTGACCGCGACGACCTCGCCCGCAGCGACCCGGCGGGTGAGCACCGAGCCCAGCTCGACCGTCTTACCGGCGAGCAACTGCTGGACCCGCGCCGCGACGCTGATCCAGTTCGTGACGGCCGTACGGTGCAGCATCGTGTCGCCGAGCGCGGTGAGCACGCCGAGCAGCAGCATCAGCCCGCCCGACAGCGCCAGCCGCGACCCCGAGCGGTCCACGACCGACTGCACGGCCATTCCGACGGCCGCGGGGAACGACGCGACGGCCGTCATGTGCAGGATGCCCCACGCGGTGGCCGCTGCCAGGCCCTTCCCCTCGCGGAACGACAGCCAGAGCAGGAAGCGGAATCCCGTCCGGGCGTCGGGGACGCCCGGATCGGACAGGGGGAGCTTACGGAGGGACGGCATGGTGTCCTGAGTTCGGTGCGGGTGTGAGCGAGTGTCGGCGGACGAGGCTACGGCCGCGGGTTGCGGATACGGCCGCCGGAGGTTCGCGCGAGATGTCGGCGGGCAGCCGCGTACCTGACGACTCCGCCCGTGCGGACATCCCGCCGGAATCCGGTCGGAGAGGAGCAAGGCTCGTCTTGCGGCCCGTACCGGGTCAACAGGTTTTCCGGTGAGCGACGGGAACGAGCCGAGGTCCGCGGAGGAGTGTTTCGGCAACAACTTGCAGCAAAACAGCGAAAGTTCTTCCGCCGACATCTTGACGTGTACGCACACACGGCGGGAAGCTCCTGGGCGGAACCCGAGGGCCCCGAGGACAACGGGGCCCGCACCCCCCACCCGGCGGCCAGGCGCGTGGCTGCCTTCGAGGGCAGAACTCTGCCCGTTCACCGAAGGAGCCGCCCATGAGATCCCGCGTCCTATCCGGCGCGCTGGCCGCGATCGTCGCCGCCGCCGGTCTGTTCGCCCTCTCCTCGCAACAGGCGGACGCCACGCCGCCCGGCAGCAAGGACGTCACCGCGACGCTCTTCCAGTGGAAGTTCGACTCCGTGGCGAAGGCCTGCACGGACACCCTCGGCCCCGCGGGCTACGGCTTCGTCGAGGTCTCCCCGGCCTCCGAGCAGATCCAGGGCGACCAGTGGTGGACCTCGTACCAGCCGGTCAGCTACAAGATCGCCGGGCGGCTCGGCAACGAGAGCTCGTTCCAGAACATGGTCAGCACCTGCCACAGCGCGGGCGTCAAGGTCGTCGCCGACGCGGTGATCAACCACATGACGTCGGGCTCGGGCACCGGCACGGGCGGTACGACGTACAGCAAGTACAACTACCCGGGCTACTACCAGAACCAGGACTTCCACACCTGCCGCAGTGACATCAACAACTACGGCGACCGCAACAACGTCCAGAACTGCGAGCTGGTCGGCCTCGCCGATCTCGACACCGGCAGCGACTACGTGCGCGGCACCATCGCCGCCTACCTCAACCACCTGATCGCGCTGGGCGTCGACGGCTTCCGGGTGGACGCCGCCAAGCACATGGCCGAGACCGACCTGGCCGCCATCAAGGCCAAGCTCAGCAATCCGGGCATCTACTGGGCCCAGGAGGCCATCTACGGCGCGGGCGAGGCCGTGCAGCCGGGCGAGTACGTCAACACCGGTGACGTGGACGCCTTCCAGGGCGCCTTCGACCTCAAGCGCATCTTCACCGGCGACAAGCTGGCCTCCCTCAGCAACTGGGGCGCGTCGTGGGGCGCGGGCTACCTGTCGAGCGACAAGGCCCGCACCTTCGTGGACAACTGGGACACCGAGCGCAACGGCTCGACCCTCAGCTACAAGAACGGCGCCACGTACACCCTCGCCAACGTCTACCTGCTGGCCTGGCCTTACGGCTCGCCCAACGTCTACTCCGGCTACGAGTTCTCCAACAACGACGCCGGCGCGCCCAACGGCGGCACCGTCAACGCCTGCTACAGCGACGGCTGGAAGTGCCAGCACGCCTGGCCGCAGATCGCCAACATGGTCGGCTTCCGCAACGCGGTCTCCGGCACCGCCGTCACCAACTGGTGGTCCAACGGCAACAACGCCATCGCGTTCGGCCGCGGCGGCAAGGGCTATGTGGCGATCAACCACGAGGGCGGCTCGCTCACCCAGACCTTCACCACCTCACTGCCCGCCGGCTCCTACTGCGACGTCCAGCACAGCGGCACCAGCTACACCGTCGGCTCCGACGGCAAGTTCACCGCCACCATCGGCTCCAACGACGCGGTCGCGCTGTACGTCGGCGCGCCCTGCGGCAGCGGCACGACCAACGGCGGCACGACGAACGGGGGCACGACCAACGGCGGCACCACGAACGGTGGCACCACGAGCGGCAGCACCGGGGGCAGCACCAACCCGTCGTCCGCCGCGTCCTTCGCGGTGAACGCCACCACGGTCTTCGGCCAGAACATCTACGTCGTCGGCGACAACTCCACCCTCGGCAACTGGAACACCGGCAGCGCCCTGCTGCTGTCGTCGGCGAGCTACCCGGTCTGGAAGCTCAACGTGGCGATGCCCGCGGGCACCTCGTTCCAGTACAAGTACATACGGAAGGACGGAAGCGGCAACGTGACGTGGGAATCCGGCGCCAACCGGACGGCGACGGTCCCGTCGAGCGGGGCGGTCACACTCAACGACACCTGGCGTAATTGATCTGCTCATCGACCGATTACCCCTCTGTGGTGAGGACCGGCACACTGTGGTGTTCCAATTCCTGACTACAGAGGGGACCCCCCACCCATGAGAGGCTTCCGGACGTTCCTGCTCCGCGGCAACGTCGTCGACC
This sequence comes from Streptomyces sp. NPDC088910, assembly GCF_044749865.1. NCBI lineage: Bacteria > Bacillati > Actinomycetota > Actinomycetes > Kitasatosporales > Streptomycetaceae > Streptomyces > Streptomyces sp. NPDC088910. The sequence goes on from NZ_JBIVIV010000025.1 coordinate 19,864, forward strand.
TCGCGGTCGGCATCGTCATCGGCGCGGCCTTCACCGCTCTGGTGACCGCCTTCGTCAAGGCGTTCCTGACGCCGCTCATCGGCCTGGCCTCCGGCGCCACGGGCAACTTCGCCACTCAGAAGTTCACGGTCTCCAGCGTGACCTTCCCCTACGGCGCCTTCATCGACGCGGTGATCAGCTTCGTGATCGTCGCCGCGGTGATCTACTTCCTGGTCGTCCTGCCGATGAACCGCATGCAGGAGAGGTTCTTCCCCAAGGCGGCGGCGGCCCCGGTCCGCGAGTGCCCCGAGTGCCTGACCGCGATACCGACCGCCGCCCGCCGGTGCAGCGCCTGCACCGCCGAGGTCGGGCCGCAGATCGGCGGCCAGACCGCCCCGGCGGACCTGGCCGAGTGAGCCCGCGGGCGCCGCTCAGCGCGACGGCCGGTGGCCGCCGCCGTGCGGCGCCTCCTCGTCGAGTACGGCCAGCAGCGCGGTGAGTGCCGCGCGCTGGCCGTCGTCGAGCGGGGCCAGCAGTTCGGCGGCGGCCGTACGGCGGGCCCCGCGCAGCTCCAGCAGCGCGGTGCCGCCCGCCTCGGTCAGCTCGATCCTGATCACCCGGCGATTGCTCGGATCGGGCACCCGCCGTACCAGCTCCAGCCCCTCCAGTGCGTCCACCAGGGTCGTCACGGCTCGCGGCACGACCTCCAGGCGCTGGGCGAGATCGGCCATCCGCGGCGGCTCGTCGCAGTGCGCGAGGGTGCGCAGCAGCCGCGCCTGGGCCGGGGTGATCCCCAGCGGCTCCATGAGGTGGCGCTGGGACTTGTGCAGGCGGCGGCTCAGCCGGATGAGCTGGTCGGCGAGCCGCCCGGTGATCTCGTCCGGCGCGGTCGTGGCGAGGCCGGCGGTCACCGGGCCCGGCGGCACGGCTGTCGTACGGGATTCCATGTGACGAGCGTATCAGGACCATGTCCATTGTGAGCATAGGTAACAATGACCTATACTCCCAATGTCAGCATCTGCCTGAACTCTCAAGGAGTCCTTTGCGCCCCGATCACGAACGAGAACTCGCCTCCCGGTGGACACCACCGAAGAAGAAGCCCGACACCCCCGTCGACATGCGTCGCATCCTGCGGCTCTTCCGTCCCTACCGTGGCCGCCTCGCCGTCGTCGGCGCCCTGGTCGGCCTCTCCTCCCTCGTCTCGGTCGCCTCGCCGTTCCTGCTGCGGGCGATCCTCGACACCGCGATACCGCAGGGCCGCACCGGCCTGCTGAGCCTGCTCGCCCTCGGCATGATCGCCACCGCCGTCGCCACCGGCGTCTTCGGCGTGCTCCAGACCCTGATCTCCACCACCGTCGGCCAGCGCGTCATGCACGACCTGCGCACCGCCGTCTACGAACGCCTCCAGCGCATGTCGCTGGCCTTCTTCACCCGCACCCGCACCGGCGAGGTGCAGTCCAGGATCGCCAACGACATCGGCGGCATGCAGGCCACCGTCACCTCGACAGCGACCTCCCTGGTCTCCAACCTCACGGCGGTCATCGCCTCCGTCATCGCGATGCTCGCCCTCGACTGGCGGCTGACCGTCGTCTCGCTGCTGCTGCTCCCGCTCTTCGTCTGGATCGCCCGCCGGGTCGGCCGCGAACGCAAGCGGATCGCCACCAACCGGCAGCGGCAGATGGCCTCGATGTCCGCGATCGTCACCGAGTCGCTGTCCGTCAGCGGCATCCTGCTCGGCCGCACCATGGGCCGCTCCGACTCCCTGACCCGCGACTTCTCGACCGAGTCCGAGCGCCTGGTCGACCTCGAAGTGCGCTCCAGCATGTCCGGCCGCTGGCGGATGTCCACCATCGGCATCGTCATGTCGGCGATGCCCGCACTGCTCTACTGGGCCGCCGGTCTGACCATGTCCAACGGCGCGCCCGCCGTCTCCATCGGCACCCTCGTCGCCTTCGTCTCGCTCCAGCAGGGCCTCTTCCGCCCGTCCGTGTCGCTGCTGTCGACCGGCGTGGACGTCCAGACCTCGCTCGCGCTCTTCCAGCGCATCTTCGAATACCTCGACCTGCCCGTCGACATCACCGAGCGCCCCGACGCCCGGACCCTGGACCGGGTACGCGGCGACGTCCGCTTCGAGCACGTCGACTTCGCCTACGACCCCGAGTCCGGCGCGCCGACCCTGCGCGACATCGACATCACCGTCCCCGCGGGCAGCAGCCTCGCCGTCGTCGGCGCCACCGGCTCCGGCAAGAGCACCCTGAGCTACCTGGTGCCCCGGCTGTACGACGTGACCGGCGGCAAGGTGACGCTCGACGGCACCGACGTACGCGACCTCACCTTCGACACCCTCGCCGACGCGGTGGGCGTCGTCTCCCAGGAGACGTACCTCTTCCACGCCTCGGTCGCCGAGAACCTGCGCTTCGCCAAACCCGAGGCCACCGACGACGAGATCCGCGCCGCCGCGAAGGCCGCCCAGATCCACGACCACATCTCCGGGCTGCCCGACGGCTACGACACCCTCGTCGGCGAACGCGGCTACCGCTTCTCCGGCGGTGAGAAGCAGCGCCTGGCCATCGCCCGCACCATCCTCCGCGACCCGCCCGTCCTCATCCTGGACGAGGCCACCAGCGCGCTCGACACCCGGACCGAACACGACGTCCAGGAGGCGATCGACTCGCTGTCCGCGGGACGCACCACCATCACGATCGCCCACCGGCTGTCCACCGTGCGCGACGCCGACCAGATCGTGGTCCTCGACGCGGGCCGGATCATGGAGCGCGGCACGCACGACGAACTGCTCGCCCAGGACGGCCGCTACGCCGCGCTCGTACGGCGCGACTCGCAGCTCGCCACCACCGCCTCGTAACGCGGAAGGGGCCGCCGCCCCGACCTTACTCATGGGTAAGGTGAGAGTGCGGCGGGAATCGCCCGCCCGCTCAGGAGGTGCCCGGTGCCCGCACGTTCCACTCGACTGCTCGTCGGCCTGCTCGCCGGAGCCGGCGCCACCCACTTCCTCGCCCCCGGACCGTACGAGGCGATCGTGCCCGAGTCCCTTCCGGGCAGCCCCCGCGCCTGGACCCGCGCCAGCGGCGTCGCCGAACTCGCGCTGGCCGCCGCCGTCGCCCACCCCGCGACCCGCCGCACCGGCGCCCTGGTCACCGCCGGATTCTTCGCCGCCGTCTTCCCCGCCAACGTCAAGATGGCCTACGACTGGCGGCACCGCCCCGCACCCCTGAAGGCCGCGGCCTACGCGCGGCTCCCTGTCCAGATTCCTCTGGTGGTGTGGGCGCTGAAGGTCAGCCGCTCGGCGGCGGACCCACGAGGATGACGTCCAGGGTGCGGGGGCCGTGGACGCCTTCGACGCGGTCGAGTTCGATGTCGCTGGTGGCGGAGGGGCCTGAGATCCAGGTCTGGGGCCGGGTGGGGTCCAGGCGGGGGAGGGCCTGGGGGACCGAGGCGACGATCTGCGCGGGGGTGATGACGCAGATGTGGTGGTCGGGGACGAGGGTGATCCGGCGGCGGCCCTGGTCGGGGGAGGTGTCGAGCACGATGGTGCCGGTCTCGGCGATGGCCAGCGCGCAGCCGGTGATCACGGTGTCGATCGCGTCGAGGTCGTAGGTGGTCTGCTCGGGCCGGTCGGTGTGCCGCTCGGTGTCCGGGCCGACCGCGTCGAGCCAGTGCGCGGGCAGGCCCTGCGGGGTGACGACGCTGCGGCTGCCGTGCTCGGCGATCAGGCGGGCGACGGTCGCGGGCAGTCCGGTCTCGTCCGTGTGGTGGACGTGGGCCCGGTAGTCGGTGAGGTTCTCCGCGAGGAGGGTCGCGGTCTCCTGCGGGGTGCGGTCGGCGTGGGTGTGCAGGTAGTCCCTGGTGAGGGGGGTGTCGTGCGGGCGGTCGTCGCGGGGGACGTCCGCGAGGGCGTTGCGGATGCGGGTGAGGACGGTGTCGCGGGAGGTCACTGGCCGTTCTCCTCGGTCTGCGGGTGGTTGTTTTTGTTGTGTTGCCACCAGTCGCGGAAGGTCTGTGGGGGGAGGGTGGGGAGGTCGCGGGTGGCGGTCCAGGCTTTGGCGGGTCCGGGGAGCCGTTGGGGGTGGAGACGGCGGGTGCGGGTGGCGAGGCGCTGGCCCTGGCGCATGACGCCCGGGCGGTCGAGTGTCCAGCGGGCGGCGCGCATGGTGGCGCGTTCGGCGGCGTGCCCCTTCGCGGGCTTGATCGTGACGCGTTGGCCGTCCTGGGTGGTGGTGGCGCCTTCGGCGACGCGTTCACGGAGGTGGACGAGGACTTGGGGGATGTTGATGGCGACGGGGCAGACGTCGTAGCAGGCGCCGCAGAGGGTGGAGGCGTAGGGGAGGGAGGCGTCGAGTTCGGTGGTGGTGGTGC
>NZ_JBIVIV010000026.1:0-19039 GCF_044749865.1 Streptomyces sp. NPDC088910
ACCGGGAGGGGACGGGCCGGGGTGCCCCCGCAGAAATACGTTGACGGCCGGGTACCGAATGCGCGAAGGCCAGGTGATACGGATTTCGAGGAGGTGCCCCGGACCGGCACCGACCCAGGCACAAGCGGCACCCGCAGACGACAAAGCACCCGCACGGGTGGGCGGGCGGGCAAAGACACCCCCCCGGAGGGGGCTCAGCGAACGGCGATGAAGGCGGCGGAATCGCGAGCCGGCCGAACGGCCGGCGCGGCGGCCGGCCGCCCAATGGCCACGGCCCCCATGGGATCCCAATCGGCGGGAAGCCGAAGGACGTCGCGGACGACGTCACGGCAGAACATCGTCGAGGAAACCCACGCGGAGCCAAGCCCCTCCCCGACAAGCGCCACAAGAAAGTTCTCGACGGCCGCCCCCACCGCCACCACGAACATCTCCCGCTCCGCGGCCCCCCGCCGCGCATCCGGATAGGCGTGAGCCCCGTCGGCGACAAGGCACGGCACGACGAGATAAGGAGCGCGCCGCAGCACGTCCCCCCGCCGAAGCCGCCGTGCCACGGACTCCTCGGAGAAACCGTCGCGCCGCAGGTCCGCCGCCCAGGCGTCCCGCATGGCGTCGAGCAACCGCTCCCGTGTCTCGGCCGACTCCAGGAGAACGAACCGCCACGGAGTGGTGTGGTGGGGGGCGGGCGCGGTGACGGCGAGCGCGACGGCACGTCGAACGGCGGCGGGGTCGACCGCGTCGTCGGTGAACTCCCGTACGGTCCGCCGCAGCGAGACGGCCTCGCGTACGGCCTCGGAGGTGCCGAGCCGGAACATGTCGTTGGCGGCGGCCCGCACAAGAGGCCGCGCGCCGGAATCGTCGCCGTCGGCGAGAGCGCCCTCGTCGGCGACGACCTGGCCGAGCCCCCGTACGACGGCCACCGGCAACCCCCCGACCTTCCCCTTGACCAGGTCCCCGGCGGCGGCCAGCTCGTCCCCGGTGGCGGTCACCGTCACGGACATGAGGTTGCCGTGGCTGTCGAGACCGCCGCGGAGGTCGTCCAGGACGCGGACCCCGGCGGCGCCGATGGCGACGTCGGTGAGACCTTCGCGCCAGGGCCGCCCGAAGGTGTCGGTGACGATGACGCCGACGCGTACGCCGAGGATCTCGCGGAGGCCGTCCCGGACGCGCCGGGCGGAGGCGTCGGGGTCCTCGGGGAGCAGAAGGATGGTTCCCGCCGCGGTGTTGGAGGCGTCGACGCCCGCCGCGGCCATGACGAAGCCGTGCCGGGTCTCGACGATGCGGGTGGGTCCGCGGCGGGCGACGAGGCGTACGGCCTCGGCGTCGATGGCGGCCTCGCGGTCGTCGGCGTTGACGATCCGGCCCTCGGCCTTGCTGACGATCTTGGAGGTGACCAGCAGGACGTCGCCGTCGGCGAGTTCGGTCCCGGTGGCGGCGATGAGCTTGGCGATGTCGGCGCCCGGCTGCACCTCGCCGATGCCGGGGACGGCGAACACCTCGTAGCGGGGCGCGTTCATGCCCGTACCTCCTCGGCGAGCGTCAGCGCCTCCCTGGCCATCTGGGCCGTGGCCTCGGGGCCGTCCATGAGCAGGGGGATGGCCCGGCAGCGGATTCCGGCGGCCTCGACCTCGGGGACGGCGGCGGCGTCGACGGTGTCGACCAGCCAGCCGTCGAGCAGCCCGGAGCCGTAGTGCGCGGCGACGGCCGCGGCCGTCGACTCGACCCCGACGGCGGCCAGCACCTTGTCGGCCATGCCGCGCACGGGGGCGTCGCCGATGAGCGGGGAGAGGCCGACGACCGGTACCCCGGCCTCGGCGATGGCCTCGCGGATGCCGGGCACGGCGAGGATGGTGCCGATGCTGACGACGGGGTTGGACGGCGGGAAGACGATGACGTCCGCCTCGCCGATCGCCTCCAGGACGCCGGGCGCGGGCTTGGCGCCCTCCGCGCCGACCGGCACGACGGCGTGCGCGGGGACGGAGGCGCGCAGCCGTACCCAGTACTCCTGGAAGTGAACGGCCTTGCGCTCGCCGTCGATCTCGACCAGCACATGGGTCTCGATCCGGTCGTCGGACATCGGGATGAGCCGCACGCCGGGCTTCCAGCGGGCGCACAGCGCTTCGGTGACGGCGCTGAGCGGGTAGCCCGCGCCGATCATCTGTGTGCGCACGATGTGGGTGGCGAAGTCCCGGTCGCCGAGACCGAACCACTCGGGGCCCACGCCGTACGCGGCGAGTTCCTCCTTGACCGCGAAGGTCTCCTCGGCCCGCCCCCAGCCCTGCTCCTCGTGGATGCCGCCGCCGAGGGTGTACATCACGGTGTCGAGGTCGGGGCAGACCTTCAAACCGAACAGATGGATGTCGTCTCCGGTGTTGCCGATGACGGTAATCTCCGCCTCCGGCGCCGCTGCCTTCAGGCCGCGCAGAAAGCGCGCCCCTCCAATACCTCCGGCCAGAACCACGATTCGCATGGTTCCCAGTCTGTCAGCCCGCCGCGGCGGCCCGTGAGGTATCGGCCTGCGGGGCGGCGGACGTGCAGGCGTACGGGGTCATCTTGGTGAGGCCGGGGAAGTAAACGTGCAGGCTCACCGCGGGTTCCAGCGCGTCGTTGACGACCTCGTGGACGTAACCGGGCGCGAAGGCACGCTGCGCGCCCGCCGACAGCACCCGGTTGACCTCGCGGCCGACGCCGCCCGAGGCGCCCGTGCTTGCATCCGGCAGCGCCCGCTCGCGCAGTGCGCCTTGGAGCACGGTGAGCACACCGGACGACAGGCCGTGGTCGTGCAGCCCGCTGCTCTGACCGGGCAGCCAACTCAGCAGCCACACCTCGTAGCCGGGTCCGCGGCGCAGCCGCGCGTACCAGCGGGTGGTGGCGTCGTAGCGCACCTGGGGGGCCCATCGCTCGCGGTCGGCGGCGATGGAGCGGGCGAGCCCGGCGAACTCCGCGACGGTGCGTGGGTGTTGCGGCACCGGGGGGAGCAGGTGGGGAAGGGCGAGCGGGTCACCGGCGATCGAGACATCGCTGTACATGAAGGTGTGTTCCTCGTGATGCGCGAGTGGCTAGGCGGTGCCAGGTCCGTGACAGGTCCTGGGCAGGGGGCTCAGCGGCAACAACAGGAACGACAACAGCTCTGGGCGAGCGCGACGCAGCGGGACTCGCGACGGCGAGTCCGGGTAGGCGCGTGGTGCTCAGCAGGCATGCCGTCAAGGAGACCGGTCGCGCCCGTACCTTGTCAACCGGATGTCCGGAATGTCGCGAATCTTTCACCTGATCCGGCTGGAAGGGTTGGTGAAAGGTTTGTGCGCAGAAGTGTGCGGATATGTGGTGCCCAACCGCATGAAGAGCACGTTGTGCTGTTGTGCTTCTGTGATCGGAATGTGATCCACAACGCTTCACCCGAATGGCGGAACGTGGCGCGTCGCCAAGGCGTCTGACGAGGTGTGAACGGTGGATCGGCGGGACCATGGTTGACGGATACCGGATTTTAGGCCGATATCAACACTTTCTGTCACCTCTTGGTTCAGCGGAGTGAATAACGGGCCCAATAGCAGATCTCGGCTTGACTGGCCCGGATCGGCACACTTGTAATTTCACTCGTGTCGTTAGGCCGCTCATGGTGACGGCAACATCACGGGGAAGCACGACAGACGAGGGGCGCGCATGACCGAGCAGTTCCAGTTGCTGCTGGCCGAAGAGGCCGACGAGGAACTCGGCTGGCAGGAGCGCGCGCTGTGTGCGCAGACCGACCCCGAGTCGTTCTTCCCGGAAAAGGGCGGTTCCACGCGTGAGGCGAAGAAAGTCTGCCTCGCCTGTGAAGTCCGTTCCGACTGCCTGGAGTACGCCCTGGCCAACGACGAACGCTTCGGCATCTGGGGCGGCCTGTCCGAGCGGGAGCGCCGCCGCCTGAAGAAGGGCGTCGTCTGACCCACGCGACCGGGCCGACGACCGGTCCCAGGACCGGGTCCGCGGCAGGGCGCCGACCGAGCCCTGACCGCGCCCCCGACCCCTCGCGCGGCACCGCGCACCGGCCCGATCACAGCTCCCGCACACCCCGCTTCCAGCCCGCGTACAGCCCGCTTTCCGCGCCCACCGGCACGGGAGGCGGGCTGCCGTTGTTCTCACACTCGGACGGAGCCCCCGGTGTAAGCCGTTAGTGTGGGGGCCCGTCCGAGACGTTCCCCGCCGCCGGCGGCCGATGCGTCAACCGCAGTCCAGCGAACCGGGGCCCGAACCTCGATGTCCGTGAACAGCCCAGCACCGGCCTTCTTCCCGGCCGGCATCCCTGAGTTCCCGCGCCACGTCGTCACCGCCGTGCTCGTCGCGCACGACGGCGCGCGCTGGCTGCCCAAAGCCCTCGCCGGCCTGCTCTCCCAGGACCGCCCTGTCCAGGACGTGATCGCCGCCGACACCGGCAGCGCGGACGACTCCGCGCGGCTGCTCGCCGACTCCCTCGGCGACCAGCGCGTCCTGCACCTGGCCCGCCGCACCGGCTTCGGCGCCGCCGTCGAGGAGGCCGCCAGGGTCGCCGCGCCGCTCAGCGCCGAGCAGTTGCCGTACCTGGGACGCCGCAGCGGCTGGGACCCGGTCAGCCGCAGTTGGAACGACGACGCGTACGACGAGCCCGAGCAGCCGCACGGCGACCCCGTCCAGTGGCTGTGGCTGCTGCACGACGACTGCGAGCCCGACCCCGGAGCGCTCGCCGCCCTGCTGCGCACCGCGGACGCCTCGCCGTCCGCCTCGATCATCGGCCCCAAGCTGCGGAGCTGGTTCGACCGCAGGCAGCTCCTCGAAGTCGGCGTCAGCATCGCCCGCAGCGGTCGCCGTTGGACCGCGCTCGAACGCCGCGAGCAGGACCAGGGCCAGCACGACCAGACCCGCCCGGTGCTCGCCGTGTCGTCCGCGGGCATGCTGGTGCGCCGCGACGTGTGGGAGGAGCTGGGCGGATTCGACCGCAGGCTGCCCCTGATGCGCGACGACGTCGACTTCTGCTGGCGCGCCCAAGCGGCGGGCCACACCGTGCTGGTCGCCCCCGACGCCGTCATGTGGCACGCCGAGGCCGCCTCCCGCGAGCGCCGTCCGGTCGACTGCGCGGGCCGCTCCTCGGTCAACCCGCACCGCGTCGACAAGGCCGGCGCCGTCTACACCCTGCTGGCCAACACCCGCGGCCCGCTGCTGCCCTATGTGATGCTGCGGATCGCCGTCGGCACCATATTGCGCACGCTCGCCTATCTCGTCGGCAAGGTGCCGGGACAGGCCGTCGACGAGATCGTCGGACTGCTCGGCGTCCTGCTGCGCCCCGGACGGGTGCTGGCCGCCAGACGCAGAAGAGGCCGCGGCACCGTACCGCCCTCCGAACTGCGACCGCTCTTCCCGCCGCCCGGCGCGACCGTACGCGCCACCGTCGACCAGGTCGTCAGCAACATCGCGGGCCGCGCGGACGCCGCGTCCGCCGCCGCGGGACGCCACGGCGGGTCCGTCGAGTCCGGACCGGGCGACGAGGACGGCGACTTCCTGGAAGTCGAGCAATTCGCGCGGCTCAAGCGCGTCGCCCGCAAGCCGGGCCCCGTGCTCTTCGCCGTCCTGCTCGTCGTCTCGCTCGCCGCCTGCCGCTCACTGCTCGGCGGGGGAGCCCTCTTCGGCGGCGCCCTGCTGCCCGCCGACCCCGGCGCCTCCGACCTGTGGGGCACCTACACGGGTTCCTGGCACGCGCTGGGCACCGGCGGCACCCAGGCCGCGCCCCCGTACATCGCGGTCCTCGCGCTCTTCGCGACCGTGCTCTTCGGCTCCACGGGACTCACCCTCACCCTGCTGCTGGTGGCCTCGGTGCCGCTGGCCGGGATCACCGCCTACTTCGCCTCCCGCCCGCTCGTCGAGTCGCGCCTGCTGCGCGCATGGGCGTCGGTCGCGTACGCCTTCCTGCCCGCCGCCACCGGGGCGCTGGCCACCGGACGGCTCGGCACCGCCGTCCTGGCCATCCTGCTGCCGCTGATGGCGCGCGCCGCCGTCGGCACCGCGGGCCTCCAGCTCGGCGACGGCGCGATCGAGCGCGGCGCACGGCCCGGCTGGCGCTCCACCTGGGCGCTGGCGCTGATGCTCACCTTCACCACCGCCTTCACCCCGGTCACCTGGCCGATCGCCCTGACACTGGCCGCCGCCACCCTCGGCTGGCGCATGGCCCGCGGCCAGCAGCAGCTCCTGGTCCCGCAGCTCCTGCGCTTCGCGGCCCTGCTGATCACCCCGATCGTGCTGCTCGCCCCCTGGTCGCTGACGCTGCTCGCGCACCCCGGACGCCTGCTGCACGAGGCGGGACTGCCGTACGGCGACAAGGGCGTCTCCGGCATCGACCTGCTGATGCTCAGCCCCGGCGGACCCAAGGCGGGCGCCGCCTTCCTGCTGATCGGCGTCGTCCTGGCCGCGCTCGCCGCCCTGATGCGCGACACCCGCCGCCCGGCGATCGTCGCCGCCTGGGCCGCCGCCGCGACCGGACTGCTCTTCGCCGTCATAGAGAACACCAAGGCGTGGGCGGGCCCCGCCACCCTCGTCTACGGTCTCGCCCTGCTGGCCGCCGCCGCGATCGGCGCGGAAGGCGCCAAGGAGCGGATCGCCGCCAGCGGCTTCGGCTGGCGCCAGCCTGTCGCGGGCCTGATCGCGCTGGCCGCGGCCCTCGCGCCGCTGCTGGCCGCGTTCACCTGGGTCGCCGACGGCGCGAACGGCCCCATCAAGCGCCAGGACCCGCAGCAGGTGCCCGCCTTCGTCGCCGAGGAGAGCACCTCCCGCGACCAGGCCCGCACCCTGGTGCTCAACGGCACCGCGGGCCGCATCTCGTACTCCCTGGTGCGCGGCGCGGGCGCGCGGATCGGCGACGCCGAACTGGCCGCGGAGGCGTCCCGCGACAGCGAACTCGACACCGTCGTCGCCAACCTGGTGGCGGGTTCCGGCGCCGACCAGGGCAGCCGCCTCACCGGATACGCCATCCGCTACGTACTGGCGCAGAAGGGCGCGCCGCGCTCGGTGGGCCGCGTCCTGGACAGCACCCCGGGCCTGTCCCGGGTGAGCCAGGCGGACGGCAGCGAATTGTGGCGCGTCAACGACGCGGTCTCCAGGATCGCGATCACCAGCAAGGGCGCGCAGCCCGTCGCCGTCGCGGCAGGCAAGGTCGAGGCGCACACCACGGTGCCCGCGGGTCCCGAAGGCCGCGTATTGCGCCTGGCGGACTCCGCCGCGCCCGGCTGGCACGCCACCCTGAACGGATCCGCGCTGCCCAGAACGACCGTCGACGGCTGGGCACAGGGCTTCCAGTTGCCCGCCACCGGCGGCCGTCTGGACGTCACCTATGAGGAGCCGTTCACCCACACCTTCTGGCTGGGCGCCCAGGGACTGCTGCTGCTCGTGGTCATCGTGCTGGCCCTGCCGGGCCGCCGACGCGAGATCGACGACGACTTGCCGGAGGCCGACGCGCCCAGCGCCGTCCAGATTCCCGCACAAGGTGCGGGCGAGGGCCGTCGCGCCCGCCGCCTCCAGGCGGCGGCCGACGCCGAGGCCGCCGCGGCCGATCCCGACGCCGCGGAGGCCGAGGGCCAGGAGCAGGCGGCCTACGCGGCCCAGCAGGCCCACCACGGCCGGCAGGGCCAGGACGCGGGCCCCGACGCACCGCCGCAGACCCCGTACGACCCCTCTGAGGGCGGTTACGACCCGTACGCGGTGCCTGCCCCCGACACCGGCGAGCAGTTCTACGGCTACCCGCGGCAGGACCCCGGCTACGGCACCGACCCCGCCCAGCAGCAGTGGGACGGGCAGCAGCCGTACGCGGCGGAGCCGGGCACGTACGAGCAGCAGCAGGTCGGCTACACCGACCAGTACGGCTACCCGCAGCAGCCCCCGCCGCCCTACGACCCGTACGCGACGACCGGCCACGAAGAGGCAGCCGGTTACGACGAGACGGCGGGTTACGACCAGCAGCAGCCGCAGCAGCAGTACGACGGGCAGGCGCCGTACGGCGGACAGCAGCCCTACGACCCGGCCGCGTACCCCGACCCGGCTGCCCCGTACTACGCCGAAGACGACCAGCGCCGCGACGGGAGCGACCACCAGTGAACCGCAGCACGATCTCCCTGGCGGGTGCCGTCGCCGCCCTGGCCGTACTGACCGGCGCCGCCGTGGTGTCCGGCGGCGGCGACCGGGACACCGCGCCGGTGGCCTCCGCGGCCCGGCTGCCCGTACAGCGCAGCAATCTGCTGTGCCCGGCGCCGTCCTCGTCGGAATTCGCCAACACCACCTACACCTCGTTCACCCCGCAGGGGACGGCGGGCGCGACCGGCTCCGGCAGCGCGCAACTGGTCCCCGCGACGCCCAAGGGCAAGGCGCTCACCCCGCTGAAGGCCGCGGGCAAGCCCGCCACCAGCTCCACCGACAAGCCCGACGCGCCCGCGCTGATCGGTACGGCCGACGGGCCGCTCGCGCCCGGCTGGACCGTCCAGCAGACCACCGTCGTGGACACCGGGGCGGGCCGCGGCCTGCTCGGCGCGTCCTGCGTGGCGCCGGACAGCGAATTCTGGTTCGCGGGCGCCAGCACGGGACCCGACCGGCAGGACTTCCTGCACCTGGTGAACCCCGACGACACCCCGGCGGTCGTCGACATCGAGCTGTACGGCAAGGACGGCCTGCTGAAGGCGTCCACCGGCGACGGCGTCACCGTGGCGGGCAAGTCCGCCAAGCCGGTGCTGCTGTCCACCCTGGTCGCGGACAAGGCGCAGGACCTCACCGTGCACGTCGTGGCGCGCAGCGGCCGGGTCGGCGCGGCCGTTCAGGCCATCGACAAGAAGCTCGGCAGCGACTGGCTGACCCCGGCCGCCGAACCCGCCACCAGCCTGGTGCTGCCCGGCATCCCCGCCGACGCCGCGACCGTGCGCCTGGTGGTGTACGCGGCCGGTTCCGACGACGCCGACCTCACGCTGAAGCTGGCGACGCCGACCGGCTCGATCACCCCGGCGGGACACGAGACGCTGCACGTCAAGAGCGGTATGACCAGCGCGGTCGACCTCGGTGACCTCACCAAGGGCGAGGCGGGTTCGCTGGTCATCACCTCCAGCCAGGTCCACGCGGCGGTCCCCGTCGTGGCGGGCCTGCGGGTGACGCGCGGCAAGGGCGCCAAGCAGGAGATGGCGTTCCTGCCCGCCACCCCGGCGATCGAGACCCGCTCCACGGTCGCCGACAACCGCACCAAGGGCTCCACCTTGTCGCTGGTCGCCGTCGGCCAGGACGCCAGTGTGAAGATCACCGCGTCGGCCGGATCCTCCGGCGGCGAGCCGGTGTCGAAGACGGTCAGCGTCAAGGCGGGGACGACCGTCGCCCTCCCGCCGCCGCTGCCCGCGTCCGGCAAGGGCACGTTCGCCGTGACCGTCGAGCGCGTCTCCGGCGGAAGCGTCTACGCCTCACGGACGCTGGCGCTCCCGCTGGACGGGGTGCCGATGTTCACGATCCAGCCGATGTCCGACGACCACGGCATGGTGGATGTTCCCGCCGCCCGCGCCGACCTGGGGATTCTCAACCACTAGAGCGTTTTCCCGCACCTGGTGCGGTCCTCGCGGGCCGCACCATATGCGGGCGGTCCGCGTCGGGGCCGCGCCGCGCCGTGTCAGTCCTCGCCGTACTTCGGGTCGACGTTCTCGGGGGACAGGCCGAGCAGCTCCGCGACCTGCTCCACGACGATCTCGTGCACCAGGAGCGCCCGCTCGTCGCGGGTCTTGGCGCGGATCTCCACCGGGCGCCGGTAGACCACGATGCGGCTCGGCCGGTCCTTGCCCGCGCCGATGAGACGGCCCAGCGGCACCGTGTCGTCGTCCGCCGGCGGGGTGTCCTGCGGCCAGGGCACCTCCTGGACGGCGAATTCGACGTCGGCGAGCTGCGGCCAGCGCCTTTCCAGCCGGTCGGCGGCGTCGCGCACCAGGTCGTCGAAGGCGTCGGCGCGGCTGAGCGCCAGCGGCACCTGCGGGGGCGCGATGGGCCCGCGCATCCCACGTCCGTGGCGGTCGCGGTGGCGCGGACGGGGTGCGGAAGGAGGAGGTGCCGAGCTTTCCATCAGCGATGAGCCTAGCCCTCCCGCCGGGTGCGCACAGGACGGACACCACGCAGTCAGCATCTGGCCATAGATCAGACGCATATGCGCCAGCCGCCGCCTTTCACGGCCGTGACCTCGTGTCGTACTTCTCCCGCACCGCCGCGCCGCGCCTGCCATGTGTTTTCCGTCCGCGCAGGTCAGCGCGGCGGCCGTCACACGGCACGATTCCGGGGGCACGTGACGACACGACCGGGTGAGCTGGCGGAGAGTCGTCGCGGCCCGCTCAAGAGTGCGGTACCGTCCAACCTCGTGAGCCTTGTACGTCGCTGTTCGCGCACCGCATGCGGCCGTCCCGCCGTCGCGACGCTGACGTACGTCTACGCGGACTCCACCGCCGTTCTCGGACCGCTCGCCACGTACGCGGAACCGCACTGCTACGACCTGTGCTCCGAGCACTCCGAGCGGCTGACCGCGCCCCGTGGCTGGGAAGTCGTCCGCCTGGCGACGGACACCGGTCCCGTCGGGCCCAGCGGCGACGACCTCGAAGCGCTCGCCAACGCGGTGCGCGAGGCGGCCCGCCCCCAGGAGCGCCGCCAGCAGGGCCCTGGCCCGCGCGACATCGACCCGCTGGAAGTGGCCCGCCGCGGCCATCTGCGCGTGCTCCGCTCGCCCGAGCAGTAGCAGCCGGCCTCACCTCCCGTCCCCACCCGCGGTCCCCACCCCGCGCAAGCCGCCCCTCGCGCCGTCCCGTTGACCCTTTCGGGGCTCCCGTGACGCCACCCCTCGCGTCGCGGCGGCGGCGAAAAACTCCGCTCACCCCATCGGGGTAGGTTGTGGTGGAAACTCCACCGCGCCGCCCACCGGCGCCGTTCCGACCCTTCACCAGAGTTCACCAGAGGTGTGCAGTGGCCGATTTGTCGCAGCTCGTCAAGGCCTACGACGTACGCGGAGTCGTACCCGACCAGTGGGACGAGCCGCTCGCCGAGATCTTCGGCGCCGCCTTCGCCACGGTCACCGACGCCACGGCGATCGTCGTCGGACACGACATGCGGCCCTCGTCCCCCGGCCTGTCCGCCGCCTTCGCGCGCGGCGCCGCCTCCCGCGGCGCGGACGTCACCGGGATCGGCCTGTGCTCCACCGACGAGCTGTACTTCGCCAGCGGGCAACTCGACCTGCCCGGCGCCATGTTCACGGCCAGTCACAACCCGGCGCGGTACAACGGCATCAAGATGTGCCGCGCGGGCGCCGCCCCCATCGGCCAGGACACCGGCCTCGCCGACATCCGCGCGCTCGCGGAGAAGTGGCTGGAGAACGGCGTCCCCGCCGTCGACGTGGAAACCGGCACCCTGGTGCGGCGCGACGTGCTCGGCGACTACGCCGCCTATCTGCGCTCGCTGGTCGACCTCTCCGGAATCCGGCCGCTCAAGGTGGTCGTGGACGCGGGCAACGGCATGGGCGGCCACACCGTGCCCACCGTCCTCGACGGGCTGCCCGTCGACCTGGTGCCGATGTACTTCGAACTGGACGGCACCTTCCCCAACCACGAGGCCAACCCGCTCGACCCGAAGAATCTGGTCGACCTCCAGGCGCGGGTCCGCGAGACCGGCGCCGACATCGGCCTGGCCTTCGACGGCGACGCCGACCGCTGCTTCGCGGTGGACGAGCGCGGCGAACCCGTCTCCCCGTCCGCGGTGACCGCCCTGGTCGCCGCCCGCGAACTGGCCAAGCACCCCGGCGCCACGATCATCCACAATCTGATCACGTCCTGGTCGGTGCCCGAGGTGGTCAGGGAACACGGCGGCGTCCCGGTGCGCACCCGTGTCGGCCACTCCTTCATCAAGCAGGAAATGGCCGACTCCGGCGCCGTCTTCGGCGGCGAGCACTCCGCGCACTACTACTTCCGCGAGTTCTGGAACGCCGACACCGGCATGCTCGCCGCCCTCCACCTGCTGGCCGCCCTCGGCGCCCAGGACGGCCCGCTGTCCGCCCTCGTCGCCGCCTACGACCGCTACGCGGGCTCCGGCGAGATCAACAGCACCGTCGCCGACCAGGCCGCGAGCACCGCGGCGGTCCGCGCCGCCTTCGCCGGCCAGGACGGCGTCACCTTCGACGAGCTGGACGGGCTCACCGTCACCTCCGCCGACTGGTGGTTCAACCTCCGTGCCTCCAACACCGAGCCGCTGCTGCGGCTGAACGTCGAGGCGCGCGACGCGGAGGGCGTGGCCCGCGTCAGGGACCAGGTCCTGGCGATCGTCAGGACCTGAGCCCGCGTGGTCTCGCGGGCCCGACGCGGGGTGGGGCCTACGCGGCCGGGGGTTACGCGGGCCGACCGTCGTACGCGCCTGGTCGTCGTACACGCCTGGTCGTCGTACGGGTCCCGTCGCCGTACGGGCGCGGTCACCGCATGGGCGCGTCACCGTACGAGCGCGGTCACCGCATGGGCGCGCCCGGAGTTATCCACAGGCCGCACTCGGGGCCGGGCGCTACGGCTATAGGCTGAGAACGTACGCGGCGGGAGCCGTCGGCCCGGCCCGGGACCGTACCGCTCGGAGCACGTGCCCGCCGTATCCCGACCGCAGTCCCGCGCGCGGTGGCACCTCGCCGCTCGCCGCACCCAGCACGGAGGACCCCACCATGCCGCTCGTCGAACCCAGCCTCCTGGAAATCCTCGCCTGCCCGGCGTGCCACGCCCCGCTCCGCGAGGACGCCGACGCGAACGAGCTGGTCTGCACCTCCGACACGTGCGGCCTCGCCTACCCCGTACGCGACGACATCCCCGTACTCCTCGTTGACGAGGCCCGCCGCCCCCGCTGACACCCCCGCACGACCGCCGGACCGTCCGTCAGCCCCATCCATCCGCCGACCCTGACCAGGCCGCTTCCGACCGGGAGGTCGCGTTGTTCGACGAGTCGCTGCTTGAGGACCCCGAAGCGCTGGCCCGCGCGGACAGCCGCGGACTGCTGCTGGGCGTCGCCGCCGCCGGTGCCCGCGTACGCACCGCGCTGCGCCTGGCCGAAGAGGCCGGAGTCACCGCGCTGCGGCCCGACGGCCGCCCCCGGACCGTCCTGCTCGCGGCCAGCGGACCCGACGCCGCCGCGGTCGCCGACCTGCTGGTCGCCCTCGGCTCCGGCACCTGCCCCGTCGAGGTGCTGCCGCCCACAGGACCCACCCCGCAACAGTCCCGCTGGACACTGCCCGGCTGGGCGGGACCGCTCGACCTGCTGCTGCTCATCACCCCGCAGGGCAGCGAGCAGGGCCTGACCGACCTCGTGGAACAGGCCTACCGCCGCGGCTGCACCGCCGCCGCCGTCACCCCGGTCAAGGCGCCGCTCGCCGAAGCCGTGGAACAGGTGCACGGCATGGCCCTGCCGTTCGCCGCGCCCTTCGGCAACGGCGCGGACCCCGCGGACGAGGACCCCGCCAACGACGCGGGCGCCTTCTGGGCGCTCCTCGCCCCGCTGCTCGCCCTCGCCGACCGGATCGGCCTGCTGAGCGCACCCACCCAGGCGCTGTACGGCGTCGCCGACCGGCTCGACGAGGTCGCCGCCCGCTGCGGCCCCGCCATCGCCACGTACACCAACCCGGCCAAGACCCTCGCGGCCGAACTGGCCGACGCCCTCCCGCTGTTGTGGAGCCAGGGTCGGCTCTCCGCCACCGCCGCCCGCCGCTTCGCGACCGTGCTCGGCACCCGCGCGGGCCAGCCCGCGCTCACCGCGGAACTGCCCGCCGCGCTCACCGTCCACGGCCCCCTCCAGGCCAGCGCCCTCGCCCTGGCCGCCGACCCCGAGGACTTCTTCCGCGACCGCGTCGAGGAACCCGGAGGACTGCGCCTGCGGATCGTGCTCCTCCAGGAGAACTCCGAGCAGCCCGGACCCGCCACCCCCGCCGCCCGCGAGCAGGCGTACGCCCACGACACCCCGCTCAGCGAGATCGCCGCCGCCCCCGGCGGCCCCCTCGACACCGCGGCCGAACTGATCGCCCTCGCGGATTTCGCCACCGTCTACCTGACCGTCGCCTCGGCTGAGAGATCATGACCGCATGAACCGCCTCACCAACACGATCCGCCCCTACGCCTGGGGATCCACCACCGCCATCCCCGAACTGCTCGGCACACCGCCGACCGGCGAACCCCAGGCCGAACTGTGGATGGGCGCCCACCCCGGCGCGCCCTCCCGGATCGACCGCGGCGAAGGCCCCGTCGCACTCGACACGGTGATCGCGGCCGACCCCCGCGCCGAACTCGGCGACACCACCGTCAAGCGCTTCGGCCCCCGGCTGCCCTTCCTGTTCAAGGTGCTGGCCGCGGGCGCGCCGCTCTCCGTCCAGGTCCACCCCGACCTCGCGCAGGCCAAGGCCGGATTCGCCGACGAGGAAGCCCGCGGCATCCCGACCGACGCCCCCGACCGCAACTACAAGGACGCCAACCACAAGCCCGAAATGCTCGTGGCGCTCTCCCCGTTCGACGGACTGTGCGGCTTCCGCCGCCCCACCGACGCCGCCGACCTCATCGACGGCCTCGGCGTCCCCGCCCTCGCGCCCTACGCCGACATCCTCCGCGCCCACCCCGAGGACAAGGCGCTGCGCGAAGTCCTCGCCGCCGTCCTCACCGCGGAACCCGAGGCGATGGCCGAGTCCGTCACCGCCGCGGCCGAGGCCGCCGCCCGGCTGTCCACCCCCGACAGCCCCTACGCCGCGGACTACGCCGCCTACGCCCAGGCCGCCCACAGCTTCCCCGGCGACCGCGGCGTCATCGCCGCGATGCTGCTCAACTACGTACGCCTGCAACCCGGCGAAGCCCTCTACCTCGGCGCGGGCGTCCCGCACGCCTACCTCGACGGCCTCGGCGTGGAGATCATGGCCAACTCCGACAACGTCCTGCGCTGCGGCCTCACCCCCAAGCACATCGACGTCCCCGAACTCCTGCGCGTCGTCCGCTTCGAGGCCGGCGACCCCGGCGTCCTGCGCCCCGAGGCCGCCCCCGACGGCGAAGAGCTGTACGCGGCGCCGATCGACGAATTCCGGCTCTCCCGCTACGTCCTGGCCCCCGGCGCGCAGGCCCGCACCCTCGACTCCGGCACCCCGCAGATCCTGCTCTGCACCGCGGGCCGGGCCGAACTGCGCGACGGCGACGGCACCGCCTTGACGCTGGCCCCCGGCGAGTCGGCGTACGTCCCCGCGAGCGAGCGCACCACCCTGACCGGCGAAGGCACCGTCTTCCGGGCCACCGTGGCCGCCTGACGCACCAAAAGCCCGACGGGCTGCAACAATGTGCGTCCGCAACGCCCGGTACGACAAGACACAGACCCCGGGCCGACGAAAGGGACCCCAGCACCTATGAGCGCGTCAGGCGGAACACGGGCGATCGTCGCGGCGCTGAGCGCCAACCTGGCCATCGCCGTGGCCAAGTTCGTGGCCTTCGCGTTCAGCGGCTCGTCCTCGATGCTCGCCGAAGGCGTGCACTCCATCGCCGACTCCGGCAACCAGGCGCTGCTCCTGATCGGCGGCAAGAAGGCCAAGCGCGCCGCCAACGACGAGCACCCCTTCGGCTACGGCAGGGAACGCTACGTCTACGCCTTCCTCGTCTCGATCGTGCTGTTCTCCGTCGGCGGCATGTTCGCGCTCTACGAGGGCTACGAGAAGATCCGCCACCCGCACGAGATCGAGCACTGGTACTGGCCGGTCGGCGTCCTCGTCTTCGCGATCATCGCCGAGGGCTACTCCTTCCGCACCGCCATCAAGGAGTCCAACCACACCCGCGGCAAGCAGTCCTGGGCCGAGTTCATCCGCCGCGCCAAGGCACCCGAACTCCCCGTCGTCCTCCTGGAGGACTTCGGCGCCCTCATCGGCCTCGTCCTCGCCCTGATCGGCGTCGGCATCGCCCTCGCCACCGGCGACGGCGTCTGGGACGGCATCGGCACCCTCTGCATCGGCCTGCTGCTCATCACCATCGCCCTCGTCCTCGCGGCCGAGACCAAGTCGCTGCTGATCGGCGAAGGCGCGGGACCCGACTCGCTGGCCAGGATCCGCGCCGCCGTCGTCGACGGCGACACCGTCACCGGCGTCATCCACATGCGCACCCTGCACCTCGGCCCCGAAGAACTCCTCGTCGCCGCCAAGATCGCCGTGCAGCACGACGACACCGCCGCCGAGGTCGCCCGCGCCATCGACGCCGCCGAAGAACGCATCCGCGCCGCGGAACCCTTCGTCCGCGTCGTCTACCTGGAACCCGACATCTACAGCGAGCAGGCCGCCGCCGCGGGCCCCGACCCGGACCAGACTCCTGGCGGCCGGTGACCGGAAGCGCACTGGGGCGGACCGCCCGTCCGGTGTAGCTTTGTCGTAGCCAGACGTCGCTGCTGATGGCGGTCGGGCGGGTCATCTCGCGATGCCCGGCCGAGGGAGAGAGGGCCTCCGACGGATTGCGCTGCCGCTAGGGGACGGGTGTGTCCGCACGAAGGCACCCCCGTACACGCCCCGTGGCCGCGCCGTATCCACGTCCGCCTCGACCGCAGCACCGAGGAGCACTTCATATGACCACCACCGCCACCGACTTCAAGGTCGCGGACCTCTCGCTTGCCGCCTACGGCCGCAAGGAGATCACTCTCGCCGAGCACGAGATGCCCGGCCTGATGTCCATCCGCAACGAGTACGCCGCCGCGCAGCCGCTGGCCGGCTCGCGGATCACCGGCTCGCTGCACATGACCGTGCAGACCGCCGTCCTGATCGAGACCCTCGTCGCCCTCGGCGCCGAGGTCCGCTGGGCGTCCTGCAACATCTTCTCCACCCAGGACCACGCGGCCGCGGCCATCGCCGTCGGCCCGAACGGCACCGAGGAGAACCCGCAGGGCATCCCCGTCTTCGCCTGGAAGGGCGAGACGCTCGAAGAGTACTGGTGGTGCACGGAGCAGGCCCTGACCTGGCCGAACACCGCCACCGGCGGCCCCAACATGATCCTGGACGACGGCGGCGACGCCACGCTCCTGGTCCACAAGGGCGTCGAGTTCGAGAAGGCCGGCGCCGCCCCGGACCCGGCCACCGCGGAGAGCGAGGAGGAGCAGTTCGTCCTCCGCCTCCTCAACCGCACCCTCGGGGAGAACCCGCAGAAGTGGACGCAGCTCGCGTCCGAGATCCGCGGCGTCACCGAGGAGACCACCACCGGCGTCCACCGCCTCTACGAGATGCAGCAGGACGGCTCGCTGCTCTTCCCTGCGATCAACGTCAACGACGCGGTCACCAAGTCGAAGTTCGACAACAAGTACGGCTGCCGCCACTCCCTGATCGACGGCATCAACCGCGCCACCGACGTCCTCATCGGCGGCAAGGTCGCCGTGGTCTGCGGCTACGGCGACGTCGGCAAGGGCTGCGCGGAGTCGCTGCGCGGCCAGGGCGCCCGCGTCGTCATCACCGAGATCGACCCGATCTGCGCGCTCCAGGCGGCGATGGACGGCTACCAGGTCGCCACCCTCGACGACGTCGTCGGCATCGCCGACATCTTCGTCACCACGACCGGCAACAAGGACATCATCCTGGCCTCTGACATGGCGAAGATGAAGCACCAGGCCATCGTCGGGAACATCGGCCACTTCGACAACGAGATCGACATGGCCGGCCTCGCGAAGATCCCCGGCATCGTCAAGGACGAGGTCAAGCCGCAGGTCCACACCTGGACCTTCCCCGACGGCAAGACGTTGATCGTGCTGTCCGAGGGCCGCCTGCTCAACCTGGGCAACGCGACCGGCCACCCCTCCTTCGTGATGTCCAACTCCTTCGCGGACCAGACCCTGGCCCAGATCGAGCTGTTCACCAAGCCGGAGGAGTACCCGATCGGCGTCTACGTGCTCCCCAAGCACCTGGACGAGAAGGTCGCCCGTCTCCACCTGGACGCGCTGGGCGTCAAGCTCACCACGCTCCGCCCGGAGCAGGCCGCCTACATCGGCGTGAAGGTCGAAGGCCCCTACAAGTCCGACCACTACCGCTACTGATCCACCGCGCGCTGGCCCCCGTCTCCCGTCCGAGGCGGGGGCCTCGCACGTCACCGGCACACCGAAAGACACCGAGACCCCACCATGCCCCGAGGCCGTTACTCGTTCCACGACACACACGACCACACCCCCCTCGGTGCAGAACACTTCCACTGCGCCACCGGCCCCTCCGGCTGGCGCTACACCGCGCAGACCACCACCCCCAGCGGCGATCACGCGGGCTCGGTCGACCTCACCCTCGACCAGCTCGGCCGCCCCATCCGACTCGAACTCCACGCGTCCGCCTGGCAGGTACGCGGAGCCGCACTCGACGGCGTCACCTGGGTCCGTACCGACCCCACCGGCGAACACGCCCAGGAGGGCAACGCCGCCGCCCACGCCTTCACCGGTGCCTCGCCCGCGTTCCTGATCGCCACCGCGCGACTGCTCCGCCTGGAACCCGGCGGCCCCGCCACCCGCGTACGTCTCGTGTCATTCCGGCCCCCCGTGCTCGCGCCCCTCACCGTGGACCAGTCCTGGTCCTTGATCACCAGGACAGCACACCCCACTGACAACGGGCCGCTGGCTGTGGACGAATACCAGGTCAACGACCTCGCGACCGGCGATCAGCACGACGTCCACATCGCCGGGGACGTGGTCCTCGCGGCCCCCGGCATCGAGCTGGAAGACCTGGAGACCCCTCCGTCGACCTTCGCGTGAGGCCGCCTGAAAGTTCCTCACCGTGAACCGTTGACTCAAGGTTGGGGGGGAGGTAGGTTAGAACGGTTGTCACGAGCTGGACAGGTCCGCTGGTGACCGACTAGGATCCATGTCGCTTCGCTCGACGAAGACACACCACCCAAGCCGAGAGAAATCTCAGTTCGGGCATCCGTGTCTCCGAAACGCGAGTGGTAATTCCGACCAGTGAACTTCTGCTAAAGTCGGAGACACGACGAAGGGAAAGCCCGGAGGGCCGGTGAAACGGTCTGAAGGAAGCTTCCGTTCCTTGAGAACTCAACAGCGT
>NZ_JBIVIV010000027.1:0-17523 GCF_044749865.1 Streptomyces sp. NPDC088910
GGGCCGACCCGCTCACCGGCGAGATGCCCCGCACCCAGTGGACCGACCCGTCGACCGGCCGCACCCACGCCACCCCGGCATCCGTACGCGCCGACATCGTCCCGCCGCCCCGCCACGAACGGGCCCACCACCAGTGGCAGACCACCCACGACCTGGAGGCCGCGGCCGCCGTCGCTGGCACCCGGCCGCGCGACTGGGTCCGCCCCGAACAGGCCGCCCGCCGCGCCAAGGGCCTGCCGGTCGCCCGCGACCTCACTGCGGCCGCCACCATGGCCGCCGCCGCGGCGCCGACCGGCCCGGCCTGCATCGTCTGCGACCGCCCGGTCGACACCCGCCTCACCGACGAGACCGGCGACGGAATCCACCTGCTGTGCCAGTGACCCGCCGTCTCCGGCGACTGGCCCTTAACCGCGGTTAAGGGCCCAGTAACCACTAACTTGCTCAGCCGAATTGATGTGACAATTCCCGGCGCTGGCCAGCACGCGCAACTAGCGCGCAACTAGGCGCGCAACTAGAGCGCACCACCGCTCCGATGCGGAATCCTGGATGCGTATTCAGCACGCGCACCCGTACGCGCACCGGTACGCGCACCGGTACGCGCACCCGTACGCGCACCCCCCGGCGAATCCGGAACCAGAGGCGGCAACGGACTGCGCCCTCCGGATGCGACGGGCTGGACTGCGGTAGTGATGTCGTCGGCAGCACGCAGCCGCCGACAAGCGGAACCGCCGCCGACGCCGACTTCCCCTCCGTCTCCGCTCACGACACCCCGCCCCTTTGGGATGTGGGGCGAGGTGGCGAGTGCGGAGCGCGTCGGGGAAACAGCGCGGATTTCCCCGCACCCCCCCGGCGGGCCATTCCCGCCGCCCTCGGTCCGCACCCCCGGGCGGACCTTTTGCTCCCGCTCGCGGGGGCCTGCGAGAGCAATGCTCTCGCTATATCTTGCTCGCGCCCGTGGGTCTGCCAGCGGACCGGCTCCGCGAGCGGCTTGCCCGTCAACTTGCCGTACAAGTTGCCCATCAACGTGCCCGTCAACTTGCCGTACAACGTGCCCGTCAACTTGCCTCGCACCCGGAACGCCGGTGCTCCCGGTCACGGGTCTGAGCTGGTGGTCCAGGGGGCGGTCAAGGGGCGTCCGGGCCGCCGACAACTTCCGTAGGCCACCCCTCCAGGCCACCCCTCCGGCAGTTCGGCCCGAGGGTCCGCCGGGCCTCGTATCGCGTAGATACCTTGGTACTTCCCCACCTGAACGTCAGCGACGACCGGTGGTGGCTTCTGACGTCGCGCTCTCCGAGCGCGGTGGTGGGCTGCCCCCCCGGTCGTGACGTGTAGACGTGGGGGACTGCCTCTCGTACATCTGTCAGAGGAACTGCCGGGCACCTCTGGCACTTTTGACGCGAGGGAAAACGGGGACACCTCTGGCACTTTTCGACGGGCCCGGCAGATCTGCTGTGATCCCGCGCGGCGGGACGGCCGCCGCGGTCACTCCTGGGCGCTTCCGCCGGGCGGGATCTGGTTCCCGAACCCGTACGGTCGTGGCATGAGCGATGGACTGCCCCGCGACGAACGGGGCCTGCGGGTGTGCGGCTGGTGCGGCGAGCCGATCCGCAATCAGCCGGCCACCGGCCGACTGCGGGACTACTGCAAGCAGGGCCACCGCGAGATGGCCTACCGCGCCCGCCGGGAGAGCGGCCTCATTGCCGCCGCGGTGGCCGACGCCCTGGCGGCCCGAGATTCGTCAACTGACGATGCGCGGAGCGGGGGAGCCGCGTCTGCCGATCCCTCCGTTTCGTCAACTGACGAAACGGCGCGCCGGTCACCGCGCCGTACCCTCGGTCTGCCGGGCGGAGCGGAACAGCCCAGCCTCCTGGACTGAGCAGAGCCCCGCACCGGTCCGGTACGGGGCTCTGCTGCCGTGCGGCCGGGTCTCATGCCCGGGTGGCGTCGGCCTTCCGGGTCAGCGGAGTGACGACCCGTGCCAGCTCGTGGAGTCCGTCGCGCACGATCAGGTGATCGACGGCCGGGAGCCGGGCGGTGCGTCCGTCGCTCAGCTCGACGTCCTGGTGTGCGCTGGCTGTCGACAGCCGGACCGTGGAGGTCCGTCCGGGTCCCCCGGCGCGGCCTCCGCTGACGTGCACCTCTGCCGTCACCTCCATCACCACCGGCAGCCCTTCCTCCAGGCAGCTCTCGATCAGGTCGGTGTGACGGGCCGTGAGGTCGGCGGCCGGCACCGAGGCCACCAGGTGCTCGCGCACGTGCAGCGAGGCCCGGCGCAGCCGCTCCAGCACTTCCTCCGCTTGGTAGAGCTGGTCGTCCGCGTCGGCGTCGACCAGCCGGGCGAACTCCGACAGTGCGATGCTGAGCTGTCCGGCGGCCTCGCCCAACGGCGTGCGGGCGGGTCCGATGGCCGCGGGCATCAGCACGTCGCTGGCGTGCTGGGCCAGTCCGTCCACGGCCTGCGGGTCCAGGGGGGCGTAGCGGTGGATCTGGCCGGGCACGGCGGTGGTCTCGTAGGTCGTCATCGTTGTGGTCTCCCCTTCGTGGTGGTGGATTCAGCGGGCGGTGGCTGCGGCGGCGCTGATGTACGCCTGGCGTGCCGCGACGGATGCGGCGCGGGCGGCAGACAGTTCGTCGGCGGTCGCCGCGTCGCGCAGCGCGTACGCACTGGACACCAGAGCGTCGGCGGCGCCCTGGAGGTCGGGCGCGAGCAGGATGACGCTGGCGTGCGGCCGGGTCACTGCCGAGCGGGTCTCGTGGCTGGCGGCCCGCAGCTGCTGCACGCGGTCGGCCGGGGCACCGGCGAGCCTGGCTTCCTCGCGCACCCACATCGCGCGGCGGTGGTCCTCGACGGCCGCCAGGAGGTCCACCACGGCGGCGCGCCGGGCGGTGGTGGTCTCCGCTGCGGCAGCGGCCCGCCGTGCTCCGGCCGCGCTGCGGAGCTGCATCCACCCGGTGAGAGCGGCACCGGCCAGCGTGCCGAGGACGGCTAAGACTGTGGCGGTCACTTCGCACCGCCGAACGGGACCTTAGAGAACCGCTGGTGCGCCGCCTGCCGGGTCGTGCCCAAAGCCTTGCCGATGGCGTCCCACGACGCCTGTCCGGTGGTGCGGGCTGACGTCACCCCGATCTGGAGGTTGGTGGCTGCCATCCGCTCGACGTCCGAGCTGGCGGTGATCGCGGCGAGGGGCCTCGATTCGGCCAGGCCGGTCAGCATCCGGCGGAGTGTGGCGATGGCCTCGGTCACCTCGGTCGGCACGGAGGTGCCCAGGAGCTGGCTGATGTGTTCCCGCTGCCAGGCCGCGAACGGCCCGTCGTTGAACTCGAATCCCTCGGTCGCCTCGTGGTCGGCGACGTCGATCGGGAACATCGCGTCGGACCGCCAGCCGCACCGGCACCCGGCCCGCACCGCGACGGCCTGCGGGCGGCCCTCCCGCCCGTCGTACAGCCACCAGGCCGAGTTCGGGCTGCTGCGGGTCGTGCCGTCGTGCATGGGGAACGTCTGCTGGATCGGCTCCGGCTCGCTGCCGTCGCCCATCACCGCCACGCACCACCCCTCGTGGTCGTACAGGTCATCCTCGGGAACGTCGTGAATCCAACCCATGGCAACACTCCTTGACGTCGATTCGCTTGTGTCAAGATTCCTTTACGAACAGGCATGATGTCAAGGGTTCTTTACGAGTGAACATGTGTGTCAAGAGTCCTTTACGAAACGCTCGTTGGCCACGTGATACCTGCACCGACGCGGAGCGACCACACCGGGCCCGGCCGGATCGCGGCAGCAGGTGCTCCCCGCCCGCCGCCGCCGTGCCTCGGGGTCGCCTCACGCGCCCGCATCCGTGACGGCGGGGGTACGGCGGCCCGCCCGAGGAGACCGTCAGCCGGTCGAACAAGATCACGAACGACCCCGCCCCCTCCGCAGCCAGCCCCTGGCTACGCGCGCAACGACGATGCCCGCGCCCGGCGTGCGGCCCGCCATGTAAACCCCGGCGCGATGCCGCCCCGTCACGGCCCGGCAGACGACGACGCCCCGCACTGGTCTCATGCGGGGCGTCGTGGCTGTTCAGACCGGTGTGCCTGCGCGCTGGCTTGCTGGCATGCCAGTGAGCTGGCGTGTTCAGCGTGCTGGCGTGCTGGCGTGCCGGTTCTCCAGCCATGCGCGGACGGCGTCGTCCAGGCCCTGCCGGACCTCGATCCCGTCCAGTGCGCACTGGGCCCGGAACCGGCGCTGGAGGTCGGCGGGGAGGTAGCTGGAGAACGACTTCCACTCGCTCGCCTTGTCCTTGCGCCGGGGCTGGCCGAGGTCGGCCCCGGCCTTGACGCCTCCGGTGTTCGGCGTCAGCGGCGGTTCGGAGACGTCGTCCGGAGTCTCGAATTCGTGGCGGGGCATCAGGCCGCGATCCTCTTTTCGTACGTGTTGGCCAGCAGCTCGAAACCGGCGACTGCTTGGGTGAGCTGGCTGCCGGTGGCCCCCTCCAGGGGGAGGTGGTCGTTGCTGGCGTTGGCGATGACCTCGCGGCGGGCGATCAGCGGCTCCCACACCAGGTCCCCGAAGATCCGGCGCACGCTGGCGAGCTGCGCGCGCTGCCGCGGCTTGCCCTGCTCGTAGTCGTTGACCACGACCCCGTCGATCCGCAGATCGTCGGCGTGCAGCGCCTCGCGCTTCTCCATGATGAAGTCGCGCACCCTGCGGGCCCCGAGGATCGCGTCGATCTCCGCCCGGGTCACCAGCAGCACGCCGTCCGAAGCCGCCATCGCCATCTGCGTCAGGTGGAACAGGCTCGGGGGGCAGTCGATCAGGGTGTCGTCCAGGTCGTCGTCGGCACCCTGCATCGCCTTCGCCAGCCGAAGATGCGCTCCCGCGAGTCCCGCTTCCGCGTATCGGTTCTCCAGCTCCAGCCAGGCCGGCGCGAGCCGCATCCTGTCGGCGTACTCCGTGTCCCACCGGACCTCGGTCCACACCTGCTTCATCGCGCCTACCCGGTCGGCCTGGACGGCCTCGCTCACCGTCAACTGAGGCCGCTCCTCGCTGTAGGCCCAGCCCGCCCGGCGCGAGAGGTTCCCCTGCGGGTCGAAGTCCACCAGCCCAACCCGCCTGCCCCGCTTCGCCAGAGCTGCACCGAGCCGGAGCGTGAGGTCACTCTTCCCCACCCCGCCCCGGTTGTTCAGCAACATCGTTCGCCTGGCCATTGCCTCGCCTCATCATCCGTTCGTCAGCACCCGTCAGCAGGCCAGCATGCCAGCGCCACAGGCCCGCCTGCTGGCTGACTTGCCAACATGCCAGCACGCTGGCACGCCACCAGGCCACAAAAAGGCCCGCCCCTTGTACGAGGGGCGGGCCTTGAGAGAACTGATTAAGAGCTGAGGGAGGTGGACCAGCGCAGGATGGTTGCGCCGCCAGTGACCTTCACGGCCACTTCTACGACGCGACCATCAGCGAGTGTCACCGTTCGAACGACTTGGGTCACGACGACCTCCCCAGTGGTCAGGCCAAGGATTGCCTTCTCCTGTTCGGTGGCGAGCCGGGAGGTGACTTCTTCGAGCACTTGCTCTTGGGCGACGCCTAGCCGCTCGGCGGCCAGCTCGCGCGAGCCTCCGGTTGATACGGGCTCCGTCAGCTCGGGAGTCACGGCGATTACGTAGGGCGGGTAGTACGAGCTGCTGAGGTGTACTGGTACGCCAGCCCTGCTGACTACACGCTTCCGGACATAGACAGGAGTACCAGGCTCGACGTCGAGTCGAGGTGCCACGAGTTCGTCGGCCCCAGTGGTCCCCACCTCCAAGATGGTGGAGGTTTCACCACCTCCGAGGGCCTTACCTGTGGTTTCGTGCATCCGCACGCGCGCGGAGATGTTGTTGCTGATCAGTCCGGCGACGAGAGTCCCGATTCCAGGCTGAGCGAGGGTCAGGCCCTCCATCTTGAGCCTGCGGAACGCGCGGTTGGCGGTTGTCTGTGCCACGCCAAACTCTTCGCACACCTGCCGAAGCGAGGGCATGGTGTCACCGGGCCTCAACTCTCCGTCCTGAATCTGCTGACGGTAGTGGGCGGCAATCTGCGCATACCCGGTGGTTTCCGCCACAGCGGGCCTCCCTTCTTGGTCATATCGGACCGGTCTGAGTGCAGGGGTACACCTCAAAGGCTAGTTTACGGAGTCATTCAGCGCTACCAGTAGCGCTCTCGTGGTGCAGTGGTCTACCTTGTTGGTGTACCGCCACCCGCCGGGCGCACAGCGTCTGGGGGGCGCGGTACGTGCACTACCGCCATGCCCAAACGGGCGCTGCGGGCCTCGGGATGCGACCCCGGGCCCGCAGCTAGGCGGCCCCGACTCGACTGAACCGAGGAGGACCACCGTGGGCATCAGTCTGCCCGTACAGACCGGGGAAGGCGCGTCCACCCCCTGTGAATCGGACGTTGTCTTGTCCGAGCTGTTCGTCACGTACCACGAGCGCGTCACCGCCTTCATCTACTCCCGGCTGATTAGCCGTGACTGGCACCTCGCTGAGGATCTGACCAGCGATGTGTTCATCGAGCTGATGTGCAGCTACACGATGCGCGACCGCGAGATCGACGGCCGGGTCTGGGGCCTGCTTGCCACCATCGCCCGCCGGATGATCGCGCGTCACTTCGCCCGCTCCAGGGCCACCGAGACGTCGACCGACTTCGGCGACTGGTTCGAGGCCCGCCGCCTGCCAACCGCTCCGGCCGCCGGTGAGATCGCGGTGGTGCGTATGGAAGCCAGCCGCGAGCTGGCCGAGCGGCCCGCGCCCACGACCCCCGCCGCCCGCCGCCAGTTCGAGGCGCTGACGGAGCTGGCGGTGGCGGCATGACCGAGCTCCTGAGCCGTGCCCGGGCCGCGACCCCCACCCAGCGCCGTATCGCACTTGCCCTGCTGGTGGGCCTGCTGCTCCTGGTGCCCGCGCTCCCCGTCGCTGTGGCCGTTGTGCTGACCACCGCCACGGTCTGGGCTGCGGCCCAGCCGTTGCTGGTCGGGATGGGACTCGGCGCGTATGTCCTGCACCGCCGCCGGAAGGCGGTGGCGAGGTGACGGTCACCGAGCTGCGCCCGGAGGGCGAGACGTACGCGGAGGGCCTGGCCAAGGCCGCGCTGATCGAGGCCGACGCCGAAGCCGCCCGTATCCGCAATGAGGCGGAGCGCGCGAAGCAGGCGCTCGCGCAGCAGAAGGCTGCCGCGAAGGCGCAGGGCGAGATCGAGGCCGCGCTCGCGGAGGCGACCGAGGCCCGCCGCCGTCGCGAAGAGGCCGCCCGCGAGGAAGCTGCGGCTAAGGCCCGCGCCGCGAAGTCCACCGCGACCTGGCGCAAGGCCGCGCTGTCGATCGCGGTCACCTGCGTCGTGGTCAGCCTGCCGCTCCAGGAGTTGGCCTTCTGGAACCCGAAGGCGCCGTTTCTGCTTGCCGCGCCGCTGGTGGTCGAGGGCGTGGCGTGGGCGCTGCTCGCGGGGGCCCAGGCCGCGATCGATGAGGACCGCCCCTCGTGGCTCTACCGGCTGCTCGCCGGATTCGGCGCGCTGTTCGCCGCGACGGTCAACCTGATGCACGGCATGGCCGCGTACGGGCTGGCGACCGGGCTCGGCGGGGCGTTCTGCTCGCTGGCCGGTCCGCTGATCTGGGACCTGCACGAGCACGGCCGGATGACGAAGAAGGCGGGCCGTATTCCGCGCCGGGTCCGCCGGGCGCAGGCCCGCGCGGAGCGGCTGGAGGACCGGCGGCTGCGCGCTGTCGCCGAGGCCAGGGGCCGGGAGGACGCGGCGGTCTGGGACCGCGCGGTCTACCTCGCGGCGGCGCTCGGCGAGGTCGCCCCGAAGCGGTCGCTGACGCACCGCCGGATCGTCGGCCGGGTCGTCCCGAGCGAGAAGACCTACCGGCGCGCGTGGGACGAGATCCACGGTGCGGAGACCGGCGCGACGGCGGACACGATCGCCGCCCGCAGGGCCGCCCGGCATGCCGTGAGGGTCGCTTCGAACAGCCCGCTGGGCAAGACCGAAAAAGACGCAAATGCGCAGGTCGATTCCCAAATGGACCCCCTCACCGGGACTGCCCCCAAGGCGCCCCGCAAGAGCACTGAGGACGGCCGCACGCGCAACGGCGGAACCCCTCCCCGCAGGGTGCCCGGCGACGTCCGGTACAGCCCCGTGGCCCGCCGCCAGATGAGCGCTGCGGCCAAGGCCGCCAAGGCGGCTGAGACGGCCGAGGAGGTGACGTCGTGACGGAAGAGCAGGAAGCCGAGATGCACCGCCGACTCGCCGAGGTCAACAAGCGCAGCGAGGACAACCGCGGCCGGTAGGCCGCCCCCCGACACCGCACCACCTCCCCCGCACCACCCCTCAGTCCCGGAAGGACACCACCGTGAACACCACCGTCCGCACCATCGTCGTCTCCGCCGCCACCGTCGGAATCCTGGGCCTGGCGGGCACCGCCACGGCGGCCGACCTCACGACGGCCGGCCACCACCAGGCCGTCGCGGTGGTCGCGTCCGGCAGCACGCCGCAGCCGTTCGCCGACCTCAACCAGCCGGGCGGCGCTCAGCCGGGCGGCGCGGACCCCGCCACCTACACCTCGCCGGAGCAGGTCACCACGCAGTCGCTGTCCGGCCCGGCGGTCGGTGTCGGCGGGACCGCGATTCTCCTGCTCGGCGCCGGAGTCGTCTACGCGGTCCGCAAGGCCGGTCACAAGGTCGGCTGGATGCTCTGCTCCTTCGCGCTCGGGGTGCTGCTTGCGGGCGGCGCGCTCGGCGCGATGACGCAGACGGCCGTCAGCTCCGTGGTGACCTCCGTCGCCAGCTTCGGTGGCGGCCTGTCCTGATGTCTCGCGGCGGCCCCGGCCGGGGCCGCCGCTCCTGATCAACCCGGATTTGGAGGCACCACATGGCACTCGACATCACGAAGGCGCCGGTTCCGGCGGACGCGGCGCCGCCGTCCGGTTCGCCGTCGCCGTTCGGTATCCCGCCGCTGCCCGACCACGAGCCCGACGCTTTACCTGCGGGCTGGTGGGTTCCGGCGGTCGCCCGGATGGGCACCGGGTACGCGCGGCTTCAGTCGGCGGGCGCGGCGTGGCTGATGGCGTCCGAGATGGACGACCTGGAGACCGCGCTGGCCGAGGTCGCGGTCGACCGCGACCGGCGCAACGAGAAGGCCATCGGCGAGCAGCAGCGTGACCTGCGCAAGCTGCGGCGGGCGATCACCGAGGAGGCCGACGAGGGCGACGCGACCGACGCGGCCAGACTCGGTATCGCACTGGGGTCGGTGGCGCAGGCCGGGCCGGACCTGGTGGCGGACGCGATCACCCGCCGCGACATCGACCGGCTGAAGTGGCGGCGCCGCCTGACCCGGATCGGGATCGTGCTGGCCTCCGGGTACGGGGTGCTGACGCTCACCGCGCACAAGCCGCTGATGGCGCCGCTGGAGCTGATCGCGGCGCTCGCGGCGGTGTGGATCGCGGGCAAGCCCCGGGAAGAGGAGAAGAAGCAGGGCGACGGCCAGGGCCAGGAGCAGGCCGCCGCCGACGGCGGGCCCGGCGACGGTCCGGGCGTGCCGGGCCCGCAGGGGGAGAAGGCGCTGCCGCCGTTCTTCACCGCGGTCGACTTCGTCAAGCGGGACGCGGCGCGGGTGCGCGGTGAGCTGGATCTGGTCAAGGCGCTGGTGAAGGCCGGGATTGTGCGGGGCGACCAGGTCGAGGAGACGCACGTGATCGGCGGGCTCCACGAGGACGGTCCGGGCTGGTTGGCGACCGTGGAGCTGCCGCGCGGGGTCAAGGCCGCCGCCGCGACCGGCCGGGTCGAGGAGCTGGCGTCCGCGCTGCGGATCAAGAAGGTGCGGATCGAGGTCACGCAGGACACCGGTGACGACGGCCACGAGGGGCGTTTCCGGCTGTGGGTTGCGAACTCCGACTCCCCGCACGGCAAGGGCAAGACGCGCTCGGAGCTGGTCGACGCGGCGCAGTGGGATTTCTGGAACCAGGGCGTGCCGCTGGGCGCCGACGCCCGGGGCCTGCGGCAGGTCATGCACCTGCTGTGGTCGTCGCTGATGGTCGGCGGCCTCATGGGCTACGGCAAGAGCTACTTCGCCCGGCTGGTCGCGGCCGCGGCCGCGCTGGACCCCACGGTCCGCATCATCGTCGTGACGGGTAAGACCGGGCCGGACTGGGCTCCGCTCAAGCACGTCGCGCACCGCTGGATCGCGGGCGCCACCCCGGACATCATCCGCGACGTCCTGGACGTGATGGAGTCCACGATCGGCGAGATGCAGGACCGGGGCAGCGAGCTGGAGAAGCTCTACGAGAGCGACCCGGAGAAGGCGCCGGAGGGGAAGATCACCCCGGAGCTCGCCGCGGCCGGGATGGGTCCGGTGCTCCTGGTGGTCGATGAGCTCCAGGAGCTGCTGGACGGCGCCGCGCTGATCCGCGTCGCGGTCGACGACGACGCCGACCCCGACAAGCCCGGCCGCACCCCGACCCGGTCGGGCAAGGACGTGCTGGTCGAGTCCTTCGCCCGGTACGTGAGGGTGACCAGGTTCGTCGGCGGGATGGGCGTGTTCATCACGCAGCGCCCGGACGCCAACTCCGTGCCGACCGCGCTGCGCGAGGTCTGCGCGAAGCGCGCATCGTGCCGGGTCAAGGGCGACCGCAGCGCCAAGATGGTCCTGGGTGACGACGCGGTCGCGGCCGGTGCCGCGCCCCACATGCTCACCGAGGACAGCAAGGGCGTCGTCGTCCTGGACCAGGGCGGCGAGGAAGGCCACGTCACCCTGAAGGCCGACGTGATCGACCTGCCCGACTTCAAGGACATCTGCCTGCGCGGCCGGGACCTGCGGATCGCGGCCGGGACGCTGACCGGCGACGCGTCCCTCCACGGCCACGTCGACCCGGCCGTCGCCGCCGCGCGCAACCTGCTGCTCGACTGCCTCGGCGTGCTGGACGGAGCGGGCGTCGACCGGGCCCGCACCGAGCGCCTGGTCGAGCTGCTCACCATCGCCTCCCGGCCCCGCTACGAGGGTCTGACCGGTGCTCAGCTCCAGGCGAAGCTGCGCGACGCCGGGGCCGGAGGCACCCGCAAGCTCGGGCCGATAGACGGCATGGCCAACCCCAACGGCTACTTCCGTGAGCAGATCGGCACCGCTCTCATCCAGCACGGCAAATAGGGACGTTCTACCCGGTCGGCAGGGTGGTCACCCCCCGGTCGATGCCCGGTATGCCCCAGGTTGCCCCCCGGTCGGAGACCGGGCCCGCCCGGTCGGCCGACCAGGCGCGACCACCCTCCGACCACCCCGTAAACCGGGGCAAACCAGGCACCGACCGGGGGGTGACCACCCTCCCGACCACCCCGCAAACCTGACAAAGGAGACAGCACTCATGGCGACCCGCCCCGCTTGGCCCGCGGACACGACGACGACCGGCACGGCCTGGAAGACCCGCTCGGGAGCCCTGGTCCACCGGATCCAGAACATCCGGAACGCGAAGAGTCAGGGCTGGTTCTGCACCGGCTGCCTGCATCTGGAGCCGGTCAACCCGAACTTCACCGAGCGCATTGAGCCCGAGGCGCAGGCGCACGCCGACGGCTGCACCGGCGTCCAGGTCTGACGCCCCGTGCAGCAGCACCGTCCTGATGTTCCGTACGAACCGACAGAGGAGAACTGGTGAATACGCGCATACCGGCTGAGTTCGGCACTCCGACAGGCACCGCCTGGAGGACGGCCTCCGGCCAGCTCGTGCAGATCTATGGGAACGGGGACTTCCGCTGGGCCTGCGACGGCTGCCTGTCGTACAGCAACCCCCCGATCAGCAGCGCCTCGGAGCTCCAGGGAATGTTCAACCGCGCGGCGGACCACGCGGCCAGGTGCGCGGCCATCCAGGTCTGACGGTCCTGTGTCCGGCACGGCGGCGCTGTCGCCGTGCCGGGCGCAGGACCGGGCAGCCCGCCCGGTCCGGTTCGCATCTGGGGAGAGCACATGGGATTGCTCGACAAAATCGACAACGCGATGGCGGGCGCCATCGCCGGGCGCGGCGCGCAGAGGGAGGCCCGCGAGTTCGCGGCCACGGTCGAGCCGGGCCGCACGTACTACAGCGTGCTGGACTGCCACTTCGCGTGGGGCAAGGGCCGCCTGCTCCAGGAGTGGACCTTCAGCGGGCGGTCGCTGATCAGCGGGCAGCCGAGGTGCGGTCACCTGACCGCCGCCGGGGTGTGGCTGTCGTACGGGCCGATCCACGCGGTCCGGCCGGCGGGCATCAAGACGTTCGCGGAGTACGCGGCGTCGTCGGTGTCCGGGCCGGACCCGGAGGAGGCGGTCCAGCGTGCTGTTCCGGCGGGGGTCTGAGATGGAGTCGACCGAGACGGTCACCGGCACCGCCACCGTCACGGTGACGGTCCGTACCGGCAGGCGCGGCAGCTCCGGCTCGTGGGTGTGCGAGTGCGGCACGTCCGGCAGCGACGGCACCCGCCGCGAGAGGGGCCGGGACCGTGTGTCCACGGTCCAGCTCAAGCAGGCCGCCGCCGACCACGCGGTGAGCTGCGACGGCACGTGGGCGGTGGAGCACTGATGGCCTGGACGATCCAGCACCTGGCGCAGACCTACACCGAGGACCAGATCACCGACTGGGCGGTCGAGCTGCACCTGGCGATGCCCGACCACGACTGGCGCGTCGTGGAACGCGAACTGTTCGACACCGCCGCGACCTTCGCCGTCCCGGCCGCGAAGGTCGGCGACATCGCGGACCGCCTGGAGGACGCCGCCCTCAGCGTCTACATGCACCCGATGCACGTCCGGATGACCGAGGACATCGCGGCGGCCGCGCGTACCGCGGCCGACCGGCGCGAGCCGTGGCGGTGGATCTGATGACGACGCCGCCCGCGGTGCTCGCCGCGCTGATCCGCGAGATGAACGCGATCGTCGCCGAGCACGGCGACTCCGGCACCAGCCGGGTCATGGTCGCGCAGCTCGCGCAGCGCTACGGCCGCCAAGCCCTGGCCGACGCGGTCGCCTACGACAGGACCCGCCGGGCCCTGACCGACCCCACCACCCTCTGAACAGGAAGGACATCCTCATGGGCTGGAGCATCAGCCACGCGCCGTACGGCGAGATCGTCTACCGCTCGGCGACGCAGCTCACCAACCTCGGCAGCCAGGTCGCGCACGTGTCGAGCGCCCGCGACTGGCGTGTCGTGCTGCCGCTGTTCGACCGGGTCCAGCGCGCGACCGGGCCGTTCGAGATCACCTGGGCTGAGGCCGGTCGTATGGCGGACGTCCTCAAGCTCGCGGCGTGCCACTCGCGCATGCCCGACGACTGGGGCCAGTTCGCGCACCAGCTCGCCGACGCGGCCGACACCGCGGCCAAGCAGCGCGAGCCCTGGCTCTGGCGCTAGATCCGACCGGGGCGCCCCTCCGCCTGGACAGCAACCGGGGCGCCCCTTCCCATCCGACCCGCACAAGACGACTCGGAGGCACTACCGAGATGACCACACCCACCCACGACCGGGCAAGCCGAAGTCCAGCCGATGAGCTGGCCGGGCTCCTCGCCGACGACCTGATCGGCGGGCTCGCCGACGACCTGGTGGCCGAGATGGAGCGGTACCTCGCCGCCCGCAAGCGCACCGCGCACCCGCTGGTGAGCGCGACCACCGACGAGCTGGTCCGCACCGCGCTCGCCGACCTCCCCGCCGGCCGCGGCGCCCGTCCCGAGAACGGCGCGGTGCTGCCCGGCGGGATCTGGAAGCTGCTGCCCGACCGGCTGCTGTCCCTGCACCCGGCCCGCCGCGGTGAAGGCGTCAAGCGGCTCCGCATCACCACCGCTGAACACCTCGAACTCACTGCGCTGGTGCTGGAGCGCTGGGGCTGGGCCAAGACCGGCCGCCGTACGCGGACCGCCGGGGGCGCGGTGTGCATGCTCGGCGCGCAGAAAGTCCTGTTCCGGCTCGGCTACGGCAGCCAGGACACCGCGATCGAGGCCGGGCGCCACATCCAGAACACCCTCGCGGTCCGCGGCATCCGCGAACCGTTCTGGCAGTGGAACGACGCCTCGCACGTCTCCCGCGACCAGATCTTGTCCGTCGTCCGCGACGCCGCGACCGCAGCCCGAGGGGGCCGCTGATGAGCGCCTACGCCGACGAACGCGCGGTGTTCGACCACTGCCGTACGACCCCCGGCCTGATCAGCGACGGGGCCGCCCGCACCATCGCCTCCTGGTGGGCCGACGACCTGATCGGCAGCTCCTTCGTGACCACCGGAGCCGTCCCTGACGGCGTGTGGAACGCCATCACCGACCGCGGCGTCATCGTCCGCCAGGTCAACGCCGACCACCGCCTCGCGCTGGAGAAACTGCACGACTACCTCAACCGTCACGCCGGGCGCGGCCCGGTCACCGGCTGGTCGGAGGTGTGGGTGCGATGACCGGCTACGACGTCCACTGGACCGACACGGTCACCGGTGACCACCGGGTCACTGAGGTCTATCTGATGAACGCGGGCACGCCCGACCTGGTCGCCCCGATCGTCGCCGCCGCCGCTTTGGGTGGCGTCCGTGACGAGGGCCGCGTCCACATCGACCGTGTCGAGGTGACGCGGTGAAGCTCACCGACCTGCACTTCCGTGCGGCCGAACCTGACCGGCCCATGACCACGATCCCCACGTACCGCTACCACCAGGCGCCCGAGGGGCTGAAGACGTACAACCAGCTCAAGGCGGTCGGGCTACGGCCCGGCGGGCAGCCCGTCGTCGCGCAACTGGAGTGGCGCTCGAAGAAGGCCAGGGGCGGAGTCCGCCAGGCGCTGCTGTACGACATCGCCGCGGCCAAACCCGTCCGCCCGATGACTCCCGCGAAATGGCGGGCGGTAGAAGCCGCGCTGCGCGCACAGCGCATCTGCCCGGCCTGCGGCGAAGACCGCGGCTACCGCATCGCTACCTCGCTCGGGGTCTGCACCCCCTGCTACGACACCTAGGAAGGTCAACACCAGCGGGGCCGGGACTGGTCCCGGCCCCGCGCCCGCGCGCGTAGGTCGGTCCGGATGGTCCGGATAGCCCTGACGACCACGTCGCCCGTAACCCTTCGCCCCCCGCGTACGTCCCTGGTGTGCCGGGTGATCACGTTCCCGTCCCGCCCGCCGCGCCACCCGACCACGAAGGGCCCCGCCACAGTGTTTTGCCAGGTGATGACCCATCACGGGCGCTACTGCGCACCGGATATCGGGAGCTATCGGGCAAAAGACTGTCTCAAATGTGCTGGCTACCAAACACGACAGCCCAATCCTCGCGTGGCGGCCCCACTGCGGGCCCTCGATGCGGTTGGATCACTCGTTGAGGTCCCGAAAAAAGCGAACGGCCCGGGTGTAGGAGCCCGGACCGTTCTCGCGGGCCCTGACCTCAATGTCGCTTCACAGGCGAGACAAAAGGACCCAACGCTTTGACCAGCGTACGGGATACCTCGGTATCCGCACCAGATTCA
Source organism: Streptomyces sp. NPDC088910 (assembly GCF_044749865.1). NCBI lineage: Bacteria > Bacillati > Actinomycetota > Actinomycetes > Kitasatosporales > Streptomycetaceae > Streptomyces > Streptomyces sp. NPDC088910. Next base: position 15,442 of record NZ_JBIVIV010000027.1, read on the forward strand.
CCGGCCGCCGCGCCGGTCATTCGCATGTCCGGAACCAGGCCGCTCAATCCTCGACCCCACGTTCGAGAGCGGCGGGCCGCCCGCCACCACGCCCAAACTGCTGCTGCGGCACGAGCCGCGCTGCGCCTGGACGAGCTACGCGAGGAATGGGCCGCAGAGGCCGAGCGCTCCGCAGGCGCCGCGTTCGCGGCCGCACCGGAGATGACGGACGCTCAGCGTAGCGACGCCTACGAGGCATTCAGGGCGCGACGCGCTGCCGTACGCGACCCCGAGGCCGTCCGGGCTGCCATGGCCCGCGTACGGGCCGCACACGCCCGCCTGGAGCCCCACCTGGGCCAGCCTGCGGGCGACGACCCCCACCACGACGGCGGGTCGCCTGGGAAACCAGAGAACAGTGTTGCCGCCAAGATCACCGATACCGGCTCTGACCTGCGGCGATGCACCGACGAAACCGGGATCACCGCACCGGCGGAATGCCCCGATTTGGGGGTGCGGTATGAGCAGCGGAACAACCCGATGCAGCGCCGCATGCGCATCCTGGACGAGACGCGCCGGATCACCGGCCTGCGGTCGCTGGGCCGTTGCGGTGCCGAACCGCTCGCGGGCGCGGTCGCGATCACGCGGAAGACGGACGGATCCGGGTCCTTCGCGGGCCTGTTCCGGTGCGGCAGCGTGTGGGCCTGCCCGGAGTGCTCGCCCGTAGTCCGTGCCGACCGGGCGGCCGCGATGGAGGCGTACGCGCTGGCCTGGGCGACCGAGCACGACGCGGAACTGTGCACCGGCAACTCCGAGGACGCCGGCCGCACGCATGCCGGGCACGGTATGGCGATGGCCACCCTCACCTCGCGGCACGCGCAGTACGCCGTGCTGGAGGACCGGCCCGTCCTCGACGACGACGGCGAGGTCGTCCTCGACGACGACGGCAAGCCGAAGGTGCGCAAGGGCCAGCTTCAGCGGACCGCCGACGCGTGGCGCCGGATGCTTCAGTCCCGCTGGTGGCGGCGGTTCTGCGCGAAGTACGGGATCGCGGGCGGCACCCGGGCGCTGGAGGTCACCCACTCCTGGGGCGCGTCCTGGCACACGCACATCCACGCGGTGCTGTGGATGGAGGACCCGGCCACCGACCGGATCACCGCCGAGATGGAGACGGAGCTGTACGACCGCTGGCAGGCCGAGTGCGCGCACGCCAAGCTGGGCCGTCCCTCGCGCAAGCACGGCGTCGACGTCGCCCCCGCCCGCCGCGGCGCCGAAGGCGCCGCCGACCTCGCCCGCTACTTGGTCAAGGTCCAGGACAAGGACGACGGCAAGGTGCCGGGCGAGGCGCTGCCGGGGCAGATCCCCGACCACGTCTCCAGGGACGCCCGGCCCACCGCCGACCAGGCCCGCCGCCTGGTCGACGCCCGCGCACGCCGGGACGCCGCCCGGGCCGCCGGCCGCGTGCGCGCCGAGGCGGAGGCGGACTCGCTTATCGCGTCGATCCGGCAGGAGATCGGCCGCGCCCATGCCAGCGCGCTCGGCAACGAGCTGCTGCGCGCCGACACCAAGAAGGGCCGCAAGGCAGGGCGGGCGCCGTTCGAGATCCTGCGCCTGGCGCTCGCGGGCGACGAAGCCGAGCTGGCGCTGTGGCGGCAGTTCGAGCGCGGCACCAAGGGGTCCCGGATGCTGACCTGGACCGGCGGCATCCGTGAGCGCCTGGAGCGGCTGACCGGCCGCACCCTCGACGACGAGCAGAAGGTCGTCGTCGACCAGGACGTCGCCGACGTCGCCGACGTCCTGGTCACCGTCGAACCCCAGCCCTGGCGGACCACCGTCGCCGACGTCCCCGGCCGCCGCGGGCAGCTCCGCATCGCCGTCACCACCGCCAGCCAGCAGGCCGCCCAGACCGGCATCGACGCCACCGCCCACGCCCGCCAGGTCGTCGTCGACGTCCTCGAATCCTGGGGACTGGCAGCGGGCGTGCACTTCCACGGGCCCGGCGACGCGCGCCGGGCCGACCCGCTCACCGGCGAGATGCCCCGCACCCAGTGGACCGACCCGTCGACCGGCCGCACCCACGCCACCCCGGCATCCGTACGCGCCGAC
>NZ_JBIVIV010000028.1:0-13905 GCF_044749865.1 Streptomyces sp. NPDC088910
CTGGCCGTGGAGTTGGCGGCGCCGTGGCAGGCCGTGGTCGAGGGTCGTCGCCATGCTGCACGAGGCGGGGTCCCGAAGCGGGCCGCGGGTGCTGGCGTCCGCCATCAGCTGGTGTTCGTCGACCGGCTGGTGGCGACGCTGATCCATCTGCGGCACGACCTGCCGCACTCGGTGCTGGGGCTGCTGTTCGGCGTCGACCGGTCCACCGTTACCCGGGCGATCGGAGAGATGCGCACGCTCCTGGCGGAGCGGGGGTGCGCAGTTCCCGACCGCCCCGGCCTGCGGCTTCGGACGCTGACGGATGTGTTTGCCTACGCCCGGGCCGAAGGCGTCGAGCTGCGTTTGGACACCGAGGTTCAGGTCCGCCGGCCACCGGCCGGCCGCGGCGGACGGCGCGCGTTCGTCTCGGGCAAGAAGAAGCAGAACACGATGAAGGCCACCGTAATCGCCGACCGGCGGGGCCGCACGTTATGGACCGATGCCCTGCGACCTGGCCGTATGCACGACGTCACGGCGGCCCGCAACGAGGGTGTCGCTGTCTGCTTCCGGCACTTCCCCGAGGTCCTCCTGGACGACGGTTAGCCGGGCCTGAGCCGCGACCACCGTGGGCAAGCGATCGCACCTCCGAGAAAACCCCGCCCGGGGGCACTGCCCGGCAGAGCGGAACAGTGGGAACGAGACCGCCACGGCCACCCGTCCGACCGAATCACCGTCGAACACGCCCTCGCCGACCACAAACGCTGGAAGCAGCTCCATAGCTGGACCCATCGCCGTGACCGCCTCCCCGACACCTACCGAGCCATCGCAGGCCTCGTCTCCGACCGCAACATCCCTGCCTGAAATCGGGCCATGAACAGGCCAAACACGCCTCACCCGCTATCACGCACCAACTCGTAAGTAGGGTGGTCGCGCTGCGCCCGCTGCGAGACCTACTACACCGATCGGCCGCGGATCTCGGCAATCTGAGCGGGTCTCCAGCGGCATACCAGGTCGGGGGATCGAGGCGCAATCGAACTGGTAGTCGCATGAGCGTGCGAAGCCACGCCGCGGACTCATGGCGCGAGGCACCAGTGCAACGCGATGACCTGACGGGCCATCAACGCACTGCTATGCGAATCAGGCCGAGGGCCAGGCGGGGCAACCGGCGATTGTACCTGCCCTCCTCTCTTTCACGGCAGTCCGGTTGCGGTGGTCAGGAAGCGGATTCGGTTACGGCTGCGCCCTGTTCGGAGGGCGGCACCGCGATCGTAGGACGCAATCGCAGACTGAAGCGAGAAGAGAATCTGCGCTTCGGGGTTATGTCTCCGGACACCGCACAATGACCAGTGCCGCGCCTTCGGAGCCATCTGAGACCTGGCAGGAGAAGCCTGGCGGCAGGTCCGCACGGACTTCGTCCCGGTACTCAGACGGCCTGATCGCCCGCCAGCTCGGCATAGGCAGCACGCCCAGGTGGTCAGCAGCCCGTTTCACGAAGACGACTTCGACCGGCCGTTCCATCGGATGGAGAGCGAGGGCCTCTCCCTCCATCCACACGGAGGCGACGGTCACGGCCGGACAGCATCGAGACGGTCGAACGACTCGCGACCGGGCGGGGGCGCATCTTCTGATCCGCAAGGCGGCAGCACTCGGCGTCAGTAAGACTGGACGTCCGTCTACAGATTCGTCCGCATGCTCCCGTGAGGCTCAGGATCCAGTTGGCGGAGACTTCTGCTCCGCAGCAGGCGGTTGCTGTCGCAAACGCACGGCGGACCGTATTCGCTCAGCTGCGGTATGAACGTCCTCATGCTCCCAGATGCGGATCGGCTGCCAATCAGCTTCGAGTAGGCGGCGATCCGTGTCGGCGTCGCGCGCCTTGTTCCGCGCAACCTTGTCCGCCCAGTACTGACCGTTGCGCACAGCAACAGTGTGATGCGCAGGACAGCCGTGCCAAAAGCATCCGTCGAGGAAGACCGCGATCTTGGCCCTGGCGAAGACCAGATCGGCAGTGCGCCTGACCGCAGGCAGAGGCCTGACGGCCACTCGATATCTTAGCCCAAGGGCGTGGACCGCTCGCCGCAACGCAAGCTCAGGGCCGGTGTCTCGGCTTCGGTTGGCCTTCATGCTCGCGCGCACAGCCTCGCTCGACGCCCAGGACTCCGAACCACGGCTCACCCCAGCATCGTACGGCCCAGCGACGACCGCCGTCACCCAGGGGATCGGACCGACGTACGCGCCGTCCATGAAGTGATCACGCCGAACCGCGCCAACCGGCCACATGATCGATAAATGATGGCCTACGATCGAGTCTGTGACTCATGCACCAGCTCCCATCCCACTGATTCCGCACGCCCCGGTCGTCAAGGCGAACGAACCGACTTCGGAGACGGAATACTCCGTGGCCGAGTTCTTCGCCGGGATCGGCCTGGCCCGGATGGGGTTGGAGAGTGCCAAGTGCGGTTTCAAGGTCAAGTGGGCCAATGACCTCGAAGAAAGCAAGCGCAGCATGTATCTCGGCCACTTCGGTCAGGACGACAAGGGTCTCTACAGGGTCAAGGACATCAAGGACGTCGCGGAAGACATCGACGCAGCAGGCGTCCCCAGGGACCTCGATCTCATCTGGGCCTCGTTCCCCTGTACCGACCTGTCACTCGCAGGTGGACGCGAAGGGCTTGCAGGCAAGGCGTCGGGCACGTTCTGGAATCTCATGCACATCTTGGAGCAGCTCACGGGCAGCCAACGGCCCAGAGTCGTGGCCCTCGAGAACGTCAACGGCTTCGCCACCAGCAATGGAGGTGAAGACATCAAGGCCGCTGTGCGTAGATTGAACGACCTTGGTTACACCGTCGACGTCATCACTCTCGACGCGCGCCGCTGGGTCCCCCAGTCGCGGCCCAGACTCTTCCTCGTCGCGAGCTTGGAACCCCCCATGCTTTTGGACAGCGAACGGAATACCGAGCTCCGGCCGAGCTGGCTCAACGCTGTTCTTGACGACCCTGAGCTCCGCACGCATCGTGCCGAGCTGCCCGCTCCTCCGCCTTTGCTCACGGAGGGTTGGACAGAGCTAGTCGACGACGACTCAGCCGCGGGCGTCGAATGGTGGAGCAAAGAGCAGACGGACAAGTTCATCGGCGAGCTGTCCACGGGACAGCAGAAGCGGCGCAGGGAGATCGCAGTAGTCGGTAAGAAGGTCTACCGGACCGCATACCGGCGTACACGAGGTGGAGTTCCCGCCTGGGAAATCCGGGCGGACGACATCGCCGGTTGCCTGCGCACCGCCGGCGGAGGCTCATCGAAGCAAGCCGTCGTATGCATTCGCAAGAACCAGGCACCAAAGGTGCGTTGGATGACCGCGCGCGAGTACGCAAAGCTCATGGGGGCTCCCGCCTACACCCTGCCCGCGAGCAGGAGTCAGTCGATCATGGGCTTCGGCGATGCCGTATGCGTCGACGCCGTCCGCTGGCTCGCCGAGAACTATCTCGAACCGCTCCTGTCTCACAAGATGCTTCCGACGAGGACCGACAAGGAGCCCACGGCGACAAACGTTGCCCGCGCTCGGAACGCCATTGAGGTGCGCGTGCGCGAAACCGTGTGCGCATGATCCGCGAGCCCGTCGTGTGTTCCTGGCCGTCGGCGATGGCCTCATCACCACTCCGCCGGAGCTCCTCGCGCAGGTAAGGGTCGAGGTGGAGAGTGTCGGCTCGCTTTCAAGGAAGGCAGTTGGGCGATCGTCCTCCGTAAAGCTGATGCCATAATCCGCCGACGTCCGTTAAGTCCAGTCCCGCGATCAGCTAGTGCCGTTGACCTTCCCGTACCCAGTACGACGCCGCATTCAGAAAGGAAGCCGTCGCATGGTGTCGATCGAGAGTGAGCAGCCGTCAAACGTCGTGGCCAGCGCTGCTGCGACGATGGTCGAAGCGATCGATCCCTGGTATGAGAACTTGCGCAACAAGAAGGGGACTGTCGATTCCAACGTCATGTGCGCAGGGCTATACATAACTGAGTTCCTCGCTGTGACGTTCCCTCTCACTCACGGAGACTTCGCCGCCGATTCGCAGGTCAAGGGAGCCAGTGGAACGAAGGCTAAGGCCATTCTGGCTGATCATGGCGAGTTGCGTCAGTTCACCAGGGAGGGCGGCAGAACATCACGTTACACGATAAAACATGCTGAGAATCTCGCCGAGGTCGTCAACGCCGCCGGCACCGAGGCGGGAGTCAGAGATTTCACGCCGCAAGACCTCAGAGCCCTAGCATCTTTCCTGCAGGCTTGGTTCATAGCCCGGGTACAGAAAGACTATTTCGGCAAGCAGAAGGTCAGCGCAGAGATCGATCCTGGGTTTCCCGTACGCACAACGGTGGCCAGCCTCCTGGAGGCCGGCCGTGCACGCGGCGGAAACGCAGCAGGGGCCATAGCTCAGCACTTGGTGGGAGCGAAGCTGCAGATCCGCTTCCCCAACGAGACCATCAACATCGAAAGCTACACCACGGCTGATGTGCAGACCGGCCGAGCTGGAGATTATCAAGTCGGGGACACTGCGATCCACGTGACCATGGCCCCCGGAATGAGCCTCTTCGAGAACCGCTGTGCTCATAATCTGAGACATGGCTTCAGGCCGCGCGTCCTTGTCCCAGACAGCGCGGTAGCCGCCGCAAGTCAGATCGCACGTCTGGCCGACCTGCACCAGCGCGTGGCTGTGCAGTCGATCGAAGATTTCGTCGGTACCAACATCGAGGAAGTGGCGGGCTTCGCCCAAACCGAGGTCAGGGCACAGCTGCGCAAGCTGCTGGAGCTCTACAACGAACGCATCGATGTCGCTGAAGCCGATAAATCACTCAAGATCGAGATACCCGCGAATCTCTGAGTCAGGCAGGATCGGGGAACGGCCACGAGCTCTAATCGACTTGCCGAGCCTCCGGGGCAAAGGCTGTGATCGAAATACACAGGGCGGTGTGACCAACAGCAACGGGCGAGGTCGAAGCGAGGTTGACGCTCCGACGGTGCCGCATGCTGCCGATCCGGTGGAGAATAGGGGATCCAGATGGTGTCGACAAGCGAAGAAGACGTCCCGACGAAGGTCCGCGCTGCCGCCGACCATATGCTGGAGTCCATCGCCATCTGGTACGAGAGCAAGCGGGGCAAGAAGGGGGACGTTTTCGCCAATGTCGGGGCCGTTGGACTCTACCTTACTGAGTTCCTGGCCACCGGATTTCCATTGGAAAGAAATCTTTATGCGACCGATACACAGCTCAAAAATGCGAGCGGCCGCAAAGCCCGATCAATTCTAGCAGAGCACGGCGAGACTCGTAAGTACCCTGCAATGGGAGGCCGGACATCACGGGGGACGATCACAAAGGCCCATGAGCTCGCCATTATAATCAATGCCGTCGGCGATGCGACCGGAGTTGGCGAGTTCAGCGTCGACGAACGCAAAGCATTGGCATTTCTGCTTCAGCAATGGTTCGTGGAGCGCATTCGCGAAGACTACTTCGACAAGAAAAAGATCACTGCAGACCTCAACCCAGACTGGTCGATCCGAGCAGTAGTCGCATCGCTGCTGCAAGCAGGCCGCCAACGTCCGGGCAACGCGGCTGGCGCCTTGGCACAACACCTCGTAGGCGCCACCCTCAAAATGCGGTTCGCCGGCAGCGGTGTCGAGATCGGCGGCATCAATGACGAAAGCTACACCACTGCTGACCAACAAACAGGACGCGCTGGCGACTATCAGCTCAACGACACGGCCATCCACGTCACCATGTCGCCGACCTTGGAACTGTTCACCGAGCGGTGTCGGGAGAATTTGAACAATCACTTCAGACCGCGTGTGCTAGTACCTTCCGACCAACTCGCGCGCGCCTACACGTACGCCCAAGACGCCGGAATCGACGAGCGCGTCGCCGTACAGTCCATCGAAGACTTCGTCGGCACCAACGTCGAGGAGACTGCGCTCTTCTCTCAGGCAGAGATCAAGAGCCGGCTCAGGGAGCTCGTGGAGATCTACAACGAGCGCATCGAGGCCGCAGAGATCGACATGTCTCTCAAGATCGAGATTCCAGAGAACCTGTAACGCATCGACCCACGGTCGGCTCACGGGGCAGCACTGCGCACAGTCGGTTCTTACCACCCCTTCAAGGCCCCCTCCGGGGTACGCGGCAGAGCACGAACTCACCAGCGCGGCAAACACATCCGATAACATGTCCCTGACCTTTTCTGCGACTAGGCCCTACGAGGCCCGTAGATGCAGACCGCAAACGGTAGGCACCTCTCAGACGGGTGAGCGCGTGCCAGCAGGGAGCAATGTTGGGAGCCGAAGAGGCATCGCCGTGCCGGCATGCTGGAGCGCCGACGCCGAGCGTCATCGCACGAGTCAATGCAGTGATCGCTCAACTGGGCGATCGGAAGGACCTTCTCGAGGAGTTCGGCCTGTCTCCGGCGGAGTTCCAACAGGCGCTTCCCGCGGCTATCGAAGCGTCGCGCGGCAGTAGAAGCGCAGGTCAGTCGAATCGCAGACTGTTCGTGCGCGAGTTGCTGCAACAACTGGTGCAGGACGGAGCGATCCGGGATTTCGTGGCACCGAAACCCGGAGAAGACACCGTGTACCGACTGAAAATCGACGGTTTCGACAGAGATGTGGGCATCATTCAGAAGGGCTGCCCTGACGGCGCTCACAGTTCCAAGACGATGACAGTCCCCGAGTGGGCGGGCGAGACCTATTTGTGGTGGCTCTGCGACAGCTTGGCCAACGAGCCCGGCGAGCACGTCCATAAGGGCGTCGGACGCCTACAGAGCGGCTTCTTCGATGAGAATGCTCGAAAGCTGGCAGGCGTGATCTTTTACAACCACCTCTGTGGCAGTTTACAACGTGAGTGCCCAAAGGCTCGCAGGACGCTCGTGATCGATGGTAACCCCATGCCTCCGCCATGCATCTACGTCATGCCCGACTGGGATGGAAACGCGACTGCATGGAACTGGAACGGCCTCCAGGAACGAGCCTTCCCCACCATCCTGCTCCGGGCCTTCGGTGTGCCGGAGGCTGAAGTCCCCGTGTTCACTGGCCAGATCGGCTTCCGTCACCGCCCCAACAGCAGACGGGCCGCAATGAACATCACTTCACGCTTCGGGATTTCCCGCACCACGCAGCACAGGAGTTGATCTCCCTTGACCGTCCAACTGGACCCCCGCCGAGCCGCTTACGTCGACCAGGTGCTGGCAAGCGTGCGCACGAAGCACACCATGGCCGTGGCAGCCTGGCCTCGACCAGACAAGTACCTCCCGCAGGTCGACATCGACGTCAAATGGCTGCGCTTCTCCGTCCTAAACCACAGGACGCGCGCTGAGCAGCTCCAGGCGGCCCGCGAGGCCGGGGTGGCAGACCTCTTCCAGCGCGACCCTCTCGGAGAGGACGCACAACGGGCTCAGCGCGAAATCCTGGCACGCCAGGAGGGGTTCGGAGAGCTTAAAGACGACTTGGAGAAGCGGGATCAGCGTGAGCCGACGATCATCACGGCCGACGGCATCCTCATCAACGGCAACCGGCGGACCGCCGCCATGTTCGCGCTGAATGAGGCGAATCCTATGGTGGCGCGCTATGTGAGCTGTCTGGTGCTGCCCAAGGACGCGACCGAGGCGGAACTCACAGATTTGGAAACCGAGCTTCAGGTCGCCAAAGACTTCAAGCAAGGCTATTCCTGGATCAACGAAGCCCTCATGATCGAAGAGCTTTATGACCGAGAAGAAAAGAACTTCGGTCGGGTCGCCGAGCGCGTACATCGTAAATATCATGAGGTCCGCGACCTGTACGAGAAACTGCAGCAGGTACATCAGTTGGTGGAATTGTCGGGAGGTACCCGGGACTACGTGGACTTCGAGGCAAATGAGACAGCGTTCGACGAGCTCGCCAAACACATCAGGAACAAGCCGCCTGCCGAAGCGAACGCTGTGAAGAACGTCTACCAGCTCGGGACGCTGAGCGGTGTGGAATACCGAAAGCTACGTAATCTGCGTCGCCCGGACGCGGACAGACTAGTCGAAGCGGAGATGAAGAAGGATCCCGCGCTCAACGCCCTGTTGGCGACTGCTCTCACTCAGTCCCAGCCGGTCGACGAGCTCGACGAGTTGCTCGGCGACGCCCCCTACCAGTCGGCGGTCAACAGCGTGCTTCGGCTGGTGGCAGACAAGGCCCCGGAATCGGCGATCAGTCTCGACGGGCAGAAGGAGCCGACCGAGATCGTCGACATCTTGGGCAGCGTAAGAGCAGCCGTCCAGAGCGCCGCGGCCGAGGCCAAGGAAGATGCATTGGATCACAGCACGCTGGAAGCTCCGTTGGAGCGTGCCGAGCATGCTGTCGCCGATATTCAGCGTCTCCTCGGACTGGTCCCACGGGCCCGCGCCCACGAAAAGTGGGACGAAGCAAAGCTGGAAACGCTTTTGGCACAAGTGGAAGCGCTCGTGGAGCGAGTGCGGGCGTCGGCGTGATCCGCGCAGAAATCCAGCACAATGGACAACGACCCGTTGTGGTACTGCGTCGTGACCCAGGCGAGTCCAGTGGGGCTTGGTCTCGCCTTCAAGAGGCGCTCGGGCGAGGAATCGTCGGCGGCGATTCGGCTCGTGTCGAGGTGCGAGTGGACGTGTTCCTCGCAGAGCTTCCAGTCATCCGCGAACTACGCACGGCATATCAGGTCGGCGTCGACCTCGGTCAAGAACTGCGCGTTCAGATTCAAGCACTGGTGGCCGATCGCAGAGCGCGAGAACGGGCATTAAAGGAGAAAGACGAGACTTCAATCGATGAGCTGGAGGAACGCCTTCGAGCCTCTGGGTTCCGGCGTGTTCTGAAGGAGTTCCAGCTGGAGAACCTCAGAACGATCAATAGACTGCCGCATGGCGCCGATTTCTCCGTGCCCGGTGCTGGAAAGACAACTGTGGCTCTTGCAGGGTACTCGCTGCGCCGAGCAGCGAATGAAGTAGAACAGTTGCTTGTGATCGCGCCTATTGTCGCCTTCTCCTCGTGGAGGGAAGACTCCGCCGTGTGCCTCGACCCGCTGCCGCGTCTGGCCGTCCACGGAGGTGCGAACTCGCTGATCCCCGAATCGACCGAGTTTCTCCTCACCAACTACAACAGGGTCTCCGCCGACTACGACCGCATCCGTGCCTTCGTGGCTCGCCGTCCCACACAGGTCGTACTCGATGAAGCGCACCGCATCAAACGCGGAGAACGAGGCGTACACGGCCGCGCGGTGCTTGACCTCGCCTACGCTGCGCGACGGCGAGACATTCTCACGGGGACACCCGCGCCGCAGGGAGCGCACGATCTTGTGGCACCGATGCGCTTCCTGTATCCGGGTCAAGACCAGCAGATCCTCCCCGCCGGTGCCTACTATGAACGCAATGGCCGGGACGAAGATGTACTCCAGGCGACGGGCGCGGCGATCTCCCGCTATTTCGTGAGGACCCCCAAGGCCCGACTCGATCTTCCTCCGACGGAGATCAAGGTCGAACGGCTGCCCATGGGCGCCGTGCAACTCGCTGTCTACGAGGCCTTGCTGGGGCGCTATCGTGGCCAGTTCCTGCTGGAGCAAGCTGACCGGCGCCACTTGGATCGGCTGGGCCGCATCATGATGTACCTGTTGGAGGCGGCGACGAACCCGATGCTTCTTGTGGCCGGGTCCGATGCCGACGATGAACAAGGTTTTGCGCATCCGCCATTGGAGTTGCAAGGCGACGAGCCGGTTCTGAGGCTGCTCGAACGCTATCGAGAACACGAGACCCCTACGAAGTACGTCCGCGTCCGCGAGATCGTCGAGGACGAATGCAGACGTGGGCAGAAGGTCATCGTGTGGTCGACGTTCGTCCGCAACCTGAAGCTGCTACGGGATTACCTGCGCCCTCATCAGCCCGCCCTAGTGCACGGCGGCGTGCCTTCTGAGGACGCGGCGGTACCCGGCGTCGTGACCAGGGAATCCGAGCTCGATCGCTTCCGCAACGACCCGAACTGCACTGTGCTGCTGGCCAATCCGGCCGCATGCGGCGAGGGCGTGAGTCTGCACCACTGGTGCCATCACGCGGTCTACCTGGACCGCACCTTCAACGCTGGCCACTACCTTCAGAGCCAGGACCGCATCCACCGCATCGGGCTGGCTGACGATGTTCTCACTCGCTTCACCGTGCTCGTCAGCGAGGGCTCGATCGACGAGGACGTCGACGGAAGACTCCGCGAGAAGATCACCGCCCTGGCCAAGCTCATGGACGACCCTGGGCTCGTCCGCGTCTCCCTGCCCGAGCCTGACCTTCACCACGACGGAGCGGCGATCGCAGAAGACGACACCGCAGTGATCGCTGCGCTCCTTAAGAGCTGATACAGCGTATGGACGCCCTCCCGAGGCACGGCCTGTGCTTTGGAGCACTCCTGCTGGGATCCACGGCCACGCTGATGGGTCCAGCTGATCCCCGGGAACTCGTTCGTACCGCACGGGAGCGGGGCTCGTACCTGTCCGCTGCAACCGACCTCGACGGGTGCGTCCGTGTGATGGTCGCCTGTGGGCTGTTGGAGGAGTCTTCTGTCGGCACTGTCTCGCCGACGTCTGCAATGAAGGCGATTGTTGAGGGCGCGGGGTGGGATGTTCTCAGCAGGATTGCGATCCTATTCCTCACGTCGAGTCCGCCCCCCTGGCTCCGCGTCTCAGTCAGCGGGCGAAACGTCTCCCGCGAATATATCCCCAAGGAGGCCCTACGGGCACTTTCTTGGCTGGAAGACGAACTCGACGCCGTTCTCGTTGAAGCTCGATGCCACCTCGCCCAGAGCCGCGTGGACGGCGATTTCCGCAAACGGCTGGGGGATGCCGGAGAGGAAGTAGTCATGGCAGCTCTGCGCCATATGAAGGTTCGGGCGACGCAAGTTTCCCTGATCTCTGATGCGTATGGTTACGACGTCGAAGCACTTCTCGGAATGCACCTCCGGAGGTATGAGGTGAAGGCAGGCGGCCCGCATACGCAGCATTCCTTCCACCTGAGCCGAAACGAATTCGACACAGGGCAATTGTGGCCGGATTCTTGGCGCATCATCCAGGTCGTCTTCACAGCCGCAGCTTTCACGGCAGACGAGATTCGGAATGAGCACGTTCAGCACATTCGGGAACTCGATGCGACCGCGGTTCGCCAAGCGGTCGTCGAGGACTCTGCGACCTTTACGTGGGACCAGTCGTCAATTGTGACACCGGCCGCCGACAGCTGGAAACCTAGCATTTTGGCGCTTGACTCTGAATTTGCAACAGCGGGATTTCATATTACGGGTAGCGCTTCCCCATGAGCCGCGTGGATCAGTGGGTTGTCGCGGCATCCGCACAGAAATTCGCTCTGCACAACTGAAAATTGCTGATGCGCTCCAACCTCTGCTGTCGCTGCGCCTGTTGCGCACGGCACGAAGTTCTTCCGTTTTCCATGCCCCATCCCGACGTGGAAAGAAGTCTCAACGCGCAGGCAGACGAGAAGATGGAGGGGATAATACAGTACGGATCGACGGCCTCGCGATTCACTCGCTGCACTGACAACTCGTCAATCGCTCATTGCAGTCTCTCACTAATTTCCCCGATCGCTGGCGTAAATCAGCACACACGGCGAGCGCACACCTCTTCGTCTCGTGCCGAACGAAGTGGCCATGGGTCCAGAACCCAGGTCCGTGACGGTAGCAGCAGGTGAAGGCCGGCCCCTCGGGGAAGGCCGGTATTTATGCATTGGTAAATATGTGGCAGAAGAACGTGTTGACCCGAGGGAGCAGAACGTCGGAGTGTGAAGTATGGCATTGCAACCATGCGACTAGGGCAGCTCTGTCAGGCCTGGACGCGATGTTCCGGGCGGCTGAGGTGGTCCATGACGATCTGGTGGGCGCGCCAGCCGTCGGGGAATTTGGGCGGGACGTCGAGGTGGACGGGCTGGGTGGAGGGGTGGCGGTCGAGGAGGTCGGTGATGCCCGCGCGGGCGAAGACCAGGCAGGCGTGGCGGTGGCGGGACAGCAGGACGAAGAGGCGGCCGGTCTCCAGGTGGAAAGCGCTGGCGTCGACGCGGCCCGAGAGAGGGTGCCAGACGAGGGTGACGTCGAATTCGCGGCCCTGGAGGCGGTTGGCGGTGTCGACGGTGACGCCGGTCAGCCGCGGCTCGGCGAGGAGACGGCTTCGTACGGCCTCGGCCTGGTCGTTGTGGGAGACGCCGATCGCGATGCGGGTGGGGAGCAGGGTCCGGCCCTCCGGCGCCTGCTCACAGGATGTGGTGGTGCCGCGGGTCAGCAGTCGTAGGGCGGATTCCGCGAGGGCGTCGGCGAGTTCGCGGTCCGTGCGCAGCGTCTGCCGGGCGGGCAGTTCGTAGTAGCCCCAGCCGGTTTCGGCGGCGGCGTCGAGGGCGAGGTCGACCGGCGTCCGGCCGAGCGTCGGCAGGAGTGCCATGTGCCGGTCGTCCGGGCCGGTCCCCGCGTCGAAGCTGGTGAAGGGGTAGAAGGCCCTTTCGGTGAGGTCGGCGGCCGAGGCTGGCAGCCGCCAGGAGACGGGCAGGGCGTGGAGCGGCATCGTCGGGTTGTGGGCAAGCGTCACGTCCACCGCGTTGTTCAGCGGATTCCAGCTCAGCCCGTGCCAGCGCTCGGTCGCCACGGTGCTGAAGGGGTCCAACTGGCCGGGGTCGCCCACGAACAGGGCCTTGTCGAAGAGGCCCGCGCAGGCGAGGAGGGCGTCGGACCGCATCTGGTACGCCTCGTCGATGATGGCGAGCGGCCAGTGGCCGTGGTCGTCGGTTATCCATGCCCACTTGGCGGCCGTCGCGATGATGACGGGCGGGCGGGTCTCGAAGTCGGCCATCCTGCGGGCGCCCATGACTCTGCCGAGGGCGACGAGCCGCGGAGCCAGAGATCCGCTGCTCTTGAGGAGCCGGCCCACCGTCAGCGCCGGATGGCTCTCGACGAGACGCTGGGCCAGATCGTCGACCTGCTCGTTCGTCTGGGCGACGATCATCACCTCGTGCCCCTGCGCGACGAGATGGGCGGCCGCCCGGACCACGAGCGTGGACTTTCCTGCCCCGGGCGGCGAGTCGACGACGAGCCCGCGGGACGTGCCGGCCGCGAGTTGGTCGATGCCGGCCAGGATTGATCGGACGGCGTCATCGGCGCGTTCACCGGGCGTCAGGGACGCAGATGCTGCCGTCGTCATTCCCAGACCTCATTGGCGTCGTCGTCGGTGGGCCGGTGGGGAGGCGGCGGACCGCCGTGTGTCCAGGGCGTGGCTTCGTCATCGGGGAGTGCGGCGGGCATGCTGAAGAAGGACACGGAGGTGTAGCAGACCTCCTCGCCCAGCGCGGGTACGGATCCCGGCGGCGCGGGCGGCCGTTGGGAACGGCCCATGCCTTTGCTCAGCTCCAGGTCGATCTCGTACGGCCCGTCGCCCTCACCTCGGATCGCCAGGACGGTGGCCTCCTGGGCCTGGCGGGCGGGACTCCGGACTTCGTCGCCGACACGGAACCGTCCTGGCCCCGGCACCGACAGCGTGACCATCGGGCGCAGCGAAACCCTGTTGGCTTTGCTGAGCACCGTCCGGTCCGAAGCACGTTCCCGACGACCAGCACCGCTGGGTGGCGCAGGGGGAGTGACCTGGCCATGAGAGGGCTTCCCCCGTTTGCAAGTCCCCCTCCGTCGCACCGATTGTCTGGACGCGCTGAACTTTGGTCCCCGCGTGCCCCCTGGAAGGAGTGGTTGCAAGTGGACCCGACACGCGCATGCGGCCGTTTGCATGCCGCGTTCAACCCAGACGGTTGGTTGTGAGTTCCTCGGTAAGAGCTCCGTCAGGCGTCGCGGAGTGCTGTGGAGGTGCCGTAGTCGACTCCGGTGGCGGAGGTGGGGTGCTCGATTCCATCAGTCCACGGGGCGAGGGTCTGGCGAATCCTCGGCCGCCGCCGGTGTG
>NZ_JBIVIV010000029.1:0-13799 GCF_044749865.1 Streptomyces sp. NPDC088910
TGCGGATCACCTGTGCTGGTGTCGCCTCGTCGTTCCGCTGACGTGCCCGGGCGATGTTCTTCCGCACCAGGGGCGTCTGGAGGTCAATTGCCTTATCCAGGAGGTCGAGGGCTCGCTGCCCACGTTCGGCTGCCGGCGGAACCGGCCCATCGGAGGCATCTGTCGCCATGGCATGAACTCCTTAAGTCACCACGTCCCCACCGGTTCTCCTACTCAACCAGTCCACGCGGACCTTTGCACCGGATCGCTGAACTGTGGACGTCGCCGACGTCGGGCGAGTGCGTTGACGGAACCGCCTGGATCGTGGGCGGTCGAACACCGATAAGCACGAGTGGGGGCGGCGAGTGTCCTCGACCCGGTGCGGAGGGCTGGCACTCGATGCGACTGACGGACGCGTCGATGCGCAGGATGTCCCCCCATCAGAGCGCCCTGAGCCGAGGTACGGGGCCCCGCAGTCGTACAAGGATGATTTGGGCCCCCGCCGGTCGGAAGAGAATCCGACGCCGCGTCACGATGTGTCGGTCGCCTCTCGCCGGTCGGCGTAACTGGGCAGCTCCGGAGCCGGGTTCTCTGGGAGAAAATTGGGAGACGATCTTCCGATGCGGAAGACCCGCCCCCCACGGCGTTGCGGGAGCCTCCCGGGTGGTCGAGGTTGGAGGCGGGGGCGGCCCAGATGCGGTATGTGCTGACGGCAGGTTCGAAGGATGGGGCTGCGATCAGCGGGGGGACTGAGTCCGACTGCTTCAGGAGGCGGAAGCCCGGCTGTTGGGCCCATGCCCTGAGGAACTTCGCTGAGCCGTATGCGGCGGTCCACGGTTCGGTCATCACAGCGGGGACGGACTCCGCCGGCTCGGTCGCCGATACCGGGCCGGCCGTGGCTCGGAGGGCATCCAGCCGGGTCATCGTCCCCCATGGATCACGCGGATGGCGCGCGAGTTGCTACGCGGCAGGGAGCTGGCGGTCAGAGGGCGGTGTTGTACGGGTGGGCGGGGAGGACGCCGGTGTTGTACGGGTGGGCGGGGAGGACTCCGGTGAGCTCTCGTTTGGCGAAGGGGGCGGCGGCGTTTCCGGTGCCGAGGTAGCGCCATGTCGTGCCGGTGCTGTCCCGGGTGATGAGGTCGGGCTTGCCGTCGATGTTGCTGTCGCCGATGCCGAACATCTGCGTGTAGACGTTCCAGCCCGGACCGATCTTGATGCGTGGGGCGAAGGTGCCGTTGCCCTTGCCCGTGTACAGCCACAGCAGACCGGCGTTGTCCCGGGCGATCAGGTCGCCGGCTGAGGAGCCGGCGACGTTGCCGACCGCGACGATCTCTTTGTAGACGTTCCAGCCCGGACCGATCTTCGTGCGGGTGGCGTAGGGCGCCTTGGCGTTCCCGGTGCCCCGGTAGAGCCACAGCGCACCGGAGCCGTCGCGGGCCACGAGGTCGGCACGGCCGTCGCCGGTGAAGTCTCCGGTTCCGGTGATCTGCGTGTAGATGTTCCAGCCCGGCCCGACCTTGACCCGGTCGGAGCCGGTCAGTTGGTGGCTCTCGGGGTAGTACACGGTGTCCTCGCGCCACAGGACGCCGGAACTGTCGCGGGCCAGGATGTCCGGGGAGCCGTTGTCGGTGTAGTCGTGCGGAGCGGGCGGGCGCGCGACGGTGAAGCCGCCGCTCACGTTCAGCGTCGGCCCGAGGTTGTCGTACGGCTTCGCCGTGATCTGCCAGGTGTAGGCACCGTTGGGGGCGGAGCCGCTGTCGATCCCCCCGGTCCAGTCCATGAAGATCCGCCCGGCCCAGTCCATCCGCACCCAATCGGTGGTGTTGTCGGTCCGGTCCAGATGCCACCGGCCCACGGCTCCCGTCGCGGTGTGGAGCAGGGTGACGGTCACTTCGGCGTTACTGCGGGACAGTTGCCACCGCGCCTTCCACGGCGCCGGGTCGAGAGTCGCCGCCACGGGGACGCTGGAGCCGAGGAGAGCGAGCTTGGTCGGAGCTCCCTTGCTGGCGACCATGTCGGCGACCGGCGCGCCGTCGGGGCCGACGGAAACCCGGTACACGCCCTCGCCCTTGGCGACAGTGCCGCCCGTCACGAGCACCGCGCCGTCCGGCGCGGGGACGACGGTGGTGGCGTGGTCCAGGACCTTGCGCACGGCGCCGCCGCCCACCGGGACGGCCCGCAAGGAGAAGTCCCAGTCGGCGGAGCCCGCCCCGAGCTGTGTGTCCGGACCGAACACCGCCCAGTTCCCTGCCAGGCCGGTCAGGGGGTAGCCGGGACCCAGCGCGGACAGCCGCGTCACCGTGCCCGTGGCCCGGTTCTCCACGCTCAGCACCGGAGCGTTCCCGGTGCTCACGCTGGACACGTACGCCGGGGAAATGGCGGTCGTGAATCCGGCCGAGGCGAGGTGCGACGTGGTCGCGGTACCGGACGCGAGGTCGACCACCGCGAGACCGTCGGCCGTGGTCCCGCCCGCCACGGAGGTCTTGTAGGACAGCGCGAGCGCGCCGGTCGTGGCGGCCGCCGCCCGCAGTCCGAAGGCACCGCTGGGCAGGCCCGTGACCACCCGGTCGGTCGTGACTCCGTCACCGACACTCATCAAGTGCGCCTCGGTGCACGTGTCATCCGTGGGATACGGCACCCGGCACGCCACCACCGTCGATCCGACGACCCCCTTCAGGGAACGGTTCCTCCCCAACGGAACGACCGAGATGTCACCGGTCCCCATGTCGTGCAGTTCCACCCGGTGGTCCGTGTCGTACTCGGTGCCGCGCTCCAGGGCCACGACGTCGGACACCGACCCGTGCATCAAGGTCGCGGTGGACCGGCCGATGTCCCTGCCGAGCGGCGTGGTGGCGCCGCCCGCGTACCGGGTCCACAGCAGGTCCGAGTCCAGGCCGATCGAGAGGAAGCCGGTCGTACCGGCGCTGATGACATCTGCCGGAACCGGCAACGGCGGCGTGGCGCGGGGCGTGAGGCGTGAGGAGGGACGGTTCGAACGGTACCGATCCGCCGGGAACGTGAATCCTCCGGCGGCCCCCCACGTTCGAATTCGCCAGGATCGTAGCAGTCCGCGGTCTCGATCGCCGAGGTCCGCGCGGCGGGCCCGGACCCCGACAACCTGACTGATCTGCGGCTCCGCGCCCCGGCCGACGCCGACAGTGACACCTCCCACCTGGTGATCAACTGCGGGGCGCAAGCCGGGAGTTGGCGCGTGCCGGGGTCAGAAGGTGCCGTTGAGGCCGTACCAATCGGCGCCGGTCCTCGATGCCGTCACCGGTGAAGTCGCCGTGCCGGGTCATCGCCGTCATGGAATTCCAGCCGGGGCCGATCAGCCGTCCGCGACCGCTGCTGCCGGGAACGAACCACAGCCGACCGGCCAGGTCGCGGGACAGCACGTCCGCGTACCGGTCGCCGTCGATGTCCCCGAACCCCGCCTCCACCGGGCTCTTCTCCGCCAGCCACCACCCGTAGGACGGCTCCGTGCACTCGCGCTCGGTCTTGAAGAACTTCAGCGAGGTCATCGTCCGCAGATACGAACCACCTGCGCCTTCCCCCGCCCTGCCGGGCTGCTGGCGGAACACCGATCCGTCGAGCCGACACCCGGCGGTGGTGGGGTACTTGACGCGATCGGGAACGCGGGCGCCGGGCCATTGCCGGTTTGCCTCGGGTGTGGTCAGGCCGGGTGGAGTACCGCCGTGGCGATCTCGCGGACGCGGGCGGGCGTGATTCCGGTGCGCTGTTCGACGGCGAGGGGGTGGTCGGTGGGTTCGAGCTTGATGAAGGGGCGGGTGCCGAGCGGCCGGGTGTGGGCGTTGGTCTTGAGGTCGGTGGTGCTCTCGGGATAGAGGGACAGCTCGGTGCTGAGCCAGCCGAAGTACGGCTTCTCGGCCTCGCGGCCCTCGGTGTCCCACAGGTCGACGGCGCGGGTGAAACTGTCCTTGCTCAGGGAGACCCAGACGCCCCACGAGAAGACGTCCTCGCCGCCGATCACGGGTATCTCGATCAGGCCCTTGATGAAGAAGTGCTGGCCCCTGATGACGCACTGGTCCGACGACAGCATGCTGTTCGTATCGGCCTCGAAGGCGGGGTCCCAGACGTCCGGGGCGGGGGTCGAGTAGCTCATGGGGAGCTCCGCGTGATGGTTTCCGCAGCACGAACACGTGAAGCCGAGATCGTCAGACATGGCGGGATCCTAGTGGTCACGAAGCGCGAGGCCGCACCCCGAGGTTTCGGGCCCGCGCCCCGGGGATTCCCGTTGCCCGTACGCATCGCCGGGCGCGTACGGGTGGATCGGTTCCGTGCCGGAAGCCGCCGTCCCGCGAGACCTCGGGGCCGGGCGCGGGCCGAGCCGAGCGTGGGACGTGGGACGTGGGACGTGGCGGGAGGGCGGCGGAATCCGTACGTTCCGGCGGTCAGCGTTTGGAGCGGACCAGGCCGGCGTCGTAGGCGAGGATGACGGCTTGGATGCGGTCGCGGGCGCCGATCTTGGCGAGGACGCGGCCGACGTGTTTTTTGACGGTGGACTCGGAGAGGACGAGGTGGCGGGCGATCTCGGAGTTGGTCCAGCCGTTGCCGATGGCGACGAGGACTTCGCGTTCGCGGGCGCTGAGTTCGCGGAGTCGGGGGTCCTGGGCGGCCGGGGAGTCGGGCGGGGTGAGGACGTGGTGGGCGTGGGCGTCGAGCAGGCGGCGGGTGAGGCTGGGGGCGACGACGGCGTCACCGGTGGCCACGGCCTGGATGCCCGAGACGAGTTCCTCGGGGCCCGCGTCCTTGAGGAGGAAGCCGCTGGCTCCGGCGCGCAGGCCCTCGTAGGCGTACTCGTCGAGGTCGAAGGTGGTCACGATGAGGACGCGGGTACGGCCGCCGGCCGCGATGATCTGGCGGGTGGCCTCCAGCCCGTCCATGCCGGGCATGCGGATGTCCATGAGGACGACGTCGGGGCGCAGTTCGGCGGCCATGCGGACGGCCTCGGCGCCGTGGGTGGCCTCGCCGACGGGGGTCACGCCGGGGCTGCCCTCGAGGAGCATGCGCAGGCCGAAGCGCTGCATGGGCTGGTCGTCGACGATCAGCACGGAGGTGGTCATGGCAGGTGGCTTTCCGCCTTGTGGTCGGTGGGGTCGACGGTCGCGTCGAGCTGGACGTCGACGGTCCATCCGGGCTGGTCGGTGGTGGGGCCGATGGTGACCGTACCGCCGTACAGGGCGACGCGCTGGCGGATGCCGACGAGGCCGTGGCCGTGCTCGTCGTCCCCGGTGGCGGGCGCCGCGGGGCCGGCGGCGTGCGACGGGGGGCCGGTGTCGGTGACGCGGATGCGTACCGTCCCCGCGTCGGCGGTCACGGTGACCTGCGAGGCGGTGGCCGTACCGGCGTGCTTGAGGGTGTTGGTCAGGGCTTCCTGGACGATGCGGTAGACGGTGAGTTGCAGGCCCTCGCCCAGCTTGGCGAGTTCGCCCGTGGTGCGGTACGTGACCGCGAGGCCCGCCGCGCGGACCCGTGCGAGGAGCATGTCGAGGTCGCCGATGCCCGGTTGCGGTCTGAGCCGCCGGTCCGCGGCGTCGTCGTCCCCGCGCAGGACGCCGAGCACGCGGCGCAGTTCGCCCAGCGCCTGCCGCCCGGTGTCGCCGACCATGCGCAGGACCGGGGTCGAGCTCTCGTTGTTGCGGGCGGCGAGCGTCGAGGCGCCGTCGGCGAGGGTGACCATGACGGAGAGGTTGTGGCCGACGATGTCGTGCATCTCGCGGGCGATACGGGTGCGTTCGGCGGCGGCGGTGAGCCTCGCGCGCTGGTCCCGTTCGACCTCCAGGCGCCGGGCGCGGTCCTCCAGCGCGGTCAGGTACAACCTGCGGGTCCGCAGGGTCAGACCGGTGGCGACGGCGGCGGTCACCAGTCCGAGGAGGAAGAAGAGGACGAGGAACTCGCTGCCCGCGGGCTCCAGGGCGAAGACGTCGACCACGTTCGCGGCGGCGGCCACGGCGGTGGCCCAGCCCAGCACGCGCGGGGAGCTGTGCCGGGCGACATTGTGCAGGGCGATGAGCGGGCTGAACGAGGCGACGAGCCCGGCGTCCATCGCGGACTGGACGAGGAAGGCGGCGATCGTCACGACCAGCACGGTGGCCGGGGCGCGGCGGCGCCACCACAGCGGCAGGACGAGCGCGGCGAACAGCACGTAGAGGGTGGCGGTCGACGGCGCCCCGTGCGCGTCGGTCGCCGCGACGGCCGCGGGCGCGCCGCCGGAGAGCAGGTTGGGCAGGCAGACGCCCGCGAAGAGCAGGACGACCGCGGTGTCCAGCAGCCAGGGGTGCCGCCGGTCGTACTCCCGCAGGAGGCCGCTGGCTTGCAGCATGAGGTTCAGGACCGGGTGCCCCAGGGCGGCCTCGGGACCGAGGGACGGCACCGGCGTCCCCCGGTCCGGGGCGGCGAAGGCGGTTCGGGGGTCGCGGTCGGAGAATCCGGCCCCGGGGCCCCGGTCCCGGGCGGAGACCTCGACGCGGGGGGCCCGCCTCCTGGCCAGAAACCCGACTCTGAGATCCCGCCTCCCGGCCAGGAACCGCGCCCTGGCATCCCGGCCCCGAGCCGCGAGCCCGTCCCTGACATCCCGGCCCCGGGCCGCGATCGTGGCCCTGACATCCCGGCCCCGGGCCGCGATCGTGGCCCTGAAGTCCCGGTCCCGGTGCATAAGCCTCATTGTCACCGCTGGTGACCCTTCCGACGAACGGTCGGCCGCCGCGACGATCAGACGTCGGACCGCTTCAGCCGGATGGCTGCGGCGCCCAGGGCCACGGCCACCCAGGCGGCGAAGACGGCGAGCCCCGCGCCGGGCGACAGGGAGTCCGACGCCTTGTGCAGGGCGTAGATCGCCGAGCCCGCGTTGCCGGGGGTGTACCGCTCGACCGCGTCCTGGAGCGAGTCGGGCAGCAGCGCGGTCAGGCCGGGCAGCAGCAGCAACAGGCCGACCAGGGCGGCGATGCTCCCGGAGGCGGAGCGGATCAGCGTCCCCAGGGCCACGCCGAACACGGCGAACAGCGCGAGGTAGACACCGGCGCCGACCAGGCCGCGCAGCACGCCCTCGTCGCCCAGGGACAGCGCGATGTCGTCGCCGCGCAGGCTCGCCGCGCCCAGGCCGAAGGTGACCACGGCGGCGACCGCGGTGAGGACCAGGACCAGCGAGCCGATCACGGCGCTCTTCGACGCCAGGACCGGCCACCGGCGCGGCACCGCCACGTAGGTCGAACGGACCATGCCGGTGCTGTACTCGCCCGCGGACATCATCACCCCGAGCACGCCGACGATCAGGCCGGTGACGCCCGCGCCCGTCAGCGCGAGGCCGACCGGGTCGTCGGGCGTCCCGGTCACGTCGGCGCCGGGAGGACGGTAGACGGCGGCGGCGATCACGCCGAAGGCGACGAGTACGGCGACCGAGGCCCCCAGGGTGATCCAACTGGAGCGCAGCGAAAGGAACTTGCTCAGCTCCGAGCGCAGGACGCGGCGGCCGGTCACCCCCTGCCCGTCCCGGTCGGCGCGTACGGCGACGGCGATCGTGTCGGTGGTCATCAGGCGGCCTTCCGCTCGGTGCCCGCGGGGTCGCTGTGGTACTCCACGGAGTCATGGGTGAGGCGCATGAAGGCCGTCTCCAACGAGACGGTCTGCGGGGCCAGTTCGTACAGCGCGATCCCGCAGTGCGCGGCGACCGTACCGATGTCGCGGGCCGCCCAGCCGTGGACGAGCAACTCCTCGTCGGAGGAGGACGTGATGGTGACGCCCGGCGCGGCCAGCGCGTCCCGCAGCCGGGCGGCCTCGCCGCTGACGACCCGCACCCCGCCGCCGCCGGCCTGGTGCGTGAAGTCCTTGAGCGAGGTGTCGGCGAGGAGCCGTCCGCGCCCGATGACCACGAGGTGATCGGCGATCAGCTCCATCTCGCTCATCAGGTGCGAGGAGAGCATCACGGCCCGGCCCTCGGCGGCCAGCCCGGTCAGCAGGTTGCGCACCCACAGCACGCCCTCGGGGTCGAGGCCGTTGACCGGCTCGTCGAGCATGACGGCCTCGGGGTCGCCGAGCAGGGCGGCGGCGATGCCGAGCCGCTGGCCCATGCCGAGCGAGAACGCGCCCACCCGCTTGCCCGCCACGCTGCCGAGGCCCGCCAGTTCGATGACCTCGTCCACCCGGCCGCGCGGAATGCCGTGCGTGAGCGCGAGCGCCTTCAGGTGCCCGAACGCGCTGCGCCCCGGGTGGACCCCCTTGGCGTCGAGCAGGACACCGATCTGGCGCAACGGCGCCCGGTGCCGGGCGTACGGGCGGCCCCCGACGGTCGCCGAGCCCCGGGTCGGGGCGTCCAGGCCGACGATCATGCGCATCGTCGTCGACTTCCCCGCACCGTTCGGCCCGAGGAAGCCCGTCACCTCACCGGGCTTCACGGAGAACGACAGCCGGTCGACCACCGTCTTGTCCCCGTACCGCTTCGTCAGTTCACGCACTTCGATCATCGGCCTCTGGTCCCCTGGTCCTCTCACGTCCCGCGCGCACGCCTCGCGTACGGAACTCACGCGCTCACCGCGTTCGCAGCAGTCGTCGCACTCATCGCGCTCGTCGCGCTCGTCGCACTCATCGCACTCGTCGAGAACGCGGCGCGACCCGCACCTTCGACGTTACGAGGGCGGGCGGGGCGATCCCTGGAACCGTGGGAGACCCTTCGGCACGGCACTGGTACCGCGGTACCAGTGCGCTCTCATCACCCAGAACGACGGGCGGCGCTCACGGCGTGACGAGGGGGAAGTCCGGGTCCGGGGTGGCGAGGAGGGAGAGGAGGCGGGAGAGGGTGTCGGGGGTGCCCTCGGTGGTGACGTTGTCGAGGTTCCGGGTGGCGAGGGCGGTGAGGAGCTGGGCTTGGGTGAGGGTCAGGGTGAGGTCCGCGGTGGTGGCGGTGGGGGCGCCGGGAGTGGACCGGTAGGTGAGGGCGCCGTTGGACAGGGTCAGCCGCCAGGTGCGGCGGTGGTCGGTGACGTGCCAGTCCATCGTCAGCCGGGTGTCCCAGGCGCGGGGGCCGTCGACGCGGACGGCGAGGGAGTCGATGAGCTGGTCGACGGTGAGGGCCATCGCCATCTCGGGGTTGGCGGTGTCGAGGCGGACCTTGGCGAGCCGGCCGCGCAGCTCCATGGCGCCGGTGAGGTAGAAGTTGCGCCAGGTGCCGTTCTCCGCGCCCTGGCCGAGGCGGTCGTAGACGGCGGCCAGCGCCTCGCGCGCGCCCCGGTGTCCGGGCTCGGCGAACACGGCGTGGTTGAGGAGCGTGGCGGCGAACCGCAGGTCGTCGGCGTCGGCGTACTCCCGGCCCTTGGCCACGAGGGCGTCGGTGCCGCCGTAGTCGGCGGCGAAGCGGCGGGCCTGCTCGACCGGCGGGTGCTCCCACAGATGGGCCGGGTTGCCGTCGAACCAGCCCATGTAGCGCTGGTAAACCGCCTTGACGTTGTGCGAGACCGAGCCGTAGTAGCCGCGGGCCGCCCACGTACGTTCCAGAGCGGGCGGGAGGGTGAGCTCCTCGGCGATCTCCGGGCCGGTCAGGCCCTGGTTGATGAGCCGCAGGGTCTGGTCGTGGAGGTAGGAGTAGAGGTCGCGCTGCCCGGTGAGGAACGCGGTGATCTCCTCCTGGCCCCAGGTGGGCCAGTGGTGCGAGGCGAAGACGACGTCCGCCTTGCCCTCGAACATCGCCAGGGCCTCGGAGAGGTAGTGCGCCCAGATCCGGGGGTCGCGGACGACCGCGCCGCGCAGGGTCAGCACATTGTGCAGCGTGTGGGTGGCGTTCTCGGCCATGCACAGGGCCCGGTGGTCGGGGAAGAGGAAGTTCATCTCCGAGGGGGCCTCGGTGCCGGGGGTGAGCTGGAAGGCGATGCGTACGCCGTCGACCGTCTCCTCCTGCCCGGTGCTGGTGATGTGCACCGTCGGCGGCACCAGGCTGATCGTGCCGGTCGAGGTCGTCGCGCCGAGACCGGCGCCGATCTGGCCCGCCGGTCCCTTGGGCAGCTCCGCCCCGTACATGTAGACCGCTCGGCGGGTCATCGCGGTGCCCGCGTACACGTTCTCCGCGACCGCGTGCTCCAGGAATCCGGCCGGGGCCAGGACCGGGATGTCCTGCTCGCTGCCGTGCGGGACGATGGCGCGCGAGCCGCCGAAGTGGTCGCCGTGGGAGTGGGTGTAGACCAATCCGGTGACCGGGCGGTCGCCGCGGTGCTCGCGGTAGAGCGCCAGGGCCGCCGCCGCGGTCTCCGTCGAGATCAGCGGGTCGATGACGACGACGCCGCGCTCCCCCTCGACCAGGGTCATGTTCGACAGGTCGAACCCCCTGACCTGGTAGATCCCCCGCGTGACCTCGTACAGGCCGTACCGGGCGCAGAGCTGCCCCTGCCGCCACAGCGACGGATTCGCGGTCGGCGGGCACTGCGCCGCCGTCATGAACGCGTACGCCCCGCAGTCCCACACCACCGACCCGTCCTCGGCCGTCACCGCGGTGGACGCGGGCGCGGCGACGAAGCCGCGGTCGGCGTTCGCGAAGTCCCGGACGTCGTCGAAAGGGAGGTCAGCCATGAGACGAGGCTAGGGCGCTATGCGGCTTTTGTCCTCAGGGCGCCGAGATGAATGGCTGAGGTGAACGCCGAGGTGAGCAAGGGGCGGCGGCCCGGCGGCGCGAGCGGTCAGAGACCGGCCGCGCGGGGGGGCCAGTCACGGTCAGAGACCGGCCGTGCGGGGCGGGGCGGGCGGGGTCAGATACCGGCCGTGCGGGGCGGGACGCGGAGCGCCAGCAGGGCGGTGTCGTCGCTCGCCCACCCACCGCTGTGGTCGTCGAGGACGCGGCCGATCCGCTGGACGACGGAAGGGGCGTCCATGCCGTGGCAGGCGGCGAGGGCGGCGGCGAGATTCTCCTCGCCGAACAGCGGCCGCGGGGCTCCCGGGACGATGGGGCGGGGACGGGCCTCGGTGGCGCCGTCGGTGTAGAGCAGTAGCGTGTCGCCGGGCGCGAGCCGGAAGCGGACGTCGGTGAGGTGCACGTCGGGCAGGACGCCCAGCAGGCTGCCGCGGCGGCCCGACTCCTGGACGCGGCCGTCGGCGCGCAGGATCAGGGCGGGCGGGTGCCCGGCGGTGCACAGGCGGCCGGACACGCCGGTGGCGGTGGTACGGAAGGTGGCGTGCACGGCGGTCAGGAACCGGCCGTCCGTGCGCTGGTCGAGCAGCGCGGAATTGAGATGGTCGAGGACCACGGCGGGCGATAGGTGCTGCGTGGCCTGCGCGCGCAGGGTGTACCGGGCCAGCGCCGTGACCTTGGCGGCCTCCGGGCCCTTCCCGCACACGTCGCCCATCGTGGCGCACCACCAGGGGCCGCGGGCCTGGAAGAGGTCGTAGAAGTCGCCGACGACCATGCCGCCGTCCGCCGGGGTGTACGAGGCGGCGGCGTCCAGACCGGAGACCGTCGGCAGGACGGGCGGCAGGAAACTGTCCTGGAGGCTGCGTACGAGGTCGGTGGTCGCGGCCAGCGCGGTGCGCGCCGTCTCCAGCGAGGTCCGCAGATTGATCTCGTTGCCGACCGCCCGCGCGAGGGTGGCCAGCGTGGCCAGTTCCGTGGGGCGCCAGGCGTGCGGGCGGTCGTCGATCACGCACATGCTGCCCAGCACCTCGCCGCCCGGTCCGAGGATCGGGTAACCCGCCCACGCGCCGATCTTCATCGGCTGTACGGAGGGGTGCTCGCGGGTGCGCGGGTCGGTGGCCGCGTCCTCGACGGCGAAGGGCTCGCCGTCCAGGCCGACCAGGAAGTAGCAGAAGCTCTCCCGCACCGGATTCTGCCGACCCGCGATCTCCGTGATGTCGACCCCGACGCACGACTTCCAGAACGAGCGGCGCTCGTCGACCAGCGTGATGAACGCCCGGGAGCAGCCGGTCACCGCACCGGCCAGGGCCGCCAGGTCCTCGAACTCCGGCTCGGGACCGGTGTCCAGCAGGCCGGTCGCCGCCACCGCGGCCAGCCGCCTCGGATCGTCGAGCGCGGCGGGCAGCCCGTCCGCCCGCAGCCCGCCCCGGAAAGCCACACCCTGCATCGCAGCGCCCTCCCGGACGATCCCGGCCACCCGCGACCGGGGGCCAGAGAGGAGCCGCCGCGCACACCGACGGACGCCAAACATTTGACGTATGGCAACAATAACCACGGACGGGGGCGGGGAGCGGCCGTGCGGGCCACATTCTCCCGCCGCGGGAGGCCGGGCGGCGGCGGGGAGCCGGGCACGCCACGGCCACGGGCACCGCGCCGCCGAGCGGTGTGATCGTGAGCACAGGGGCCGCGGGCGCGGCCGGTGCCTGGTCCGGGCCTGATCCGGGAGCGGCCGGGGCGTGGCCGGTGCCTGATCGGGGCCTGATCCGGGAGCGGCCGGTGGCTGGTCCGGGCCCGGTCGGGGAGGCCGGGCGTCGGGGGCGGGCGTAGAGACGTACGGGAGGGGCGTACGTACGCGGGCACGTACGCCCCTCCCGCAGCGGCCGGGACCCGCGCACCGGCTTCTCGATGCGCCGACCGCCCACCCGCCCGAGGCCGGGCCGGGCTCAGCCCGGAAGCGTCCACGCCTGGTTCGCGCCGCCGTCGCAGTCCCAGAGCTCCACGAGGGCGCCGTTGGCGGTGGCGGCCCGGTGATGTCGAGGCAGCCGCCCAGCGCGCGGACCGCGCCGCCCGCGCCGGGAGTGACCGTCCACTTCTGCGCGGCCGTGCCGTTGCGGGTGAAGAGCTGGACGGCCGTGCCGTTCGCGGTGCCGCTGTTCGCGATGTCGACGCACTTGCCGGGGATGCCGGAGGTGATCGCGCCCGCCGTCGTGACGCGGGCCCGGCGCCTCACGCACGGGCCCGCGGCGGCGACCTCAGTGCCGCTGCGTCGGGAACCGTCCGCACAGCCAGTTGCCCGGCTCCGCCGGGTCGTCGCTGATCCAGAACTGGCGCCACAGCAGGGTGAATTCCTCGCGGCTGAGGTGGCCGTCCCCGTTGAGGTCGAGGAGTTCGAAGACGCCGGTCATGTCGACGGGCCGGCCGTTCCAGGTCTCGACGAGCGTGCGGTGCTCCTCCGGGGAGATGACGCCGTCACCGTTGGCGTCCACGGCCTCGAACACGGTGTCGGCGGTGGCGACGACGTCCGCGATCATCGTGGGCAACCGGTCGACGAGCGCGAGCAGTTCACCCCAGTCGACCGCGCCGTCCCCATTGGTGTCGCCGGTCTCCAGCAGCGCCGCCCACCAGCCCATCAGCAGCGTCTCGACGCGTGCGCGCAACTCGGTGCCCGGCGCCACCGCGGGCAGCCGGTTCCAGCGGGCGACGAGCGCCCTGAAGTCCTCCTCGCGCAGGTAGCCGTCACCGTCGGCGTCGAACGCGCCGAACATCCCCCTGAGCTTCTGCTCCTGAAACGCGCTGGCCATGAGCGGTCCCCCTCGACCTCGACCCGAACCACGAAGCACCCGTGCCCGCCGCCGCGCGGCGACAGCGGGCAACAATCAACGGTAGGCCGGGACGCGCTCGCGCCACCACAAGCACATATGTATGGACATTCACCCTTTGGAGCCAGCGGTGCCCCCGCCCTCAACGCCCGTCCGCCGCGCGGCAGTCGACCCCTGACGGATGCGCGAAGACGCCGGACGGACGCGTCCGCTCCGCGGCCCCCACCTGGCACCTCACCGCCTGCGGGGTCCTCGCGAACGCCTAGGGCCCGCCCGGCGGTCGTCGTCCGGCGGCGCGGCCTAGGGCGTTTCGTTTGGATCATCGGGCGGACCAGATGAAGATGCCGGCGAGGTGGAGTCCGGCGAGGTAGATG
>NZ_JBIVIV010000031.1:0-1438 GCF_044749865.1 Streptomyces sp. NPDC088910
GGGTGAGACCTGATGCCGAGCCGATTGTGGTGAAGTGGATGATCCTATGCTGTCGAGAAAAGCCTCTAGCGAGTTTCATGGCGGCCCGTACCCTAAACCGACTCAGGTGGTCAGGTAGAGAATACCGAGGCGTTCGGGTGAACTATGGTTAAGGAACTCGGCAAAATGCCCCCGTAACTTCGGGAGAAGGGGGGCCATGTCTGGTGACGGGATGTACTCCTTGAGCTGGGTGTGGCCGCAGAGACCAGCGAGAAGCGACTGTTTACTAAAAACACAGGTCCGTGCGAAGCCGTAAGGCGATGTATACGGACTGACGCCTGCCCGGTGCTGGAACGTTAAGGGGACCGGTTAGTCACATTTCGGTGTGGCGAAGCTGAGAACTTAAGCGCCAGTAAACGGCGGTGGTAACTATAACCATCCTAAGGTAGCGAAATTCCTTGTCGGGTAAGTTCCGACCTGCACGAATGGCGTAACGACTTCTCGACTGTCTCAACCATAGGCCCGGTGAAATTGCACTACGAGTAAAGATGCTCGTTTCGCGCAGCAGGACGGAAAGACCCCGGGACCTTTACTATAGCTTGATATTGGTGTTCGGTTCGGCTTGTGTAGGATAGGTGGGAGACTGTGAGCCGGTAGCGCCAGCTATCGGGGAGTCGTCGTTGAAATACCACTCTGGTCGTGCTGGATGTCTAACCTCGGTCCGTGATCCGGATCAGGGACAGTGTCTGGTGGGTAGTTTAACTGGGGCGGTTGCCTCCTAAAGGGTAACGGAGGCGCCCAAAGGTTCCCTCAGCCTGGTTGGCAATCAGGTGTTGAGTGTAAGTGCACAAGGGAGCTTGACTGTGAGACTGACGGGTCGAGCAGGTACGAAAGTAGGGACTAGTGATCCGGCGGTGGCTTGTGGAAGCGCCGTCGCTCAACGGATAAAAGGTACCCCGGGGATAACAGGCTGATCTTCCCCAAGAGTCCATATCGACGGGATGGTTTGGCACCTCGATGTCGGCTCGTCGCATCCTGGGGCTGGAGTCGGTCCCAAGGGTTGGGCTGTTCGCCCATTAAAGCGGTACGCGAGCTGGGTTTAGAACGTCGTGAGACAGTTCGGTCCCTATCCGCTGTGCGCGTAGGAGTCTTGAGAAGGGCTGTCCCTAGTACGAGAGGACCGGGACGGACGAACCTCTGGTGTGCCAGTTGTCCTGCCAAGGGCATGGCTGGTTGGCTACGTTCGGGAGGGATAACCGCTGAAAGCATCTAAGCGGGAAGCCTGCTTCGAGATGAGGACTCCCACCCCCTTTGAGGGGTTAAGGCTCCCAGTAGACGACTGGGTTGATAGGCCAGATGTGGAAGCCCTGTGAGGGGTGGAGCTGACTGGTACTAATAGGCCGAGGGCTTGTCCATTGTTGCTCGCGTTCACTGTGTGGTTCTGAAACAACCAGCCCAC
>NZ_JBIVIV010000033.1:0-1170 GCF_044749865.1 Streptomyces sp. NPDC088910
AGTGGTCCGATGAGTGGTACGTATCTGGGTCTGCCGTCGTTCCCGAAGGCCGCCGCCTCGTCCACGAAGGACACCCAGCTCCGCGCGAACCTCACCCACGCCACCCACACCATCCGCGACAAACGCGCCAGAGCCATCGCAGAACTCGCCGACTGGCCCCAACTCCGCGCAGCGGGCGCCGCCGTCAAGGACCACACCCTGCGCCACCTCGACCACTACCTCCTCCAGCTCGAGGAGAACATCACCGCCGCCGGCGGCACCGTCCACTGGGCCCTGGACGCCGACGACGCCAACCGCATCATCACCCGCCTCGTCCAGGACACCGGCGAAACCGAAATCGTCAAAGTCAAATCCATGGCCACCCAGGAAATCGGCCTCAACGACGCCCTGACCGCCGCCGGCATCACCGCCTACGAAACCGACCTCGCCGAACTCATCGTCCAGCTCGGCAACGACCTCCCCTCCCACATCCTCGTCCCCGCCATCCACAAAAACCGCCACCAGATCCGCGACATCTTCCACACCCAGATGACCACCTGGGGCCGCCCCGCACCCGACGGGCTGACGGACACCCCGGCGGATCTGGCGGAGGCGGCCCGCCTGCACCTGCGGGAGAAGTTCCTCCGCGCGAAAGTCGGGATCTCCGGCGCCAACTTCATGATCGCCGACACCGGCACCCTCGTCGTCGTCGAATCCGAAGGCAACGGCCGCATGTGCCTCACGCTGCCCGAGACGCTGATCTCTGTTGTGGGCATCGAGAAGGTCATCCCCACCTTCCAGGACCTGGAAATCTACCTCCAGACCCTCCCCCGCTCCTCCACCGCCGAACGCATGAACCCCTACACCACCCTGTGGACCGGCACCACCCACACCGACGGCCCCGAAAACTTCCACCTCGTCCTCATCGACAACGGCCGCACCGACACCCTCGCCGACACCACCGGCCGCCAGGCCCTGCGCTGCATCCGCTGCTCCGCCTGCCTCAACGTCTGCCCCGTCTACGAACGCGCCGGCGGCCACGCCTACGGCTCCCCCTACCCCGGCCCCATCGGCGCCATCCTCACCCCCCAACTCCGCACCACCACCACCGAACTCGACGCCTCCCTCCCCTACGCCTCCACCCTCTGCGGCGCCTGCTACGACGTCTGCCCCGTCGCCATCAACATCCCC
>NZ_JBIVIV010000034.1:0-1133 GCF_044749865.1 Streptomyces sp. NPDC088910
GCTTTTCATCTTTCGATCACTCTACTTGTGCGCTATCGGTCTCTGGCCGGTATTTAGCTTTAGAAGACATATACCTCCCATTTTGAGCAGCATTCCCAAACTACTCGACTCGTCGAAGGAGCTTTACATAGGCTTGGCATCCGACCAGACGGGGCTCTCACCCTCTGTGGCGTCCCGTTCCAGGGAACTCGGAAGGCGCCTCGCCAAAAGCATCCTCTACAAATTACAACTCGGGCCCTGGGGACCAGATTTCAAATTTGAGCTGTTGCCGCTTCACTCGCCGTTACTGGGGCAATCCCTGTTGGTTTCTTTTCCTCCGCTTATTGATATGCTTAAGTTCAGCGGGTATTCCTACCTGATTCGAGGTCAACATTCGGAAGGTGGGGTGTTTAACGGCGTGGCCGCGCCCGGGTCCCGGTGCGAGTGGATATTACTACGCAGAGGTCGCCGCGGACGGGCCGCCACTCCATTTCGGGGCCGGCGGTGTTAGCGCCGGGTCCCCAACGCCGGGCTCTCCCAAAAAGAGGGGAGCTCGAGGGTTGAAATGACGCTCGAACAGGCATGCCCGCCAGAATTCTGGCGGGCGCAATGTGCGTTCAAAGATTCGATGATTCACTGAATTCTGCAATTCACATTACTTATCGCATTTCGCTGCGTTCTTCATCGATGCCAGAACCAAGAGATCCGTTGTTGAAAGTTTTGATTCATTTGTATTTTGCCTTGCGGCACACTCAGAAGAAACTGTAAAAACAAAAGAGTTTGTGGCCTCCGGCGGGCGCCTGGTTCCGGGCCGCGAAACCGAAGAGGTTCCGGGCGCCGGGGCGGCTCCGCCGAAGCAACGTAAAGGTATGTTCACATGGGTTTGGGAGTTGTAAACTCGGTAATGATCCCTCCGCTGGTTCACCAACGGAGACCTTGTTACGACTTTTACTTCCTCTAAATGACCGAGTTTGGAGAGCTTTCCGGCCCTGGGTGGTAGTTGCCCACCTCCCTGGGCCAGTCCGGACGCCTCACTGAGCCATTCAATCGGTAGTAGCGACGGGCGGTGTGTACAAAGGGCAGGGACGTAATCAACGCAAGCTGATGACTTGCGCTTACTAGGGATTCCTCGTTGAAGAGCAATAATTGCAACG